>NZ_JBNFOC010000003.1:0-311985 GCF_057364585.1 Microbacterium sp. CFSPD4_SD4
CGCTCGCTCCGCCGCAGGTCTGCCGCTGGTGGCGTCGCCGTCCGTCGTGGACGAGGACTCCCAGCCCACCGACGCCCGCGCCGCCTCCCGCCGCACCGAGACCCCGGAACCGGCGGCCCCCGGATCGGATCGGCCGCTCTTCACCGTCGCCCCGGCGCCCGGGTCGCAGGCGGGTACCGAGGCGCCTGCGGCAGCCCCCGAGACCGGGGCCCTCCTGCTCATCTTCGACACCGGCCAGCGGGTGCAGCTCGCCCTCCCCGTCGCCGCGAACCTCGGGCGCGGCCCCGTCGCCAGCGCGCACGACGACCGCCTCATCGTCGTCACCGACCCCGACGCTTCGGTCTCGAAGACGCATCTGCGCATCGAGCACTCCCGCGGCCGCACGTGGGTCACCGACTTCGGTTCCACCAACGGTTCCGACGTCCGCAGCGACGACGGCCAGACGACCGAGCTGGTCGCCGGCGAGCGCGTGCTCCTCGACGATGCCGACCGTGTCCGCATGGGCAACCGCAGCTTCACCATCAGCCTTCTGCTGGGCACCGACAGCAGCGCCGGAGAGAGAGCATGACAGGACCCCGTCTCGCCCCGCCCCGTGTCCCCTCCGGGAGGCTCCCGGTCCAGGCCCCGCCGGAGCTGCAGCCGAACGACGGCGGCATCGGGATCCTCGGGTCGCTGCTGCCCATGCTCGGCAGCGTCGGCGCGATCGTCATGGTCACCATGTCGAACCAGTCCGTCACGGGTCTGCTCACCGGCGGCATGTTCCTGCTGTCCTCACTCGGCTTCGTCGCCGTCAACGGGTGGCGCCAGCGTTCCCAGCGGCAGGCGGCCACGCTCGGTGCCCGCCGCGAGTACCTCGCGTATCTGACCGAGCTGCGGCAGACCGTCCGCGTCGCCGCCCGCCAGCAGCGCCGCTCCGCGAACTGGCACCTGCCGGCGCCGTCGACGCTGCCGTATCTCGCGGAGGAGCGCACCCGCGTCTGGGAGCGCGGCGTCAACGACCCCGACTTCCTGTCCGTCCGCGTGGGCGTCACCGATCAGCCGCTGTGCGTCACGCTCGAAGCCCCGGAGCTCCCGCCGCTGGCGCAGCTCGACCCCGTCGCCGCCTCGGCCGCGCACCGCTTCATGCTGACGCACGAGGTCCAGAAGAACCTCCCGCTCGGCGTCACCCTCCGCGACTACGCCCGCATCGAGATCACCGGTGACGAGGACGAGACCCGGGCGCTGGCCAGGGCCATGCTGCTGCACGCGGCCACCATGCACGACCCCGACGTGCTGCAGATCGTCATCGCCGCGGACACCGGCGTGCTCCCGCAGTGGGAGTGGGCGAAGTGGCTGCCGCACACGCACTCACGCACCGTGCGGGACGGCCTCGGCGCCGCCCGGATGATCGGCTCGCAGCTGTCCGAGCTCGAGGACATGCTGCCGCCCGAGGTGCGCGAGCGCTCGCGCTTCGCCCGCGACGGCTCCGGACCGAAGACGCCGCACATCGTCATCGTCACGGACGGCGCCACGACGTCGTTCAACGACGCCCTCGTCACCGGCGACGGCGTGCAGGGCGTGACCGTGATCGACCTCCCCGCCCGCTGGGGTGACCTCGACGACCCGAACGCCCTGCGCATCGCGTTCGAGACCGGCGGTGCCAGCACGCGCGCCGAGCTCGTCAGCCTGCAGGTGCCCGCACGGCCGTTCGAGGCCGATGCGATCACCATCGTCGAGGCGGAGGCGACCGCCCGCCGGCTCATCGCCCTGTACTCGGGCGGCACGGCGATCGCGAGCAAGAAGAGCGCGACCGGCCAGGCCGAGCTCGTCGAGCTCCTCGGTCTTCCCGATGTGCGCGACCTCGACCTCGACGCCGCCTGGGCACCGCGCCTGGAGCGCGACCGGCTCCGCGTGCCGATCGGCCAGACCGAGGACGGCAGCCCGCTCATCCTCGACATCAAGGAATCGGCGCAGCAGGGTATGGGCCCGCACGGCCTCATCATCGGTGCCACCGGCTCGGGGAAGTCGGAGGTGCTCCGCACGCTCGTGCTCGCGCTCGCGATGACCCACTCGCCGGAGCAGCTCAACTTCGTGCTCGTCGACTTCAAGGGTGGCGCGACGTTCGCCGGCATGGCCGACATGCCGCACGTCTCGGCCATCATCACGAACCTCGGTGAGGAGATCTCCCTCGTCGACCGCATGCAGGACGCGCTCCAGGGCGAGATGGTGCGCCGACAGGAGCTGCTGCGGGCCACCGGTCCGTTCGCCAACGTGGCCGACTACGAGAAGGCGCGTCGCGGCGGCCGCACCGACCTGGCGCCGCTGCCGGCCCTGCTCATCGTCGCCGACGAGTTCTCCGAGCTCCTGTCGGCCAAGCCGGAGTTCGTCGACACGTTCGTCAACATCGGCCGGCTCGGCCGCTCGCTGCAGGTGCACCTGCTGCTGTCCTCCCAGCGGCTGGAGGAGGGCAAGCTGCGCGGCCTCGACACGCACCTCTCCTACCGCATCGGTCTTCGGACGTTCTCGGCGGCCGAGTCCCGTACGGTCCTCGGCGTGCCGGACGCCTATCACCTGCCCACGCAGCCGGGCGCCGGCATCCTGAAGTCCGACACCGAGACCATGACCCAGTTCCGCGCCGCGTACGTGTCCGGACCACCGCCGCGTCGTCGTCGTCGGGCCTCGTCCGGCTCCGGCCAGAGCACGGGTTCGACCGCGGTCGAGCTGTTCACCGCCGCGCCGGTGTGGCGGGCGGAGGCGCCGGTGGACGAGCCGGAGGTCGTGGTCGACGCCGAGCCGGAGGAGAAGCGCAACACCTTCGAGATCGCGGTCGAGTCCATGAAGGGACGCGGCCCCGCGGCGCACCAGGTGTGGCTGCCGCCGCTGGTGACACCGGCCACCCTCGACCAGCTCTTCGGCGACCTCGTCGAGGACCCGTCGCTCGGTCTCGTCTCCCCGCGCTGGCGGAAGGCGGGAGCGCTCACGGTCCCGCTCGGCATCGTCGACGTGCCGCTGGAGCAGCGCCGCGAGAACCTCGCGGTCTCACTCGGCGGCGCGGCCGGCCACATGGCCATCGTCGGCGCGCCTCTGAGCGGTAAGAGCACGCTCGCGCGGACGACGGTCGCCGCCCTGGCGCTCACCCACACGCCACAGGAGGTGCAGTTCTTCGTCATCGACTTCGGCGGCGGCAGCTTCACCGGCATGCAGGACTTCACGCACATCAGTGGCGTCGCGACGCGGTCCGAGCCGGACGTCGTCCGCCGCACGGTGGCTGAGGTCACCAGCCTGCTGAACGCCCGCGAGGTGTACTTCCGGCAGCACGGCATCGACTCGATCGACGCCTACCGGCAGCGCCGCGGGCAGGGACTGGCCGACGACGGCTACGGCGATATCTTCCTCATCGTCGACGGATGGGGCACGCTCCGCGCCGAGTTCGAGATGCTGGAGCCGCAGATCCAGGCGATCGCCGCCCGCGGTCTCACCTACGGCGTCCACGTCGTGATCACGGCGGCGCGCTGGATGGAGATCCGGGCCAACATCAAGGACCTCATCGGCACCCGCATCGAGCTGCGTCTGGGCGACCCGACGGACTCCGAGGTCAACCGCAAGGCGGCGGAGAACGTCACGGCCATCCCCGGCCGCGGCCTCAACGACCGCGGTCTGCAGATGCTCACGGCGCTGCCGCGTGTCGACGGCGTGGACGACGCATCGAGCCTGCCCGACGGGATCGACGACCTCGTGGCGCGCGTCGCGGCGGCGTGGCACGGACCGGCCGGACCCAAGCTGCGCCTGCTGCCCTCGCGCATCAGCCATGCCGATCTGCGCGCCGTCGCGGCCGCGCAGTCGCCGGACGGCGCGGAGCCCCGCGAACTCCTGCTGGGCATCGACGAGGCGAACCTCGCCCCGTTCTCGATCGATCCGGTCGCCGAGCCGCTGCTGTATCTGTACGGCGACGCGGACTCCGGCAAGTCGTCGATGCTCCGCGGCGTCGTGCACGAGATCACGCGCCTGTACGGACCGACCGAGGCGAAGATCTTCGTCGTCGACTACCGTCGTGCCCTGCTCGGCGAGATCCCGCAGGAATACCTCGGCGCCTACCTCACGTCGCACGAGATGACCGAGGGCGGGATGAACGAGCTCGCGCAGTTCTTCCGGAGCCGCATCCCCGGACCCGATGTCACGCCCGACCAGCTCCGCAGCCGGTCGTGGTGGAAGGGGGCGGAGGGTTTCGTCCTCATCGACGACTACGACCTCGTGGCGACCTCGCAGGGCAATCCGGTCGCGGTCCTCGCGCCGCTGCTCGCGCAGGCGGCCGACCTCGGCCTCCACGTGATCCTCACCCGCCGCACCGGCGGGGCGAGCCGCGCCGCGTACGATCCGATCATCCAGCGCATGACCGACCTGGGTGCGACCGGCATCCTGCTCTCGGGCAGCCCCGAGGAGGGCCAGCTCATCGGCAAGGTGAAGGCCGTTCCCGCGATTCCGGGCCGTGCGCAGATCGTCAGCCGCGATCGGGGCCTCGTCTCCGCGCAGCTGCTGTGGGTGCCGCCGAGCTACGAGTGACAACCGAGGAGAGACCGAGATGACCTTCGAACCGATGCCGGCCGCAACGCCGATGGTCCCACCCGTGCTGTACCTGCCCCTGAGCGTGACGTCGACGCCCGAGGAGCAGCTCGTCGAGATCCGGGAGCTGAAGGACGGGCGGCGTGCACTGCTCGCCTACACCGCCCTCGACCGGCTGCTGGAGCTCGCCGGCGAGCGGCAGCCCTGGGTGCTGGTGCGCACCGAGGACCTCGGTCAGATCAAGGAGGCGCAGCCCTACGACGTCGTCATCTTCGACCTCGACGTGCCCGCGTCCTACCGCCGGAACGGAGCCATCGCATGAGCCGCATCGCGATGGATCCGGAGGTGATGGCCGTCCATGCGGACATGCACGAGGAGGCGGTCGAGCTCATCGAGACGAAGCTCTCCGGCATTCCGACGGCCGTCGACGGCGGGCTCGCCTCCGATACGGTCGCCGCGATCATGCAGCGGGTGGGGGAGGGCGTCGACGCCCTCTACCGGATCAACGGCACCCTCGGAGAGATCGTCCGCGCCATCGCCGACGACGCGGAGACGAACGAGCAGGACGTGATCGACCAGCTCGACCCGGTCGCGGCCATCGTCGAGGACCTCTGATGACGATCGACACGACCACGTACGGCGACGCCGACCAGGTGCAGGCGGCCGCGGACTGGCTCGACCCCGACCTGAAGGACGCCGCAGACGTCTCCTCCAATGTCACGACCTTCATCCCGACCGGCGTGCGCGGGCACTGGTACGGCGAGTCGGCGGACGACTACGTCACGATCCTCTCGCGCACGACCGACGCCGCGAAGGAGATCAAGGACCTCGCCCGTGACGCCGCCGAGAAGCTCCGGTCGTACGCCGGGCAGCTGCGGCGCATGAAGGAGGACTTCGCGACGCACCGCGACAATGCGCGGGCGGCGGGGCTCCCGGTCAACGGGATGATCATCGGCCGGCCGGTGTCCCTGATCCCGGTATGCCCCACCTCGCGCGACGACCCCTACTGGGACGAGTGGCAGGAGCACCTCGACCGCATCGAGCTGTACAACGAGATCGCCGCCGACGTCGGCTCCTGGTGGGGCGAGCTCGAGGTCTGGATCAGCGAGAACCTCGACGGCTTCCTCGGGACCATGCCGAGCCAGTCCACGGCGGACAAGATCCTGTCCGGTCTGCGGGAGGCGAGCGGCGAGGTCCCGAAGATCTACCTCGAGGGCCAGGGCCTGGCGTGGGCGGAGACGGCGGCCGAGCTCACCTCCCACGCGGAGGATCTGCGTCTCGGAGCATCGGACTTCGTTCGCGAGCTGCGCTCCGGCAACCCTGCCGTCAAGGCCGCTGCCGAGGCCGCCAACCCCACCGGCATGCGGTGGGCGGCTGACGAGGCCGAGGATCTGGCCCGCGGACTCTCTCGCGCGAGTCGGGCGGTGCCGTTCATCGGCTGGGGCGTCGACGCCTGGAACCTGGGCTCGGCGATGTCGTCGGGCGATGACCCGTCGTCCACCGCGGTGGAGATCATCGGCGGTGCGGCGGGTGGCGCGGCTGCGGCTGCCGGGGTCGCCGCGCTCGCGGCGGCCGGTGTCGTCACGCTCCCGGTCTGGGGCACGGCGGTGGTCGTCGGCGGGGCCGCGGTGGCGGTCGGTGCCGGTGCGGTGTGGGCGTACGAGAACTGGGTGCCGCAGGACGTCCGGGAGTCGATCGACGCCGGCATGGCGGATGCATGGGACACCACGACGGACTTCGCGGAGGACGCCTGGGAGAACACGACCGACTTCGTGGGCGACGCGGGGCACAACATCGGCAAGGCGTGGAAGGGACTGTTCGGGTGACAGGGCAGCAGCAGTCGACGTCTCCGGAGACGATCTGGGTACCCGGTCATCCGGGGTGGCAGGGGCAGCAGCGGGCGACCACGGCACTCACCGTGTTCGGCGTCGTGTTCGCCATCGTGGTCCTGCTGTTCAGCCTGATCCTGTTCGCCGATCCGGCTCCCGCGATGAAGGCTCTGGGGATCGGTGTGCTCGCGGCCGTCGCCGTGGGCGTCTGGCTGCTGGTGGCCCATGCCCGCGTCTCGCGGGTCCGAGTCGTCCGGCCGGTCGTCGACGGTCCGGCGATCGCGTTCGGCGGGGCCGCGGGGATCGTCTGGCCGCTGCGCGCCCTCGCGCCCGTGGGGGCCCTGCTCCTCGCGGCGTGGGCATGGAGCATCTTCACGGTGCCCGCAGACCGACTGCCGCTCCTCACCCTGCTCCTCCTCCCGGTGGTCGCGCTGATCATGACGGTCGCCGGCATCCGGTCGTGGTTCCGGGCTCCCTCCGCCCATCGCCTGACGCTGCGCCCCGACGGGCTGCAACTCCGGATCCCGCGCAACAACGTGGCCGTGGCATGGGACGAGGTCGTCGGCGCCGGCCTGGAAGGCAACCGCGTGGTGCTGCGGACGGCGACCGCGCAGCCGTCCTCGTGGGCGGCGGCCGACCTCGCGAGCGACCCTGTGCTCCTGGCCGAGCTGGTCACCTTCTACGCGAACCGTCCCGACGCCCGTGCCGAGATCGGCGCGGGCACGCTCGCCCGTCTGCGGTCCGGCGAGTTCTAGCGGCGCCTCTCAGCGGGCGCCGGCGGCGTCGGCGAGATGACGCGCCTCGTGGCCGAGGACCTTCACGATGATCCCGTGGCGCCGGAGTTCAGCGACGGTGCGCGCGCCCTCTTCGGCGTCGAGCCCCAGGGCCCGGATGTTCGCCACCACGACCACGTCTCCGGTCCGGAGCGTCGAGATGAGTCGCGCGAGGCGGTCGTTCCAGCTCTCCAGGATGTCCGGCGCCGGGTGACGGAAGCCCTCGATGGGCACGCCGAAGCGGGTGAGGTCGGCGCGCTGCTCGACGACCGACGGCATGCCCTCGCGGGCGACGACGAGGCCGACCAGGCGGGAGCCCGCGGGACGCGCGGTCCAGAAGTTGCGGTTCTGCTGCAGCTCCGTGAAGCACTTCGGGCACGTCGCTGCGTCGTGCGGGAGGTGGAGCGGGCTCGTCAGCGCATCGTCGAGAGACGGCGTCGTTCCCGCCGGGTCAATCGTGTCGCTCATCCCGCACCTCCGCCCTCTATTCTGCCCTGCCCAGGTGTCCCGCGGCGACCGGATCAGAGCAGTCCGAGGGCTCGGACCGCGTCCCGCTCCTCCACGAGCTCCGCGACCGAGGCGTCGATGCGCGCGCGGGCCCGGTCGTCGATCTCCAGGCCTTCCACGATGTGCCACTCGCCGTCGACGGACTGCACGGGGAACGACGAGACGAGGCCCTCCGGGACACCGTACTCCCCGCGCGAGACGACGGCGGCGGAGGTCCAGTCCTCGGTCCCGCGGACCCAGTCGCGCACATGGTCGATCGTCGCGCTCGCGGCGGAGGCGACGGAGGACGACCCGCGGACCTCGATGATCTCCGCGCCGCGCTTGGCGACCCGGGGGATGAACGTCTGGTCCAGCCACGCCGGGACGTCGCCGACGATCCGCTCCAGGGCATCCTGCACGGGCTTCCCACCGACGGTCGCATGCGACACGTCGGGGAACTGCGTGGCCGAGTGATTGCCCCAGATGGGCACCCGCCGCACCGTGTGCACGGGGGCGCCGAGCGTCTGGGCGAGCTGGGCCCGTGCGCGGTTCTCGTCCAGCCGCGTGAGGGCGGTGAAGCGGTCGGCGGGCACGCCGTCGGCCGCCGCGGAGGCGATCAGGGCGTTCGTGTTGGCGGGGTTGCCCACCACGGTCACGCGGACGCCGGGGGCGGCGTTCGCGGCGATGGCGGCGCCCTGCGGCCCGAAGATGCCGCCGTTCGCGGCCAGCAGGTCGCCGCGCTCCATGCCGGGACCGCGGGGGCGGGCGCCCACGAGCAGGGCGAGGTCGCAGCCGTCGAAGCCGACCGCGGCGTCATCGGTCACCTCCACGTGCTCAAGCAGGTCGAAGGCGCCGTCCTGGAGCTCCAGCGCCGCGCCCTCCGCTGCGCCGAGCCCCTGCGGGATCTCCAGCAGCCGCAGCCGCACCTTCTCATCCGGACCGAGCATGTCGCCGGCGGCGATGCGGAAGAGGAGCGCGTAGCCGATCTGTCCGCCCGCGCCGGTGATGGTGATCGTGGTGGCCATGTCACGAGCCTACGTCCGTCGCGGTGTCGGCGCGCGGAGTACCCTCGACGCATGACGTTCAATCCCGACGCCGACCTCTCCCGCAACACCACGCGCCGCCGTGGACGCACGGCGGCGATCGCGGGCGGCTCCGGCGTCGGCGTGCTCGCCCTCCTCGCCCTCATCGCCGGCCCCCTGCTGGGCATCGACCTGAGCGGACTCGTCGGCGGCGCGCCCGGGGGTGGGAGCGAGCCCGCCGGCGGTTCGGCCATCGAGAACTGCGACAGCGGTGCCGACGCGAACGCGAACGTCGACTGCCGGATGGCGGGGGCGCAGGTCGCGCTCGACGCCTTCTGGGAGGACAACGTGGAGGGGTACCGGGCTCCGCAGCTCATCGTCGTCGACGGAGCGACCTCCACGCAGTGCGGCACCGCCTCCAACGCGGTCGGCCCGTTCTACTGCCCGCCGGAGGAGACCGTCTACATCGACCCCACGTTCTTCCAGCTCATGCAGCAGCAGTTCGGGGCCTCGGCCGGGAACCTCGCGCAGCTCTACATCGTCGGGCACGAGTGGGGTCACCACATCCAGAACCTCCTCGGGGCGATGGAGCGGTACCCGAACAACGGGACGGGTCCCGGCAGCAACGGCGTGCGCATGGAGTTGCAGGCCGACTGCTATGCCGGCGGCTGGCTCGGCCGCGCGACCGAGCAGACCGACGCCGACGGCGATCCGTACCTCGAGAAGCCGACGGAGGAGCAGATCCGCGACGCCCTGAACGCGGCGTCGACCGTCGGCGACGATCACATCCAGGAGCAGTCCGGGCAGGTGAACCCGGAGACCTGGACCCACGGCTCCAGCGAGCAGCGTCAGCGCTGGTTCGCGGAGGGATACCAGAACGGGCTCGATGCGTGCGGGCAGGTGTTCACCCTCCCCGCCGATCAGCTCGACCCGTAGACCCGGCGCTCCCGCCGTTGTCAGATAACGTGGACTCGGCAGGACCGCACGACCGGTTGGGGGACCGAACATGACGAACACCGAGGGGCTCTATCCGCCCATCGAGCCGCACGAGACCGGAGTGCTGCTCGTCGGCGACGGGCATCGCGTGGCCTGGGAGATCAGCGGCAACCCCGAGGGTAAACCCGTCGTGTTCCTCCATGGCGGCCCCGGCAGCGGCACCTCGCCGTGGCAGCGCCAGTTCTTCGACCCCGACGTCTACCGGATCGTCCTTCTCGATCAGCGCGGATGCGGTCGGAGCACGCCGTCCGCCGCGGAGCCGGAGGCCGATCTCCGGCACATCACCACCGCGCACCTCATCGCCGACCTCGAACTGCTGCGCAAGAACCTCGGCATCGAGACGTGGCAGGTGTTCGGCGGGTCCTGGGGCAGCGCCCTCGCGCTCGCCTACGCCCAGGCCCACCCCGACGTGGTCTCCGAGCTGATTCTGCGCGGGATCTTCACGCTCCGTCGCGCCGAGCTCGAGTGGTTCTACGAGGGCGGGGCGGCGGCGCTGTTCCCCGACCTGTGGGAGGACTTCATCGCGCCGATCCCGGTCCTGGAGCGCTCCGGATGATCGAGGCGTACCACCGGCGGCTGTTCGACCCGGACCCGGCTGTCCATGAACCGGCGGCCCTCGCGTGGGCGGCGTGGGAGGCGGCGACCGTCACGCTGCGCCCCGACCCGGAGCAGATCGCGGCGATGGCCGATCCCCGCCGGGCCGTCGCTTTCGCACGCATCGAGAACCACTTCTTCGTGCACCGCGGCTGGTGGGCCGAGGGGCAGCTGCTCGCGGGGATCGACGCCATCCGGCACATCCCGACCGTGATCGTGCAGGGCCGCCACGACGTGGTCACCCCGATGATGACGGCGTGGGACCTGCACCGTGCCTGGCCGGAAGCCGACTTCCAGGTGATCGATGACGCGGGGCACTCCGCCGCCGAACCCGGCATCCGCGCGGCTCTCCGCGCCGCGACCGATCGGTTCCGCCCCGAGGGCTGACGCGTTCCGCTCAGGCGCGGAGCGCGCGCAGCAGTGTCTTCACGAGGCCGAGGGCGCCGCCGTCCGCACGATGGCGGGTGAGGCCCTCGCTCACGGCGGCACCGGTGCGGGAGGAGGCGAACCACGGCGGCTTGGGGAGGATGGTCATCCGCCCTCCGCCGTTCGCGACGGGGAGCGAGCGCGGGAACGGCCGGAAGGGGCCGCGCAGCACGGAGCGCTCCACCCGATCCAGGAGCAGGGCGTTGTGGACGACGCCGATGCCGCTGCCGACGTCATCGATCGTGCCGCCGGGGAATGCGCCCCAGGTGAGCGTCGGCGTGATGAACCCGAAGGCGGTCCAGCCGTTGATCGCGATCGAGCCGTAGTGCAGCGCGGTGAGTGCTCGCTCGAACCCGCTGCCGAGCGCCTTCTCGGTCGCCGGGTCGATGAGCAGGTTCGCGCCGAGCGTGCCCTGCAGCTTCTCGTTCGCGTGGGCGACCGCGGCGTCGAGGAACTCCTGGCCCGTGCCGGGGAGGCTCACCACGCCGAGGACCGGCGCGAAGTACTCCGTGTTCTCCAGGGCTGAGGGGTCGTCGTCGGCATCGATCTCGACGAGGAGCCGGTCGCCGAGCACGAGGGCGTCCGGGTAGTCGTCCGCGGCGGACTGCATGCGGGAGGGGGCGCCGGGGTACCAGATGGGGCGCTCCGGAGCGGTGGCGTAGGCGCGGCGCAGTTCGGCGCGGAAGTCGTCTGCCTGGTCCCAGTCCGCGGAGAGGATGACGACCTGCCCCGCGATGCAGTTGTGGCCGTCGTTCTGCAGGCGCATGGTCGCGATGTGCTCGGCCTGGTACGCGAGGTCGGCGGCCGTCCACTTCCCCGGCACGACGATGATGGGGGAGACCCCGCCGAGTTCCGCGGTGATGGGCTTCTTCAGCAGCGGGCGGTTCTCGCGACGGCGGCGCTTCGTCGCGGCCGCCCCCTCGCCGGTCGACGGTCCCCAGACGATGGTGTCGAAGGTCGCCGCCGAGCCGGTGATGTGCACGTGGGCGATGCCGGGGTGCTGGGTGAGGTAGGCGCCGGCGGCGGGCCCCCGCGCACGATGCGCAGCAGTCCCGGCTCGATGAGCGGGGCGAGCGCGCGCTTGTAGACGGGGACCAGGGAATCTTGCGTGGGGTTCACCTTCAGCAGGGCCGTGCGGTTGTGGGCGAGCAGTTCGTACAGCACGTCCAGCACGGGGATGGAGGTCACGTTCCCGGCGCCGAGCACGAGTCCGACGCCCCCGGACACCGTCGGCGTGCGCTGTGCCAGACCGGCGGTCGCGCGGGCGGTGTTCGGCGTGGTCCCCGGCTCGAGCCAGACCTCGCCGGTGAAGCCGGACAGCAGGAACCGGTCGATGCCGGTGAGGGGGAAGGCATGTACGCGCGCACGGCCGCCGGGTGCGCGGTCGACCCGGATGCCGTCGAGCGGATTCGCGCCGTTCGCGATCCGGGTGAGCGTGGCGATCGAGGCGTCGAGTGCTCCGAGGACGCTGTACGGGCCGCTCAGCCACTCCTCGCCGCGGAGCGGATGCCGCGCGTCCAGGCCCTTGGAGGCGGCGGCGATCGTCGCCCAGTCCTCCGCGGTCGCGGCGACGCTCGTGCGGACCTGCCGGAGCAGCGTCGCGCGCTGCGCTACGGTGAGCGCGGTCCACACCGCGGTCCCCGTCTGCAGATCGGCGACGGCGGCGTCGAGCCGTTCCTTCTCGCCCTCGCCGAGGGCGGGGGTGGCGGGCGCGGTCGTGGGCGCAGAAGTCATCGGCGTCTCCTTCGAACGGGCTTTCAGCTTAGGCGTCCGCGCGGAGATCCGCCGAGTGCGAGGACGATCAGATGATCGAGAGCTCGCGCAGCTTCGACTCCACGTCGGCGTTCGACGGCTCGACGTGGTGCGAGGCGTCGGGGTAGACCACGACGGGGATGTTCGTGCGGCCCGAGATGTCCTTCGCGATGTCTGCGGCGGCGGGGTCGGCGACCAGGTCGACATACGTGTACGCGACGCCGAGCTCGTCGAGCTGCTTCTTCGTGCGGATGCAGTCGCGGCACCAGTCGGCGCCGAACATCGTGATGGTGTCGGAGGCGGGGTTGGTCATGCCTCCAGCCTACGGCCGTGGGGGAGGGGTGGCTCCGAAGAAGCCCGCCAGTGCGGCGGCGAGAGGTTCGGGCGCCTCCTCCGCCATGTGGTGCCCGCTGTCGATGCCGTGGCCGCGGACATCGTCGGCCCAGTCCCGCCAGATGCGGAGGGGGTCGCCGTAGAGCTCCTCGAGATCGTCGCGTTCGGACCACAGCACGAGGGTCGGCATCCGGAGCCGACGCCCGGCGGCGCGATCGGCCTCCTCGTGCGCGCGGTCGATCGTGAGGCCGGCACGGTAGTCCTCGAGCATCGCCCGGACGACCGACGGCTGCCGCACCGCCTGCAGGAACTCGGCGTGGTTCGCCGTGCCCATCGTCGCCGGGTCGGCCTTGGGCGCGTACCAGGCCTCCGGGTCCGCGCCGATGACGCGCTCCGGGATGTCCGGCTGGCGAAGAAGAACCAGTGCCACCAGTGCGCGGCGAAGGTCGCGTCGCAGCGTCGGAGGTGCTCCGAGATCGGCAGGCAGTCCAGCAGGGCGACCTGTTCGACGGTCTCCGGGTGATCGAGGGCGAGTCGGAGCGCGACGTAGCTGCCACGGTCGTGCCCGACCAGGCGGAAGCTCTCATGGCCGAGTCGCTCGGCGACGGTGCGGATGTCGCGGGCGACGGCGCGTTTGGAATGGGCCGCATGATCGGCGGTGGGCGCCGGGCCGCGGGAACGCCCGTATCCGCGCAGGTCGGGGCAGATCACCGTGAAGCCGCGCTCGACGAGGAGCGGGGCCACCCGATGCCAGGTCGCCGAGGTGCGGGGGTGGCCGTGCAGCAGCACCACGGGCGGCCCCGAGCCGCCGTGGCGCACGAGGATGTCCGCCTCCGCGGTCGGGATCCGCGTGGTCGTGAAGCCGGGGAACAGCGCCTCGTCGGCGGCGCTCATCGACCGGGGTCCGCTTCGTCCGGCAGCTTCTCGACCGGGACGATCACCACGTCCTGCACCTTCCAGTCCAGGTCGGCGATACCCTCGGACGCGGCGGTCAGGTCGGCCGTGCGGACGCCATGATGATGCGGCACCACGAACGCCTCGATGTGGAACACCTGGCCCTGATCCCGCATGCGCACGGCCGCCTGATCCACCCAGGGGCGGCTGCGCAGGTAGGAGACGACATCGCGGGCCAGCGGATGCGGCTCCGCGCTGTCGAAGGTGCGGGCGCGCTGGTCCATGAGGTCGACGATCGCCGTCTTCGTGTTGCGGAAGCCGTCCCAGATGATGCCGAGCGAGATGAAGAGCGCCGCGGCACCGTCGAGCCACCATATGCCCGCGCCGACACCCAGCACTCCGACGATGGAGGCGACCGTCGTCTGCCAGTCGGCCTTGGCCATGTCGGCGTCGGCGTAGAGCAGCTTGTTGTGCAGGACGGGGGCGAGCTTGGCCTTGGCCGGGCCGTAGAAGAACACCGGCCCGACGATCACGACGGCCATGACGGCGACCATCAGCCAGCCGAGCCAGATCGTCTGTCCGAACACCTGCACGGTGCCGATGGTCGGATGCTCCCCGCGGATGAGCCCGGCGACGGCCTCGGCGGCGAGGTTCAGGCCGACCGCGAGGAGCGCGACACCGGCGACGAGGTGGCCGACGCCCATCGCCCGGTGGAGGCCATAGGGGTGCTTCCGGGTGGGGCGTCGCCGCACGAACAGGAGCGCGAGGAGGAAGGCGAACTGCGGGATGAGCGACAGCATGTCCTCGATCCACGCCGTGCGCATCGCCTGCGACTCGCCCACGACGAGGGCGATCACGGTGATCGTGATCGAGGTGTAGACGATCGTGAAGATCTCCCAGCGCACGGCCTTCCGCGTGGCCTGCTGCTGTTCGTCGGGGAGCTCGGTGCGCCCGAACTGCTTCGTCCCGGTCATCGAGCGACCTCCTCGTCGAGAGAGGCCTCGAGGGCCGAGAGGAAGGCGTTCTCGCCGAGGGGCACGAGCATGACGAGCTCCCGATCTCCCGCGCCCTCGATACCCGGATAGCCGCGGGTCACGCCCGCCTTGTCGATCCACGGGGTGTCCGGCGTCAGTCCGCCGGCCACGAGGTCGAGGTCGCCCGTCTCCAGCATGCCCACCAGGCTCTCCTCGGTCGCGACCGTCCACGTGACGTCCGCGTCGACGCTCGCGGCGAAGTCGTCGACGAGATCCACGACTGGCCCGCGCGGCTCGCCGCCGTCGACTTCTACGAGGCCCGGGTCGGGCGAGGTGCCGGCCCGCAGCTCCCCGCCCGTGACCCGGTCCAGGGTGCCGTCCGGGTCCGCGGGGACCGTCATCCCGCATCCGCCGAGGGCTGTGGCCACGAGGAGGCCGGCCAGGGCGCCGATCAGGCGTCGTCCGGCGGAGATCCGTCGATTCCTGTTGCTGCTCACGGAACAAGGCTGCCCCGCGGCGACGTCGCCGGCCAACGGCGTTGACGAGCGCAACCGTCGAAGGCTAGTCGCCCTTGAAGGTAAGGGTAGCCTTACCTATAGTGGAGGTATGAGCAGCGCGTGCGAGCACCTGGAGGATCCGGACTGGGAAGCGATGGAAGGAGCGGTGCTCATCGCCGGGGATGCGGCCGATGCCGGAGCCATCGCGCGCGTCGCGTCGCGGCTCCCGTGGGACGCGCACGGCGTCATCCTCATCGAAGCGGCGGCCCGCATCCAGTTCCGGCACATCGACGTCCCCCCGGGGGTCTCGGTCCGCTGGCTCGTACGGGCCGAGGGGACGCGCGCCCACGCGCGTGGCGAGCGCCTCGCGAACGCCGTCTACGCGTGGTGCCTGGAGTGGACGTGCAGCGAGCCCCCGGAGCACTGGACGGTGTGGCTCGGTCCGCACACGCCGCCGCACGTGGCGCGGATGGCGCGCAGCCTCCTCGGCGTCGCGAACTGACCCCGCCTCAGCGGGTCGCGCCGACCGCGGAGGCCGTGGCGTTGGCGGTGATCGCATCGAGCGCGCGGCGGAGCGCCGAGCTCGACGTGTGCGCGGTGTACGGGAAGTACACGACCTCGACGCCCACCTCCGCGAACTCGCTCTCCAGCCGGAGGCCCTTCTCGGTGCCGCGCCAGTCGTCGCCCTTGAAGAAGTGGGTGAAGCGCACGTCGCGCCACGAGTCCATCTTCGACGGCGTCGTCTCGACGTAGACGTCGTCGACGAAGGAGATGTGCCGGACGATCTCGGCACGTTCGGCGGTCGGGATGACCGGCTCGATCCCCTTGACCTGACGCAGCATCTCGTCGCTCACGACGCCGGCGATCAGGATGTCGCAGTGCTGTTTGGCGTGTCGCAGCAGATTCAGGTGCCCGACGTGAAAAAGGTCGAAAGCTCCGACGGCATAGCCGATACGCGTCCCCATGATCTCCCCAGATCGATCATTCCCCAGTCGAACGGATCCCCACCCGTTCGGCGCGACTCCCACAGCCGCAGACGACACTCTAGCAGGAACGTGTCCTGCAGCCCATAGGAACCCATGGAACGATGGATGCCGGAGCCGATGGGGCTGCGGAACGACGAAGGGGACCACGTTGGGGGCAGGGGTCACGGTCATCGTGCCGACGTACAACGAGCGCGACAACGTCGCCGAGCTCGTGGAGCGCACGGCCGCGGCCTTGGCGGGACGGGACGCCGAGATCCTCTTCGTCGACGACAGCAGCGACGACACCGCGGCCGAGGTGGAGCGCGTCGCGGTCGACGCCCCGATCCCGGTGCGGGTGATCCATCGCTCGGACAACGTCGGAGGCCTCGGCGGAGCGGTCGTCGTCGGCCTGGGCGCCGCGGCGGCCGATGTCTGCATCGTGATGGACGGCGACCTCCAGCATCCCCCCGAGCTGCTGCCGACACTGCTGGACCGCTTCGCGGACGGCGACGCGGACGTGGTCGCGGCCTCCCGCTACGTCGGCGGCGGAGACACGAGCGGCCTGGGAACGGCCGTGCGCTTCGGCGTGTCCCGCGCCGCGACGTGGCTGACCCGCGCGATGTTCCCCCGGCGGCTCGCCCGGAGCACCGACCCGATGACCGGGTTCTTCCTCGTCGACCGCCGTCGTCTGCGGCTGGATGCACTGCAGCCGCAAGGCTTCAAGATCCTCCTGGAGATCCTCGCGCGGACGGATCTGCGGATCGCGGAGATCCCGATGGAGTTCGCCGAGCGTCGACACGGCACCTCGAAGGCGAGCCTGCGCCAGGGGGCCACGTTCATCGCTCATCTCGCACGGCTGCGGTTCGGGAAGATGTCGCTGTTCGCGGCGATCGGCGTGCTCGGCGCCATCGCCAACCTCGCGATCATGTGGGCCCTGACGGCGGCAGGCGTCCCCTACGTCTGGGCGGCCATCATCGGCGCCGAGGTCACGATCATCGGCAACTTCCTGCTGCAGGAGCGCTTCGTCTTCGCCGACATGCGCACCGACGCCCGCAGCGCCGGGGTGCGCTTCGCGGCGTCCTTCACGTTCAACAACGTCGAGGCGGCCCTGCGCATCCCGGTGATGGTGCTCATGGTCGAGACATGGCACATCTCCAGCGTCCTGGCGACCGCGCTGTCTCTCATCGTGGCCTTCTTCGCCCGGTTCCTGTTCCACTCCCTCGTCGTCTACGCGCCCCGTCGGCGGCGTGAGGAGAGGGCGGCGGCGGGCGAGCCGGAGCCGAACACCGCGACGCTGCGGATCATCCGCGCCATCGATGCGGAGGCGATGAAGCCGGGAGAGCTCTAAGCGTCCGCGGACAGGTAGTCGGCGAGGGCCGCATCCGCGTCCCGCGGCGTCCAGCCGGTGGCCGTGATCCGGGCGAGGTCCATGACGCTCTTGCGCGGACGCG
The DNA here is from genome assembly GCF_057364585.1 of Microbacterium sp. CFSPD4_SD4. Classification (NCBI taxonomy): domain Bacteria; kingdom Bacillati; phylum Actinomycetota; class Actinomycetes; order Micrococcales; family Microbacteriaceae; genus Microbacterium; species Microbacterium sp. CFSPD4_SD4. The sequence continues at coordinate 17,532 of NZ_JBNFOC010000003.1, forward strand.
GCGCGATCGGTCCGGCCTGGTCGGCGAAGTACTCCTCCGTCGTCACCGAGGTGACCGCGGCCGGGTCGTGCCCGGTCAGCCGGTAGACCGCGCGGGCGATGTCGGCCCAGGAGTGCGGTTCGCCGCCCCCGGTCACGTTGTAGAGCCCGAACGGCGCCGAGACGTCGAGCAGGTGCCGGATGGCCTCCGCGAGGTCCGTCGTGAAGGTGAGTCGTCCGATCTGGTCGCCCACCACGCGCGGGGCGACGCCCCGCCCGGCCAGCGAGGCCATCGTGCGCACGAAGTTGTGACCGTCGCCGATCACCCAGGAGGTGCGCAGGGTGTAGTGGCGGGGCACGGTCGCCACGATCGCGTCTCCGGCGGCCTTCGTCTGGCCGTACACACCCAGCGGGCGGACTCCGTCCGTCTCCGTGTACGGCTCGTCTTTCGTGCCGTCGAACACGTAGTCGCTGGACACGTGCACGAGCGTGAGGCCGTTCTCGGTCGCGACCCGGGCGAGCGCGGACACGCCGGTGACGTTCGCCGCCCAGGCTTCCGCGCGGCCCTCCGCGGTCTCGGCGCGGTCGACGGCCGTGTAGGCGGCCGCATTGATGATCGTTCCGTAGTCGCGCCAGCGCCGTGCGCGGGTCAGCCCGGGGTCGCGGAGGTCCATCGTCTCGCGGGTCGTGTACTCGACGTGCTCCGCGTCGCCGAAGGCCCTCCGCAGCGCCAGGCCGAGCTGACCGGATGCCCCGACGACGAGGATCTTCCGCGGGCCGATGGGGGTCACCTCGGCCAGTCGAGGATGTGCCCGGTCCTTCGGAGAGATCTCGACCTGGTCGAGGGGGATCGGCCACGCGATGGCCGCCGTCTCGTCGGCGAGGTTCAGGAAGGAGTACGCGGCGTCGGGCGACCAATGGTCGTTCACCAGGTAGGTGTAGGCGGTGTCCGCTTCGAGCGTCTGGTACGAGTTGCCGACGCCACGCGGCACGAGGATCGCGCGCGACGGGTCGATCTCCGCCGTGAAGACGCGCCCGAACGTCTCGCCCGCCCGCAGGTCGACCCAGGCGCCGAAGATGCGGCCGGTGGCGACCGAGACCCACTTGTCCCAGGGTTCCGCGTGGATGCCGCGTGTCGTGCCGACGGCGTCGTTGAACGAGACATTGTTCTGGACCGGCCCGAAGTCGGGCAGACCGGCCGCGACCATCTTCTCGCGCTGCCAGTTCTCCTTGAACCAGCCGCGGGTGTCGCCGTGCACGGGGAGGTCGACGAGGAGCAGGCCGGGGATCGGCGTCTCCGTGATCGTGAGCGCCTTGCCGAACGTGGTCATCACTGCCCCCTGGCGGCGTAGAACGATTCCGTGGCGTCCTTGGCCGGCGCCCACCAGTCCTCGTTCGCGCGGTACCACTCGATGGTCGAGGCCAGGCCCGACTCGAAGTCGGAGAATCGCGGCGCCCAACCGAGCTCGGTGCGCAGCTTCGTGGAGTCGATGGCGTAGCGCAGGTCGTGGCCGGCGCGGTCGGTGACATGGTCGTAGGCGTCGGCGGGCTGGCCCATCTGCGTGAGGATCAGCTCGACGACGGACTTGTTGTCCTTCTCGCCGTCGGCGCCGATCAGGTACGTCTGGCCGATCTCGCCCTTCTCCAGGATCGTGAGGACGGCTGAGGAGTGGTCGTCGGCGTGGATCCAGTCGCGCACGTTCTGTCCGGCGCCGTACAGCTTGGGCCGGATCCCGCGCAGCACGTTCGTGATCTGGCGCGGGATGAACTTCTCCACGTGCTGGTACGGGCCGTAGTTGTTCGAGCAGTTCGAGATCGTCGCCTGCACCCCGAACGAGCGCACCCAGGCGCGCACCAGCAGGTCGCTGCCGGCCTTCGTGGACGAGTACGGCGAGGAGGGGTTGTACGGAGTCTGCTCCGTGAACCGTGCCGGGTCGTCCAGCTCCAGATCTCCGTAGACCTCGTCCGTGGAGATGTGGTGGAACCGGCGATCGTGGCGACGCGCGGCCTCCAGCAGCGTGTAGGTGCCGATGATGTTCGTGTCGAGGAACGGCCGCGGGTCGTGCAGCGAGTTGTCGTTGTGGGACTCGGCGGCGTAGTGGACGACAGCGTCGGTCCGGGCGAACAGGCTGTCGACGAGCGCCGCGTCGGCGATGTCCCCCTCCACGAGCTCGACCCGGTCAGCGGGCAGACCCGCGAGCGAGGCGCGGTTGCCGGCATAGGTGAGCTTGTCCAGGACCGTCACCTGCGCGTCCGTGTGCGCGACGACGTGGTGGACGAAGTTCGATCCGATGAAGCCGGCGCCGCCGGTCACGAGCAGGCGGGTCATCGAGCGCCCCTTTCGAGCAATCCGAGCAGGTAGGTTCCGTAGCCCGACTTCACGAGGGCTTCCGCGCGCGTGCGCAGGGCCTCGTCGTCGAGGAAGCCCTGACGCCAGGCGACCTCCTCCGGCACGCCGATCTTCATCCCCGTGCGGCGCTCCATCGTGCGCACATAGTCGGCGGCGTCGGTCATCTGGTCGAACGTCCCGGTGTCCAGCCACGCCGTCCCGCGCGGAAGGACCTCGACCTGGAGCTTGCCGCGCTCGAGGTAGGCCCGGTTCACGTCCGTGATCTCGTACTCCCCACGGGCGCTCGGCGCGAGGTTGCGGGCGATCTCGATGACATCGTTGTCGTAGAAGTACAGGCCGGGCACCGCGTAGTTGCTCTGCGGCGCGGCGGGCTTCTCCTCCAGGGAGACGGCCTGGCCGTCGGCGTCGAACGCCACGACCCCGTAGGCCTCCGGCTCCGCCACCCAGTAGGCGAAGACCGCGCCGCCGTCGATGTCGGCGAAGCGTTTGAGCTGCGTGCCCAGGCCCGGCCCGTAGAGCAGGTTGTCCCCGAGGACCAGGGCGACGCTGTCGTCCCCGATGAAGTCCGCGCCGATCGTGAAGGCCTGTGCGAGGCCGTCCGGCGACTCCTGCTGAGCGAACGAGAGGGAGACGCCGAACTGCGAGCCGTCCCCGAGCAGCCGCTCGAAGTGCGCGGCGTCGTGCGGCGTCGTGATGACCAGGATTTCGCGGATCCCGGCGAGCATCAGCGTCGACAGCGGGTAGTACACCATCGGCTTGTCGTAGACCGGGATCAGCTGCTTCGAGACCCCCAGCGTGATGGGGTGCAGCCGCGTCCCCGAGCCGCCCGCCAGAATGATGCCCTTCATGTATCCCCCTCGTGAAACATCGATGCTCGTGGCGGCGTCACTGAGAGGACGGCCATCCCCTGCCGTCCGACGACCCCCACAGTCGTACGCTCGACTCTAGCGGAGAAGTCGCCCTTTACACCGCCCGGGCCGAGGGCCATAGTGGGCCTCGTGGGATCCGAGGACAGCCCGGCGCTGTCCGTCACCTGGGCGCATCGTGCCGAGCAGTCGGCCTCCGTCTGGGCGCGCGCACACGCCAGGGGGGAGGTTCCGAGCGTGTGGCCGTATGGGCTGGACGCTCTCCGCGACCATGCCGTGGTGGAGGTGGACGAACTCCCCGATCCCGGTCGGATCGCACGGCTCCGCGCACGCGCCGGCCTCGGCCCCCGACCCCGCGCGGGCTCGCCATCGCCTGGGACGAGAACACGGCCTACCGCCTCCAGATCCTGCGGCCGCGGACGCGGTACGCCGCGGGGGTCATCTGGCTCACCGACATGGCGGCGGCCGGTGCCGCACCCGGTCGCTTGGTGACGATGCTGCGGGCGGCAACGGCGCTCTGGGTGCTCAGCGAGGCGCAGGTGGTCCCGCTGCAGCGTCTCCTCGGGGCCGGCGGGCCGCGGGTCTTCGTCGTCCCGTTCGGGATCGACCACGAGTTCTTCGCCGCGCACCCGCCGTCGGTCACCCCCCGGATCGTCAGCGCGGGCAACGACAGGGACCGGGATCCCGCGACGTTGTACGCCGCGCTCGCCCTGGTCCTCGCCGCGCGCCCGGGCGTCGACGTCGTCGTGCAGTCGCCCTCCGCGCTGACGCCTCCGGAGGGCGTCCGGCTCGTGCGCCGACTGCCGCACACCGAACTCCGCGATCTCTACGCGACAGCGAGTGTCGTGGTGACCGCGACCCGCCCGAACCTGCACGCATCCGGGATGACGGTCGCCCTCGAGGCGCTCGCCACCGCGCGTCCCGTGGTCGTCTCGGACACCCCGGGCATGCGTGACTACGTCAGCACCCGCACCGGTGCCCTCGTCCCGCCGGGGGAGCCGGAGGCTCTGGCGGAGGCGCTGATCGGGATGCTCGATGATCCCGACCGCGCCGCCGAGCTGGGGCGGCAGGGCCGCATCGAGGTCGAGCGGCGCTTCACGACCGCGACGATGGTCGACGCGCTCGTCCGCGGTCTCCGGGCCGACGGCTGAGGTCGGCGCTCAGGCCGAGGGAGGCACGTCGCTGATGATGTACTTCGTCTTGCCGCCCGTGTAGGGCAGGGAATCGACGAAGTCGGTACGCACCGGCACCTCGTTCGCGATCCGCTCCCGCAGTGCGGCGACCGCGCTCTCGATCTGACTCCGCGCCTCCGCGCCGTCGCCCTCCACGACGCGGATGGTGATCGAGTGATCGGCGAGCTGGTGGATCTGGAAGAGACGCACGGCTTCCGGGTGTGCGGCGAACATCCCCATGAGGCGGTGCGCGAGCACGGTGCCGCTGGGAAGACGGATCATGTCCGTCGTCCGCCCCTGAGGCTGCTCCATGAGTGGGAGGGCACTGCCGCAGCGGCACGGCTCAGATCGCAGGATGCCCTTGTCGCCGGTGCGATACCGGATCAGCGGGAAGACCTTATTGCGCAGATCCGTGATGACGAGGTCGCCCAACTGGCCGGGGGCTGCGGGAGCTCCCTCCTCGTCCACTACCTCCACCCGGCGGACGTCGGCGAAGACATGGAGGCCGTCGCGATGGGCGCATTCCCCGGCGATCCATCCGAACTCGGAACCGCGATACTCGTCGTAGACGGGAGCGCCGAAGACCGACTCGAGCCGAGCGCGGGCGGAGGCCGTGAGCGGCGCCGCCGTCGTGGCGATCGCCGTCGGGACGGGAACGCTCAGCTTCCGGCGCTCCAGGAAGTCGGCGAACTCCAGCATTGCTCCGACGTAACCCTCGATCAGGCGCGGTCGCGTCGCGGTGAGTCGACGATGGAACGCTTCCATCGTCTGCTCCGAGATCAGCCCGGCGTCCAGATAGACCTGGGTGGTGGGCCACCAGGCGAGGTCGTTCTTGATGGTCGCCAGCCGCCCGAAGTTCCAGCGACCGACCCTGGCGAGGTCGTCGTACGGCTCGATGCCCCACCAGGAGTACATCCTCCAGCTCAGCGCCAGGGCCGGCACCCTGGCGTCGTGGAGGGTGGCGAGGGGCTCTCCCGTGCTGCCGCCCGTCAGGGCAGGTCGCCCACTGGCTTCCGTCGCCTCGGGCGTGCGCATCTCCGCCGCGTGCTGCTTGACGGTCGCCCGGTCGAGGATCGGCAACGCCGCCCAGGCTTCCGGATCGGTCAGGGCATCCGCGCGGACACCGAGCTCGCGGTAGCGGGCGCCGTAGAACGCGGACGAGTCCATGGCGAACGCCGCGATGTCGCGAGCGAGCCTGTTCTGCATACGGGCGAACTCGGCCGGGGCCATGCGCTCGTTCGCGAGGAGTTCACGATGGAAGGCCCCCGCTCTCGCCCGTACGGTCGCTGCCTTGGCGCGGAAGAACGCGCCCTTGAGGGATGTGGACATGGATGGAGCCTCTCGTCGTTGAGCGGGCGGGGTGGGGGTGGGTCAGACGCGGTGGCGGCGCCGACGCTTGAGTGCGACGCCATCGCGGAAAGCGTCCCGGTGGGCACGGCCGGCGTCCGCCCATTCGCGGCGGGAGAGGTCGGGTGCCCCGGTCAGCGTCGATGCCGCGCGCCAGGCCTCGACCACGGCTGCGGCGTCGAGGTCGCCGTCGTACAGGAGCACCCACTCGGCCCCCACTTCGCGCGCCAGTGCCTCGTTCGCCTCGTTCCGCGGCACCAGCACGGGCCGTGCCATCGACAGGGCCGCGAGGACGCTGCCGGAGTTGTGCATGAAGCGGTAGGCCAGCACGATCAGCTCGGAGGAGGTCGCGAGCTGGACGAGCTCGGCATCGCTCAGGAAGTCCAGGTGCAGTTCGACGGCGGGGAGACCGGAGGTCCGTTCACGGAGGTCGTCGCCGAGCTCGGGGGTGGAGGGGCGACCGCCGATCTTCAGGCTCAGGGTCGGCTCGATCGTCACCGCCTCCGCGTAGGCGTCGATGAACCCTTCGAGGCCTTTGTAGCGACGCACCCCGCCGAACGATCCCAGCCGACCGGGCACGCGCTCGGCGGACGGGAACGCGGCGTACCAGTCGCGGTAGTGGCCGTGCAGGATGAGGCTGTGCGGCGTGCCCGGAGGGAGCGGCGTCGTCTCGTTGATGACGATTCGATAGTCGGTGTGCCGATCGATGGACCGCAGCAGCCACAAGCGGGGCGCGTTGTCATCGGGAAGCTCGATGTTGTGGACCGTCCGCACCACGGCGATGCGTCGAGACAGGCGGTGCCTGGCGACGAGGGCCGCCGTGAGGAGGAACTTGCCGGTGGACTTCCACCAGGTGGATCCGTGGAGCTTGGCCTCGGGCCAGTGCCAGTGGAAGGCGTCGTAGCGGCCGAAGAGGGCGGTCTTCCACGAGAACTGGAGATGCTCCAGCCCCTCCGTCGTCCCCAGGGCCTCGTCGAGCATCTTGTTGTACGGATTCGTCGTGGGGCGCGGCGCGCCCAGGGACTGCATCACGCGGATGGTCGACGCGGATTCGGTCATCGTGTTGTCCTCCGAAGGGCGACGGTATTCGTCGTAGCGGCGGCCGAGAGCGGCGGCAATGGTGCCGCGGCCGCGGTGGATCAGGCGGGTGCCGCGGGCGTGATGGGTGATGTTCGAGGTCGCGGCACCGAAGGCTCGACGCGCTGCACCGACGACGATCCGGGCGATTCCACCGATCAGGGAGCGCACCCGGAGCAGACCGCGCTGCAGCTTCCCGCGGGTGAGCTTCAGGTCGATGCGGGTGCCGGCATTGGCCGAGCTGAACGCCCGCTGCGCCGCCCACGCGCGGCTGAGCCGCGCGGCGACGACGAGGTCCTCGGTCTCGGACTCGTTGCACCAGACGATGCGGCCGCCTCGGCCGACGAGTTCGCGGGTGAAGAGCGTGTCCTCGCCGCCGCCGAGCCCGAGGGACGGGTCGAAGCGCACGCCTAAGCCGCGCACTGCCCGTAGGTCGAGCAGCAGGTTCCCCGCCGCGGCGACCGAGAGCACCGTCCCGGTCGGGCGGGGCGGACGACGGAACGTGCCGGAGGCGAGCAGCCAGGGATCGACGTCGTCGTCGAACACGGAGATGACGCGGCCCATGACGGCATCCGCGTCGAACGCGCGCCAGGTGGTGATCAGCGCCGAGAGCCAGCCGGCACGGGGGACCTCGTCGTCGTCGATGAAGGCGAGCAGGTCGCGGTCGGCGCACTCGTCCAGCAGCCGATTCCGCGCGGCGACGATGCCCGGCGTCGGCTCGACGACGTACCGGACGGGCAGGGCGGCGTTCGCGGCCACCTCGCGCGCGGAGCCCGCGGCGTCGTTGTCGACGACCAGCACCTCCACGTCCACGCCGAGGTCCGCACATTCCGCGATCCGGTCAGGGAGTGCGCGCAGCAGCGCTGCCAGCAGCTCCGGCCGTCGGTAGGTGGGCACGCCGATCGTCACGGCGATCGCGTCGCCCGTCCCCGGTCCCCTCGTCATCCGCCTCATCCCCATGGCAGTCGTGCGCCTGTGTCCCCGCGCCGGCTCATCGTACCGTGAACGGCGGGTGCGCCGAGCCGGCTCTGGCGTATAGTCGGTGTCCTGGGAGTCGACGCCGGTCGCGACTCTGGGGAATTCGACCGGCGACCCGAGCGGACCGTGTGGGCGGATCCGGGGGGAGGATCGCGTGTCAATCGTGCACGGACGGCTGGCCGTCGTCGTCGTGAACTACGCCTCGGCGCGGCTGCTCGAGCGCAACCTGGTGCTCGTCGAGCGCGAGGCCCGTGCCGTCGACGAGGGGACGCTGATCGTCGTCGTCGACAACTGGGCGGGTACCGCCGAGCGCGAGGCCGCCGTCGCCGTCGCACAGGCGCACGGATGGACCCTCATCGCCCCCGAGACGAACAGCGGATTCGGCGGCGGCGTCAACATCGGGGTCGCCCGAGCGCTCGCCGACGGCGCGACCGACGTCCTCGTGATCAACCCGGACGCCCACATCGACCGAGCGTCGCTGGCGCGCCTGGCAGCGGTCACCGCGGCCTCGCGCACGACCCTCGCCTCGCCGGTGATCACCGACTCCGACGGACGCACCTGGTTCGCCGGCATCGACCTCCTGCTCGACGACGGCACGATGCGCGCGCGCCGCAAACGCCGGGCTGACGACGTGCGCCCCTATGAGCCGTGGCTGAGCGGCGCCTGCCTGTGGATCACCCGCGAGGTGTGGGCGCTCTCGGGAGGCTTCGACGACGAGTACTTCCTCTACTGGGAGGACGTCGACTTTTCCCGCCGCGTCGTCTCGGCCGGAGGCACGCTCGTCCTCGTCGAGGAGGCGACGGCCGTGCACGACGAGGGCGGTACGCAACGCGCCGAGCCCCAGCTCGCGAGGGCGAAGTCGGAGGGCTACTACTTCTACAACATCCGCAACCGGATGCTGTACGCGGTCCGGCACCTCGACGACGAGACCGTGCATCGCTGGCGCCGGTCGATACCCCGTACCGCCCGCGAGGTGATCCTCCGCGGCGGCCGGAGACAGCTGCTGCACTCCGCCGCTCCGCTCCGCGCCTACGTCCGCGGGGTGCGCGAGGCCCGGCGGATCGCGCGCCTGTCCGGCACGGAATCGAAGGGAACGACATGGTCGTAGACGCCTACCGTCAGCTCGCGAGGGCGCAGAAGGGTCACGCCCGCGGCGCCCCCGCTTATTCGGTCTACGTGAATCGCCGGCTCGGACGCGTGCTCGCCGCGGTGGCGTTCCGGCTCGGACTCACGCCGAACCAGGTGTCGATCATCAGCGCCGTCCATTCGTTCGCCGCCATCGGCCTCATCGCCTTCGCCCCGGTCACCGTGCCATTGGGGCTGCTCATCGCGCTCCTTCTCGTCCTCGGCTACGCGTGGGACTCCGCGGACGGTCAGGTCGCCCGGCTCCGCGGCGGCGGGAGCCCGCAGGGCGAGTGGCTGGACCACTTCATCGACACGCTCAAGATCGCGTCGCTTCATCTGGCGGTGCTGATCGGCCTGTACCGGGTCCTCCCGGAGACGCCGTCGCTGCTGCTGATCCCCATCGTGTTCAGCATCGTCGCCACGACCACGTTCTCGGGCATGCTCCTGAACGACCTCCTCAAGGGCAAGCACGCCGTCGCGTCCACGCACGAGCGTGGCGGGGGAACCCTCCGACGCTCGCTCGTGCTGCTGCCGACCGACTTCGGACTGGTCTGCCTCGTCTTCGTCCTCTGGGGCTGGACGCCGGTGTTCCTCGTCGCGTACAGCGCGCTCTGTGCCGCTGCGGTCCTGTTCCTCGCGCTCGCGGCGGTGAAGTGGTTCCGTGAGATCGGAAGGCTCGGTGACGCGGCATGACCGGCGGCTCGATCCTCATCGTGTGCGCGGCCAACGTCTGCCGGTCGCCGCTGGCCGAGCTGGCGCTGCTGCGCCGGCTCGGGGAGGGGTCCTCGCTCTCGGTGCGCAGCGCCGGCGTGCGCGCCAACGACGGAGATCCGATCTGCGCCGACGTCGCGTCGCGGCATGCCGACGAGGACTGGCGGGCACGGGCGCAGGCGCATCGAGCCCGCGAGGTCACCCCGGAGATGCTGGCCGCAGCCGACCTCGTGCTGACCGCCTCGCGCGATCTCCGGGGCGAGCTGGTGCGGGCGGCGCCGGAGCACCGCGACCGGATGTTCACGCTGCGTGAGGCCGCGCACCTCGGCGTCGGGTTCGCGCCCGGCGGCTCCGATGTCATCGCCGACTACGTCGCTCACCTTGACCGGGCGCGGACGCGCGCGGTGCCCCTCAGTGGCTCGCCGGGTCGCGGCGGGGGGCTCCGGCGTCTCCTCGGTCGTCGCTCCGTCGAGGACCCGGCCTCCATCGCGGATCGGCACGGGAGCCGGGGCCATGCCGGCACCCTCTCGGAGGTCGAGCAGGCCGTCGACGCGATCGGCGGACAGCTCGGGCGATACCGCCGACACTCCTCCTGAGCGGAGGGTTGTGGTTTTCCACGGTCGGCAATAGCATTAGCCGACGCCGTGTTCTGCACGGCTGGGGGGAAACCGGAGCCGAGGGGGCTCCGGCTGGGGATCTGGGTTCTGGGGAGCTGCAGTGTTCACTGTTTCAGCATGCCGTTCTGGGGACGGCTCATCTCGCGCACGACGTGCGCTGTTCATTGCGCCCGTCGTGGCGCTCTCGCTCGTGTTCGCCGGATGCACGGCGGCACCGGATACCGCGGCGTCGCCGGAGCCCGAGGGCACCAGCACGACCGACTGGACGCCGCCGGCCGATCCCGAAGCCCAGGGGCCCACCGAGGCTCCCGCGCTGACCGAGGAGAGCGGTGCGCTGGACGCGGAGATCGCGCTGTCAACCGACATGGTCGTGACCGTCGACGACATCTCGACCACCGAGATCACCCCCGAGACGCCGGGCGAGTATGCCGGCTCCGCCGTCGTGGTGACCGTGAAGGTCGCCAACGACTCGAAGCGGGCGCAGAGCATCGACTCCGCCGTCGTCAGCCTCGTCACGGACGACGGCGACGTCGGCGTGGCCACCACCGCGGGGCCGAACGAACCTCTCCATGGAGAGCTGGCCGCCGGCGACGAGGCCACGGGAACCTACGTCTTCATGCTCGACCCCACGAAGGGTCGCGCCGTGAAGATCAGCGTGAACTACGCCGCCGGCGAGCCGGTGGCGACCTTCGCGGGCGAGCTCTCCTGAGCCGTGGGCGCGACGACTTTCACCGCGTCTCGTACGTGACATTTTCGAAGAAGAAATCTGGGGCTGGGGAGCAACATGGGTAAGACATCCACTTCGAGGCGGGCGCTGAGCGCACTCGCGTCGGTCGTGACGGCCGCGCTGCTGATCACGGGCATGACCACGCTGGGGGCGACCGGGGCCGCGGCGGCGGATACGCCGTCGACGCCACCGCCGCTGCTGCAGCGGAACGACGACGTCGTGACGTCGGACCCGATCCCGACCGTGCAGATCGACAACGGCTACGTGTGGTCGCAGACCACGATCGGGTCGACCGTCTACGCGGTGGGCAAGTTCGACAACGCCAGGGCGCCGCTCGCCGTACCGGGGACCAGCCTCACCGCCCGGTCCAACGTCCTCGCCTACGACATCAACACGGGGCAGCTGCTCTCGTTCGCGCCGCAGGTGAACGGCGTGATCAAGGCCGTCGCCGCCTCGCCGGACGGCAGCCGCATCTACATCGGCGGCTCCTTCAACTCCGTCAACGGCCAGACGCGCTGGAACTTCGCCGCGCTGGACGCCGTGACCGGGCAACTGGTGCCCGGGTTCTCGCCCTCGATCGGCGGCAGCGGCGTGTACGCCCTCGCCACCTCGGGTTCGAGCGTCTACGTCGGCGGTCTCTTCACGCAGGGCAACGCGACCCCGCGGAAGAACCTCGCAGCTTTCTCGGCGACGAACGGCGCGCTGCTCAGCTGGGCGCCGCAGACCGACCTCCAGGTCGACGCCATGGTGATGGACCCGGCGGGTCAGAACGTCATCGCGGGCGGCCGGTTCTCCCAGGTCAACGGCGACCTGACGATGCGCGGCACCGTCGCACTCGACAAGACGACCGGCGCGGTGGACAGCGGATGGGCGCTGCCACAGACGGTGAAGAACGGCTCCAACACCGGAGCGAACTCGGGCAAGGCGGGCATCTTCGGTCTCGCGGCCGACGCCAATGCCGTGTACGGCACCGGCTGGGTCTACGCGGATGCGGCCACCGGAAACCTCGAGGGCACCTTCGCGGCCGAGGCCGGAAGCGGCCAGGTCCGGTGGATCGCGGACTGCCTCGGCGACCACTACGGCGTCTACTCGACCGGCAAGACGGTCTACACGACCAGCCACACCCATGCCTGCAGCACCATGGGCATGCACCCGGAGCAGAACCCGCGTACGCACCGCTACTCGGAGGCGTACACCGCGGACGCCCGCGGTCTGCTGGGCAACCAGCCCGCGGCCGGTGGCACGTACAAGAACTGGGCCGGTACGCCGGCGCCCTCGGCCTACGCCTGGACTCCGGACTGGGCCGTCGGCGTGACCACGGGCATGGGGCAGGCCGGACTCTCGATCACCGGTGCCGGGAACATGATCTCGATCGGCGGTGAGTTCCGCTCCGTGAACAACGGCCGCTTCGAGGGGCTCGTGCGCTTCTCCACCAACCCGCCCGGCGGCGCGAAGGACGGCCCTCGGCTGTCGGGTGCCAACTGGACCGGCACGGCGCAGTCGTTCATCCCCGGACGTGCGCGGATCTCGATCCCCGCGAACTGGGATCGTGACGACCTCACGCTGACCTATGAGCTGCGTCGGACGGGGACCACCTCACCGGTGGCCACCGCCACCGCCCGCGGCACCTGGTGGGACCGCCCCTCGGTGAACCTCGAGGACAAGACCGCAGCTCCCGGGTCGACGCAGGAGTACACCGTCGTCGCGAAGGACAGCGCGGGCAACTCCGTCTCCAGCCAGGCGATGAGCGTGACCATCGCGGCCGGTGCGGTGTCGAACTACGTCAACGCCGTCACGGCGGACGGGCCGCAGCTCTACTACCCGCTCGGCACCGCCCCGCAGGACTGGGCCGGATCCAACACCCCCGTGTTCGGCACGGGAGTGACCGCATCGACGTCCGGTGTGGAGAACACCGCGACCGGCGCCTCGACCTTCACCGGGACGAACACGGGCCGTGTGGCCTCCGGAAGCAAGGTCGCCGCGCCTTCCGAGTTCTCGACCGAACTGTGGTTCAAGACCAACACGACCAGCGGTGGCAAGTTGATGGGCTACGGCGCCGCGGCGTCGGGTGAGTCCACCAGCTACGACCGTCACATCTACATGACCAACAACGGCCGCCTCGTCTTCGGTACCTACAACGGCAGCACGCAGACGGTGCAGAACGGCGCGGCGCTCAACGACAACCAGTGGCACCATGCCGTCGCGACGCAGAGCGCGGACGGGATGAAGCTCTACGTCGACGGCCAGCTCGTGTCGTCGCTCGCCGGGGCCACGACCGCGGAGAACTACACGGGATATTGGCGTATCGGCGGGGACAACCTCGCCGGATGGCCGTCCGAGCCGAGCTCCAAGTACTTCAAGGGGGCGCTGGACGAGGTCGCGGTCTACCCGTTCGCCCTCACGGCGACCCAGGTGAAGACGCACTACGGAATCGGCAAGGGCTTCCAGGCCCCGACGGCTGTGTTCACCGCCACGCCGACCGACCTCGCCGTCGCGTTCGACGCGGAGGGTTCGGCGCCCGCAGGCTCGGCGACGATCGCCGGCTATCGGTGGGACTTCGGCGATGACTCGGCGACGGCCACCGGCAAGACGACGAACCACACGTACGAGAAGTCCGGCACTTACACGGTGTCGCTGACCGTCACGGACAGCAACGGACTCGCCACCACGGCGGAGAAGCAGGTCGTCGTGCAGGCACCGAACGTCCTCCCGACGGCGGCCTTCGAGACGACCGCGAACGGCCTGACGGTCTCGGCCGACGCGTCCGCCTCGGCGGACTCGGACGGCTCCCTCGCCTCCTACGCCTGGAACTGGGGGGACGGCACGACGTCGACCGGGCAGGTCGCCACGCACGTGTACGCCACGGCCGGCACCCGCACGGTGACTCTGACCGTGACCGACGACCGTGGCGGGAGCGCGTCGACCACACGTCAGGTGACGACCACGCATGCCGACCCGGTGGCGGCCTTCACGGCGACGGCCTCGGGGCTGAACGTCGACGTCTCCGCCGCGGGTTCGAGCGCGTCCGACGGCGCGACTCTGACCTACTCGTGGAACTGGGGCGACGGATCCCCCGCGGGCTCCGGAGCCTCCGCCGGCCACGCCTACGCGAGCGCCGGGGCGCGCGAGATCACCCTGACGGTGACCGACAGCCTCGGGTCGACGGCGACGGCCACCAAGACGGTGACGCTGACCGCCCAGGTCTTCGCCGCGTCCGACTCGTTCGGTCGCGTCGTGTCCAGCGGCTGGGGCGCAGCCGACAAGGGCGGCACCTGGGCACCGATGAGCGGCTCCGCCGCAGCGCTCTCCGTCGGCGACGGTGTGGGCAAGGTCAACCTGGCACCCGGTGACACCAGGGAGATGCTGCTGCAGGGCACGTCCCTTCTCGACTCGTCCGTGCGGATCACCTACACGCTCGCCTCCGGGCCCTCCTCAGGTGCGGCGTACGAGGGGCTGGGCGCACGGCGCTCCGGGTCCTCGGGCTACCGAGCTCTCGCCTGGCACCGTCCTGACGGCACCACCTGGCTCGTGATCCACCGCAACGGCACGGCGATCGCCAGCACCGCCGTCTCCGGTCTCTCCTGGAGCGCGGGCAGTTCGTTCTCGCTCCTGATGGAGACGACCGGGTCGTCCACGACGACCATCCGCGCCAAGCTGTGGGCTGCGGGGTCGGCGGAGCCCGCCAACTGGCAGCTCACCACGACCGACGCGACGCCGGCGCTGCAGGTCGCCGGCGCCCCAACCGTGTTCTCCTACCGGTCGGGCAGTGGCACCGGCACCAACCTCGCCAGCTTCGACGACTTCACGCTGAAGAACCTCGGCACGCCGGCGCCGGACCCCGAGCCCCAGCCCGAACCGGAGCCCGCGAACGTCGCTCCCACCGCGGCGTTCACCGCGACCGCGACCAACCTCACGGTCGCCGTGGACGGCAGCGCCTCGACCGACTCCGACGGCACGATCGCCTCGTACGCGTGGAACTTCGGCGACGGGACGACCGGGACCGGCGCGACGAGCAGCCGCACCTACACCGCGGCGGGGACCTACACCGTCACCCTCACGGTGAAGGACGACAAGGGGGCCACGCACACCACCAGCAAGCCGGTGACCGTGACGGCGCCTCCCGTCGACCCGGAGCCCGAGCCCGAACCCGAGCCGCAGCCGGCTCCGGTGGCGGACGACGGCTTCGACCGCACCGCGGGGCCCGGCTGGGGCACCGCCACGGTCGGCGGGGCGTGGACGATCGCCGGCGGTTCGCAGGCGGCGGCGACCGTCGCCGACGGCCAGGCGAAGCTGAACCTCATCGCCGGGGACACCCGCCACGCGACGCTCAACACGACGTCGGTCGCCGACACGGTGCTCGAGACGCAGTTCCGGGTCGATCAGGCCCCGGCCGCGGGTGGCGCCTATGTCGGCGTGATCGCGCGGCAGTCGGCGGCCGGGAAGTACTTCGTCCGCGCCTGGCTGCGTCCTGACGGCACGGTCTGGCTCGTCGTGCACCGTGAAGGGACCGTCCTGCGCACGCAGGCTGTACCCGGGCTGGTCTGGGCGGCGAACACCTCCTACAACCTTGAGGTGTCCGTGACCGGGACGACGTCGGCGACGCTGTCCGCCAAGTTCTGGCCGACGGACACCACGAAGCCGGCAGCCTGGCAGATCACCACGACCGACGCGGCGCCCCTGGGCGCCGGCGCGGTGGGTCTGAGCGGCAACCGCTCCGGCAGCGCGACCGCGCCGCTGGGCGTGTCGTTCGATTCGTTCCGCGTCACCGCACCGCAGTAAGATCCTGACGCATGGCCACTGCTGTCCCGATCGCGCTCCTCGCCTTCGGCGGAATCGCGGCAGTGGCCATCGTCGTGTTCGTCCTCCGGCTGCTTCCGCGCGCCGCCTTCGCGGTGTGGGCCGTCGTGCTGTTCTTCGTACCGCTCTGGGTAGGTGTCAATCTCGGGTTCTACTGGGCGGGGATCACCCTGCTCACCGTCCTGCTGATCATCGTGAACTGGTCGGTCGTGCCGCTGCGCGCCGCCGACGCCTGGGTCGCGGCGTTCGTCCTCGTCGTGGTCGGCCTGTACGGGTTCGGCACTGTCGACCTCGCCTCCCTCGTCGCATCGCTCCTGGAGTGGGTGATCCCGTACATCTGGGGGCGCGTGGTGCTCGCGCGCGTGACGACCGACTGGATCACGTCCACGATCGCGGTCGTGGCCATCGTGGCTGCGGCGCTCGCTGTGGTGGAGTTCCTCACGTCCTTCAACCCCTTCGTCCTCATCCCCGGGTCGGGTGTGGTGTACGAGACGTGGAGTCCGCTGCAGGAGCGCGGTGGGGTCCTGCGTGCGGAAGGGGCGTGGGGGCACTCGATCGCGCTCGGCGCCGCGCTCGCGATGTCCTCCGCGTTCGTTGTGGCGACGCGGTGGCGGCTGTTCCCGAAGATCACCGGCATCGTGCTCATCGCCACCGCCACGGTCTTCACCTTCAGTCGTGCCGGTCTGCTCACCCTCGTGCTCACCCTGGTCCTGTCCACCTTCCTCATCGTCGGCGTCTCGACGCGCTTCCGGGTGACGGTGGCGGTCGCCGGAGTGATCGGCGCCGCGATCGTCATCCCCGTCATCGATTCCGTGTTCGGTGCGGCGGGGGATGAGGCCGGAGGCAGCGCCGACTACCGCACCGACCTCCTGGTCCTCCTGGAGCAGGTGCAGCTGTTCGGCAACCCGGGCGACTGGCATTCCCTCGTCTCCGGCGACTACTACCTGGGGTACTTCGCGCGCTCGGTGGACAACGCCCTCGTGCTCACGCTCCTCCGGTACGGCTACGTGCCGACGCTGCTCATCATGGCGGCCGTCGTCTGCGCGGCTCTCCTGGCCGTGCGGCGGTCGACGCGGAGTCCGGCCGCCCTCGCTGTCGTCGGGCAGCTTCCGAGCCTGGTCGTCGTCGCCCTCATCACGCAGTACAGCATGTTCCTGTGGTTCTGCGTGGGGCTCGCGGTGACCTGGGCGCGGGACGCGGGGACACGATCCACCGCGGCCGATACGGCATTCCTGCGCGATCTGGACACGTCGGCACCGCCGCCGACCCGAACCGCTCCACAGGTGCGGCAGACGTGAGGGAGACGTGCAGATGGCTCCTCTAGAATCGAGACCTCAGGGGGAATGGGGAGTCATGGCTGAGAGCCGGGTCAGCCTGCGTGTCATCGCGGGCTCACTGCGTAAGTTCTGGTGGTTGATCGTGCTGTGCGGCGTCGTGGGCGCCGCAGGGTCATTTGGATACGCGTCGCTGCAGACGCCGTTGTTCCAGGCGACCACCTCGCTCTACTTCGCGCTCAACCAGGGGACGAGTGCCTCGGACCTCAACCAGGGGTCCGTGTACACCCAGAGCCAGATGCTCTCCTTCGCTCAGCTGGCGACGAGCTCGCGGGTGCTCGACCCGGTGATCGAGGAGCTCGGTCTCGACACGACACCTCGCGCGCTCGCCAGAGACATCGAGGTCACCATCCCGCAGAGCACGGTCACCCTGCGTGTCACCGGCATCACCGACGACCCGGAATCCGCCGCCGAGCTCGCGAACGCAGTCGCCGAGCAGCTCATCACGGTCGTGAAAGACGTCGCCCCGAAGGACCCGCAGGGCGAGTCCACGATCACGGCCGAGGTCATCGACGACGCCGTGGTCCCGGAGTTCCAGTTCACCCCGAGCAAGCCGAGGGATGCAGCGCTCGGCGGGTTCCTCGGTGGCGTGCTGGGCCTCGCGGCCGCTGTGCTCATCGGAGTGCTGGACACGCGGGTCCGCAACGAGGAGGCGCTGACGCAGGCCGGGGGAGATCCCGTGCTCGGCGTCGTCTCCAAGTCGCCGTTGCTGGAGGCGCGGGGAATCGCCGTCGCCCAGGAGCCGCTCGGCCACACGTCCGAGGAGTTCCGGCGCATCCGGTCGGCGCTCGCGTATGCGAATGTCTCGTCCCGAGTGAAGGTGCTGCTGGTGACCTCCGGCATGCCAGCCGAGGGCAAGTCGACCGTGTCGGTGAACCTCGCGATGACCCTCGCGGCGCTCCGCAACTCCGTCCTCCTGATCGACGCGGACATGCGGCGCCCGCGCGCCCACGAGCACGCCGGTATCGACGGTTCGGTCGGACTCACCAGCGTGCTGCTCGACGAGGTCGAGTTCGAGGTGGCGAAGCATCGTGTCGCGGACACCACGCTCGACATCCTCCCGGCCGGCACCATCCCGCCGAACCCTGCCGAGCTGCTCACGTCGGCCCGCATGGCGCAGCTTCTCGACTTCGCGGCCGCGGACTACGACTACGTCGTGATCGACTCGCCCCCGACGCTCAGCGTCGCGGACGCCAATCTCCTGGCCACGCAGACGGACGGCGTGATCCTCGTCGTCGACGCCACGAAGACGAGGCGCGCAGCGTTGGAGAAGAGCATCAAATCGCTGGAATCGGGCGGCGCACGCATCCTCGGCACGGTCCTCAACCGCGCACGTCCCGATCGTCACCGCAGCGAGTACTACAGCGAGTGAGCGACCCGCGGTCCGATGTGCGCGGTCACGCAGCATATCGGCGGAGGCGTTCGAAACGTTTGCCATCGCCTGGAGAGGCGGTTATTCTTCATGGGTTGCGAGGGGGGCTCGCTCTTTGTCGCCGGGGTTGAAACTGCGGCGAAGCGTGGGTTGATCGTGCAGTCTGCCCCAGAAACGGTGACATCGTGTCCTTTCCGTTCCCTGTTCGTCTCTCGTCTTCCGCAGCGCCCGCCGCGCCGCGGCGTCGCCATCGCATGCTCGCTGGCGCCCTCGGCATCGCCGTCGCGCTCTCCGGAGCGCTGGTCGCCGCACCGGCGTCCGCGGCGGTCGCCGCCTCACCGTCCGTCCGGCCGGCAGCCACGTCTGCGGCGCCTCTGCTGTCGGACGATATGAACCGCACCGTCGCCTCCGGCTGGGGCGCGGCTCCCGTCGGCGCCTGGCGCGTGGTCGAGGGCACGTCGAGCGTCGCGAACGGGCGGGGGATGCTCGCCAGCCGGAAGCCCGGGATCACGGCGCGGGCGACCGTGGCCGGGGTGACCGCGGCGGACGTGTCCAGCCGCTACACGGTGACCGTCCCCGCCCTCCCCGTCGGTGGCCCCCTGTACCTCGCCCAAGCCGTCCGCATCGTGGGCAAGGACTCGTACGGCGTGCGGCTGCGGGTGCACCCCGACGGCTCCGCCTACGTCTCCGTCGTCCGGATGACCGATCTCACGACGGTGCAGAATCTGAGTGAGCGGCGACTCCCGTTCGCAGTGACGAAGGGCATGTCGCTGCGCGTCGCCCTCGATGTGACCGGAACCAGCCCGGTGACGCTGGCGGCCAAGGCCTGGGTGGCAGGGGCAGCCGAGCCCTCCGCGTGGCAGGTGACGCACGCCGATTCCTCGGCGGCCCGGATCACCGCGGCGGGGGGTTACGGCTTCGCGCTGTACACCTCGTCCGGGGCGAAGGCGGCCGCTCCGCTGGCGCTCGACGACCTCCTGGTCACCGCGCCGACTCCGACTCCTGCGCCGACGCCGACGCCGACGCCGACTCCGACTCCGACTCCTGCGCCGACGCCGACCCCTGCGCCCGCACCGAACCCGGCTCCGCCGGCGAACCCGACGAACCCGGTCACGCCCGCTCCGCCGGCGACTCCGGCCGGCGTCCGCGGAAAGCCAGGTGCTGCTGCCCCCGGCACGCTGTCGTACCCGGCTCCCGCGACCGCGATCTACGCAGCGCCGGGCGGATCCGACGCCGCTGCCGGCACGCAGAAGGCGCCGGTGCGCACGATCGCGGCGGCGCTGCGGCTCGTGCCGAACGGAGGGACCATCGTCCTCCGGGGCGGGACCTACCACGAAGAGGTCATCGTGCCCCCGCAGAAGCGGGTCACGATCCAGCCTGCTCCGAACGAGGCGGTCTGGATGGACGGGGCGAAGGCCGTCACCGGCTGGAAGGCCGCAGGGAACACCTGGACGGTGGACGGCTGGGGGACCGCGCTCGACTCGAGCCCCACGTACACGAAGGGTGCGCCCGACAACGCCCAGGCGGAGTGGCGCTTCGTCGATCCCGCGTATCCCATGGCGGCGCATCCGGATCAGGTGTGGGTCGCGGGCGTGCAGCTGCGGGAGGTCGGTTCCGCCGCACAGGTGGTCGCCGGGACCTTCTTCGTCGACGACAGGGCGAAGCGGCTCGTGATTGGCACGAATCCCACGGGCAAGTCCGTGGAGGCGAGCGTTCTCACTCAGGCACTCTCGATCCGCTCCGCCGGATCCGAGGTGCGTGGCATCGGGGTGCGGCGATACGCCACCAGCGTGCCCCAGATGGGGACGGTCATCGCCGCGGCGAGCGACATCACGCTGGCTGACGTGACCATCCGCGACAACTCGACGACCGGCTTCTACTCCTGGGCGCCCCGGACGACGCTGACGCGGGTCTCGTTGATCGGCAACGGGCTTCTCGGCGGTGGAGCCAGCCAGGCCGACGGCTTGAAGGTGAAGCAGATGCTCTCCGTCGGCAACAACGCCGAGCGCTTCAACCACTCCCCGGTATCCGGGGCGTTCAAGGTCACCCGGACGCGGGGTGTGACCGTTTCCGACAGCGCCTTCACCGGAAACGCCGGGCGTGGTCCCTGGTTCGACGAGTCGGTGATCGACATCGTCTTCACGGGCAACGACGTGATCGGCAACACCGGCCACGGCGTCATGGTCGAACTCTCCGAGCGGGCGGTCGTCGCGGACAACATCATCGCGCGCAATGGCGATTTCGGACTGTTCGTCCTGAACTCCGGAAACGTGAAGATCTGGAACAACACGTTCGTGGGCAACGCGAACCGCAACATCAGCATCGGCCAGGACGATCGCCGGGCCTCCGACCCGAACGCGGCCGGCCACGATCCCCGCACCCGCTACGCGCCCCTGGCGCCGTGGATCGTGCGCAACACCGTCATGTCGAACAACGTCATGGCGGAGAGCGCCGGCAACTGCCTCGTCTGCGTGCAGGACTTCTCGACGACCTTCACGGGTTCGCAGATGATGTCGAGCGTGAACGGCAATCTCTATCACCGCACCGCCGCGGGCACGCCGCGGTGGTTCTCCGCGTGGTCGAAGGGATCGGTCTCGCGGGATCCGGCGGTCGCCGACACCCTGGCCGCGTTCACCGCGGCGACGGGCCAGGACCGCCGCTCGCAGTTCGTGCAGGGAGCGTCCGTCGTGTCCGCGACGTACGCGCTGACTCCCGCGCAGGCTCAGCGGCAGGCCGCGATCGCGGTCCCCGTCCCGGCGGATATCGCCTCGGTATCGCGACTCCCCGGCAACAGCGCGACCCTGGGGGCCCTGCCGCGGTGACGATCTAGGTATGGGTTCTCTTCTCGCTGTCGGCGCCCGCGCGCTGACGATGGTCATCGCGCTGGTCTGCGGCGTTCTCACGACACGGATGATCATCGGGGACGCGGGCGTCGGCAGCTTCGCCCTCTACACGCTGCTCACGACGATCCCGTCGCTGCTGACGTTCACCGACCTGGGCAGCGGCGCCGTGCTCGTGAACGCCGTGGCCACGAGCGACGACGTCCGGACGGACGAGAAGCTGCGCTATCAGCTGACCTCCGTCGGACGGGTGCTCCTGCTGTTCGCCGCCTCCGCGATGGCGATCAACACCGTGCTCCTCGCCACCGGAGCCTGGGAGCTCATCTTCGGCGACGCCGGGCAGCAGCCGGGGGCGTCGCTGGCGGCGTTCTTCTGCGTCACGATCTTCTGCCTCGGGATCCCGCTCGGCATCTGGGCGCGGATCATGCTCGGGCAGCGCAAGAACCACATCGTGATCCTGCTGCAGGGCCTCATCTCGCCGCTCACCCTCGCCGGCGTCTGGCTGCTCCTCACGTTCGGCGGCGACGACCTCCACTCCTATGCGGCCATGGCATCCTTCGCCGCGTCGCTCATCGTCTCGATCCTGGGCGTGCTCATCACGGCGCGCACCACCTCGCCGCTGATCCCGGAGGCCGCCCGCATGGTGCTGCGGCCGCGACGCTTCCCCGGCGTCCGGGTCATGGACGTCGGCTGGCCGATGCTGGCGCAGATGGTGACCTATCCCATCGCGGTCGGGTCGCAGCGCTACGTGATCGCGCAGCTCGGCGGCCCCACCGATGTCGCGGAGTACGGGGTGGCCGGCCAGGTGTTCTTCGCGCTCAACGGCCTCGTGATGGCCGGTGGTCTCGCCCTCTGGCCGCACTTCGCCCGCATGCGGCACCAGGGCGACCTGCGCCGCGGGCCGTTCCTGCTGTCCGCGCTGTTCGCCACGGCGGTCGCCCTCGCGACGGTCATGGTGTGGCTGGTCGGCCCCTGGCTGTTCGGATTCATCACCCAGGGGGAGCTGGAGGTGCGGCCGACCACGATCTTCGCGTTCGGACTCATGATCATGCTCACGGCGGCCGTGTACCCGCTGGGCATGTTCATCATGGACAAGCCGGGCATCCGCTTCCAGGTGATCCCGACTTTGAGCATGGCCGCCGTCGGGATCATTCTCGCGTTCGTGCTCACGCCGATCCTCGGCATCGTCGGCCCGCTGGTCGGCGTCGCGTTCGCGCTGCTGGTCTGCCAGCTGATCCCGTTCTCGATCTACATCGTGCGCAACCGGGCACGGCTGACCGCCGAGGCCCCCGCATCGGTGTGACCCGCGGGCGTTCCTCGCGGGTCAGTCCAGGACGCCGGCGGTGACGCCGGCGCGGTAGACCGCGGGAGCGTGCCGACGCAGGGCCTCGTCCCGGCTCGCCGCGACGCCGGCGACATGGTCGTCCCAGCGCGTGCGGACCTCCGCGAGCGCGGTCGCGATCGCGTCGGCATCGTCCGGTGCGACCAGCTGCGCGGTGGCGTAGCCGCCCGCGGCTTCCCGCAGGCCGCTGCTGTCGCTCGCGATGACGGGACGGAGCCCGAGTACGCCCTCGACGGCCGTGTTCCCGAACGGCTCGTCCACTCGGGACGGTACGACCAGGACGTCGGCCTCGGCGAGGAAGGGCCAGATGTCGGGGTGGAACCCGGCGAAGGTGACGGGGACCCCGGTCTCGTCGGCCCGCGCGCGCAGATCGCGCTCGAACCACTCGTAGCCCTCGAAGACCGCGCCGAGCAGCGTGACCTCGATCGGGCTGCCCGCGGCCTGAAGCGCGGCGGCGGCGTCGATGACCAGATCGGGACCCTTCCGCGGCGAGAGTCGGCCCACGTAGAGCACGCGGAGGGGGCCGTCGAGGCGGGAGCGCGGCGGAGCAGGGTGCTCCGGTGACGCGACGCCGTTGGCGACCACGCGGGTCCGGTCGGCGAGGGCCGGGAGCGCGCGCCGGATCGTGTCCAGGCTGAACCGGCTGTTCACCAGGGTCCGGGCGGAGGCGAGGTGCGGCGCGTAGAGAAGCCGATTCACCAGCGTGCTGCCGGAGGCCTCGGCCTCATGCACGTGGCTGACCGCGCGCGTGCCCCGGAGCCGGGCGACGAGAGGCCACTGCGGGATGATGATCGTCGACACGTAGACGGCGTCGGGACGGACGCGTCCGATCAGCCGCCACGCCGCGCCGAGGCCGCGGAACATGTCGCGGAAGAGGCGGGGCAGCCCCGCGGGTGAGCAGGACCTTGCGCAGCACGAGCATCGGCAGGATGACGACCTCCGCGCCGGCCTCTCGCAGCGGGGCGACGAGGAGACCGGTGCTCGGCAGGGCGACCACGACGCGGGCCCCCGCCTCGACGAGGCCGGTCGCGCTCTCGAGGAGCATGCGGTCGGACCCGAACATCTCCGCTCCGGGATGCACCAGGAGGACGGTCTTGCGGTTCTCTCGCGCGGTCATCGGGCGGCGTCCGCGGGGGCAGGGGCCCAGTCCGTGCTCCGTCGGCGTGCGCGCCGGGCGGAGGGATGGATGCTCGAGCCCTCGGCGAGGCGGCGAGCGAGGTCTTCGTACTCGTCGGCCACGTCGTCCCACCGGAACCGGGTCCGGGCGATCTCCTGCACCGCCGCGGCGTGCGCGTCGCGTGCGGCCGCATCGCCCTCGGCGGCGGTCACATGCGCGGCGACGTCGTCCGCATCGGCGAAGAACCACCCGTTGCCGTCGAGCACTTCGCGGTTGAAGGGCACCTCGTAGCCGATCACGGCCGTGCCCGCTCCCATGGCGCGGAGGAGCGACGGATTGGTGCCGCCGACGGAGTGCCCGTGCAGGTAGGTGGCGGCGTGCGCGTAGAGCGCGTCGAGGAGCTCCTGGTCGTAGACGCCGCCGACGAGGCGGATCCGCTCGTCTCCCTCGGCGGCGTTCCGGATCTCCTGGATGTACCCGGCCGCGTACGGTGCAGACCCGACGACCACGAGCGGCAGGCGCGCGGCGCTGGCCCGGTAGCCGCGGACGATCTCGAGCACATGGTTCTCCGGCTCGAAGCGCGCGACGACGAGGTGGTAGCCGCCGGGCGTGAGGTCCATCTCGGCCAGACGATGCGTCGGGGGCTCGTCGAGGATCGGTGCACCGTAGCGGATCAGCTCCGTCGGCACGTCGAACTGATGGCGGTAGTAGTCGGAGATGCCGGGGGCGTCGGCGATGAGCGCGTCGGCGGTGCGGACGCCGAACTGCTCGGCCCAGCGATAGTAGGCCTTGCCGCGCGGACCCCACTTCGAACGGCGCCACTCCAGACCGTCCATGTGCAGGGCGACCGGCGCGCGACGCAGCCGGAGCAGGGGGAGGAACGGCGAGTTCGCGGCGTTGAAGACGAAGGTCGCGTCGGGCCGGCGGTGGACGAGCAGATGCAGGGCCGAGAGCCCGGTGTGGCTGAGCGTCTCGACCTGCTTCACGGGGACGGCGGGCAGATGCACCACGCGCATGCCGAGGTACCGCTTCTCCCGGTGCTCGGAGCCGCGGGTATACACGACGACGTCGTGCCCGCGGTCGGCCAGCCGTCGTCCGACCTCCTCGATGGCCGTCTCGAACCCGCCGTACGCGGCAGGCACGCCGCGGGTCCCCACCATCGCGATCGTGAGGGGTGTCCTAGTGCTCATCCGCTCAGTATGCCCCGCTCGGCTGCGCCATGACCTTCGCCGTGCGCCACATGATCTGCAGATCGTTCATGACCGACCAGTTCTCCACGTACCGCAGGTCGAGCCGCACGCTCTCGTCCCACGAGAGGTCGCTGCGTCCGGAGACCTGCCACAGGCCCGTGATGCCCGGCTTGATGTAGAGGCGGCGGAACACGGTGCCGTCATAGGCCGTGACCTCGCTGGGCAGCGGCGGACGAGGGCCGACGACGCTCATGTCGCCGACGAGCACGTTCCAGAACTGCGGGAGCTCGTCCAGCGACAGCTTGCGCAGCACCTTCCCGACGCGGGTCACGCGCGGGTCGTCCTTCATCTTGAAGAGCAGGCCGGCGCCCTCGTTCTGCTCCTTGAGCGCCGCGAGCTGCTTCTCGGCGTCGGTGCGCATCGAGCGGAACTTCACCATCTTGAACCGGCGGCCGTCCCGTCCCACGCGCTCCTGGAAGAAGAACACCGGGCCAGGCGAGTCGAGCTTGATGAGCGCGCTGAGCACGGGGGTGAGCAGCGCGATCGGGATGAGCGCGACGGTGGCCACGACGATGTCGAGCGCGCGCTTGAGAAGGTGGACCCCGCCCTCGTAGGTCGGGATCTTCACCTGGATCAGCGGCAGGCCGTCGACCTGGCGCAGCGAGATGCGCGGCCCCGCGACGTCCGTCAGACGGCTCGAGAGCACGAGCTCGGCGGCGGTGCCCTCGAGCTGCCAGCTGAGCTGCTTGACGAAGTCGGGGGACCCCTCGGGGCGGCTCGCCACGATGATGGTGTCCGCCCCGAGCTGTGCCGCCGCCGCGGCGACGGTGTCCAGATCGCCCACGACCGGGTAGATGCTCTCCCCGATCCTGAGCGCGCCGGCATTGCGATCCAGCAGCGTCGTCCCCACGACGTGATAGCCGTTCTCCCCGCCCTTCTGCAGGGAGTCGATCACATACTCGACGTCCTCGGTGGCGCCGACCACCAGTGTCCTCGACGCGAACCGACCGGACAGACGCTGCCGCTGCAGCCAGCGGCGCCAGGTCCAGCGGGCGAAGAGGAGACCGAGCATGCCGACCGGGAGGGCGATGAAGAACAGCGGCTGCAGTCCTTCCCACTCCAGGAGCACGCCCGCGATGGCGGTGATGCCGAAGGCGAGTCCCGCCGCGTGCGCGACGCGACGGTACTCCGTGGCCCCGGACCCGAAGATGGCGGCGGCTCGGCTGTTGAGCGCCGACAGCATCAGGTACCAGGCGAGACCCAGCAATGCGGCGTTGCGCACGGCCTCGATCACCGCGACGCCGGAGACCAGCTGGACCATCGCCGTCAGTGCGACCGCGATCAGGATGACAGCCGCATCCGTGATCCGCAGCCGCATCCGATAGCGACGCTCCCACTGGCGGCGTCGTTCGAGCGTCGCCGACACACGCGGCGTGCTCGCCGCAGGCGTCACCGACGCGGTCGCTCGCGGTGCCGTGATCGGCGTGAAACCCGTACGAGCGATGCTCAGAGCATCCTCGACGGAAGTCATGCCGAGGCCCCTTGAGCCGTGAATGTACGCAGATAACCCCAGTGCGCCATCGTTTCCCCAGTTTTCCCCAGACCGTGAACCCCACGTTCACGGACACGTCTGCGTCCCGACCCCTCGGGTCCTGCTGATGCTTCGCGATCCCACATCGTGAAGGTCCTCGTCGTCCCAACCGACGAGGCGTGCAGCAGGCACTGCAGACGTCCAACACTGTAGCGGATCCGCTCGTCGGAGGGAAGCCGTTCCGCGGACTCGGTGAAATCCGTTCCGGAATACCGCACAGCGCCGGGCGGGCGGGGCTACTCTTTCGCGGTGACCACGCACCAGACACCGAGCACGCGCTTCCACCTGCGTCCCATGGCACCGCGGGACCCGGGGCAGCCCCACCGCACGGCGAGCCCGTTGGAGCTCTTCTTCGACCTCGTCTTCGTCGTGGCCGTGAGCATCGCCTCGGCCCAGCTGCACCACGCGCTGAGCCACGGCGACTTCCTCCACGGCATCACCTCCTACGCCATGCTCTTCTTCGCGATCTGGTGGGCGTGGATGAACTTCACCTGGTTCGCGACGTCGTTCGACACCGACGACTGGCCGTACCGGATCGCCACGTTCGTCCAGATGGCGGGCGTCCTCATCCTCGCCGCCGGAGTCCCGCAGGCGTTCGACGAGGGGAACTTCACGCTCCCCGTCGTCGGCTACGTGGTGATGCGCGTCGCGATGGTGGCCCAATGGCTGCGCGCCTCGCGGACCGAGGAACCGCTCCGGGGCGTCGCGCTCCGCTACGCGCTCGGGATCGCGGTCGTGCAGGTGCTGTGGATCCTGTTCCTGCTCATCCCGTCCGGTCCGGTCCAGCTCGTCGCGTTCGTCGTGTTCGCGCTCATCGAGGTCGGCGTCCCGGTGTTCGCGGAGCGCCGAGGACAGACGCCGTGGCACCCGCACCACATCACCGAGCGCTACGGTCTCTTCACCCTCATCGTGCTGGGCGAGAGCCTTCTCGCCTCCGCGAATGCGATCATCGACGCGCTCGACGAGGTGGAGGCGCTCGGTCCGCTCCTCGCGATCTCGGCGCTGGCCTTCATCGTCACGGCCGCGCTGTGGTGGATCTACTTCTGGCCGCCCCACCACCGGGCCATCACGACCCTGGGGCGTTCCCTGCGCTACGGCTACACGCACTACTTCGTGTTCGCCGCGGCCGCGGCGTTCTCGGCCGGTGTCGAGGTCGAGCTGGATGTGATGACGGGGGAGAGCCACCTCGCCCCGGTGATCGCCACGTTCACCGTCTCGGTGCCGATCGCCGTCTTCCTCCTGGGGATCTGGTGGATCGCGATCCGCGACAACGCCGACCGCGTCGTCAACGCGGTCATCCCCCTCGGCGCGCTGCTCGTCCTGCTCGATCCGTTCGTGCCGGTGCCCGTGGCGCTGACGGCGACGGTCATGGTGGCGATCGTGGTCGTGCTGGTGATCCGGCCGCCCGTTGCTCGGGGAACCGTCGTCACGGACGAGTGATCCGCGGCGTCACACGCTGGCAGCGAAGAGCTCCCGGCATTCGCGGCGCAGGCGCGCGATCGCCTCGCCGTCGCCGCGCAGGTGGCGGATGAGGGCGTGCTGGAGCATGCCGTCCGTGAGCGCGTACGCGAAGAGCGGCGTGAAGCGGCACGGGCGTCCGCAGAGCTCGGAGTAGCGCTCGACCACGCGCCAGATGGCATCCTGCAGGTCGGCCTCGACTTCGGCGATCGTGTCGCCGAAGCCCGACTCGAACAGGGACTGGTTGCGGAGGTCGTACCAGAGCCGGTGCAGGCGGGCGTCGTCGTGCACGCTCCTGGCGAGCTCCTCGGCGGCCCCGGCCGCCAGCTCCTCCGCGGTCTCGGCCCTCTCCAGCACGGCGAGGTAGCGGTCGCCGAGCCCGCCCTTGGATATCCGCACGGCCTCCGCGATGAGGTCGTTCTTGTCGGTGAAGTAGTAGTGCAGCGACCCGTGGGAGAGCTCCGAGTGCTGCGCGATCTCGCGGAGTCCCGTCCGCGCGAACCCCCGCTCGGCGATCGCCTCCAAGGCTGCCTCGGCCAGCGCCCGCCGGCGCAGTGCGAACTTGTCCACCCCTGCGCGTTCCGCGCGCTTGTCCGCTGTCGTCATGCTGTCCCCCGGTCTCGTCCCCTTCGGGATCGGTGCGGGCAATGCTATGGCATCTCGCCCGATCTTGACAGGTGTCCGGGAAAAACTTGACAGGTGCCAAGTGGCATGTTCCACTGGATGCGCCACGGCCGCGCATGTCCCCTGCATGACGGCCGTCTTCGTGGCCGCGCGCGCGATTCCCCCCATCGCCCCGGCCCTGCGTTGTCCGCCGACTTCTTCGAGCGCCAACGCTGCAGAGCGGAGCGATGTCCCCGCATCCTCCGCTCTGCTCCTGACTCCACAGGAGCCCCAGGGATCACGCATAGCTTTTTGATTGTTCACCCGTCGAGCATGGGGGCAACGCCGCCGACGCTCGAGAGGAGCACATCATGAGCCGCATCCCCGAACCGACCCCCACGCCGCAGGGCCCCATGTACGAAGGACGACTGCTGGACCGCGCGGACGAAGAGGTCGTCGACCAGGGCGTCGCCTTCGACCTCCGGACGCTGATGAGCCGTCGCGGGCTGCTGATCGGCGGCGGGCTCGGCCTCGGTGCCGTCGTCCTCGCCGCCTGCGCTCCCGGCGCCACCGGATCGTCGTCGACGACGGCCACCCCCACGCCCAGCGCCACCGGCACGGCGTCGGACACGGTCACGGAGATCCCCGACGAGACCGCCGGCCCCTATCCGGGCGACGGCTCGAACGGTCCGGACGTCCTCGACGAGGCCGGGATCATCCGCCAGGACATCCGCTCGTCCATCGACGGCGGGGCCACGGCAGACGGCGTCCCGCTCTCCTTCGAGCTCCAGATCCTCGACCTCGCGAACGGCGGGGTGCCCTTCGCCGGCGTCGCGGTCTACGCGTGGCACTGCAACGCGCAGGGGGAGTACTCGCTGTACTCGTCCGGGCTCGAGGACGTCTCCTATCTGCGCGGGGTGCAGGTCGCCGACGACGACGGCAAGGTGTCCTTCACCTCCGTCTTCCCCGGGTGCTACTCCGGGCGCTGGCCGCACATCCACTTCGAGGTCTATCCGGATGCGACCGCGATCACCGACGCATCGAACGCGATCGCCACGTCCCAGCTCGCGCTGCCCGAGGACGCCTGCAGTGCGGTCTATGCGGAGACGGCGTACTCCGGATCGGCGGACAATCTCGCCCGGATCTCCCTGACCTCCGACAACGTCTTCGGCGACGACGGCGGGGTGTCGCAGCTCGCTACGACGACGGGGAGCGTCACCGGCGGATACACCGCGACCCTCGTGGTCGGCGTCGACACGACGACCACGCCGAGCGCCGGCGCCGCGCCCACGGGTGGCGGTGGTCGTCCC
Organism: Microbacterium sp. CFSPD4_SD4; assembly: GCF_057364585.1. Classification (NCBI taxonomy): domain Bacteria; kingdom Bacillati; phylum Actinomycetota; class Actinomycetes; order Micrococcales; family Microbacteriaceae; genus Microbacterium; species Microbacterium sp. CFSPD4_SD4. The sequence goes on from NZ_JBNFOC010000003.1 coordinate 47,434, forward strand.
CCCGGAAGCTGAGGTTCTCGGCGCGTGGTTCGTGGATCTGCTAAGCTGATCGTGCAACGTGTGCGTTTCGCCCCCTCTCGGCCGCCTCGTCGCCACTGATCAGGGCCATCCACGGACCACGCACATCGACGCGCGCGGAATCCGCCCTCGGTCTCTTTCACGCGCGGAGCGCCACAGCGCGCCCGCCCCACAGCAATGAGCATGAGCATGAGTACCACCACCGTCCCTTCCTCCATCCCTCTTACCTGGAAACAGGCCGACGTCGACGTGCACGTCGCCACCCGCAACGGTGAGTTCGCCGGATTCGTCGAGTTCGACGGATCCGCGCACCGGCTGCGCGACGAGCGCGGCACCGACCTCGGGTCGTTCCCGTCGCTCGACGACGCCTTCCGTGCGCTCGCCGCCGCGCACCAGCCCGCCCGGCCGGCGGCATCGCCGGCCCTCCCTCGGACGCGCGGTCGGCGGCCGCGTCGAGCACGGGCCTGAGTCGTATGCCGCCTCGCGTATGCGAGCGCGGTTAGTGTGGCCACAGCGATCGGCAACCGCCCTTGGCTTCTTCAGCTCAAGGGCTCCCGATCGACAGGAGAGCATCATCTCCCGCACATCCTCCCCGTCCGTCACCGCCACCCTCGGCCCGGTGCGTCAGACCTACGCCGGGAACGCCGAGTTCCCGCCTCTCACCCGGGCGTACCGGGACGTGCAGCAGGTCGTGAAGGAAACCGGGCTCCTGCAGCGCACGCCCGTGTTCTACACGCTGGTCGGCGCGGCGCTGGTCGTCGCGTTCGCCGGCTGCGTCGCGGGCTTCCTCCTCCTCGGGGACAGCTGGTTCCAGCTCCTCATCGCCGCCGCCCTCGGGATCGTCTTCACGCAGGTCGCCTTCCTCGCCCATGAGGCGGCGCACCGGCAGATCCTCTCCACGGGACCGGCGAACTTCCGCCTGGCCCGCGTGCTCGCCGGCATCATCGGCATGAGCTACCACTGGTGGGACTCCAAGCACACCCGGCACCACGGCAACCCGAACCAGGTCGGCAAGGACCCCGACATCCAGGTCGACACCATCTCCTTCCTGGAGGAGGATGCGGCGCAGTCGCGTGGCATCGTCCGGCTCATCACGCGCGCGCAGGGGTGGCTCTTCTTCCCCCTCCTGACGCTCGAGGGGCTCAACCTGCACTACCTCGGCCTGAAGCACCTGATGACGCGGAAGAACGTGAAGGGACGATGGACCGAACTCGGTCTCATCGTCCTCCGGTTCGCCGTCCTCCTCGTGCCGCTGTTCCTCCTGCTCCCCGTCGGCATGGCCTTCGCGTTCCTGGGCGTGCAGCTCGCGGTCTTCGGCGTCTACATGGGCGCGTCCTTCGCCCCCAACCACAAGGGCATGCCGGTCATCGCCCCCGAGGCCAAGCTCGACTTCTTCTCGAAGCAGGTGCGCACGTCGCGCAACATCCGTGGCGGATGGTGGGTGACGGGGCTGATGGGCGGCCTCAACCACCAGGTCGAGCACCACCTGTTCCCGAACATGTCGCGGCTGCACCTGTCGAAGGCACGCGGCATCGTGCGCGACTACTGCGCCGCCAACGGCATCCCGTACACGGAGACGAGCCTCGGGCAGTCGTACGCGATCGTCATCGCCTACCTCAACCGCGTGGGCCTGGCGGCGCGCGACCCGTTCGACTGCCCGGCGGCGGCACAGCTCCGCCGTGCCTGAGCACACGGATACGACGAAGGGGCGAGCAGACACCTGCTCGCCCCTTCGTGTCTCTGCGCGGGATCAGCGCTTCGAGTCGTCCGTCTCGATCACGTCGATCGTGATCTTCTCCAGGGGGCGGTCGTCGTCGAACTCGTCGTCGAGGACCTCGTCGCCGCGGAAGGTCTCGACCGATGCCTCGACGACGTCGTCCTCGATGTCGTCGTCGTCCTCGTCGATCGTGGCCTCGGTCACCGCGATCTCGGTGGGAAGGCTGTCGTCGCTGAAGATGCCGTCCGGGCGGATGAGCTCGCGCACCTCGGCCATGAAGCTCGTGAGCTGCTGCTGCTGCCACCGCAGCTGACGGGCGCGGTCCTCGGCGTCGCGGAGGACGGTGGAGGTGTGTCCGGTGACCGCGTCGACGATCTTCTGCGACTTCACGCGGGCACGCTCGAGGATCTCCCTGGCGCGCACCTGGGCGTCGGCCTCGATCGCCTGCGCCTGCGAGCGCATGAGCTTCTCGTAGCCGTCCGCCTTCGCGGAGATGCGCTGCGCGTGCTCCAGCGAGGCCGTGACCTGCTCGTTCGCATCGGTGGTGATGCGCTCGGCGTGGGCGACGGCCTGGTTGTGCAGCACGAGGAACTCCTGCTGCGCGTCGTCCTGACGACGGGTGAGGGTCTCCTCGAACTCCAGCACGCGGGCGTTCATCTCACGGACCTCGCGCTCGGCGTCCGCACGCAGCTGCGTGGTCTCGCGCGTGACCAGCGAGCGGAGCGCGGCGGCGCCCTTCTCTGCCTCGGTGCGGATGGCGGTGGCCTCCTGGGAGGCCTGGCTGACCTTCTCCGCGGCGTGCGCCGCCTCGCGCTCGATGCGCGCCTCGTGGGCCGTGTACTCGGTCTCCATCTTCAGCCGCACCTGGTCGGCGTCGCGCTGCGCCTGCGAGATGATGCGCTCGGCGTCGGCCTCCGCTTCGGCACGCTGCGCGGCCACTTCCTCGCGGGCAGAGGTCATCAGGCGGTCGGCCTGCACGGCGGCGTTCTGGATGAGCACGTTCGCCTGCTCCTCGGCCACCCGCAGGATCGCCTCGAACTGCTGACGCGACGGTGCCTCCTCGCCATCGGCCTGCGGCATGTCGACGAGCTCGGAGGTCAGGGTCGCCACCTGCTGCTCGGCGTCGGAGGCCTTGGCGTTCGCGGCCGCGAGCTCCGCCTCCAGGGCTTCGCGGGCTTCGCGCTCTTCGGCCTTGATGGCCTCGACGGACTCGGCCTCGCGCGCCTTCGCCTCGGCCAGCTCGTCGGCCGCCTGCTGGAGCTGCGTGCGCATCGACGCCAGCGCGGCGTCGACCTCGTTCTTGTCGTAGCCCCGGAAGCCGATCGTGAACGCCGAGGTGGACGAGGAGGACGACTCGCGAGGAGTGGTCTCGATCAGCTGATCGAAGAAGTCCGGCGACCGGTCGTCGTCGCGGGGGGTGCCCGAGGAATCGCTCATGGGTTCAAGCCTTTCTGGCGTGTCCGCGACACGAAGCGGTCTTCGTTTCCGTGGACGGGTTCGCAAGCTCGGGGGAGGAGGCCCCCGGCATGCGCCACGACCGGGTCGTCATCCGTCCCTGCGGGGCGCGGCGCGCGTCTAGCCTAATTGCGTCACCTGGGAATCGTGACCCCTAATTCCAGGCCCTGCGAGCGACGATCAGACCCGGCGGAACCAGCGCGCGTTGCGGTCGTCGAGCTCCGGCCCGCGCTCGAACAGGGAGACGGGCCCGTCGGCCACCTCGATCCCGCGGGTCGCGGCCTCGGCGGACACCAGGGCGCGCAGCTCCCGCCAGAGGGGTGCGGTCTGCGGGAAGCCGAGGTACTCGCGGAAGGTCTCGACGCGCACGAGAGTCCCCGCGCTGCCGGGAACCAATCGCGCGACGGTGTCGTCCGGTTCGACGAAGCGGACGCCCAGCGCGCCGTCCGGGAGCAGCGAGAAGCTCCTGCCTCGCTCCTCGACGATCACGCGCAGCAGCTCCGCCGTGGCCGTCGGGGAGGCGTGGACGAGGAGAGTGGCTCCGAGGTCGGCGAAGATCTCCTCCATCCGCGCGGCGGTGTACCGGGCTCCCGCGCGCTCGCCGGCCGACGATGCGCTGCGCCGCACCCAGCCGCGCAGGAAGGCGGCTCCCACGATGAGGCTGAGGATGACCAGGAAGAGGACGAGGATCAGAGCGGTGTCCAGGGCAGCGACCTTCCGTGCTGAACGTCGGTGCGCGTCAGCGCGGGCCGGTGAGATGGTCCAGCTGAAGGTCGCCGGTGGCGTTGAGTGCCTGCATGATCTCCTGGATGCGTTGCGGGTCCACGGCCGGCGGCTCCGCCTCGTCGAAGCCGAACTGCAGGGGGATCGCGGGATGGATCCAGACGCTCGCTCGCCGGTCGATGCCGCCCTCGGGAGGCTGCCAGGTCATCATGAAGCTCTCCTGACGACGCAGCTTGGTGGCGATGACGATCTTCAGATGCGCGAGCGTCTCGTCCTCGATGAGGATCGGATCCGAGTGCCCGTCGTACCGGAGTCTTCCCATGATGCTGACGGTACACCCCCGTGGGGTCTCACCATCGCGGCGTGAGCGCGGCGGAACGCGAGCGAAGGGGGTGGCGTTCGCGGGGCGGAGCGCCTGGCCTTGGTACGGTGACCGCGGAGGACACCACGTCCCCTGGGGCCGCCGAGCAAGAGAGAACTTCGAGATGAAGCGCACGTCCCGCTTGCGTCTTGGTCGCATCGGGATCGTCGCCGTGCTCGCGATCGTGCTGGGATCGCTGACGCCGGCCCTCACCACGACCGGTTCCGCGAGCGCGGCGTCCGACGGCTACATGGTCTACCCGGCTTCGGGCAACATCCAGTCCAAGGTCGGCGACGGCTGCCTCGGCAACTATCGTGCGCACGACGGCATCGACATCTCGCGGAACGGCGGGACGCCGATCCTGGCGGCGTATGACGGCGTGATCAAGAGCCGCACGTCGAACGGCGGCTACGGCAACTACGTCGATGTGCAGCACCCGGGCGGCTATGTCACCCGATACGCCCACATGGCGGCATCCGGCTGGTACGCACCGGGGACGAAGGTTCTGCGCGGGCAGCAGATCGGCGTCGTCGGGAACACCGGCAACTCCGCCGCGTACCACCTACATTTCGAGGTGTGGCTGAACGGCAAGGTCTACTCCCAGATCAACGACGGATTCACCTGCCTGTCGAACGTCACGCGGGGAGGGACGATCCCGCTGTTCTTCCCGGGTCTCGGGGCGAGCGACTCGGCGGGCATCGACACCGCCGACTTCACCGGTAACGGTAAGGCCGATCTTCTCGTCGTCGCGGGCAACGGGGATCTCAGACTGCGAGCGGGGGACGGCCGCAGCGGCCTCGCCGGACCGACCACCCTGTTCGGAGGCGGGTGGGGGAACTTACGACGGCACATCACGCACTCGGACTTCAACGGAGACGGCCACGCGGACATCCTCGTGGCGCGCTCCGACGGCGCCCTGGAGTACTACGCCGGGAACGGCGCCGGCGGCTTCCGTGCAGCGACCACCCCGGGAGCCGGCTGGTACGGGATGCGTCACGTCACTTCCGGTGCGGACTTCACCGGGGACGGACGGCAGGACGTCATCGGAGTGTCCCCTGCCGGGACTCTCGTGATCTTCCCCGGCAACGGGGCCGGCGGCTTCCGCACTCCGAACGTCACCGTGGGCAACGGCTGGGAGGGTTTCCACTACCTCGTCGCCGGAGACTTCGACGGCGACGGACGGGGTGACCTCATCGGGGTCGCCGGTGATGGCGTGCTGAGGCTCTACACCGGCGCGTCCGGCCTGCGCACCTGGCGTCAGGCCGGGACCGGCTGGCAGGAGTTCACCGAGGTCACCGGCGGCGCGGACTACAACGGGGACGGTCGTGCGGACCTGGTCGCCCGCACGGCGGCAGGACAGCTCTACCTCTATCCCGGCAACGGCGCCGGAGGGTTCGGCACCAAGATCCTCATGGCCTCGGATGCGGCGGACTACCTCGCGATCGAATAGCGCGGGTCGCGTAGCGGGCACCGGCCGACGCGTATCGTGGGCGCATGGCCGCTCCGACCCTCGATGACATCGCGGCGGCGCTGTACGCCGGGCCGCCCGAGGAGTTCACGACCGCCCGGAACGCACGGGCGAAGGACCTCGACGACCGAGCGCTCGCCGCGGAGGTGAAGGCGCTGCGCAAGCCGGCAGTGGCTGCCTGGGTCGTCAACGTCTTCGCGCAGGAGCGTGCCGCGCAGCTCGGGGAGGCCCTGGCGCTGGCGGCGGAGCTGCGCGAGGCGCAGGCGGATCTGGACGCCGCGGCGTTGGCGAAGCTCGGCCGGGAGCGGCGCGCGCTGACCCGGCGGCTCGCCGAGACCGCCGCGGACCTTGCGGGCTCCCGCGGCGAACGAGTGACGGCGGCGACGCGGGATGCGGTCGAGCAGACGATCTCCGCGGCATTCTTCGACCCGGACGCGGCGGCCGCTGTCGCCTCGGGGCGTCTCGTGCGGGCATTGGAGCCTTCGGGCACGGCGGACGACATCCGCGACGCGGTGGCCGGAACGCTCCCCGCACTGCAGCCCCAACCCCCGCGTCCTCCGGACGAACTGCAGGAGCGTCGGAAACGCCGGGATGCCGAGCGTCAGCTGGCGGGTGCGGAGAAGGACCTCGCGGCTGCGGAGCGGGCCCTCGCAAAGGAGGACGAGGTGATGCAGTCGCTGAGCGATCGCGCGGAGGAGCTGGCCGACGGCATCGCCGAGCTGGAGGCGCAGATCGAGAAGCTGCATCAGGAAGCCGACCGCGTCGAGCGCGACCGTCCCGCGGCGGAGGAGCGGCGCACCGCGGCCGTGGAGAAGAAGGATGCCGCCGCCGAGGCCGTGCAGGCGGCGCGCGCGGCTCTCGCCGACCTCTGAGCGGTCTCAGCCCCGGGCGGCGGCTTTCTCCTCAGCGGAGTTCGGCGTCCATCCGAACCAGCCGTCGTCGGCCGGGATGACGCTCCAGTCGCCGCAGACGAAGACGGTCTTCGCCTCGTATGCGGACGGGCCGTCATCCAGGGTCCACGTCGGGGCGGAGGTCCGCTCCGTCTCCACGCAGTCGTCCGGCAGCGCTGTCGTGCTCGCCAGCAGGAGGACGGCGTCGTCCGCGTCCTCGAGGGTCGACGTCCTCAGCGTGAGGGCGGTCGCGTCTTCCGGAACCCAGTCCGCATCGATCGGCGCGTCCGCGCGGAAGGCATCGGCGTCGTCGAACGTCCTGGTCGACTGCTTGTGCACGAGACCCTCCACGGCGGCGCATCCACCGAGCAGCAGGGTGCCGCCGAGGAGCAGGGCGGCGGCGGGGAGGAGGTGTCGTCGTGTCATACTTCCACTCTGCTGGCGAGGCTCGCGGACGGCGTCCGTCGGGGGAGGTATCCCTCGTCACCCGGAGGAGTGATCTCTGCTGCAGGCGCCTCCGATAACCTCGGGGGATGCGGGAGGAAGTCCTCGAGGGCGGCAACGCGAGCGGACCCGTCGTGCGGGTCGGGGACACCGTCCGCAAGGCGTGGACAGCCGCGACCCCGCACATCGTCGCCTACGTGCGGGCGATGCGGGACGGCGGAGTGGATGCGCCCGAGCCGCTCGGCAGAGACGCGCAGGGGCGGCAGATCATCGAGTTCATCCCCGGCGCGCTCGCGATGGATGCCGCACCGCTCTCCGCCGCCGAGCTCGGCCGCGTGGGCGACATGGTCCGCCGGATCCATGACGTCTCGGCGCGGTACGTCCCTGCTGCCGACGCGATCTGGGAACCACCCCTCTCGGCGCCCGCGCAGGAGCTCATCTGCCACAACGACCTGGCACCGTGGAATCTGATGCTCGGCGACCGCTGGGTCTTCATCGACTGGGACGGCGCCTCCCCGAGCGCCCGGTCGTGGGACCTCGCCTTCTCCGCGCAGACGTTCGCGCTTCCCGATCCGACCAGGGACCCGCAGCGCTCCGCCGACGACCTCGCGGCCTTCGTCGATGGCTACGGCGCCGACGCGGAGCTGCGCGCGGTGCTCCCGGGCATGATGCGCCGGCGCACGCAGGCGATGCTCGACCTGCTGCGCTCGTCCGCGGAGGTGGGGCGCGAGCCGTGGGGGACCATGTACCGCGCGGGTCACGGGGCGCACTGGGCGGCGGTGCTCGACTACGTCACCGCGCATCGGGGTGTGTGGCAGCGCGCCCTGGCGTGACCGCTTCGCCGGTCCGCTTCTCCTAGGGTGATCGACATGAGTGACGACCTCGGCCGCGCAGTGATCGCGGATCTGTGCCGGATCCCGAACCCGGAGTCGATCGACAGGACGGCGTACGTCGACCTCGGCGGTGTCTCCCAGTTCGTCTCGATCCGCGGGCGCAGCACACGGAACCCCGTGCTCGTCGTCTGCCATGGCGGCCCGGCCCTGCCGTCGCTGCCCTCGTCGTGGATCTGGCAACGAGGCGTGGAGGAGTACTTCACGGTCGTCAACTACGACCAGCGCGCGAGCGGCAAGTCCGCGAGCGCGGTGGCTGCGGATCTGGACCTCAGTGTCGACCGGTACGTCGACGATCTCGCGGAGCTGATCGCGTGGCTCCAGAGCGAGCTGGGCGTGCAGAAGGTCGGGGTGCTCGGGCACAGCTGGGGGACGGTCCTCGGGCTCACCCTCGCCCGGCGGCGTCCCGACCTGCTATGGGCCTACATCGGCGTCGGCCAGGTCATCTCCGGTCCCGAGAACGAGGAGGAAAGCTTCCGCCACGCGACGCGGAGTGCCGTCGCGGATCGCAACGAGCAGGCGGTCTCCGAGTTGCAGGCGCTCGGGGAGTACCCCGGTGAGGAGCCGTTGACCGTCGAACGCATCGTGACCTGCCGGAGATTGGCGCAGTACTACGGCGGCCTCTCGGCGTATCGCTCCGATTTCGCGTACTTCACCGAGTCGCAGGAGCTGTCCCCGTATTACACGGACGCCGACCTGGGCCTCATCGGCGTCGGGCAGCGGGCGACCATGCCCGCGGTGCTGCCCGCCCTGTTCGGCTTCGACGCCCGCGACCAGACGGCGTTCGAGGTGCCGATGCTCCAGTTCCTCGGACGGCACGACTGGACGACCCCCACCGGACCGGTCGCCCGCTGGCTGGAGACCGTGACGGCGCCCGCGACGCACGTCGTGTGGTTCGAGAACTCCGCGCACCTGTGCATGTTCGAGGAGCCCGGGAAGTTTCTGGTGAGCCTCGTGGCCCATGCGCTGCCGCACGCGGTCGCGGCGGGGAACGCGAGGGCGGACGGCTCGACGGACTCACTTGTGCCGGCGTGAGTCTGCGGGTCGCCGCCTCCCGTTCTGCTCTCTTCACCCGCTCTGTTATCGCGTCAGAGATGGATGGGGCCGGGGGAGGGAACCGCTGTCGGCAGGCCGCCATCGAGGATCCGCTGGACGATGCCGATAGCGCGGTCGCTGAGACCGTCGCCCGGGTAGAAGTCCTCGTAGTGTGCCTCCGCCGCCTCCACCGTGGTGATGCCGCAGAGGGTGAGCAACTGACGGATGTCGTCCACGTCGCGTCCTGGTCGGTTGGCGCGGAGCTTCATGGCGAGAAGCGCGTCCTTCGAGGCGACCTAGATGATGACGCCGTCTCGGTCGTAGATCGTCTCCCACTCGACAGCTCGACGGCCGAACGTCGGCACGGAATCCGCGTGCTCTACAGCGAAGTTGAACCAGCCGGCGCTCCACCCTCGTCGGTCTCCGACGCGCGAGGCCGCGGCGAGAACGGATTCGTCGCTTCCGGGGTTGATGTGAAGGGAATCGAGGGTCTCCGGTGGCACGGCGGTCGAAGTGCCTGATGACGAGCGCAGCGCCACCGACAAGTCGGATGCCTGCGACTTCGCCAGCGGTGTGAAGCTCGCCGACCAGGTCGCGGAGTCCGGCGATGATGTCGTCGCGGTTCAGTGCGTCAGCCATCAGACGCTCGTCAGTGTGTCTTGCCAGACAAGGACACCACGCTCGAAGAATTCCGTGGGCACGTCGTCGGGCGCCGGGATCGGATCCGCCGGATCGACGTCCAGGGTACGGGGAACCTGGACCCGCCTGTTCGGGGCGTCGACCCACGCCGGAGTGGGGAGCCCCTCCTCGCGGAGGCGAAGATCCACGAGGGCTGCCAGGGCGGCGTCCCAGACGCGGTCGCCGGTCGGCTCGGGTTCCGCGAGACCGAGGACCCCGCGTACGAGGCCGTGCTCGGCGTTGAGGTTGTCGCTCAGCTGGATGAACTCGCGAAGTGCGCTGTGCTTGTCACCCGCTCGCAGGTACCCGCGGATCGCCGCCGCGATGGTTGCCGCGTCGTCCCGTCGCGTCGGTGCGGAGTACAAGCGGTAGCCGGCGCCACGGAGGAAGCGCTCGACTGTGCTGAACTCAGCCTCCCGGCCACCTTCCACCCGAGATACTCGGCCTTGGTCGACGTTGGTTCGCTCGGCGAGATCCTTCTGCGTGAGGCCGCTGCTCTTCCGCGCAGCGCGCACGAGCACTGATGCGTTGGTCATGTCGCCTCCCGTAGAAATGTCTTCTGAGCCATATTCTGCGTCGGCGGCGATCGGGATGTGACGCCTCGGATCCGGGAAGCCGCGCCCCGTTCGTTCCAGGGCAAAGCAAAACCCCCGCCATGTAGAAGCTAGGCGAGGGTTTCTGGGCTGATTGTAATGATCAGCCTTGTGGCTCCGACCGGCATCGATCCGGTGACCTTTCGATTTTCAGTCGAACGCTCTACCAACTGAGCTACAGAGCCGCGCGGCGATGATGCTGCCGCGTCCTAGACGAAGAGCCCTCTCCGAAGAAAGAGCTCGTCGCACGGAGCGACCCTGACGGGACTTGAACCCGCGACCTCCGCCGTGACAGGGCGGCACGCTAACCAACTGCGCTACAGGGCCATACTGGTGTTTTCAATTGTATCGGATGGAGTGACCCCAACGGGATTCGAACCCGTGCTACCGCCGTGAAAGGGCGGCGTCCTAGGCCGCTAAACGATGGGGCCGAGTCAGTCCCGGGGGACTTCCTTGCCGACGCTCAAGCATAAGGGATCATCCGGGCAAATCGCGAATCGAGGCCGGAACCCGCTTCCCCCGGGCGTGTTCGAGCGGGACCATGGAGGGGCCGGGGATGCCGTTCACGCCGCTCCAGGAGTCTGGTGCTGGTGTGAAAGTTGTTGTTACTGTGGCATCTGTGAAACCGGCGGAAGGGGCCGTGTGAACGACAAGACCACGCAGGATGCGGCACTCGCGGCATCCGCGGACTGCGGGTGTGCGCCCACCCCGACGGAGCGACGTACCCTCTTCGGCGACGGCATCAGCCGCCGCGGCGCTCTCGGACTCGGCGCGCTCAGCGTCGTCGCCCTCAGCGCGTTCGGCATCACGTCCGGAGTCACGGCCGCCCACGCCGCGTCGTACCCGAGCTGGGACGACGTGCAGAAAGCCAAGCAGAACGAGGCCTCCAAGGCCGCAGAGGTGAAGCGCATCGAGGGGCTGATCCAGTCGCTCACGCAGAAGGTCTCCGAGACGCAGGCCGCCGCCGAGGTCGCCTCGACCGAGTTCTACAACGCGCAGCAGGCCTACTTCGCCGCGATCGCGGAGGCCGACTCGCTGCAGGAGAAGGCGGACGCGCAGGCCGCCGTCGCCGACGAGTCCGCCCGCAAGGCCGGCCAGGTCGCCGCGCAGCTCTACCGCAACGGCGGTGACGACACCTCGCTGGAGCTGTTCTTCGCGGGCTCCGCAGGCAACGCCGACGAGCTCCTCGCCCGCCTCGGCTCGATGGACAAGCTCCTCGAGTACAACCAGACCGTCTACAACGACGCGGTCGCCGCGCGGAACTCCGCGCAGTCCCTCAGCGACCAGGCGGTCGTCGCCCGGGACGAGCGCGACCGGCTTCAGAAGATCGCCGAAGAGAAGATGGTCGCAGCGCAGCAGGCCGCCGACGCCGCCCAGGCCGCTCTCGACGAGCAGTCGGCGAACCTCGCCACGATGCAGGCGCAGCTCGCCGCGCTGAAGGACACCACCGCGACCACCGTCGCCGGGTACCAGAAGGGCGTCGAGGAGCGCGAGAAGGAGCGCAAGCGCCGCGAGGCCGCCGAGGCCGCCGCGAACGCCGGGGGGAACAGCGGCGGAGGCGGCACCCCGGGAAGCGGTGGCTGGGTGCGTCCGCACGGTGGCTACCGCAGCTCCGGCTACGGCCCCCGCTCGCAGCAGTGCAACGCCAACGGCTGCTCTTCGAGCTGGCACTACGGCGTCGACCTCGCCAACGGCTGCGGCGCGGCGATCTACGCCGCCCACTCGGGCACAGTCGACGCGGCCTTCTACAACGGCGGCTACGGCAACTACGTCCGCATCCAGCACGGCGGCGGCATCGCCACCGGCTACGCGCACATCAAGCCCGGCGGGTTCGCCGTGCGCAGCGGCCAGTGGGTCGAGGCCGGACAGGTCATCGCCTACGCGGGCAACACCGGCGGCTCCTTCGGCTGCCACCTGCACTTCGAGGTCTACATCAACGGCCGCTACACGAACCCCATCGACTTCATGGCGGGCAAGGGCATCTCCGTCTGACGGACGGCTGGACAGCAGAAGACCCCCGGACGCCTGGCGTCCGGGGGTCTTCGCTTCGACAGGCTCAGCGACCCAGAGAGGTCAGCGACCCAGAGAGGGTCGGGTCAGTGGCCCTGCTCGCCGAAGCGGACGATGGCCTCGTCGAGGATGCGCTGCGCCTCGGCGGCGTTGCCCCACTCGTCGACCTTGACCCACTTGTTGGGCTCGAGGTCCTTGTAGTGCTCGAAGAAGTGCGCGATCTCCTTCTTCGTGTACTCCGGCACATCGTCGATGTCCTGGATGTGCGCCCAGCGCGGGTCCTTGGAGAGCACGGCGACGAGCTTGTCGTCTCCGCCGGCCTCGTCGCTCATCTTCAGCACGGCGACGGGGCGGACCTCGACGACGACGCCGGGGTAGATCTGGTGGTCGAGGAGCACCAGCACGTCGAGCGGGTCGCCGTCCTCGCCGAGCGTGTTGTCGAAGTAGCCGTAGTCGGCCGGGTAGCCGAAGGTCGTGTAGAGCACGCGGTCGAGGTGCACTCGCCCGGTCTCGTGGTCGACCTCGTACTTCACGCGGCTGCGCGCGGGATCTCGATGACGGCGTCGTGTGCGCCCATGCGTGTGCTCCTCAGGAAGATCGGTTGGGATGCCGCGGACCAGCCTACTCGGGGGTCGCGGGATGGCTGTCCCGGTGCCGCCGCTGGACGATCCGGTTCAGGAGGCGTGAGAGAGGACTGCTCAACAGGAGGACCAGCAACCCCAGGTATCCGTTCGGCGACGCGGCGACGGCGATGACCAGGGCGATCGCGAAAAGGACGATCGCCGCGAGATCACCGGCGATTCCGCCGCGGATCACCGCCGGGGGTGTCGTGATGAGCTCCCCGTGCCGCTGCAGATAGAGCCAGCCGGCGAGCGTCGTGACCTGCGTCAGAAGGAGCGTGCCGATGTAGAGGACCGCCTGCAGAGGGTCGGGCTCCATCTGACCGATCATCGCCGTCGGCACTGGCAGCCACACGATGGTCGCCATCCACGCCACGTTGATCCACAGCAGCGCCGGCGTGACCGCCTGGACGTCCCGGTACTGACTGTGGTGCCCCATCCAGAACACCGCGATGAGGAGGAAGCTCAATCCGAAGCTCAGAAGTTGGCCCGCGTGTGCGGCGAGGAACTCTGCCGTATCCAGGTGATCGGCGGCCGCCTCGGCGACCGAGTCCGTGAGCGGCAGGATCAGCAACGTCATCGCGATCGCCACGACCGCATCGACGAACGCCTTGGAGCGCTCAGGGCGGAACGACGGAGCAGGGGAGCGACCGGTCACGGCGCCAGGATAGCCCTGCGCGGTTTCGGGCGACACGGCAGCCGAGACGGTGCCCTAGCGTGGAGGGATGCCATCCCTCGACCCCGCCGTCGCCGAGATCCGCCTCGCCGTGCGCACCGCGCTCGCCGACCTGCCCGAGGGCTCGACCGTCGTCGTCGCGGTGTCCGGCGGTGCCGACTCGCTCGCACTGGCGGCGGCCACCGCGTTCGAGGCCGCGAAAGTCGGGGTGCGTGCGACCGCGGTGACGGTCGACCACGGTCTGCAGGACGGGTCCGCCGGGGTCGCCGCCGAGACGGCACGCATCGCCGGACGGCTCGGATTGGAGGCGCTCGTCGTCCGCGTCGAGGTCGACGGCGACGGTGGTCCGGAGGCGGCCGCGCGCGACGCGCGCTACCGCGTGCTCCGGGACGCGGCGGGCGACATCGGCGCGCGGGCGGTCCTGCTCGGTCACACGCTCGACGATCAGGCCGAGACTGTCCTGCTCGGACTCGCCCGAGGCTCCGGGGCGACGAGCCTGCAGGGCATGGCGCCGGACCGGGAGGACGACGACGGCCTCCGGTGGCTGCGCCCGCTGCTCGGCGTTCGCCGCGAGACCACCCGTGCGTTCTGCGCCGCGGCGGAGCTGCAGCCGTGGGACGACCCCCACAACACCGACGACCGCTACACGCGAGTGCGGGTGCGCCGCCACGTGCTCCCGGTGCTGGAGACACAGCTCGGTCCGGGTATCGCCGAGGCGCTGGCGCGCACCGCCGAGCAGCTCCGGGAGGACGCGGAGGCGTTCGACGAGATGATCCACGAGACGATCGAGGACATCGTCGAGCACGCGGAGGCCGGGATCTCGGTGAGCGTCGCCGCGCTCGCCGCCAACCCGGCCGCGCTGCGCAACCGCATCATCCGCATCGTGGTCGACAGCGAGTTCGGGGCGAGCCTGAGCCGCGGGCAGACGATCGAGGTCGCCCGCCTCGTGACCGATTGGTCGGGTCAAGGGCCGATCGACTTGCCGGGGTGCGCCGCCGTGCGCCAGGGCGGCCGGATCGTGTTCACCGCCGCGACCCGCTGAACCGCGGGCCGCGGCGGCGTCACGTTCTACTTCCTGCCGCCGAAGAGGCCCCCGAGGATGCCGCCGAGGTCGATGCCGCCGCCGGAGCCGCTCTTGCCGCCGCCGAGGAGGCCACCCAGCACGTCACCCAACCCGCCGCCGGAGCCGGAGTCGCCGCCGCCGAGGATGCCGCCGATGACGTCGCCGATCCCGCCGGAGCCCTCCGTGCCCGCGTCCGCCTTCGCCGTCTTGTCCTTGGTCGCGTTGGCGATCAGACCCATCACGATCGGCGCGAGGATGGGGAGGAGCTTTCCGAAGTCGATTCCCGGAGTCGCCTTCGACTCCGTCAGCTCCTTCGTGACCTCCTTCTCCTTCCCGCCGAGGATGTGGGAGACGATCTTCTCGCCGTCCTCCTTATCGATGTCGTCGATCGTCGCCGGGCTCGACGCACCGCGGTGCTTGCCGAGGGCCTTCTCGATGGCCGCCGACCCCTCGGAGCTCTCCGCGTTCTTGGCCAGCCCGCCGAGGAGCACGGCGCCGCCCTGCTCGACCGCGAGCTTGGCCTCGTCGCGCGACACTCCGAGCTTCTGCGCGATGTCGTCGAGGGGGACCTGGCTGAGGATGTCTTGGGTCGCCATGGGGATCTCCTTCCGTCGGGGCGTGCGCCCGCGTCACCGTCAGAGTAGTGCGGTGTCGCCCTGCGGGGGAGGGTGCGCGCCCGCGACCGGAGCACACCGCCGCGTCGCCTAAAATCGATCCATGCGCGCCGCGGAGATCCAGGACGACCTTGCACAGATCCTCGTCACCGAGGAGGAGATCCACGCCAAGCTCGACGAGCTCGCGGCGCAGGTCGCGAAGGACTACGAGGGCAAGGACCTCATCCTCGTTGGCGTGCTGAAGGGCGCGGTCATGGTCATGGCCGACTTCGCGCGGGCGCTGCCGTTCCACGCGCCGATGGACTGGATGGCGGTGTCGAGCTACGGCGCCAGCACGAAGTCGAGCGGCGTCGTGCAGATCCGGAAGGACCTCGACACCGACCTGCACGGCAAGCACGTGCTCATCGTCGAGGACATCATCGACTCCGGCCTCACCCTGAGCTGGCTCCTGGAGAACTTCGAGTCCCGCGGTGCGGAGTCGATCGAGGTCCTCGCGCTGCTGCGCAAGCCGGAGGCCGCGAAGGTCGAGATCGACTGCAAGTACGTCGGCTTCGACATCCCCGTGGAATTCGTCGTCGGCTACGGGCTCGACTACGCCGAGCGCTACCGCAACCTCCGCGACGTCGCCGTGCTGGCACCGCACGTCTACAGCTGACGCTTCGACAGGCTCAGCGGCCCAGGCGGGCCCAGGACCCGGGCGGCAGCGCCGAGGGCGTTGCGCCGTGGGTGAACGCACAGCGGCCCCCTAGCACGGAGGCGATACGCTGATCCGACCATGGATGTGAAGAAGCTCACCCGCAATCCGCTGATCTACGTCGCTCTGATCGGCGTGCTGCTCTTCGGCGGATTCCTGCTGATCTCGAACCTCGGTGCGCCGAAGCAGATCACGACGCAGGAGGGGCTCGAGCTGCTCTCCGGCAAGACCGTGACCGAGGTCGTCACCACCGACGGCGATCAGCGGGTGGACATGACGCTGTCCAAGCCGTTCGAGGGCTCCGAGAACGTCCAGTTCTACTACGTCGAGGCCCGGGCGACGAGGTGGTCTCCGCGATCGATGCGGCCGCCCCGAAGGACGGCTTCAACGACGCCGTGCCGCGCGCGACCTGGTTCGACGGCTTCCTCTCCCTGCTGCTTCCCCTCGTGCTGCTCGGCCTCCTGTTCTGGTGGCTCCTGTCGTCCATGCAGGGCGGCGGCGGCAAGGTCATGCAGTTCGGCAAGTCCAAGGCCAAGCTGGTCAACAAGGAGACCCCGACGGTCACCTTCGCCGACGTCGCCGGTGCCGACGAGGCCATCGAGGAGCTCCACGAGATCAAGGAGTTCCTGCAGGACCCGGCGAAGTTCCAGGCCATCGGCGCCCGTATCCCGAAGGGCGTGCTCCTGTACGGCCCTCCCGGAACCGGAAAGACCCTCCTCGCCCGCGCCGTCGCGCGAGGCCGGAGCCCCGTTCTACTCGATCTCCGGTTCCGACTTCGTCGAGATGTTCGTCGGCGTCGGCGCCTCCCGCGTGCGCGACCTGTTCAGCCAGGCCAAGGAGAACGCTCCCGCCATCATCTTCATCGACGAGATCGACGCCGTCGGCCGTCACCGCGGCGCCGGCATGGGCGGTGGCAACGACGAGCGCGAGCAGACGCTGAACCAGATGCTCGTCGAGATGGACGGCTTCGACCCGAACGCGAACGTCATCGTGATCGCGGCCACCAACCGTCCCGACATCCTCGACCCCGCGCTGCTGCGCCCCGGCCGCTTCGACCGTCAGATCGGTGTCGACGCCCCCGACCTCAAGGGCCGCCAGAAGATCCTCGAGGTGCACAGCAAGGGCAAGCCGCTGTCGAAGAACGTCGACCTCGAGGTCGTCGCTCGCAAGACGCCCGGCTTCACCGGTGCCGACCTGGCGAACGTGCTCAACGAGGCCGCGCTGCTCACGGCCCGCTCGAACGCGCAGCTCATCGACAACCGCGCCCTCGACGAGGCCATCGACCGCGTGATCGCCGGTCCGCAGCGTCGCACTCGCGTGATGAAGGACAAGGAGAAGCTCATCACGGCGTATCACGAGGGCGGACACGCGCTCGCGGCGGCGGCGATGAACTACACCGACCCCGTGACGAAGATCACGATCCTGCCCCGCGGCAAGGCGCTGGGCTACACGATGGTGCTGCCGCTGGACGACAAGTACTCGGTGACCCGCAACGAGCTGCAGGACCAGCTCACCTACGCCATGGGCGGTCGCGTCGCCGAGGAGCTCGTCTTCCACGACCCCACCACCGGTGCGTCCAACGACATCGAGAAGGCGACCTCGATCGCCCGCAAGATGGTCATCGAGTACGGCATGACGACGCAGGTCGGCCCCGTCAAGCTCGGCACCGAGGGCGGCGACATGTTCGTCGCACGGGACATGGGCCGTGGCCGCGAGTACTCCGAGAAGGTCGCGGAGCGGGTCGATGCCGAGGTGCGCGCACTCATCGAGCAGGCGCACAACGAGGCGTATGCGGTGCTCAGCGAGAACCGGGACATCCTCGACCGTCTCGCCCTCGCGCTCCTCGAGGAGGAGACCCTCGACCACAACCGCATCGCCGAGATCTTCACCGAGGTGAAGAAGCTCCCCGAGCGTCCGCTGTGGCTGTCCAGCGAAGACCGCCCGGTCTCGGAGCGGCCGCCGATCGAGGTCCCGAAGAAGGACGTCTCGCTCGCCGCCTCCGTCGAGGCGCCGACGGCCCCGCCGCGTCCGCAGCAGGGCTCCGCCGGAGCGGGCAACCCTCGTCCCGCGACGGCGTGACGTGACCGTCGACAAGGGACGCGTCGAGCGGCTCACCAGGGAACTCCTGGAGGCGATCGGCGAGGACCCCGATCGTCCGGGGATCAAGCAGACGCCCTCGAGGATGGCCGAGCTCTACGCGGAGTTCTTCGCCGGTGTGGGCGAGGATCCCGCCGAGCCGCTCGCCCACACGATCAGCGTGACCCGCGGGCCGGCGCCGGACACCCTGCCGTCCGGAGCGGTGCTGCTGCGCGACATCCGCTTCCGCTCGGTGTGCGAGCACCACCTCCTGCCCTTCGCAGGGCACGCGCACATCGCCTACCTTCCGGGCGAGCAGGTCGTCGGCCTCGGTGCGCTCGTGCGCGTCGTGGAGATCCTCGCCGCGCGGCCGCAGGTGCAGGAGCGGCTGGGGGAGCAGATCGCCGACACGATCGCCGAGAACCTCGACGCGCGCGGCGTGCTCGTCGTGCTCGATGCCAGCCACGGCTGCGTGACGATGCGGGGCGGGCGGCAGACCGAGGCCTCGACGCTGACCATCGCGGCGCGCGGGGTCTACACGGATCCCGTGGCACGCGCGGAGCTGGTGACCCTGATCGGCATGACCGTGCCGGGGGCCGGGACGTCGCGCGCATGACGGGCATCTGGGGCATCGTGAACGTCACCCCCGACTCGTTCAGCGACGGCGGGCGGTATCTCGACGCGGACCGGGCGGTCGCCCACGGCCTCCGTCTGCGCGCGGAAGGGGCGTCCGTCCTCGACGTCGGGGGCGAATCGACCGGCCGGGCGCGGAACGCGTCGGGGTGGACGAGGAGCAGCGCCGGGTCCTTCCGGTCGTCGAACAGCTCACGGCGGCCGGTGCCGTCGTCAGCATCGACACCCTCAACGCGTCGACCGCCGCGGCCGCCGTGCGCGCGGGAGCGCGCATCGTCAACGACGTCTCCGGCGGACTGGCCGACCCCGACATGCGCGCCGCGGTTGCGGAGTCGGGTGCCGACTTCGCGATCGGGCACTGGCGGGGCTTCTCCGCCGACATGTACGCGAACGCCGATTACCGCCGCGTCGCCCGAGAGGTGGCCGGCGAACTGCGCGAGCGCATCGGGGAGGCGGCCGCCGCCGGGATCGCGCCCTCCCGCCTGATCGTCGACCCCGGTATCGGGTTCGCCAAGGCCGGTGCCCAGAACTGGGACGTGCTGCGGGGCCTCGACGAGATCGTGGGTCTCGGCTTCCGCGTGCTGGTCGGGACGTCGCGCAAGCGCTTCCTCGCCGACGTGCTGCAGGAGGCGGCCCCGGGCGGTGACGGCGTGTCCGAGGAGCGCCGGGACCTGGCCACCGCGGTGACGAGTGCGCTCGCGATGCGCGCCGGCGCCTGGGCGGTGCGCGTGCACGACGTCGCGGCCACCCGCGACGCCCTCGCGATCACCCGCGCCTGGGAAGGCTGAGTGCGAGGTCGGAGCGTCGCCGTACCCTAGAGGCATGGACTTCCTCGACGAGATCGTGCTGACAGGGCTGACCGTGTTCGGCCACCACGGCGTCTACCCGCACGAGCGGGAGAACGGACAGGAGTTCACGGTCGACCTCCGGTTGCGGCTCTCCCTCGAACAGGCCGCCGCGTCCGACGATGTGGCCGACACCGTGCATTACGGCGAGCTCGCGGAGCGGGTGGCCGCCGTCGTCGCGGGGGAGCCGGTGAACCTCATCGAGACCCTGGCCGAGCGGATCGCGGACGTCGCCCTCGGTGACCGCCGCGTGCAGCAGGTGACCGTCACGGTGCACAAGCCGCAGGCGCCGATCGCCCTGACCTTCGGCGACGTGGCTGTGACGGTGCATCGGACGCGGGCTCCGGAGTCGCTGGAGGACATCACCACATGAGCCGCAACCTCACCCGCCCGCCGGAGGTGCCGGGCCCCCGAGCTCCGCGCCCCGAGACGGTGGCGGTCGTCGCGCTCGGCGCCAATCTCGGAGACCGCGAGGAGACGATCCGCGCCGCGGCCGCGCGCATCGCTCGGCTGCCGCTCGTCTCGGACGTGCGCCTGTCGCGCCTGTTCGAGACGGTGGCGCTGCGCGTGGACGGCCCCGATCCGGACGCCCCCGGGTACGTGAACGCGGTGGCCCTGGTGACCACCCGGCTCGCTCCCGAGATCCTCCTCGGCATGCTGCACGCCATCGAGGACGAGAACGGCCGCGTGCGCGGCGAGCGGTGGGGCGACCGCACCCTCGACCTCGACCTCATCGCCTATGGCGACGTCGTCTCGGACGACCCCCGCATCCAGCTGCCGCATCCGCGGGCGGCGGAGCGGCTGTTCGTCCTGGAGCCGTGGCTCGACGTCGACCCCGACGCCGAGCTCGTGGGGCGCGGCCGGGTCGCCGATCTGGCGGCGGACCTTCGCGCGCGAGGCGAGGGATGAAGCGCACCTCCGCCGGACTTCTCGCCGTCCTCGCGCTCGTCGGCGCCGGGGCCGGCTTCATCCTCGACCAGATGCTCACGGCGACGGGGCGGGCCACGTTCACGCCGTCCCTCTTCCTCCCGGTGCTGCTCGTCCTCATCGCGGGCGCATCGCTCGGGGTGGCCTGGCCGGTGCGGCGCAGCGTCCGCTCCGGAGTGCGCATCGACCCGTTCCGTGCTCTCCGGGCCGCAACCCTCGCGCGGGCGTCGAGTCTGCTGGGGGCGATCCTGGCGGGCTTCGGGGCGGGCCTGCTGGCCTTCCTCCTCACGCGCCCCATCGATCCCCCGATAGGGTCGACTGTGGCCATGGTGGCGCTGATCGCGAGTGCGGTCGTGCTCGTCATCGCCGCTCTCGTCGCCGAACAGTTCTGCACCCTGCCGAAGGATCCTGATGACTCAGAACCCAGAGACCGCGCCCCTGAACCCGGCGGAGGGCACTGACCTCGGCGCCCTCGACCAGGGCACCTACACGGGCCTGCGCACGGCGCGCAACGAGGCCCGCCTCGAGCTCGACGGCACCTGGCACCAGATCTCGCCGCGCTACGTGGTGTCGCAGATCGTGCAGAACGTCATCTTCCTGGCGATCGTCGTGGCGGCTGCCGTCGTGCTGAACATCGTGCTCGAACAGGACTGGGTGTGGATCCCGGCCGGGTCATCATCCTCATCACCCTCGTGACGCTGGTCATCCTCCCGCGTCAGGCGCGGGCGATCGGCTACATGCTGCGGGCGGACGACATCGTGTTCCGCAAGGGCATCCTCTGGCAGCGCATGATCGCCGTGCCGTACGGTCGCATGCAGCTCGTCGACATCACCCAGGGGCCTCTCGATCGGGCGTTCGGCATCTCCCAGCTCAAGATGGTCACCGCGGCGGCCACCACCGGCGTGCAGATCCCCGGCCTCACCCAGGCGGCGGCCGAGGCGCTGCGCGACACGCTCATCCAGGTCGCCGAGACCCGCCGGACCGGACTGTGAGCGAGTCGCAGCTCCCCACCGCCGCGCCGGGGCAGACCTCCGCGGGCGCACCGTCGACGCACCTCGCGGACGGCGAATGGCACCGGATGCATCCGCTGACGCCGCTCTTCAAGGGCGGCCTGGCGCTCATCATCGTCGGCGGCATCGTGATCGCGAACATGCGCGACCGCGTCATCGCCTGGCTCGTCGGGCAGTTCGCGCCGGAGGAGGCGCACTACGACGACTACGCCGGCGGCGATCCGGTCGACTGGGTGCTCGCCAACAACTTCGCCCTGATCGCGCTGCTGGGTGTCCTGGCGCTCGTCGTGGTGCTCGTGGCCATCTTCTGGTTCGTCTGGCGTTTCCAGCAGTTCCGGATCACCGGGGAGCACGTCGAGGTGCGCAAGGGCATCATCTTCCGGTCGCACCGTCGCGCCCCGCTCGACCGTGTGCAGGGCGTGAACCTCACGCGGCCGTTCCCCGCACGTATCATCGGCCTCGCAAAGCTCGAGGTCGTCGGCGCGGGCACCGACGCGAACGTCGCGCTCGAATACCTGGCGACGCCGCGCGCCGAAGGCGTGCGCGCCGAGATCCTGCGCCTGGCCTCCGGTGCGCGAGCCGCTCGGCACGCGGCGTTGGATCCGCAGAGCGGCGCGACATCCGGCGGGACCGCTCCGGCTACCGCGCGTGCACAGCTCGTCGGCTCGATGAACGAGGGCGTCAACGGCCTGCTCGCCGGCGTGGACCTGCAGGACGTCGTCCCCGAGAGCGTCGTCAAGATCCCGGCCGGCCGGCTGATCGGCTCGCAGCTCATCTCCGGGCTGCTGTGGCTGGTCTTCTTCGGCGTGATCTTCGCGATCGCGATCGGCAGCACCCTCATCGGCATCCTCGTCGACGGCGATCCCGACGGCGGGGTGGTGCTGCTGGGCATCGGGCTCGGCATGGGCGTCCCCATGGTCATCGCCGTGGTCGGTATCACGTGGGCGCAGATCTCCAAGTCGCTGCGCTACTCCATCGCGCCCACCCCCGACGGCGTGCGCATCACCTACGGCCTGCTCACCACGGTCACCGAGACCCTTCCGCCGGGCCGCATCTTCGCGGTCGAGGTGTCGCAGTCCCTGCTGTGGCGGCCGTTCGGCTGGTGGACCATCAAGATCAACCGGATGAGCGGCAAGAGCGCAGCGCAGCAGTCGTCGAGCAGCGGTCAGCAGTTCAACGTCGTGCTCCCGGTCGGCAAGCGCGCGGACGTGGAGCGTGTGTTGTCGCTCGTGCTGCCCGACGTGCCGGCCGAGAGCATCCCCGCGCTGTGGGACCAGGGTGTCGTCGGTCCGACCGACGCCGACCCCTATCGGACGATGCCGCGCCGGGCCTGGTGGCGGCGACCGTTCTCCTGGAAGCGCCACGGCTATACGGTGACGACGGACGGCCTGCTCCTGCGCCGCGGCATCGTGTGGCGCAAGCTCGCGGTCTTCCCGCTCGCGCGTCTCCAGGGCGTTTCGCTGAGCCAGGGGCCTATCGACCGGGCCCAGGGGGTCTCCGGTGCACAGGTGCACACCGTGCCCGGGCCGATCACCGGCCTCCTCTCGGGGCTCGAGCGCGCCGACGCCCTTGCGCTGCTCAACGAGGTCAGCGTCGCCGCGGCCGAGGCGGCGTCCCGAGACCACACGCACCGCTGGAGCGAGCACGCCGCGGCGGGAACTCCGGTCGCACCGCCCGCTCCGCCGGTGTTCGGTGGTCCTGCGACGCCGGCGTCTCCCGCGTTCGGAGGGGCGGCATCCGCTCCGCCTGCTCCGCCCGCTCCACCGGCTCCGTTCGCGCCGCCTGCTCCGCCGACCGGTGTTCCGGGGTCGGCGACTCCGCCGGTCCCGCCCGTCCGGACTCCTCCGGTGACGCCGCCGCCTGCTCCGCCGGTCACGGCGCCTCCGGTCGCGCCGCCGCCTCGCTCCGCCGGTCGCGCCGCCACCGCCGCAGACGGCTGCCCCCTCGACCTCTCCCTCGCCGACCGGCCCGACCCCGCCACCCACCCCGCCGGCGCGACCGGACACGTCGCGCGAGGAGTGAGCGTGGTGCGCGACGGGCGCCTGGGCGTCGGCATCGTCGGGGCCGGGCGCGTCGGTCCGGTGATCGGCGCGGCACTGGCCGGAGCCGGGCACGCGATCATCGGGATCACGAGCGGATCGGACGACGAGCGTGCGTCCGCGGTGCTCCCGGGCATCCCGGTGCTGGAC
This sequence comes from Microbacterium sp. CFSPD4_SD4, assembly GCF_057364585.1. NCBI lineage: Bacteria > Bacillati > Actinomycetota > Actinomycetes > Micrococcales > Microbacteriaceae > Microbacterium > Microbacterium sp. CFSPD4_SD4. The sequence goes on from NZ_JBNFOC010000003.1 coordinate 71,063, forward strand.
ACGCAGGAGGTCGTGCGGCGCGCCGAACTGGTGATCCTCGCGGTCCCCTCCGCCGAGCTTCCGTCCCTCGTCTCGGGCATCGCGGAGGTCGGCGGGTGGCAGATCGGCCAGCTCGTCCTGCACACCGATCCGGCGCAGGGCATCGAGGTCCTGCGCCCGGCGGCGGAGCGCGGTGCCATCCCGTTGGCGGTGCACCCGGCGATCACGTTCACGGGGACCTCGATCGACCTCCGACAGCTGCAGGCGGGCTTCGCGGCGGTCACCGCTCCCGCCGCCGTGCTCCCGATCGCCCAGGCGCTGGCCGTGGAGATGGGGTGCGAACCGGTGGTCATCGCGGAAGCCGACCGTGCCGTCTACGCCGACGCGATCGCCACGGCCACGGAGTTCTCCCGCTCGATCATCGGACAGTCGACCTCGCGGCTCCGTGACATCGGGGTCGAGAACCCGGGTGGCTTCCTGTCGGCTCTGGTGCAGTCGACGGTCGAGCGGGCGCTGCGCGACGCCTCGGACCCGCCCCCGCTGGTCTGATCGCCGTCCCGGCGCGGCGTCTCGGGCTCAGCGTCCGCCGGAGAAGCCGCCTCCGCCTCCGCCCCCGGAGAACCCGCCGCCGAACGAGCCGCCGGTAGCGGACGAGGTGCCGGTGGACGGGGCCGAGTAGGTCGCGGCCGCGGTCGAGGAGCTCATGAACGCCACGAGCGACGTGCGGAGAGCGAAGGACGTGGGGTCGCCGATCCAGGTCGGGCCGTGCGCCTCCCGGCTGTACGCACTCTCCAGCACCCGGCCCCACTCGTCCTCCATGCCGAACAGCATCGCGTAGGGGAGGAGGCGCTCGTAGACATGGATGACGTCCGCCCCCTCCTCGGTGCGCCGTTCCGCGCCGGTGTAGGACTGCAGCATCCGCAACCGATCCTCCTCCGCGACCCGGATGAACTCGCGCACCCCCTGCAGATGCTCGTACGCCTGCGCACCTTCCGGCGTCAGCACCGTGTGCCGCGAGAAGGTGAAGAAACTCGAGGCCGCGACGAGCAGCGTCCCGAGGGAGATGGCGAGAAGCGCGGGGCCGGCGGACAGGCGTCCGGATGCCACGGCCACGATGGCGACGACGAGACCGGCCACGGCGAGGGCGATGGCCACGGACTGCAGGATGACGGCAGCGCGGCTGCGCGCCGTGGTCGTCAGACCGCGGCGGGAGGCCTCCTCCTGGCCCTTCGTCGTCAGCGCGGTCATCCGCGTCGCGAAGGCCTCGCTCTCGGTCGGCAGGTCCACGACGCCGTCCGCATCCGCGTGGAGGAAGAGCGCGTCGAGCGCAGCCTGATCGAGGGGGCTCGGCGCCCTGCCGTGGGGCTGTCGTCGCAGCCGGGGCGCTTCGGCTGACGTGCCTTCCTCGATGCGCAGGGCGCCGCGGACGGCGAGGTGCACGATCTCGGCGGGCACCACGTTCTCGGCACCAGGGAGGAGCGCGGCCGCGAGGAGGGGAGGCTGGTCGTCGGGGACCTCGTACTGCGCCACGATGATCCCGCTGGCGCGGCGCCGACGTCGTCCCGAGCCCACCGTGGCCGCCCACCCGGCCGCGGACAGGCCGACGGCGCCGACCGCGGCGAGCACGGGCCCGAGGTCGGCGACGGGATCGGGCTGGCGGGCGGCGGGCTGGGTCACGGTCCCCGGTGCGAAGCCGACGGCCACCGTCACCCCGTCCCCGGCGGGAAGCGACCGGGCCTCGACATGGAACGTCGCGCCCTCCCCACCCGCGATCGGCCCCGCGAGCTCGCAGGGAGCCGTGGATCCGGCAGGGCCGATGTAGCATCTCGTCGCGCCGGTGAGATGGGTGGCCAGGGCCGCGTCGAAGCGGATGTCGGCCCGGAACGCCTCGATCGGCTGCGTGCTGTCGAGGGGGAGGAGATCCCAGTAGAACTCGTCCGCGGTGCGGGAACCCGACGCGTCCGGAGCGCTGCCGACGATGATGTCGCGCATCTCGTACTCGATGACGTAGGTGGTCAAGCCGTGGACGAAGTCGTCGTCGCCGGTGAGGACGAAGAGCGTCCCGTCGTCCTCATCGGTCTCGTACGGGACGGCGGCTCCGTCCTCGTCGGTGACCGCGAGCACCCGGGTGTCGAGCGCGGCGTCCTTGTACGTCGTCGCCAGTCCCCGCACGATGCCGCGGTTCTGGTCGGCGTCGGGGAATCGCGCGACGACGGTCTCCGTCACCTGCATGCGCGCCCGCCCGTCCTCGTCGAGCCCGACGTCGTACACCGCGTCCCAGGAGGCGTAGGAGAAGTCGTCCACGTCGGCGGCGGAGACGACGGCGGTCGCCGGGGCCGCCGCGACGGCGATCTCCGGCGCGAGGACGGGGACGGTGGCGAGAGCGACGACGGCGCTCGCGCGGAGGATCCGAGTGGGGGCCATGCCTCGAGGCTACCCAGCACGCCGCGCGGCGAGGACGTCCCGCGCCATCTCGGTAAACTGGGGAGGACTTCCAAGGAGCCCCGCACATGACTGACGCGCCCGCCGCGCCCGAAACGGCCTCGGCCGCCCCTTCCGCCGAAGAGGACATCCACGAGCAGAAGGCCGTCCGCCTCGCCAAGCGCGAGCGTCTGATCGAGAAGCGCACGGACGCCGGCGGCGGTGCGTTCCCGGTCGCCGTGCCCGTGACGCACAGCATTCCCGCGCTGCGCGCGGAGTACGGAGACCTCGAGCCCGGCGCCGAGACCGGCGTCGTCGTCGGCGTCGCCGGCCGCGTGGTGTTCAGCCGCAACACCGGGAAGCTCTGCTTCGCGACGCTCCAGGCCGGCGACGGCTCCCGGATCCAGGCGATGGTCTCCCTCGCCAACGTCGGCGAGGAATCGCTCGCGGACTGGAAGGAGTACGTCGACCTCGGCGACCATGTCTTCGTGCACGGTGAGGTCATCTCCAGCCGTCGCGGCGAGCTGTCGATCATGGCGGACGACTGGGCCATCGCGTCGAAGGCGATCCTCCCGCTGCCCAACGCCTACGCCGAGCTGAGCGAAGAAGGACGCGTCCGCAGTCGCTACCTCGACCTCATCGTCCGGGAGCAGGCGCGGACGACCGTGCGTGCGCGTGCGGCGGTGAACGCGAGCCTGCGGGCGACGTTCGCGTCCCACGGCTACCTCGAGGTGGAGACGCCCATGCTGCAGGTGCAGCACGGCGGCGCGTCCGCTCGCCCGTTCGTCACCCACTCCAATGCGTTCGACACGGAGCTCTACCTCCGCATCGCCCCGGAGCTGTACCTCAAGCGCGCTGTCGTCGGCGGCATCGAGCGGGTCTTCGAGATCAACCGGAACTTCCGCAACGAGGGCGCCGACTCCACGCACAGCCCGGAGTTCGCGATGCTCGAGGCCTACCAGGCCTACGGCGACTACAACCAGATGGCGGCACTGACGCAGGAGCTCGTGCAGCAGGCGGCGATCGCGGTGGCCGGGTCGACCACGGTGACGTGGGCGGACGGCACCGAATACGACCTGGGCGGCGAGTGGGACCGCATCTCGATGTACGAGTCGCTGTCGGCCGCGTCCGGGCGGACCGTCACGCCGACGGACGCCGTCGCGGACCTGATCGCCTTCGCCGAGGCGAACGGCGTCGACGTGCCGCCTCAGGCCACGCACGGCAAGCTCGTCGAGGAGCTCTGGGAGCACTTCGTGAAGGGCGACCTCGTCCGGCCGACGTTCGTCATGGACTTCCCCGTCGACACCTCCCCGCTCGTGCGGGAGCACCGCTCCGTCGAGGGCGTCGTGGAGAAGTGGGACCTCTACATCCGTGGATTCGAGCTGGCGACCGGGTACTCCGAGCTCGTGGACCCGGTCATCCAGCGTGAGCGGTTCGAGGAGCAGGCGAAGCTCGCCGCCCGCGGCGACGTCGAGGCCATGCCGATCGACCAGGAGTTCCTCCGGGCTCTGGAGCACGGCATGCCGCCGTCCGGAGGGATGGGCATGGGCATCGACCGTCTCCTGATGGCGATCACCGGCCTGGGGATCCGCGAGACCATCCTCTTCCCGCTCGTCAAGTAGCAGCGGGGCGCTCATTCTCCGCGCCGCCCACGGAAGGCCCACTCCGGCAGGACCGCCCCGCCGATCATGGCGTCGAGCAGCAGCGCGAGACTGTACGTCGGGTCGATCTCCCGCGCCATCTCGAGGTAGCGGCCCGCGTGCGTGGCGCGTCCGAGCGCCCAGGACAACCAGGCCGCGACGGTGAGCGGGCCGGGGCGTGCCTCCCGCGGGGCTCGTGCCGTGGCCTCGCGTACGGCACGAAGCGCGGTGCGGAGTCGCTCGCCGTCCGGCGCCGTGCCGCGGCCGAGGAACACACGCCCGATGTCGTCGGGCACGGGTGCCCCGGCGGCGGTGAAGGCGAGCTGCGCCTCCATGGTGCGGATGCCCTGACGGTGATCGGTCGCCCACTGCGCGATCGCCGTGTCGCGGACCGGTGGTCGCCCCAGGCACCACACGAGCGCGGCGGCGGTGAGGGGCGGGAGCGGATCCGAGGCCTCGAGAACCGATTCGAGGAACGCGGGGATGTCGTCGAGCAGAGCGGCGGCGGCGATCACCTGCGGCTCGCCGGCGCGCGTCGTGCGCTCCGGACCGAGCGCACGGTCGAGGCCGTGCAGGATGCGGGCGACCTGGCGGGCCTCCGCCGCAGGGGCGGATGGCAACGCCGCTCCGGAGAACTGGTCTCCCGAGACATCGCCGAGCGCGGCGGCCCCGGGCGGCGGAACGATGTCGGTCAGCGGATGCAGCACCGGATCGGTGTCCTCGTACCGGCTCCAGCCCTCCGGCGTCACGCACAGGGCCTCGACCACTCGGAGCCCCGCGCCCTCGGCGCAACCCAGAAGCGTGTCGACCGCCACCGCGTGCGGAAGCACGAGGCCGTCCGGCGTCTGCTCCGCCGGGGTGTCGGTGTAGACGACGACGGCCAGGGCGTCGGTCCCCGGCACCCGGACGACCAGGTCGACCGCCGCCGTGGCGTAGTGGAGGACGGGGATGACGTGATCGGGGAGGTCGAGGCGCATCGCCCCGTCGCTGCGGGAGCCGCGGAACGGGAGGAGGACGATGCTCTCGCGTGGCGTGAAGCCGGCGAGGGCGGGCACGATGGCCAGGAACTGGGCGGAGTCGGAGGCGCGGAGCACGGTTGTCATGAGGAGAGGGTGACGTTTCTGCGCACGTGATGGGGCACCGGAGGGGCGCTGTGGATGAGAATCCTGGGAAGCGCCACCTGTGCACGAGTAGTCGCTCGCGTACGATGGACGCATGGACAACTTCTGGCTCGCCGCGGCATGGTCGCTCCTGCCGACGGTCGGCGTCAGCATCGTCTTCTTCGTCGTGCTTCGCGGCATCCTCCGGTTCGATCGCACGGAGCGCAAGGTGCACGCGCAGATCGAGGCCGAGGAACGCGCCGCGCGCGGGCTGCCGCCGCGCCCCTGAGTCCGACCCATCCGCTACTGTGAAGCGAGCGCGCCCGGTCCGGCGCGCCCCGGGGTGACCATCCTCGGTGTGGGTGAGGGGGCGTGATGACCGCGGAGTCCTGGGGATGGTGGGTCGCCGCCTTCGTCCTGGTGCTAGACATCATCATCCGCGTCACCGCGATCATCGTCATCCCGCGCAACCGCCGTCCCACCGCGGCGATGGCCTGGCTCCTCGCCGTGTTCTTCATCCCGGTGGTCGGCGTCTTCCTGTTCCTGCTGATCGGGAACCCCCGCCTGCCGCGTGCACGGCGCCGCAAGCAGGAGCAGATCAACCAGTACATCGCGGAGACCAGCGAGCACCTCCACTTCGGGACGCTCCGGCCGAACGCCCCCGCCTGGTTCGGGCCGATCGTGCAGATGAACCAGCGTCTCGGCGCCCTGCCGCTCTCCGGCGACAACGGCGCCCACCTCATCTCCGACTACCAGGAGTCGCTCGACGAGATGGCGGAGGCCATCCGCACGGCGCAGGAGTACGTGCACGTCGAGTTCTACATCCTGCAGTCCGACGACTCGACGGACAACTTCTTCCGCGCCCTCGAAGAGGTGGCTGCGCGGGGTGTGGCCGTGCGCGTGCTCCTCGACCACTGGGCGAACCGGGGCAAGCCGCGCTACCGCCAGACCATCGCCCGCCTGAACGACATGGGTGCGGAGTGGCACCTGATGCTTCCCGTGCAGCCGCTCAAGGGCAAGATGCAGCGTCCGGATCTGCGCAATCACCGAAAGCTCCTCGTCGTGGACGGCAACATCGCCTTCCTGGGGTCGCAGAACATCACGGACTCCACCTACAACCTGCCGAAGAACATCCGCCGAGGTCTGCACTGGGTCGACCTGATGGTCCGCCTGGACGGGCCGGTGGTGCTGAGCGTCAACGCGATCTTCCTCAGCGACTGGTACAGCGAGACGGACGTCGTGCTCGAGGAGATCGACATCTCGCACGCCAACATCGGCTCCGGCGACCTGGACTGTCAGGTGGTGCCGTCCGGCCCGGGCTTCGAGGTGGAGAACAACCTGCGGCTCTTCCTCGCCCTCCTGTACGCGGCGAAGAAGCAGATCATGATCGTCAGTCCCTACTTCGTCCCGGACGAGGCCCTGCTGCTCGCGGTCACCGCGGCCGTCGACCGCGGTGTCGAGGTGCAGCTGTTCGTCTCGGAGGAGGGCGACCAGGCGATGGTCTACCACGCCCAGCGCAGCTACTACGAGGCGCTGCTCCGGGCGGGCGTGCGGATCTGGATGTACCGGAAGCCCTACATCCTCCACACCAAGAGCCTGACGATCGACGACGAGGTGGCCGTCATCGGGTCCAGCAACATGGACATGCGCTCCTTCGGTCTGAACCTCGAGGTCTCGATGCTCGTGCGCGGCGAGGAGTTCGTCGCCGAGATGCGCGAGGTCGAGGACAAGTACCGGTCGCTGAGCCGGGAGCTGACGCTCGAGGAGTGGCTGCAGCAGCCGCTGCGCTCCACCGTGCTCGACAATCTCGCGCGGCTCACCTCCGCTCTGCAGTGATCGCGCGATCCGTCAACCCCGGTTTCGAGGAGCGGAACCCGCCGCTACCCTGAGGGCATGACTCCCCGCAGGCTCGTGCTCGCCGTGTCCTCCGCGCTCGCCGCGGCCCTCGTCCTCGCCGGCTGCACGGTCGGTCCCGGCGGAGCCGCACCGCATTCGACGTCCGACCCCTCCAGCGGCCCGGGAAGCGCCGGGAGCGCGGACGACCAGGACGACATGGACGGAGCGCTCGTCGACGACGGGCGGATGTTCGCTGTCGTCAGCTGGGGGTCGTCGACCTGCCTCCCCCAGGTGGACGAGGTCTCTGCCGAGGGGCAGCGGGTCTCCGTCACGCTCGTCGAGCCGGAAGGTGACGGCGCCACGGAGCAGGCCTGCACGGCGGACCTCGCGCCCCGGGCCAGCCTCGGAGCGCTGCCGGACGGCGTCGACCCGACCAAGGACGTGACGCTGGTGGTGACGTACGGCGACCTGATCGACGAGATCGACGTCGACGGCGACCCCGCCGCCACGGCCACTCCCGGTTCGTCGACCGAGTACCAGCCGTCCGCGGCCTGGTTCGACGACGGCGGTCTGGTGCTGCTGACCTGGGGCTCCTCCAGCTGCGCTCCGGTCGTCGACTCCGTCGAAGCGGACGGCTCGACGGGCACGGTGACCTTCGTCACGGACGAGGATCAGGTGTGCACCATGGACATGGCGCCGCGGGCCACGGTGGTCGAGTTCGCCGAGGACGAGGTCGACGACGACGCCCCGTTCGAGCTGACGCTCGTCGGCGGCGGTCTCGACGGCACGGTCGAGGTCCGCTGAGTCGGACGCCCTCGTCAGAGGATGTGCACCGGGTGACCGGTGGGCAGCGCGAGCAGAAGCGCGCCGGGGTCGGCTCGACACGTGAGGTGCACGGCCTCGCCGAACTCGTCGCCGTCGAGCTCGACGGGTGTGGGGGCGGAGGCGGCGGCCTCGGCGCGGGCACCGCGGAAGTAGTGCACCGAGGCATCCGTGCCGCGGCGCTCGAGCACGAACCGACCGGCACGTGAGCGGCGCAGCACGGAGTTGTCCCACCAGATCTTGCGCCAGACCCCGAGCCAGCCGAGCACGCCGGTCGGCTGGATGACCGCCACGTCGAGGGTCGCATCGGTAATGGAGGCGTCCGGGATGAGGGAGATGCCGGCCGGAAGCGTGCCGCAGTTCGCGAACAGGATGCTGTGCACCTTGGTGGAATGCAGGCGCCCCGTGCCGATCTGGTACACCGCCCGGAAGGGCTTGGCGCGGGGGAGGGATCGGGCGGCGCCGTCGACGTAGGCGATCCAGCCGACGGACTTCTTCAAATCGGCACGGGTGTTCGCGATCATGTCGGCGTCGAGGCCGATGCCGGCGAGCACGACGAAGGCATGCTCCTCCTCGGAGCCGTCGTCCCTGGTCATCCGCGCCCAGCCGATGTCGATCGGATGACGGAAGTCGCCGAGGGCGGCGCGGATCATCTCCGCCGGGTCGGCCAGCGGCAGCCCGAGATTCCGGGCGAGGAGGTTCCCGGTGCCGCTCGGCAGGATGGCGAGGGGGACCCCCGTGCCGGCGATGGCCTCCGCGACGGCGCGCACCGTTCCGTCTCCGCCGGCCACGAGCACCACATCCACGCCGCGCGCCAGTGCCTCGGCCGTCGCCCCCTGGCCCGCATCCTCCACGGTCGTCGGATAGAAGGCGGGGTGCTCCCATCCCGCCTCTCGGGACAGATCGCGGACCTGCGCGCGCAGGCGCTTCCCGTCGACCTTCACGGGGTTGTACACGAGCGCCGCCTGCTTCAGAACGCGGGGACTCGTGGTCATGGCGCTACTCTAGACCGGCATCCGCCGAGGGGCGGGACGCCGGTGGAGGGAAAACCAGGACGCCCGGTCCCGCGCCGCGCACCTCGTAGACTTGCGGGATGATCGACCTCGCACTCCTCCGCGAAAATCCGGAGATCGTCCGCCGTTCGCAGGCTGCCCGTGGCAACGACCAGAGCACCGTCGACGTCGCACTCGAGGCCGACCGATCGCGCCGCGCGGCACTGGCCGCGTTCGAGGAGCTGCGCGCGGAGCAGAACGCCTTCGGCAAGCAGGTCGCGAAGGCGCCCAAGGAGGAGAAGGCCGCGCTGGTCGCGCAGGCCAAGGACCTCGCCGACCGGGTCAAGCAGGCCCAGCACGCGGCCAACGAGGCCGCCGACGCCGCGGCCGCGGCCCTCGCCCGGATCGAGAACGTCGTCATCGACGGTGTTCCCGCCGGCGGTGAGGAGGACTTCGTCGAGCTGCGGCGCGTCGGGGAGGTGCCGGCGTTCGACTTCGAGCCGCGGGATCACCTCGAGCTCGGGGAGATGCTCGGCGCGATCGACATGGAGCGTGGTGCCAAGGTCTCCGGTGCGCGGTTCTACTTCCTCCGCGGAATCGGTGCCCGCCTCGAGATCGCGCTCATGAACCTCGCCCTCGACAAGGCGCTGCAGAACGGCTTCGTCCCGCTGATCACGCCCACGCTCGTGCGTCCGGAGATCATGCAGGGCACCGGCTTCCTCGGCGAGCACGCCGATGAGGTCTACCACCTCGACAAGGACGACGACCTCTACCTCGTCGGCACCAGCGAGGTCGCGCTCGCCGGGTACCACAAGGACGAGATCGTCGACCTCGCGCGTGGGGCCCTCCGTTACGCCGGATGGTCGACCTGCTACCGCCGGGAGGCCGGCTCGCACGGCAAGGACACCCGCGGAATCATCCGCGTGCACCAGTTCAACAAGCTGGAGATGTTCGTCTACACCACGGCCGAGGACGCCGAGGCGGAGCACCTGCGGCTCGTCGCGCTGCAGGAGGAGATGCTGACCTCGCTCGGCCTCGCCTACCGGGTGATCGACGTCGCCGCAGGCGACCTCGGGTCGAGCGCGGCGCGGAAGTACGACATCGAGGCCTGGGTGCCCACTCAGGGCGCGTTCCGCGAGCTGACCTCCACGTCGAACTGCACGACCTTCCAGGCGCGGCGTCTCGACGTCCGGTACCGCCCGGCCGCGGAGGACGGCGGCACGGCGCCGAAGACCCAGCACGTCGCGACGCTCAACGGCACGCTCGCGACCACGCGCTGGATCGTCGCCCTGCTCGAGACGCACCAGCAGGCGGACGGCTCGGTGCGGGTCCCCGAGGTCCTGCGCCCCTACCTCGGCGGACTCGAGGTGATCCGCCCGCTCGCCGACGAGCAGGCCGCCCGATGACAGCGCCCTGGCTGGTCGGCCTCGACGTCGACGGGACCATCCTCCTGCAGGACGAGACGATGAGCCCCGGCGTGCCCGAGGCCGTCGCCCGGGTGCGGGACGCGGGTCATGTGGTGACCATCGCGACGGGACGAAGCTGGATGGCGACCCGCCGCTACGTGGAGGAGCTCGGGCTGACCGCGGACTACGTGGTGTGCTCCAACGGTGCGGTGACCATGCGCCGTGACGGCGACGAGTGGGAGCGCTGGCACGTCGAGACCTTCGACCCGACGCCGGTGCTCGCCCTGCTCCAGGAGCGCCTTCCGGACGCGCGCTACATGGTCGAGCTCGGGTCGGGGCAGCGGCTGTTCACCGAGCAGCTCGACGACTGGACGCTCGACGGCGGCCGCCAGGTCGACTTCGAGGAGCTCGGGGCCCTCCCCGTCTCCCGCATCGTGGTCGTCTCGCCCGGACACGACGAGGACGACTTCCACCGACTCGTCGCCGATGCCGGGCTCAACGAGGTCTCGTATGCGATCGGCTGGACGGCGTGGCTGGACATCGCCCCGCAGGGCGTCGACAAGGGGACGGCGCTGGAGCGCGTGCGCGACGAGCTCGGCCTCGACGCGGCCCGGGTCCTCGTCGCCGGGGACGGACGCAACGACATCGGCATGTTCGGCTGGGCGCGCACCGGCGGCGGCCGCGCCGTGGCCATGGGACAGGCGCCCGCCGAGGTGAAGGACGCCGCGGGTGAGGTGACCGCCGACGTCGAGCAGGGAGGGCTGGCGGCGGCGCTGAACACGCTTCCAGCACCCGCCCAGGTCGACGCAGGAGAATAGAACTCGGCTAGACTCGCGCCTGGTCGGCAGATGTTTCTGTCGGGAGGGTTGTCCGAGCGGCCGATGGAGCTGGTCTTGAAAACCAGTGGGCAGAGATGTCTCGTGGGTTCGAATCCCACACCCTCCGCTTCCTGAGCGCGGTACCCCCGCCGTCGCTGAATTCGAAAGGGCCCGAGTGAGCGAGAACACCCGCCGCCGCCGCACCGTCGCGCGACATGGTCAGCTGCGCTCGCCCGGCGCCGCCAGTCAGCTGCTCAAGCTCCTCGCGATCAGCATGGCGGTGGTGCTCGTCAGCGGCATCGGGGTCGCGGCCTACATCTGGTTCGACTTCTCGAGCACGGTCTCGGCGAACGCCGTCGACCTCGACGGCCAGGAAGACCTCCCGCCGGACATCAGCGCGTACAAGGGCGGGTTCAACCTCGTCCTCACCGGCGTCGACACGTGCGAGGACGACTACAAGCAGTACTTCGGCGACCGGTGCACGGGCGGCGACGCCGAGGGCACCCTCAACGACGTGAACCTGCTCGTGCACGTCTCGGAGGAGCCGCGGCGGATCACGGTCGTCAGCTTCCCTCGCGACCTGATGATCCCGATCCCGTCCTGTGAGGACGAGGACGGCAACGCCACCGCCGCGATGAGCAAGCAGCCCCTGAACGTCGCGTACACCGACGGCGGCCTGAACTGCGTCGTCCGCACGATCTCCGCCCTCACGGACCAGGAGGTGCAGTTCGCCGCCTCCGTGACGTTCGGCGGCGTCATCGAGATCACCAACGCGATCGGCGGCGTCGACGTCTGCCTCGCCAACCCGATCCGCGACCGCTACACCGGTCTCGACATGGCCGCCGGCACCCACACCGTCCAGGGCCTCGAAGCCCTGCAGTTCCTCCGCACCCGGCACGGTGTCGGCGACGGCAGCGACCTCGGCCGCATCGGCAACCAGCAGCAGTACATGTCCAGCCTCGCGCGCAAGCTCATCAGCGGTGAGGTGCTGGGCAACGTGCCGGTCATGCTGAAGCTCGCCAACACCGGCATCCAGAACCTGGAGACGAGCACGTCGCTCGCCGATCCCATGATGATCGTGCAGATCGCGCTCGCCGTGAAGTCGGTGCCGTTCGAGGACATCGTATTCGTGCAGTACCCGACGCTGACCGACTGGAACGACCCGAACAAGGTCGTGCCGAACGAGGAGGCCGCCGTCGCGCTCTGGGACGCGATCGAGGCCAACGCCCAGCTACAGATCACCCACGAGAACACCAGCAACGACGGCGTCGTCGTGCAGGACCCGACGACTCCGACCGAGCCGACCGAGCCCGCCGAACCGACGCAGGAGGCGACGCCGACCCCGACGACCGCTCCGGACGTCGTGGCGCTGCCGGATTCGATCAAGGGCAACTCCGCCGCCCAGCAGACCTGCTCGAACGGCAACGTGCGCTGATCGGCCCTCAGGCGCCCCGCGGGCGGTAGACCGTCTGCGGGTGCGTCGTCGCCACGAGAGCGCGGAGCTCCGAGAGCGCGGCCGGCGCCGCTCCCCGGGCCCGCGCCTGGACGAGGACGTTGCCGAGAGCGGTCGCCTCGACAGGACCGGCGAGGACGGGAAGCCCGGTGCGGTCCGCGGTCGCCTGACACAGCAGCCGGTTGAGAGACCCGCCGCCGACGAGGTGGACGACGTCGAGGGGCTGCCCGGAGAGCCGGCCCGCCGTCCCGACGGCGTCGGCGAACGCGGCCGCGATGCTCTCCACGACGAGCCGGACGAAGGCCGGGCGCGAGGTGGGGGCGGCGACGCCGCTCGCCCGCAGGCGATCGGCGATACGCGCCGGCATGTCGCCGGGGGCCGAGAGCGCGGGGTCGTTCGCAGCGAACACCGCCGACGGCGGCTCCGCGGCGGCGGCCTCGGCGAGCAGTCCCGACAGATCGATGGGTTCTCCGTCTTCGGCCTCCCAGGCCCGCACGGTCTCGCTGAGGAGCCACAGTCCGGTCACGTTGTGGAGGACGCGGAAGCGGTCGTCCACGCCGCGTTCGTTGGTGAAGTTGGCGTCCCGCGCCGCCGCCGTGAGGATCGGCTCGACCCGCTCGACCCCGACCAGTCCCCAGGTACCGCAGGAGATGTACGCGGCACGGGGCGACGTCATCGGGACGGCGACCACCGCCGAGGCGGTGTCGTGCGAGCCCACGGCGATCACCGGCAGATCCGCGCCGATGCGCTCCGCGACCTCGGGGCGCAGCCGACCGATGACCGTGCCGGGATCGACGAGGTCCGGCAGGAGAGAGGCATCGATGCCGAGGCGGGTCGCGAGCGCCTGATCCCAGGTGCCGGCCCTCACATCCAGCAGCCCCGTCGTCGAGGCGTTGGTCCGTTCGGCGACGCGGGCGCCGGTGAGGAGGAAGGCGAGGAGGTCCGGGATGAGGAGCGCGGTATCGGCGTCGTGCCGGAGCTCGTCCGCCCGGAGCTGGTAGAGCGTGTTGAACGGGAGGAACTGCAGGCCGTTGCGTGCGTGGAGGTCGTCGAACGGGACGAGGGAGTGCACCTCGTCCACCCCGCGGGCGGTGCGGTCGTCGCGGTAGTGGAACGGCTCCGCGAGCAGCTCGCCGGCGCGGAGGAGGCCGTAGTCGACCGCCCACGAGTCGATCCCGATCGACTCGATGCCCGGTTCCCGGCGGACCGCTTCGGCCAGGCCGTCGAGGACATGGTCGACGAGCGCGTCGAAGTCCCAGTGCAGACCGTCGGCGCGGGCGACCGGGCCGTTCGGGAAGCGGGAGACGGGCTCGAGCTCCAGGACGCCCGGCCCCACGCGGCCGATCATCACACGACCGCTCGTGGCGCCGAGATCCACCGCCGCGACCGCACGGACGTGCCGTGCGGTCGCGGGCGAGCGGTCGCCGGTCATCGCAGGAACGCCGCGGCGACGCCGGAATCGACGGGGATGTGCAGCCCGGTGGTCCGGCTCAGCTCCGGACCGGTCAGCACGAAGACGGCGTCCGCGACGTTCTCCGGCACGACCTCGCGCTTGAGGATGGTGCGGTTGGCGTAGAACTGGCCGAGGTCCTCTTCCTTGACGCCGTACGTGGCCGCCCGGTTCGCTCCCCACCCGGAGGCGAAGATGCCGGAACCGCGGACCACACCGTCGGGGTTGATGCCGTTGACCCGGATGCCGTGCTCGCCGAGTTCCACCGCGAGCAGTCGCACCTGGTGCGCCTGGTCGGCCTTCGTCGCCGAGTAGGCGATGTTGTTCGGACCCGCGAAGACGGAGTTCTTGGAGGAGATGTAGATGATGTCGCCGCCGAGCCCCTGATCGATGAGCACCCGGGCCGCCGCCTTCGAGACGAGGAACGAGCCCTTCGCCATCACATCGTGCTGGAGATCCCAGTCCTTCTCGGTCGTCTCCAGCAGCGGCTTCGACAGCGAGAGACCCGCGTTGTTCACGACGAGGTCGAGGCCGCCGAACGCGAGCACCGCCTCGTCGATCGCCGCCTGCACCGCGTCGGCGTCGGCGACATCGGCGGCCACCCCGATGGCGACGTCCTCGTTCCCGAGCTCGGCGGCCGCGGCTCTGGCCTTGCCGAGGTCGAGGTCGGCGACGACGACGCAGGCGCCCTCCGCGGCAAGGCGGGTCGCGATGGCCTTGCCGATCCCGCTCGCGGCACCGGTGACGAGGGCGATGCGGCCCTGGTGGGACTTCGGCTTCGGCATTCGCTGCAGCTTCGCCTCCTCCAGCGCCCAATACTCGATGCGGAACTTCTCCGCGTCGGAGATGGGGGCGTAGGTCGACAGGGCCTCGGCACCGCGCATGACGTTGATCGCGTTGACGTAGAACTCGCCGGCGACCCGTGCGGTCTGCTTGTTCGCCCCGTACGAGAACATCCCGACGCCGGGCACGAGGACGATGAGCGGATCCGCGCCTCGGATCGCGGGGGATTCGGCGGTCGCGTGGGCGTCGTAATAGGCCTGGTAGTCGGCGCGGTAGGCGGCGTGGAGCTCCCGCAGGCGTTCCGTCTGCTCCTCCAGGGTCGCGGTGGCGGGCAGGTCGAGGAGGAGCGGCTTGACCTTGGTGCGCAGGAAGTGGTCGGGGCAGCTCGTGCCGAGGGCGGCGAGGGCCGGAGCCTTCTCGGACGCCAGGAAGTCGAGGACCACGTCGCTGTCGGTGAAGTGGCCGACCATCGGCTTGTCCGTCGACGCGAGACCGCGGATGGTGCCGGCGAGGGCGGCCGCCCGTGCGCGGCGCTCCGGCTCCGGCAGGGCCTCGAAGCCCGATCGCGTGCCGCCGAACGGCGCGGGGGAGCCGTGCTCCGCGATGTAGGCGGCGGCGGTGTCGATCATCCACAGGGAGTTCGCCTCCGCCTCCTCCGAGGTGTCTCCCCACGCGGTGATGCCGTGGCCGCCGAGGATCGTGCCGATGGCCTGCGGGTTCTCCGCCTTGATCTGCGCGATGTCCAGTCCGAGCTGGAAGCCGGGGCGGCGCCACGGCACCCAGACGACCCGATCGCCGAAGATCGTCGTCGTGAGTGCCTCGCCGTCGGCCGCGGTGGCGATCGCGATGCCCGAGTCGGGGTGGAGGTGATCCACGTGCGGGGCGTCGACCAGGCCGTGCATCGCGGTGTCGATCGAGGGGGCGGCGCCGCCCTTGCCGTGCAGGCAGTAGTCGAAGGCGGCGACCATCTCGTCCTCCCGCTCGACCCCCGGATAGACGTCGACGAGCGCGCGCACGCGGTCGAGGCGGAGGACCGCGAGACCGGCCTCGGTCAGGGTGCCGAGGTCACCACCGGAGCCCTTCACCCAGAGGAGTTCGACCGGCTGCCCCGTCACCGGGTCGATCTCGGTGCCCTTGGCGGAGGTGTTGCCGCCCGCGTAGTTCGTGTTCTTCGGGTCGGCGCCCAGGCGGTTGCTCCGCGCGATCAGGTCGGCGGCGGTGGGGTTGGTCATGTGAGTCCTCGGTTCGTGAGTGAAGATGCCGGTCGACGCCGGAGAGTCAGGGGAGCTGCAGGATCCGAGTCGCGAACCGATCGATCGTCGCGGCGAAGGCGGATTCCTCGGGGCGGTTGAGGTGCCCGTGGGTGGTGCCCGGCTCGACGACGACGTCGACCTCCACGCCGGCGGTGGCGAGGGAGCCGGCGAACGCCTCGCCGGACATACGGAGTTCGTCGGTCTCGTCGTTGACCATGATGGTGGGCGGGAAAGAGGCGAGCGCCGTCGGCTCTGCGGTGCCGGGGACGGCATAGACGTCGGCCGTGTCGGGGTCGCTCCCGAGATAGTTCTCGTACATGCCCCGCACGAAGTCCGGGTGAACACGTCAGCGGAGGGATCTCCGTCGAGCAGGGCACGCAGCTCCGGGTCGGGAGCGGCCTGCACCGCCTGCAGGGTCGGGTAGGCGAGGACCGCGAGTGCGGGCACCACGCCGCCCTCGTGCGCGAGGCGGAGCGCCGCGCCGGTGGCGAGGTTGCCGCCTGCGCTGGCTCCGCCGATCGCCCAACCTCGCGAAGCGACGTCCGACGTGGCGGCCCAGCGGAACGCGGAGACCATCTCGTCGTGCGGGACGGGGTAGTGCACACCCCCGCGCTTCTCCGCGCCGAGGCGTGCGCTCCACTCGGCTGTCATCGGGGCGAGGGCGTAGTCCACGCTCACCACGGCGATCCCGTGGTCGACGAACGCCCGCGCGACGGCGTCGGCCTCCGCCATGTCGATGTCGCCGCCGGCGAATCCGCCGCCGTGAGCCCACACCAGGCCGTGGCCGCTCGGCGACTTCGGGGAGTAGACGCGCACACGCAGCGGCCCGTGCGGCCCGTCCAAGACGTGATCGTGGATGTCGCGCGCGCTCATACGCTCAGGCTCCCCAGCCCGCCTGCACGCCGCCCACGCGCTCCTCCACGATCCGCTGCCCGTACCCGGAGGCCGCGTACGCCGCCATCGGGTCGGCGGGCAGCCCGCGCTCCTCTCGCCACGCGGCCAGGGCCGGGCGGACGTCGGTGGAGAAGGCGTCCATGAAGACGGCGTTCGCGGTGAGCACGTCGCCGCTGCGCTGGGCAGTCGTCAGCGCATCCCGGTCGACGAGCAGCGCCCGCGCGGTCATCTCCTGCACGTTCAGGACGGAGCGGATCTGTCCGGGGATCTTGTCCTCGATGTTGTGGCACTGGTCCAGCATGAAGGCCACGTCGGGGTTGTTCAGCCCGCCGCCCCGGATCACCTCGAACAGGATCCTGAACAGCTGGAACGGGTCGGCCGCACCCACGATGAGGTCGTCGTCCGCATAGAAGCGGGAGTTGAAGTCGAACGAGCCGAGCTTGCCGAGGCGCAGCAGCTGCATCACGATGAACTCGATGTTGGTGCCCGGCGCGTGGTGACCGGTGTCGAGGCAGACCATCGCCTTGTCGCCGAGGGCGGTCACCTGCACGTAGGACGTCCCCCAGTCCGGGACGTCGGTGTGGTAGAACGCCGGCTCGAAGAACTTGTACTCGAGCACGAGGCGCTGGTGGTCGCCGAGACGCGCGTAGATCTGCTGCAACGAGTCGTGCAGGCGATCCTGCCGTCCGCGCAGGTCGGCCTGACCGGGGTAGTTCGACCCCTCCGCCAGCCAGATCTTCAGGTCGCGGCTGCCGGTGGCGTCCATGACGTCGATGCAGGCCAGGTGGTGGTCGATGGCCTTGCGGCGCACGGCCGCATCCTCGTGGGTGAGGGCGCCGAACTTGTAGTCGTCGTCCTGGAAGGTGTTGGAGTTGACGGTGCCGAGGGCGACGCCGTGGTCCTCGGCATGACGGCGCAGGTCGTCGAAGGAGTCAACCAGATCCCACGGGATGTGCAGCGCCACGGTGGGGGCGAGCCCGGTGTGGGCGTGGACCTGCGCGGCGTCGGCGATCTTCTCGTACGGGTCGCGGGGCGTGCCGGGAGTGCTGAACACCTTGAACCGGGTCCCGGAGTTGCCGAACGCCCAGCTGGGCAGCTCGATGCTCTGCTTCTCGAGCGCGGCGAGGATGTCGGGGGTGAGGATGCTCACGATGCACGGCCTTCGTTGTCGGTGGCGGGTGTGACGCTCTCGCCGGCGGCGGCGAGCTGGTCTTCGAGGTGGAACACCTCGGTGAGAGGGGTGGCGGCCTGATCGGGACGGCCGTCGAGGTCGAGGAAGAAGGGGGCCATCTCGGCCTCCCAGCGTGCGGCGACGGGGGAGGCGGCGAGGTACGCCTGCGCGGCCGCATCGTCATCGGTCTCGTAGTAGCCGAAGAGCACCCCACCGCTTCCGAGGAAGAGGCTGTAGTCGCGCCGTCCGGCGGCCGCGATCTCGCGGAGCATCTCCGGGCGCACCGGCGTGTGACGGGCGAGGTACTCGGGCAGCAGCTCGGGCTTCACCTGGAGCTGGAAGGCGACGCGGGTCATGCGATTCCTCTCGGGGGTCCGGCCGCGCCCGCGGGGAGCGCCGGCCGGAGGCGACTCAGAAGTCGAAGTCGCCGATGTTGTCGGCGTCGAACACGAACGGGTCGCCCAGCAGGACGACGCCGTCGGCGCCGACGGTGTACTCGCCGAGGTCGCCGGCCTCGAAGGTGTCGCCCTCTTCGCCGGTGATGTCGCCGGCGATCAGGGCCTGGGCGGCGTAAGCGGCCAGGTAGCCGAGGTCGGCCGGGTTCCACAGCGCGAAGGCGGTGACGGTGCCGTCCTCCACGTACTCGCGCATCTGGTTGGGCGTGCCGAGTCCGGTCAGCGCGACCTGGCCCTTGAAGTCGGACGTCGACAGGTAGCGCGCCGCGGCGGCGATGCCGACCGTGGTGGGCGAGACGATGCCCTTGAGGTCCGGGTGGGTCTGCAGCAGCGCGGCCGTCTTGTCGAACGACGTCTGGTCGTCGTCGTCGCCGTAGACCGTCTCGACGATCGTGATGTCGGGGTACTCGCTGGCGACGTACTCCTCCATCAGCTCGATCCAGGCGTTCTGGTTCGTGGCGTTGGCCGATGCGGAGAGGATGGCGATCTCCCCGGCGCCGCCGATCTGCTCGGCGATGAGGTCGATCTGCACCTTCGCGATGCCCTCGGAGTCGGCCTGGTTGATGAACAGGTCGCGGCAGTCGGTGTTGGTGTCGGAGTCGAAGGTGACGACCTTGACCCCGGCGTCCCTGGCCTCGTTCAAGGCGTCGCAGATGGCCTGCGGGTCGTTGGCCGAGACGACGAGGGCGCCGACACCCTGCTGCGTGGCCGTGTTGATGTAGCTGACCTGGGCGTCGGGCGTGGCCTCGGCAGGGCCGACCTCGGAGAACGTGCCGCCGAACTCCTCGACGGCCTTCTTGCCGCCCTCGCTTGATGTGTCGAAGTACGGGTTGCCGAGGTTCTTGGGCAGGAAGGTGATCGAGGCGTCCGCCCCGTCGCCGCCGCCGTCTCCGCCGCCGTCGGTGGAGCCGGCGCAGCCGGTCAGTGCGACCGCCGCCGCCACCGCGAGGGCGGCGAAAGCGGTGACACGCTTGCGTGCAAACGTCATTGTTCGTTCCTTTCGTCGGGAGATGCCGCGGATGCGGCGTCCATCGGTGCCTTCGTCGCTGTGGCGGCACCGGCGGGGGGTCTGCCCGGTCGGCGGCGTGCCTTCTGCAGCCAGGCCAGGAAGCTTGCGGCCACCACCGAGATCACGAGGAGCGTGCCGGTGATGATGTTGATGACGTCGGAGGTGACGTTCACCAGGCGGAGTGCACTCGCGAGCGCCCCGATGAGGAAGGCGGCGGCGATGACGCCGTAGATCTTGCCGCGACCGCCGAACACCGACACCCCGCCGAGCACGACGGCCGCGATGACCTGGAGCTCGAGGCCGGTGGCGTTGTCGCCGCGGGCGCTGCCGTAGCGGAGCGTGTAGAAGATGCCGGCGAACGCGGCGACCGCTCCGGACAGCACGAACAGGATGAGCTTCGTGCGCTCGACGTGCACACCGGAGAAGTGCGCCGCGTCCTTCGACAGCCCGATCGCGTACACCCCGCGGCCGAAGGGTGTGAAGTGCAGCAGGACCGCGAAGACCGCGACGAGCACGAGGAACGGGATCGTGATGACGGGTATCGGGGTGCCCGCGATCTTCGCCTTGGCGAGAGCCGTCCAGAACTCCGGGAAGTCGGTGACCGCGGCCGTGCCGAGCAGCCCGACGGCGAGGCCGCGGAAGAGGGCGAGCGTGCCGATCGTGACGGCGAGCGAGGGCAAGCCGACGACCGTCACGAGGAAGCCGTTGAACGCGCCGCCGACCACGCCCACGACGAGGGCGGCGAGGGCCGCGAGCTCGAACGGGATCCCTGACTGCACCAGAGCGCCGGTGACGACGCTGGACAGTCCGACCATGCTGCCCACCGAGAGGTCGATCTCGCCGGTGATCATGATGAGGGTCATCGGCAGGGCGATCAGGAGGATCGGCGCGATGTCGAGCAGCAGGTAGGTCAGCGTGATGGGCTGTCCGAACCCGCGGATGCTGGAGGCCGAGACGACCGCGACGAGCAGGAGCAGACCGACGATCGCGGCCTCGCGCGTGAGCAGGAGCCGGCGCCACAGGGGCTTGTCGTAGTCGCGGATGACGCGGGTGGTCGCGGTGGCGGTCGCGGTGGTCATGATTCGTCCCTCGCCTCGATGAGCCGCCGTCTCTGCCGCACCGCGAGCACGCGGTCGAGCACGATGGCGCCGATGATGAGCAGGCCGACGACGGCACGCTGCCAGAAGTCGGGGATGCCGAGGATCGGCAGAGCGCGGTTGATGGTCAGCAGCAGGACGGCGCCGATCGCGGCGCCCCACACCGAGCCGATGCCGCCGGTGATCGCGACGCCGCCGATGACGGCCGCGCCCACCGCGTCCAGCTCCCATCCCGCTCCCGCCTGGGAGTTGATGGTGCCGTACCGGGCCGCGTAGAAGACGCCGGCGAGTCCGGCGAGCGCTCCCGACAGGACGAACGCGGTGAGCACGCGGCGGGTGACGCGCAGGCCGTAGAGCTCGGCCGCCGCGGGGTCGGAGCCGATCGCGTAGAACTCCCGGCCGCCGCGGGTGTTCTTCATGTACCAGGCGGCGACGGCGAGCACGACGACCGCGACGATCGCGAGGATCGGGATGCCGAGGACCTGCCCCGTGCCGAGGGCGAGGAAGTCGCGCGGCATGTCGGAGGCGTTCACGCGGTCGCTGCCGGTCCACAGCACGTTGATGCCGCGGTAGGCGTAGAGGGTGCCGAGGGTGATCACCATCGCCGGCACCTTGGCGTACGCGACGAGCGCGCCGTTGATGAGGCCGAGCAGAGCGCCGAGCACCACGGCGGCGACCACGACCAGGACGGTCGGGATGCCGGGGATGTCGATGAAGAGCCGACCGGTCAGGTACGCGGTCAGACCCATCACGGAACCCACGGACAGGTCGACGTTGCGCGTGATGAGGACGATGGCCTGTCCCACGGCGACGAGCACGAGGATCGACGGCGTCAGCAGCAGGTCGCGCCAGCCGTCGGCGCTGAACAGGAACTTGGGATTGTTGAGGGTCGCGGCGGTCACCACGAGCACGAGGGCCAGGAGGATGCCGAACTCGCGGGCCCTGCCGAGACCGGAGATGCGCTTGGTGAGCGCGGAGACGGGGATGGCGGTGGTCACGAGCTGAGCTCCGATGCTTGCGTCGCGGCGAACATGACGTTCTCGGAGGTGGCCTCCGAGCGGGGGATCTCGGCCGTGATGCGACCCTCGCGCATCACGAGCACCCGGTCGGCCATGCCGAGCACCTCGGGCAGCTCGGACGAGATCATGAGGATGCCCATGCCCTGACCGGCGAGCTGGGACAGCAGGCGGTGCACCTCGGACTTGGTGCCGACGTCGATGCCGCGGGTCGGCTCGTCGATGAGCAGCACCTGCGGCTGCGTGGCGAGCCATTTCGCGAGGACGACCTTCTGCTGGTTGCCGCCGGAGAGCGTCGCGGCGACGGTGTCCAGGGCGTGGGTCTTCACCTCGAGCCGCGACGCCCACTCCCGGGCGGCGCGGTTCTCCATCGCTGTGGTGAGCAGGCCGAGGCGGGCGAGACGCCGACGGATCGCGAGGGTGATGTTCCCGCCGACGCCGGCTTCGATGACGAGGCCCTGCTTCCGGCGGTCCTCGGGGACGAGGGCGAGACCGGCGCGCATGGCGTCGACCGGACGGCGCGCGCGGATCCGGCGGCCCTTCATGCGCACGCTGCCCTCGCGGTACCCGTCCACGCCGAAGACCGCGCGCGCGACCTCGCTGCGCCCGGCGCCGACGAGGCCGGCGAGCCCGACGATCTCGCCCGCACGGACGGAGAACGAGATGTCGTGGAAGAGGCCGGGGCTCGTGAGCCCCTCGACCTCGAGCAGCGGCTCGCCGATCGTCGCCTCCTGCTTCGGGAACAGCTCGGACACCTCGCGGCCGACCATCTGGTGCACGAGTTCGTCGACCGTGGTGTCGGCGATGGCGGAGGTCGCGATGTACGCGCCGTCTCGCATGACCGTGACGGTGTCGCAGAGCGCGAACACCTCGTCGAACCGGTGCGAGATGAAGATGAGGCCGCGGCCCTCGTCGCGCAGGCTCCGGGCGATCGCGAACAGGCGCTCCACCTCCACGCCGGAGAGCGCCGCGGTGGGCTCGTCCATGATAAGCAGCGTGGCGTCGAGGGAGACCGCCTTGGCGATCTCGATGACCTGCTGGTCGGCGATCGACAGGCCTTCGGCGGGGCGGTCGGGGTCGATGGTGACGCCGAGGCGGGTGAAGAGCCGCTCGACCTCGTGGCGCATGGCCTTGCGGTCGATCCGCCCGAACCGCCCGGTCGGCTGGCGCCCCATGAAGATGTTCTCGGTGACGGAGAGATCGGGGAAGAGCGTCGGCTCCTGATAGATGACCGCGACGCCGGCCGCCTTCGACTGGGCGGTCGAGGTGAAGTCCACGTCTTCGCCGCGAAGCCGGAAGACCCCGCCGTCGCGCTGGTAGAGACCGGCGACGATCTTCACGAGCGTGGACTTGCCGGCCCCGTTCTCGCCGACGAGCGCGTGGATGGAGCCGGGGCGGACGGCGATGGTGCCGGAGCGCAGGGCGATCACCGACCCGAACGCCTTCTGGACGTCGGCGAGCTCGAGCACGGGCGCCGTCGTGGGTGAGGACATCATTTCTCTCTCCATTGAGGGAATGAATCGTTTCAAACCCTGATGGAGATGAGACTAGGGGCTGTGTTGACGCGTGTCAATACGGCATGAGAGTCTGAGGCGATCCCCGCGGATGAGTCGTTTCAGCGGCGGGAGCCGGAGGGAGGGCGCGATGGCCGTCAGTGTGCGGGAGGTCGCCGAGGACGCGGGTGTCTCCGTCGGGACCGTCTCGAACGTGCTCAACCGGCCGGAGAAGGTGGCCGCGGAGACCGTCGCGCGTGTGCAGGCGTCGATCGACCGCCTCGGGTTCGTGCGCAACGACGCGGCACGGCAGCTCCGTGCGGGGCGCAGTCGGACGATCGGCCTCGTCGTGCTCGACATCCGCAACCCCTTCTTCGCCGAGGTGATCCGCGGAGCCGAGGAGCGCGCCGACCAGCACGGACTCTCCGTCCTCGTCGCCAACAGCGACGAGAAGCAGGAGCGGGAGGCGATGCATCTCGATCTCTTCGAGGAGCAGCGGGTGACCGGCGTGCTCGTCACTCCCGTGGCGGAATCCCTGCCGCGGCTGGTGCGGATGCATGAGCGCGGGACGCACGCCGTGCTCGTCGACCGGGAATCGCAGGACGAGCGGTTCGCCTCCGTCGCCGTCGACGATGTCGAGGGCGGACGCATCGCGACCGAGCACCTGCTGGCGGTCGGTCGTCGCCGGATCGCCTTCGTCGGCGGCCCGGTCGCGCTGCGCCAGGTCTCCGACCGCCTGAGCGGTGCGCAGGCCGCGGCGGCTGCGGCGGGGATCGGGCTGGAGTTCATCCCGACCTCCGCGCTCACCGTCGAGGAGGGACGCCGGGCCGGTGCGCAGATCCTCGACCGCGCCCCCGGGGACCGGCCGGACGCGGTCTTCGCGGCGAACGACCTCCTGGCACTGGGCCTCCTGCAGAGCCTGGTGATGACCGGCGATGCCCGGGTCCCCGAGGACATCGCGCTCGTGGGCTACGACGACATCGACTTCGCGGCGGCCGCCGTGATCCCGCTCAGCTCGGTGCGGCAGCCGGCCGCTCTCATCGGCTCGACCGCCGTCGACCTGCTGCTGCGAGGCCAGGACGAGGTGGCGCCGGCGCCGGAGCACGTGCTGTTCCGGCCGGAGCTCGTCGCCCGCCGCTCGACGACCGGGGAGTGACCGTCAGGCCGGCGTCGATGTGGTGCGTTGGGCGCTCGCACCCCGCATGATGCGGGCGACGGCGGTGATGAGGAAGAGCTGCCCGGTGATCCCCTCGGCGACGGCCACCGCCTGCACGCCCGGTCCGACGGGGACGAGGTTCCCGTAGCCCGTCGTGGTCAGTGCCGTGAACGAGAAGAAGAGCTGATTGCCGAGCGAGTCGTTCGCCGCATCTCCGAACAGCGGCGTCGGCAGCAGCAGCGACAGCAGGTTGTAGACGAAGGCGAAGAACATGCCGACGAGGATGTACGCGGTCACCGCGGCCAGGAGCGCCTCGACGTCGAGGCCTCGGCGGGTGACCTGGTGCGCGATGATGGCCCACGGCGCCACGAGCAGCGCGAGCATGGAGGCGGCGGACAGGGCGACCGCGAGGGCGGGACTGTCCGTGGCGAAGAATGCCGCGAGGAGGGCAGCCAGCCCCGCGGCCGAGAGCACGACCCACGACACCCGCTGCACGAGGGCGTGCGCCCTGGTCACGCGGAACACGATCGCGACCGTGACCAGCATCGCGAGGAACGCCCAGGGGCTGGGGACCGTGCCGGGCTGGGCCGCGCACAGTCCGTACGACACGACGAGGAGGGCGAGCACCGCGGCATAGCCCAGGGCGCCGCGCCTCGGGTCGGCCGGGGCAGCGAACCCCGCGCGGACGTGCGCTCCCGATGGCTCGGACATGGCGTCTCCTCTCGCGTCCGCGGGGGCCGGACCCTCGCAACGTGCGGCCAGTATCGCAGGGCATGCGGCCGGCTCCCGGGAGCATCCGAGACCGGCGGTTCGTGACCACGCGCCGGACCCGTTATGATGGTGGGGTGCATCCGTGCTCTCGAGCCGGATGTCTGGAGACGTCGCATAGTCCGGCCTAGTGCACCACCCTGCTAAGGTGGAGTCCCCTTACGGGGACCAGGGGTTCAAATCCCCTCGTCTCCGCCAAATTTTTCCTGGTCAGATCCGGTTTTCTTCCGGGAAGCCGCCGGAACCACCGTTACCGAGATAGCCCCGACCCTCGTTGCTGGACAGCGGAGCTTCAGCGAGCATTGCGGTCTGCCATCAGGTGCGCGACGACCGGCGCGAGTGCGACGCCCAGGGCGTGGTGCTGGTCGGCGTCGAGATGCACGCCGTCGTGCTTGCTGCTGGTGGTGATCGTGTTCGAGTCGAAAAAGACGCAGCCGGTGTCTTCGCTGACCTGTCGAATTGCCTGCGCGAGACCCTGTGCGGCGATATCCCCGCCCGCGAACTTCGGGCCGATCGGTCCTCGAGGGTTCTCCAGCTGCGGGGGCGCGATGACGAGAATCGGCGGGGTAGGCATCCCGGGCTCGATCGGTGCTGTCCTGATCTCGTTGATGAGCGCTGCGATGCCCATCGCGGAGTGCCAGGGTTTGTGCTGGTGCATGGATTGGAAGTCGTTGGTGCCGAGTAGGAGAATCACGAGGTCGAGCGGTGATTGCGCTTCTATGACCTGTTGGATGCCGCTGAGGGCGTTCCGCTCCGGTTTGTATGGGTCGTCGAAGGCGGTGCGGCGCCCGTTAAGACAGTCCTCCGTGAGCCGGATGTGACCGTCCCATCCCGCGTTGAGCGCGGCGTGCAGAACTCCGGGCCAGCGCTCTTCGAAAGGAAGTCGCTGCCGAGTCGTCAGGACTATGCCCCAGTCAGCGAGTCCGAGTACACAAGGATGTGCTTCGTCGTTGGCATCTTGGCTCCTTTGCGTTGCCGTCGTTTCTTTTTGCGTTCACGGGTCTGGAAGGAGGATCGTGGCGAGGTTGACGCGTTGCTGACCGTCCTCCCGTTCCGTCAGGTAAGGAGTGAGTAGCTCAGCGAGGCCTGCCTGAATCGTGGCGAGATCCTCCCTGCTCACGTACAAGGGCGTTCGGGCGAATCCGACCAGCTCACGGGCTTCGGGAGAATCCGCGCTGAGGAAGCGATCGAAGTCACCCGTGACGTCTCCCAGGAAAGCCAGGAAGGCAGTGCTCAGCTGCGCGCTGCTCATCGCAGAAAGCTCAGCGTGGTCAATGGCTGCCATCCGGTCGCCCAGCGCCAAGGTTCGCTCGATCGCACCACGAGATCTGCGCTCGTCGACCACTGCGACAACCTCGGCATCGAGGAGGGCAGCCACATGTCGGTAGAGCGTGGCCTGCGGGATATCCGGGAGCGCCTCGCGCAACTGCGCCGTCGTGCGGTTGCGGCCACCCAGCTGCTGGACGATCCGCAATCGCACCGGGTGCAGTACGACCTTTGCCAGAGCAGTCCCGTCGGGCACGTTGACTCCTCACTGTTATCACGATGATAATGTTCTCAGTACGATTCCACTCTAGCGATCGAGGAGAGAACGATGACGAACATCACATACGACCGAGCCGGAGTGCACGTGCAGTTTCCCGGTTGGGAGTCGACGATGACGGGCTTGCCGAAGCTGTTGATTCCGAGGTCGGCGATCCGTGGTGTCGCGAGCGAACAGGGATGGACTTCCGAGATCCTCGGGATGAAGTCCGGTCTCGTCATCTCCGGCTACCGCAAACTGGGCACGTTTAGGCACCCTTCCGGGGTGCGGCGCCTGGTCTCAATGAAGCGCGGGCACCCGCTGCTGCGGATCGCCGTCGACCGGGCCGCCGTCGGGTTCGACGAGATCCTCCTGAGCACCGATGCTGCAGCGTCGATCGCGGCAGACCTCCGATCGGATGTGCACTCTTGAACGCTGCGATCGAGGTAGAGGCGCTCTCCAAGCGGTTCGGAAACGTCGTTGCACTCGAAGATGTGAACGTGAAAGTCGAGTATGGGCGCATCGTCGGGTTTCTCGGGCCCAATGGGGCAGGGAAATCGACGCTGATGCGCGCGCTACTCGGCCTGATCCGCTCAGACAGCGGTGAGACGCTCATCGCCGGCCTGCCCTACGCCCACCTGTCTGCGCCCGCAAGTACCGTGGGCGCGGTCCTGGACGTCGCGTCAGCGCATCCACGCATGACAGCACGCGCTCACCTTCACACCTACGCGGCACTCGGAGGAATGGACCGGTCGCGGGTGGACACCGTGCTATCCCTCGTGGGGGCGCAGTCGTACGCCGATCGTCGAATCGGCGCCTTCTCCACCGGGATGCGGCAGCGCCTCGCGCTGGCCACCGCGATGCTCGGCGACCCGGACATCCTCGTGCTCGATGAGCCGTCGAACGGTCTGGACCCAAGCGGAATCGCGTGGCTCCGCACATTCCTGCGCGGGTTCGCCGATGCTGGCGGCGCCGTACTGCTCTCCAGCCATGTGCTTCATGAGATCGAGCACGCGATCGACGACGTCATCCTCATCGACCAGGGCCGCACCGTCTGGACGGGCGCGCTCGAACGACTCGTGGCGCAAGATGCTCCTCTCGAGGAAGCATTCCTGCACCTCACGCAGAAAGGACCTCTCTCATGAATGCCGTCTACGGAGAGGTCGTGCGACTGCGCGCCACCGGAGTAGCACTGTGGTCGGCAGTGGTTGCGCTCGCGTGTGGTGGCGGATTGACGCTTCTCCTTGCGCTCACCGGACCGCAGAACGCCCAGCCTCCCATGCCGGACATCGACACCCCCGAAGGCGTTGGATTCGTGCTCGGCATCGGGACCGTGCTTCTGTTCATCCCCGCGCTGGTCGGGACCATCGCGATCACAAGCGAGTATCGACACCGCACGATCGGCACGACGCTCCTCGTCGTTCCTCGACGGGGTCGAGTACTAACAGCCAAGCTCGCCGTGTACACAGTGCTGGGCATCGTCTACGGAATGATCGCATCTCTGTCGGCATTGCTCGCCCTGATCGTCGCAGCATGGGTGCGCGGTGTACCGCTGGGCGTCGATGCGGTGGATCTGGCGCCGGCCCTCATACAGCTCACCCTCGCCGCTGCGGCCTACATGCTGCTCGGAGTAGGTATCGGCGCGTTGGCGCGTTCACCCTTCGTCGCGATCGGCGTCGTGCTCGGCTACTTCCTGTTCGTCGAGTACATCCTGATGCTGGTTCCCGGCGTCAACGCGATTTACCCGTTCCTGCCGGGCGGCGCGACGGCATCGCTGACGAGTTTTGACTTCCTCACCGGCGCGATCGCGAGCCAGACAGCGCTGACGCCTGCGACGATGGTCTCACCTGTGCTCGGCGCTGCGATTCTCGTGGCATACGCGGTCATCGCGGCGATTCTCGCCGTCTTCGTTCCCCTTCGGCGAGACCTGAGGTGACCGGATCCAGGGTCTCGCCGAACGAAAGCCTCTATGTCTGCACATACGCGCTCGCGTAGTCCTCGCTCGGGGCCACGGGCTGGATGATGTCGAGCAGGACGCCGTCGGGGGCGGCAACGATGAAGTGCCGCTGACCGAAGTCCTCATCGCGAAGCGGTAACACCACGTTCGCCTCTGTCTTGCCGGCCAGCTGCGTGTGGACGGCATCGACGTCGCTGACTTCGAGGTTGACGATCACTCCTCGGGGAAGCTCACGGTATCCGTCCGGCACCGTGGGGTGATCGTGAGCCAAGATCGCCAGCTCGAACTCCCCTAAGCGCAAGCTGACATACCAGTCGGATTCAAAGGTCGTCTCAAAACCGATGAAGTCGCGGTAGAAGGACGCCGCGGCGTCGACATCGCGAGACATGAGCACGGGATAGAGGCTGGTGACGGACATTGCACTCCTTTACGTACGATATGAATGTAACGAAGCCAGTATACATACACACTGTACGTAAAGGGAGAGGACCATGCCTCGCGCCTCCGCGGCCGACGCCGCCCAGACAGCCCAACGCATCCTCGATTCGGCGAAGGAGCTCTTCTCAGCACGAGGCTTCAGCGAAGTCTCGGTCGATGACGTCGCCCGGGACTCCGGGGTCACGCGAGGCGCGGTCTACCACCACTACCGGAACAAGGTCGCACTGTTCGGCGAGGTCGTCGCCCGCCTCCAAGCCGACGTCGCACGAGCTGTCGTCGCGGCAGCAGAGAAGGCAGACCCGCAGCCTCTCGAACAGCTCAGGGCCGGGTCGCACGCGTTCCTCGATGCGATCACGAACGGGGCGGCCATGCGAATCCTGCTCATCGATGCACCAGCGGTGACCGGCTGGCAGGAATGGCGCCGACTCGACGCGGAGAACTCGGCGACGCATCTGCGAGAGGCACTACGTGAGGCGGGAGTTGCAGAAGATATCCTCGATGCGTCGACCGCGCAGCTCTCCGGCGCGATGAACGAGGCGGCTCTCTGGACGGCCCAACACGAGGACACCGACCTGGCTCGTCGGCAATCTCATAAGGTTCTCGACAGACTACTCACGGCCTACGTGTCGTAGAGCCGGTTCTGGGGCATGGGCGAGCTTTCCAGAGATTCGCACGATATCAAGGAGGTCGCGCGCGTCGAGCCGATCGGCGAAGCGGCGGCGCACGGATTCCAGGTGCACGGCAGTCGCTCCGCGAAGGGCGTCGAGCCCGAGTGGGGCGAGTACGAGCAGACAGCCGCGACCGTCTGCCGGGTCGGGGTCACGGCGAATCAGCTCTCGCGCTTCCATCCTGCCGGCCTGACGCGAGAGCCTGCTTCGCGACCACCCCATCTTCTGCGCCTGGGCATGCAGTGTGCTCGTCATCTCCGGCGCTTCGACCAGGGTGCTGAGTACTTCGTAGTCGGGCTCCGAGAGACCCGATGCAGCAAGGTCGTGCACCACACCGGCCTGCACTGCGATCGTCATGCGACGAAACGCGCGCCAGGCGACCTCCTCGTCCTCGCTCAACCAAGGCGCCGCCGACCCGATCCTTTTCGTTGACATGTAATCATTCTACGATCTATGCTCGTTTACATGTCAACGAAATCGCCTAGAGTCGTGATCCTCACGTGCAGCACCAGGCCCGGAGCGATGGGCCCGGCGGTTGCAGACTGGCTCCTGCAAGCCCTCACCCCCCGCGCTGACGCACTCGACGTCGAGCTTCAGCATGTGTCGTTGCGCGATCTCGATCTCCCGTTCTTCGACGAGGAGGATCATCCTGCTCTCGGCGCCTATCGAAACCCGCACACCAAAGCGTGGAGCAAGATCGTCGACGAGGCGGATGGCTTCATCGCGGTCACACCTGAGTACAACTACGGCATGCCCGCAACGCTCAAGAACGCCCTCGACTACCTGAGCCATGAATGGGCGTGGAAGCCCATGGGATTCGTGAGCTACGGCAACACGTCAGCAGGCACCCGATCCGTGCAGCACGCGAAACAGGTGACAACGACGCTTCGTCTCGTCCCGCTCGGCTCGACCGTCGCCCTGCGGCTGAAAGACACGATCGATTCGACTGGGGTTCGTCCGAGTGTACAGCTGACCGCGTCGGCGAAGGGCTTGCTGGAGGAGCTGGTCAGACTAGCTCACGCGCTCAAGCCCATGCGGGAGGCTGCGCGACCCGGTATCGACGTTGGGCCGTTGCCCGGAAGCTACACACGCTCGTTGACTCCCGACGACGCCCCGCACGTACTGGTTCTGCAGCGATGCTGCTGGGTCGACGAGGCGTTGAGCAACGAAACACTAGACCTCCCTCCGTTCACCGAGACCCTCGAAGACGTGCAGACCTGGCTCACCGACTGGGAGACCATCGGACTCTGGCTCCACGGGCGTCTCATCGGAATGGTTCGCGCTCGACGCGCATCGCGAACAGGGCACATCGGCAGACTCGCCGTCGTTCCCGATCTCTACGGGCGGGGAATCGGGCGCTGGCTCCTCCGGCACGCGACGGATGCTCTCGCGAGCTCCTGCGACCGTATCGAGCTCAGCACCGGATCGCGGAGCACGAAGAACATCCATCTGTACACGAGCGAAGGGTTCGTCCAGCACACCGAGAACCCCGAAGGAACAGTCGAACTCGTCAAGCGCTTCTGAAGCGAAACCCGACGGACTGGCACTCGGCTTCCTGCCCATGCACCTACTTGTCGTCGCCCGGTTGAGGAATCGGCAGGCTTTCGAGGAATGCTCTTGCCGCAGGGGCGGGATTGAAGCTGCTCCACGCGAGGTGCTCGATACGGGTGGGGGCAGCGGTCACCGGGATCATTCGACAACTGCATACGTCGCGGGCTCTGCTAAGGTGGAGTCCCCTTACGGGGACCAGGGGTTCAAATCCCCTCGTCTCCGCACTGAGAAGCCCCGACGAGTCCGCTCGCCGGGGCTTTCGTGTTCTCGCGTGCGGGCGGGCCCTCCTCACGCCCGCGTCCCCGGCATCCAGGTCGGGTCGGGGGAGAGTGCGGCGGAGATCTTCCGGCTGGCCGCGCCGAGCTGCCGGGCCTGCGCCGGGGTCAGGGTGTCGAAGACGACGCGGCGGATGAGGGCCTGGTGTGCGGGGGTCGACTCCTCGACCTTCCGGTGGCCGGCGTCGGTGAGGATGCCGAGGGTGAAGCGCCCGTCCTCCGCATCGACCTCGCGCCGGATCCAGCCTTTCGCCTCCAGGCGGGTGACCGCACGGGAGAGTCGGGACAGCGTGCTGTTCGCGTAGCCCGCGAGGACACTGAGGCGGAGCGTGCGCTCCGGTGCCGCATCGAGGGCGTAGAGGATGCCGTGCTCGAAGTGGGTCAGTCCGCTGTCGCGCTGCAGTTGCGCGTCGAGGGCCGCGGGGAGCCGTTCGAGCAGTGTCGCGAGTGCCGACCAGACGTCCATCTCTTCGGTGCTCAAGGGGGCGGGGGAGGATGACGACATTCCTCCACCGTAGCGGTCGAGCCGTGCTCTTCGCTTGCTTGGGAAAGTGAGTCGTGACTAGGATTACTTGCTCAGGCAAGTGATGCGGGGCGTCCGCGGAAGTGAGAGGGAGACGGATGGAACTGGGACTGCGCGGCAAGAGGGCGTTCATCAGCGGATCGAGCCAGGGGATCGGATATGCGGTCGCGTCCGCTCTCGCCGCCGAGGGGGTCGATGTCGTGATCAATGGTCGTGACCAGGGACGCGTCGACGCGGCGGTGCGCGTCCTGGCCCTCGCTCATCCGGAGGTGGCCGTGTCCGGGATCGCCGCGGACTTCACCGATCCGTCGCAGGTGGCGCGGCTGACGGAGCGGCTCGGCGACGTCGACATCCTCATCAACAACGTCGGCCTCTTCGGACTCGCCGACTTCGCGGACGTCGCCGACGAGGACTGGGCGCGCTACTTCGAGGTGAACGTGATGAGCGGCGTGCGTCTCTCCCGCTCCCTCCTGCCGGGGATGCGGGAACGGGGCTGGGGGCGCATCGTCTTCGTCAGCAGCGAGTCCGGCGTCAACGTCCCGGCCGACATGGTGCACTACGGCGTGACGAAGGCCGCGATGATCGCGCTCGGGAACGGGATGGCCAAACTCACCCGCGGCACCGGCGTGACGGTCAACACCGTCCTGGGCGGGCCGACCTACTCGGAGGGGGTCGCGGCGAGCGTCGCCGCGGTCGCCGAGGCCCGGTCCGTCTCCGAGGAGGTGATGAAGGAGGCGATCATCGGACAGAATGCGACCACACTGCTGGGGCGCTTCCTCGATCCGGCCGAAGTCGCCGACCTCGTCGTCTACCTCTCCAGCGTCCGCGCATCGGCGACGAACGGCGCCGCGCTGCGGGCGGACGGCGGGGTGCTGACCGCGATGCTGTGAGCGCGGCCGGGTGAGTCGCCGGGGCGCACACGTTCGGGTATCCTCGCGGGCATGCCTGAACCGACCCAGACCCCGCAGCGCGAGGCCTTCGGCTCGCGGAACGTGTTCATCCTCTCGGCGATCGGCTCCGCCGTGGGTCTCGGGAACATCTGGCGCTTCCCCTACGTCGCCTACGAAGGCGGCGGCGGTGCGTTCCTCATTCCGTACCTGTGCGCGCTGCTGACCGCCGGCATCCCGCTGCTCTTCCTCGATTACGCGATCGGCCACCGGTTCCGGGGCTCCGCGCCCCTCGCATTCCGACGCCTGCACCGGGCCGCCGAACCGCTGGGCTGGTGGCAGGTGCTGATCTGCGTCGTCATCGCGGTGTACTACGCCGTGATCGTCGCGTGGGCGGGCATGTACACCTGGTTCTCCGCGCAGCTCACCTGGGGTGCGGGCAACGAGAACGACTTCTTCTTCGTCGACTTCCTGAAGTCCGCCGACGTCGCGGTGGTCGGCCTGTCCGGCGAGTTCGTGCCGCAGGTGGGCCTGCCGCTGATCGCGGTGTGGCTGATCGTCATCATCATCATGGCGCTCGGCGTCAAGCGCGGCATCGGTCGCGCCAACATGATCCTGATGCCGCTGCTCACCCTCATGTTCGCGGTGCTCGTCGTGCAGGCCCTCTTCCTCCCCGGCGCGTTGGACGGTCTGAACGCGTTCTTCACGCCGAACTGGGAGGCGCTCGCCGACCCGGCCGTGTGGGCCTCCGCCTACGGGCACATCTTCTTCTCGCTGTCCGTCGCGTTCGGGATCATGGTGACGTACGCGTCCTACCTCAAGCGCAAGACCGACCTCACCGGCTCCGGTCTCGTGGTCGCGTTCGCCAACTCCGGTTTCGAGATCCTCGCCGGCATCGGCGTGTTCGCCGCCCTCGGGTTCATGGCCCAGGCGCAGGGCACGGATGTCTCCGGCGTCGCGACCTCGGGCATCGGTCTCGCGTTCGTCGCCTTCCCCACGATCGTGTCGCAGGCGACCGGTGGCTCGATCATCGGCGTGCTGTTCTTCGGGGCCCTCGTCTTCGCGGGGGTGACCTCGCTCATCTCGATCCTCGAGGTGATCGTGGCCGCCCTGCAGGACAAGCTCGGGTGGGGACGGGTGCGCACCACCCTCATCGTCTCCATCCCGCTCGCCGTCATCTCGATGGCCCTGTTCTCCACCACCACCGCGCTGTCGGTGCTCGACACCACCGACGCCTTCGTCAACGCCTTCGGCATCATGGCGGTCGCCCTCGTCGCGGTGATCGTGGTGGCGTGGGTGCTGCACAGGCTGCCGCAGCTGCAGGAGCACCTCAACCGGCGATCCAGCTTCCGGGTCGGGCTGATCTGGCGCCTGCTCGTGGGTGTGCTGGCCCCGCTCGTGCTCGGTTACCTGCTGATCACGGAACTCCTGACGAAGATCGCCGAGCCGTACAGCGGCTACCCTGGCTGGTTCCTCGGGGTGTTCGGCTGGGGCATGGTCATCGCGCTGGTGATCGGGGGAGTGCTGCTGTCGCTGGTGCCGTGGAGCAGGCGCTCCCGTGCCAAGGACGACGTCGGGTACGACGACTTCCTGGACCAGGAGGAGTACGCCGCCGACCCCGAGACGACGAGCATCGCCGTCCCGGCGGCGCAGACGAAGGGAGCGGGCGCATGACCACCACCGCGATCGTCATGATGATCATCGCCATGGTCACGGTGTGGGGCGGCCTCCTTGCGGCCGTGGTGAACCTCGCCCGTCACCCGGAGGTGGAGGACACGGAGCCGTCGGTCCCGGTCGAGCTCTGATCACCGACCCGATCGCATCGGGTCGGAATGGTCGGGTGCGCGGATGGGCGGCGGCGAGACGATGAGGGGGAAAGGAGGACCCCCGTGATCGGCACGCTCAACGCTCTGGTCGACCTCGTCGACGCAGACCGCGGTCAGGAGATCGACGTCGCCGCGTTCGCCCGTGCGCACGGCACCACCGAGTACCACCTGCGACGGATGTTCTCGGCGCTCGCCGGGATGCCGTTGACCGAGTATGTGCGGCGTCGTCGGATGACGCTCGCCGGCGCGGAGCTCGCCGCCGGCGCGCCGAGTCTGCTCGATGTCGCCGTTCGGCACGGTTACGGCTCGACCGAGGCGTTCGCCCGGGCGTTCCGCGCCGTGCACGGCATCGGGCCGGCGGACGCGCGTCGGCACGGGGGTCCTCTCCACACACAACCCACGCTCCGGTTCCGCCTGAGCGTCGAAGGGAGTACCCCGATGGATGTCACCATCACCCACCGTCCCGCGTTCGTCCTCGCGGGCCATGCCGCGGAGGTCCCGCTGATCCACGTCGGCGTCAATCCGCACATCCAGGCGCACATCGCCGCCATCCCGCCCGAGGAGCACGCGCGCCTCAAGGCCCTCGGGAACGAGGAGCCCGCAGGCATCCTCGCCGTGACCGCCGACATCGATCCGGATGCCCCGGAGGGGACGCCGCTGACGTACCTGCACGGGGTGGCCGTGCGCGCCGACACCGCGGTTCCCGACGACCTCGACGCCCTGCGCGTGGCGGAGGGCACCTGGGCCGTGTTCGGCGCGAGCGGAC
This sequence comes from Microbacterium sp. CFSPD4_SD4, assembly GCF_057364585.1. Classification (NCBI taxonomy): domain Bacteria; kingdom Bacillati; phylum Actinomycetota; class Actinomycetes; order Micrococcales; family Microbacteriaceae; genus Microbacterium; species Microbacterium sp. CFSPD4_SD4. The sequence continues at coordinate 106,488 of NZ_JBNFOC010000003.1, forward strand.
CCTTCCCCGAGACCTGCAGAATCTGTGGGCGGCGACGGCGACCGAGTGGTTCCCGTCGAACCCGTGGCGGCTGCGGCCCGGGCCGTCGATCGTCCGCTACCGGGAATTCACCGGCGACACGGCCTCCTGCGAGCTCTGGCTCCCCGTCGAGCAGAGCTGACCGCCCATCGGGTCGGGCCCCTGGGGCTCGACCCGATGTCGGTGTCCCGTGGCACACTGACCGCACGACGTACCGAGAGGCGGGCCATGACGGCGATCGATCCCAAGAAGACGCTCGACGCGTATCAGGCGAAGCGGGGCGCCTTCCGTGTCCTCGAGGTGCCACCGCTGACCTATCTGATGGTCGACGGCGCCGGAGATCCGAACACCGCTCCGGCCTTCTTCGACGCGGTCGCGGCGCTCTACCCGCTGGCGTACACCCTCAAGTTCGCCAGCCGGGCAGAGCTCGGCGTCGATCAGGTCGTGATGCCCCTGGAAGGCCTGTGGCATGCGCCCGACATGGCGTCGTTCACCACCCGGCGCGACAAGTCGACCTGGCTCTGGACGCTCATGATCATGGTGGACGATCACGTCACTCCCGCCCTGTTCGACGCGCGGTCGAGACGGTCGCGGCGAAGAGCGCGAAGAAGGGGGAAGAGCTTCCGGCGCTGGCCGCCGTCCGGCGGGAGGTCCTCGACGAGGGCCTCTGCGTGCAGACGTTGCACATCGGGCCGTTCGACGATGAAGGACCCGTGCTCGAGGAGCTGCACGAGCGCTTCGTCCCGGAGAACGGGGTGCAGATGCGCGGACGGCACCACGAGATCTACCTCAGCGACCGCCGTCGGACGGCTCCGGAGAAACTGCGCACCATCCTGCGGCAGCCCGTCGAACGGATCACCTGAGCGCTGTCGCACCGGGGGTCCGGAAAGCAACCCCCTGATCGGGACGCGCCGCGGCGGATACTCTTCGAGCATGAGCACCGTCAAGCATGCGGCGCGCGTGGCGAAGGACTCCACCGCGTTCCGGCGGACCGCCCGCGCGGGATTCGTGGTCCTCGGCATCATCCACATCATCATCGGCGCGATCGCCATCACGATCGCGGCCGGCGGGTCGGGGGACGCCGACCAGGACGGCGCGATGGAGCAGGTGCGCAACAACCCCATCGGCGGACTGCTGCTGCTCGCGATCGCCGTGGGCCTCTTCGCGCTCGCCGTGTGGCAGGTGGCGAGCGGGTTCCTGGCCGCCGACCCCGCCGAGACGAAGAAGTGGGGCAAGCGCCTCAAGCTCTTCGGGATCTCGGGCACCTACCTGGTGATCGCCGGCCTCGCACTCGTCTACGCGGTGGGCGGCCGCGCGGAGTCCTCCGACGCGTCGAAGACCCTGAGCCAGGTGGTCCTCGCCGCACCGGGCGGGGTGGCCCTGCTCGTGGTGATCGGCCTCAGCGTCATCGGTGTCGGCATCGGCTTCATCATCGGCGGGATCATGCGCTCCTTCCGCAAGCTCATCGACGTGCCGACCGGAGCCGCCCGCGCCGGCGTGATGGCGCTCGGCGTCGTGGGCTACATCGGCAAGGGCATCGCGGTGGGGGTCACCGGCGTGCTGTTCGTGGTGGCGGCCGTGACGCAGGACCCGGAACGCGCCGCGGGTCTCGACGCCGCTCTGCACAGCCTCCTCAGTCTGCCGTTCGGCCGGCTCATCCTCGGTGCGGTCGGCGTCGGCTTCGCGCTGTACGGGGCCTTCTGCATCGCCCGCGCCCGCCTCGCCCGCATGTCCTAGCTTCCGCCGGGCACGACTTCGGAGATCGTCGCCGACACGTCGCTCGACGGTCCGGCAGCCCGGCGTGTCTCGCCCCGTCTCCGAAGCCGTGCCCGTCCGGAGCCGGGCCCCGGTCAGCCGGAAGATGGGAGACTGGAACGATGAGCGCTTCTCCCGGAGTCGACGTGATCAACCCGCTGACCGAGACCGAGGTGCAGCGGATCCGCGAGGACTTCCCGATCCTGCACACCCGCGTCCACGGTCACCCGCTGGCGTACCTCGATTCGGGGGCGACCTCGCAGCGTCCGGAGTCCGTGCTCGACGCCGAACGCCGCTTCGCCACCACGATGAACGCGGCCGTCCACCGCGGCGCCCACACGCTGGCCGCCGAGGCGACCGAGCTCTTCGAAGACGCCCGCAGCACCCTCGCCCGGTTCATCGGCGCCGATGACGACGAGATCGTCTGGACCTCGAACGCCACCGAAGCAGTCAACCTCGTCGCCTACTCCCTCTCCAACGCCTCCCTCGGCCGGGGTGGCGCCGCGGCCGAGCCTCTCCGGCTCCGCGAAGGGGACGAGATCGTCACCACCGAGATGGAGCACCACGCCAACCTCATCCCCTGGCAGGAGCTCGCCGCGCGCACCGGGGCCACGCTCCGGGTCATCCCGCTCGACGACGACGGGGCCCTCCGTCTGGATGCGGCCGCGGAGATCATCTCGGAGCGCACGAAGCTCGTGGCCTTCACCCACGTGTCGAACGTGCTGGGCGTGATCAACCCCGTCGAGACCCTCGTCGCGCTGGCCAGGGAGGTCGGCGCCCTCACCCTGCTCGACGCCTGCCAGTCGGCTCCGCACCTCCCGCTGGACCTGCACGCGCTCGGCGTCGACTTCGCGGTCCTCTCCGGCCACAAGATGCTCGGCCCCACCGGGATCGGCGCGCTCTACGGCCGTCGAGAGGTCCTCACCGCGATGCCACCGTTCCTCACGGGCGGCTCCATGATCACGACGGTGACCACGACCGCGGCCGAGTACCTGCCGCCGCCGCAGCGCTTCGAAGCGGGCACGCAGCGGGTGTCCCAGGCGATCGCGCTCGCCGCTGCCGTCGACTACCTCTCCGCGGTCGGCATGGAGCGCATCGCCGCCCACGAGGCCGCGTTCGGGCAGCGTCTCGTCGAAGGACTCGGCGCGATCGACGGCGTGCGCGTCCTGGGCGCGGGCATCGAGCTGCCGCGGGTCGGTGTCGCGAGCTTCGACGTGGCCGGGATCCACTCGCACGACGTCGGGCAGTTCCTCGACGACCAGGGCATCGCGGTGCGCGTCGGTCACCACTGCGCGCAGCCCCTGCACCGTCGGCTGGGCGTGACCTCATCGACGAGGGCGAGCACCTACCTGTACACCACCGCGTCCGAGGTGGACGCCGTCATCGAGGCGGTCGCCGGGGCCATCGCATTCTTCGGGAGGGGCGCATGAGCGACCTGCAGAGCCTGTACCAGGAGCTGATCCTCGACCACTCGCGCACGCCGCACGGCTTCGGGCTCCGCGAGGAGATCCCGGCCCAGTCGCATCAGCTCAACCCGACCTGCGGCGACGAGATCACGCTGCAGGTGCATCGCAGCGCCGACGGCGGCGTGGAGGCGATCGCGTGGGAGGGACACGGGTGCGCCATCTCCCAGGCTTCCGCGTCCCTGCTCGCCGAGCTCGCCGAGGGCCTCACCGTGGACGAGCTCGAGGTGCGGATCGCTGCCTTCCGCGAGGCGATGCGCTCCCGCGGCACGGTCGAGCCGGACGAGGAACTGCTCGGCGATGCCGCGGCGCTCGGGGGAGTCTCGCGGTACGTGGCGCGCGTGAAGTGCGCCATGCTCGCCTGGGTGGCCGCGGAGGACGCGCTCACGCGCCTCTGACCGCGTTCGCCTCCCTCCTCGACGGGAATAGCATCCGGCGGCAGGCGTTGGCCCGAGCATGACAACTCTCGGAATCATCGGAGCAGGCAACATCGGCAGCCAGGTCGCGCGCGTGGCGGTGGCCAACGGCTATGACGTCGTGATCGCGAACTCGAGAGGGCCGGAGACCTTGGCCGATCTCGTCGCAGAGCTCGGGCCGCGCGCGAAGGCGGCGACGGCGGAGGAGGCGGCCGCCGCGGCCGACGTGGCCGTGGTGACGGTGCCGCTGCACGCGATCGATCAGCTTCCCGCCGCGCAGCTCGCCGGGAAGATCGTGCTCGACACGAACAACTACTACTTCGAGCGCGACGGGCACATCGAGGCCCTCGACAAGGGTGAGACCACCACGTCCGAGCTCGTGCAGGCGCAGCTCCCGGACTCGAAGATCGCCAAGGCGTTCAACCACATCTACGCCGCCGAGATCACCACCGACGGGGCCCCGGCCGGTACGCCGAACCGTCGCGCGCTGGCCACGGCCGGGGACGACGCGGAGGCCGTGGCCTTCGTCACCCGCTTCTACGACGAGGCCGGTTTCGACACGGTCAACGTCGGCCCGCTCAGCGAGTCGTGGCGAGTCGAGCGTGACCGTCCGGCGTACGTCATCCGGCAGAACGCGGAAGAGCTGACGGCGAACGTCGCGCGGGCGAACCGTCTGCCCTGACGCGGCGCGCGCCCCGGTCTGGGATACCAAACTTGGCCAATCCCGGGCCGGGGTGCGACAATGCCCGGATGGCGGGGGCTGTGGGGGTAAGCGGGGAACTCGAGTCGGTCAGGGTCACGAGGATCCTCCGGGATGACATCGTGCTGGGTCGGCGCGCGCCCGGTTCCCGGCTTGTGGAGCGGGATATCGCCGCCGAGCTGAATGTGTCGCGACTTCCGGTGCGGGAAGCCATCCGCACGCTGGTCGCGGAGGGCGTGGTCGTCGCACGGCCCCGGACGTGGGCCGTAGTGCGGGAGTTCACCCATGACGACATCCGCAACTTCGCGGAGGTGCGCGAGGCGATCGAGACCCTCATCTTCGTGTTCGCGGCCGAGCGCCACGACGCGAAAGGGCTCGCCCGGTTGCGCGAGGCGTACGAGCGCGAAGTCGCCGCGGCCCGGGCCGGCGACGCGGAGACCGCCCGGACGGCTGCCGCGGCGTTCCATGAGGTCGCCGTCGACCTGGCGGGCAACGAGATGCTCGGCGAGCTCATCGCCGTGTTCCTGACGCGCTTGCGCTGGCTGTTCGGGCAGCACGACGATCTGGAGGCGATGGCGGAGGAACACCGTGTCATCCTCGAGGCCGTCCGTGCGCGCGATGTCGAGGCGCTACGACGCATCGTCCCCGCGCACCTGGCGAGCGGGCACTCCGCGGCCGAACGGCGGCTGGCGCAGACGGCGACCACCTGAGCCGTCCGTCGGGAGATCGACCCCCGGACGCGCCGCGAGCGGTTGTATCCTTGTCCGGTCGGAGTCGGTCCGGTCTGTTCGCGCTGTCCTGGGGAGCGAGATGCGAAGTCTTGCTGTCGTCGTCGGGGGGATCCTCCTGCTCGGAGGTGCTGCGCTCCTGGTGGTGGCCGATCAGGAGCGCGCCGCCGGTGTCGCCGCCGTGAAGGCGGAGATCGCGCGGATCGAGCAGGTGCTCGCGGAGTCGCAGGCCGAGAACCTCGAACTGGCGGAGCGTCTCACCGCTCTGCGATCGCGCATCGCGGAGCAGGACGCCGAGCTGAACGACACGACGGGCTTCCTACCGTGAGGCGGCGGGTGCTCGCAGTGACGGTGTCGGCGGCCGTGCTCATCGCGGCGGCCGCCGTCGCGCGATCCGACGCACTAGACCAGGAGCGCGCCGAGGCGGTGGCCGAGCTCTCCGTGCTGGCCGACCGGTCCTACGACGCCGCACAGCGCACCGACCACCTGTCCGGCGCCGTGGCACGGGCCGAGCAGGACGCGGAGGATCGGGCTGCCGTGCTGGCGGTGCGGCCGGCATTCCTGGAGGAGCTCTCGACGCTGGCCGCCGCCCTCCAGGGTGCGGACGGCAAGGTCGACACGGCGGCACACCTCGCGTCCGCCCGGTCCGTTCAGGAGACCGTGCGCGCCGAGCGCCATGACCCGGACACCGTGGTCGCGGCGACCGCGACGGTGGAGGCGCTCACGCAGAAGGTCGGCACCGAGGTCGCCGGATGGCAGGCTTCGCAGAGTGCCGGCCCCGGCGGGCCCGCATGGACGTCGAGCGGGCCGGACGGCTACGCGCGGGTGCGCGCCGCCCTCGACAGGGTCGGCGGCGGGGGCGTGGGGCTGTACGAGTCGTCGTCGTGCGCGGGCGGCACGGCCCCGGCCTGTGCCAACAGCAACGGGTACATCAAGTACCGCGCCGACATCACCGGGTGGAGTGACGGACGCCTGAACTGGGCGATGGCGCATGAGCTGGCCCACATCTACCAGTTCCGCGTCTGGGGCTCCCTCACCTCCTCAGGCGCGTACGGAGCGATGTTCGGTGGCGACCCGGAGTTCCTCGCCAACTGCATGGCCGTGGTCCGCGGCTTCCCGGGGGCGGTGGGCTGCTCCGGCGAGCAGCAGGCCTGGGCCTCGGGGATCTGGGTCGGCGTCGTCGGCTGAGCCGCAGTACGACGAGATGTCGGAGGCCTCCGGCATCCTGATCGGAGCCGTTCCGGCCGAGACTGCGCGGCATCGATACCGGTACGCTCGAGTGAAGGAGGTGCGGGTGGGACGGACTGCGGATGCCATCGCCGAAGGCGTCGCGATCGCGACGGCCGCTGCGCGCCTCGCCGTGAAGAATCACATCCTCATCGGCACCATCGCAGAGGACGGCGTCTTCGACCTCGACAAGTACGTCGAGGATTCGAGGGCTGCCCTCGGGGCGATGGCCGAGGAGTCGGAGGAGGCCGCCGCCACGGTCACCGCCCTGCGCAAGCGCGCCCGCGGCCGGCATTCCGATCCGGTCGGCACGCACGACTACCGTGACCGCGATGTGCGCAATCTCCGGCGGCGGGCCAAGCAGTCGCTCGGCGTCGCGCAGCGTCTGCGCGAGATGATGGACGACCGTGCCCAGCTGGAGAGCATCGTCGAGGAGGCGCGCGCGGCGGCCTGGGCCGACGTGCGGCACAACCTCGACCGCCGGCTGCGCGTCGAGGGCATGCGACCGGATCAGGACCCGGACTACGCGCGCATGCGGGAGGCGCGCATGCAGGCGCTGCGCCTTGTCGATCTCCAGGCGCTCTCGTCGCAGCAGCGGGCCAAGGAGAAACGGCGGAAGAAGCAGGAGAAGGCGGCCGCGAAGGGGGAGTGAGGCCTCGTTTCGCTTTCCGGTCTCGTCTGTTGTAGGCTGGTCGTCGGCCCGCTGAGCGGTAAAGCACCGCGGGTCCTGCGCCTCTAGCTCAATGGATAGAGCATCTGACTACGGATCAGAAGGTTGGGGGTTCGAGTCCCTCGAGGCGCACACTGTGTTGAGACAGTACGAGAACCCCCGTCGCGGAAGCGGCGGGGGTTCTCGCTGTTCCGGGGTGAGTGCTCCGGTCAGAGCAGGCTGGTGATCGCCGGGTCGCGCTCGGCGAGGTCGGCCGCCGTGGCCATGATGGCGGTGCGCATCGCGGCCACTGCGACCGCGGGGGTGACGTCGGAGCGGTGGGCGAGGCTGATCGTCCGCGACATCGCGGGGTGGGCGAGGCGCGCCGACCGCAGCGCCGGGCGTTCGTACAGCACCATCGCCGGGACCACCGCGACCCCGACGCCTCGTTCGACGAAGCGGAGCACCGCATCCATCTCCGCACCCTCCAGCGCGAGGGTCGGGGTGAGGTCGGCGGCGCGGAAAGCGGCGTCCATCGCGGCCCGCAGCTCATAACTCTCGTCGAACTGGATGAGCGGGAGGGTGGCGAGGTGCGCGAGGCTCACGGACGGGCCGTGGGTGACCGGAGGTGCGGCCGCCGATGAGATCACCACGAGCTCCTCGGCGAGGAGCGGAACGTGCGTGAGGCTGACCCCCGCGGGCACCGGTCCCTCGGACTGGGTGACGAGGGCGATGTCGACCGCCCCGACCGCGAGCTGCTCGACGAGCAGCCTTGAGCCGCCCTCGGTGAGGTGCAGATCGATGCCGGGGTGGGTGGCATGGAACGAGCTGAGGGCTTCCGCCACGAGGCTGATGCAGAGCGTGGGCGGGGCGCCCAGGCGCACGCGGCCGCGGCGGAGTCCGGCGAGTTCGGCCACCTCGTCGCGGATGGCGTCAGCCTCGGCGAGCATGCGCTGCGCATGGGGGAGGACCGTCTCGCCGGCGGCCGTCAAGGCGATGTGACCGCGAGCGCGATGGAACAGCTCGGCGCCGAGTTCCCGCTCGAGGGTCGAGATCTGACGGCTCAGCGAGGGCTGCGCGAGGTGGAGGTGCTCGGACGCGCGGGTGAAATGGCCGAGGCGGGCGACTTCGACGAACCCGCGGAGCTGCTCGAGGTTCATATCCATAGCGTACCCGCATGGTTTCCAGACGAACTATGCATTGGAGTTATTAGGATCGCCTAACTAGCGTCGAGAGCATGAATGCACCCGAACAACAGATCTCCACCACGGTCCTCGTGATCGGCACCGGAGGCTCCGGGCTCCGCGCCGCGATCGAGGTCGCCGAGCACGGCGTCGACGTGCTCGCCGTCGGCAAGCGCCCCCGGCAAGACGCCCACACGTCGCTCGCGGCGGGCGGCATCAACGCGGCCCTCGGCACGATGGACGCCGAGGACAGCTGGCAGCAGCACGCGGCGGACACGATCAAGGAGAGCTACCTCCTCGCCAACCCCCACACCGTCCAGATCGTCACCCAGGGCGCCGAACGCGGCATCCGCGACCTCGAGCGCTGGGGCATGGACTTCGCCCGCGAAGGCGACGGCCGCATCTCGCAGCGCTTCTTCGGCGCGCACACCTACCGTCGCACGGCCTTCGCCGGCGACTACACGGGCCTCGAGATCCAGCGGACGCTGGTCGCCCGCGCGGAGCAGCTCGACGTCCCCATCCTCGACAACGTCTACATCACGCGTCTGCTCGTGCGCGACAACGTCGTCTTCGGCGCCTACGGCTTCGATCAGGCGGACGGCACGCGCTACCTCATCCATGCGGACGCCGTGATCCTCGCCGCCGGGGGACACAACCGCATCTGGCGCCGCACGTCTCGCGCCGCGACGAGAACACCGGAGACTCCTTCCGGCTCGCCGTCGAGGCGGGGGCGCGACTTCGCGATCCGGAGCTGGTGCAGTTCCATCCGTCCGGCATCATCGAGCCCGAGAACGCCGCCGGTACGCTCATCTCCGAGGCCGCGCGCGGGGAGGGCGGCATCCTCCGCAACGCCCTCGGCGAGCGGTTCATGGCGAAGTACGACCCCGAGCGGATGGAGCTGTCGACGCGGGACCGGGTCGCGCTCGCCGCCTACACCGAGATCCAGGAGGGGCGCGGCACCGCGAACGGCGGCGTCTGGCTCGATGTGTCGCACCTGCCCCGCGAGACCATCATGACGCGGCTTCCGCGGGTCTACCAGACGATGATGGAGCTGCAGATGCTCGACATCACGGCGGACCCGATCGAGATCGCGCCGACCGCGCACTACTCGATGGGCGGCGTGTGGGTGCGGCCGGACGACCACCAGACCGACGTCGACGGGCTGTACGCGATCGGGGAGGCATCGAGCGGACTCCACGGCGCGAATCGTCTCGGGGGCAACTCCCTCATCGAGCTGCTCGTCTACGGCCGGATCGTCGGTCAGGCCGCGATGGCCCACGCCGCGGGGCTCGACGCCCAGCGCCGGTCGGCCGATGCGGTCGCCGCCGCCCGTGCCGAGATCGACGACCTCCTCGCCGCGGAGGGGCGCGAGAACGTGCGGGCCCTGCAGCGCGCGATCCGCAACCTCATGACGGAGTACGCCGGCGTGGTGCGGTCGGAGGACGGGCTGAACGCCGGCCTCGCCGACCTCGACATGATCGAGGGGCGGATGGAGGACATCGGCATCCACCCGGACATCGCCGGGTTCCAGGACCTCGCGCACGCGTTCGACCTCAAGGCCTCCGCGCTCGCCGCCCGGGCCACGCTGGAGGCGGCGCGGGAGCGTCGGGAGACCCGTGGATGCCACAACCGCAGCGACTTCCCGGACACCGATCCCACGTTGCGGGTGAACCTCGTCTGGTCGCCGACCGCCGGCGTGACGCGCGAGGAGATCCCCGCGATCCCCGACGAGATCGCCGAGCTCATGCGCGACGTCGACACGACCGGCAAGCTCGTCGAGTAGTTCCCCGAGACCCCGGTTTCGCGTCGAGACCCCGCCCTGCACGCATCAGCAGGGCGGGGTTTCGACGGTAGTGCGGGGTCTCGGGGAGGGGGTCAGTCGACGCCGAGGCCGACCGCCTCGTGGTCCGGCTCCGGGTCGTCGCGCTTCGGGGCCTTCGGCTCCTCGCCCGGGGCCTTCTCGGTGCTGGGCTCCTCCAGCTCCTCGGTGCTCGGAACCTCGGCCGGGTCCGCGTCCTCGGGGGAGTCCGCCTGCTCCGGCGTCGTCGCCTCGCCCTCCGTGGTGTCGGAGGCCGGGGTCGGGGTGGGGGTCTGCGCCTCGGGCGAGAGCTCGTCGTTCGCGGTCGGTTCGGGAGTGCTGTCGGTCATGATCGTCCCTTTCTGCGATGTCGTGCCCTCAGCCTGCCTCCGATTCTCCGTGGAGATGAAGGGCCTTGACGCGGACCCGCCGGCCGCGCGGTTAATCGCGGTGAACCGGAATCCCGAACTCGGCGTAGCCTGGAGGGGTGACTGCGTACGTCTCGGCCTTCGACCTCTTCTCCATCGGCGTCGGCCCGTCCAGCTCGCACACCGTCGGACCCATGCGCGCGGCGCTCGACTTCGCGCGGCAGCTGACCGCCTCCGGGGAACTGGACCGTGTCGGCCGCGTCGAGTGCACGCTGTTCGGCTCGCTCGGCGCCACCGGGATCGGCCACGGCACCCCGGATGCGGTGGTCGCGGGGCTTCGCGGTCTCGCTCCGGAGACGTGCGATCCGGCGGCCGTCCGTGCGGCGTGGTCGGCGTATCCGGAGGGGGAGCCGCTGCGGATCGACGGCGCCCATGCGGTGCCGTTCCAGAAGGACGACATCGTGTTCGCGCCCCGGACCCGACTCCCCGGACACCCGAACGCCATGACGCTCATCGCCCGTGATGCCGACGGGACCACCCTGTTCGAGCAGACGTACTACTCGATCGGCGGCGGGTTCATCCGGCGCGAGGGGGAGGAGGCGCACCTCTCGACCGGCGCCTTCCCGCATCCCTATGCCGATGCCGCCTCGCTGCTCGCCCTCTGCGATGAGCATGGCCTGTCCATCGCGGAGGTCGCCCGCCGCAATGAGACGGCACTGCGCAGCGAGGAGGAGGTCGCCGCCGGCCTCGATGCGATCTGGGACGCGATGGCGGGCTGCGTGGACGCCGGCCTGCACGCCGAGGGCGTCCTTCCGGGCATGCTGCAGGTGAAGCGCCGCGCCGGCACGATCCGCGCGCAGCTCGAGGCGGTCGAAGCCGACGGGCACCGGGAGCTCCCCGGCGAGTGGCTCGGGGCGTTCGCGCTCGCGGTGAACGAGGAGAACGCGGCGGGTGGCCGCGTCGTGACGGCACCCACCAACGGCGCGGCGGGCATCCTCCCGGCGGTGGCGATGTACTGGTGGCGCTTCCTCGCCGACTCGGGCCTCGGTGCCGGGAACGCGGTCACGCCGTACGGCGAGCTCGTCGGCAGCGCGCTGCTCGGGTTCGACGGGGCTCCGCCGTCGCCTCCCGCACTCGACGGCGAGGACGCGGAGATCGCGGAGGCCAACCGCCGCCGGGGTATCCGCAGGTTCCTGCTGACGGCCACCGCCCTCGGGTCGCTGTTCAAGGCCAACGCCTCGATCTCCGGCGCCGAGGGCGGGTGTCAAGCCGAGGTCGGCTCCGCGTGCGCGATGGCCGCGGGCGGGCTCACCGCGGTGATGGGCGGCACGAACCGGCAGATCGAGAACGCCGCGGAGATCGCGATGGAGCACCACCTCGGCCTCACGTGCGACCCGATCGGGGACTCGTGCAGATCCCGTGCATCGAGCGCAACGCGATCGCCGCCTCGACCGCCGTCACCGCCGCCCGCCTCGCGCTCCGCGGCGACGGAAGCCACTACGTCTCGCTGGATGCCGTCGTCGAGACGATGCGCCAGACGGGCCTCGACATGTCGACGAAGTACAAGGAGACCAGCGAGGGTGGTCTGGCGGTGAACGTCATCGAGTGCTGACCTCGCCAACCCACCCCCTTTCGCGCGCCCCGGCCCGTTGCGTGCGCACGGAGGGGGGTGGCAGGCACACAGAGGGGTGGGTCGACGGAGGAGGGAGAGGCACATGCGGCAGCAGCCGGTCGTCGCGGTGCGGCCGAACGAGGAAGCGCCGATCCCGAACGGGACGTGGCCGACGAACATCCCCGCGGTGGCCCAGGTGCTGCGCGAGGGACTGGATCTCGGGCCGGGAGTGACCTTCCTCGTCGGCGAGAACGGCAGCGGGAAGTCCACCCTCGTCGAGGGCATCGCGATCGCGTACGGTCTCTCCCCGGAAGGCGGGTCCCGCCAGGCGCAGCACCGGACGCGGCCGAGCGAGTCGCCGCTGTCGGATTGGCTGCGCCTCCAGCGCGGCGTCGGGGCGCACCGCTGGGGGTTCTTCCTCCGGGCGGAGACGATGCATTCGTTCTACACGTATCTCGAGGAGAACCCCTCCCTGCGCGGCGATGTGCCCTTCCATGAGATGAGCCACGGGGAGTCGTTCCTCGCCCTGCTCGACAGCCGCTTCGATGATCCGGGCTTCTACTGCCTGGACGAGCCGGAGGCCGCGCTGTCGTTCCACTCGACTCTCACGCTGATCGCCGTGCTGCAGCGCATCGCCGACGAGGGCGGCCAGGTGCTGTGCGCCACGCACTCGCCGGTGCTCGCGGCGCTTCCGGGTGCCGCCATCCTGGAGGTCGGGGAGTGGGGACTCCGCCCGTCCGCCTGGGAGGACCTCGAGATCGTGAACCACTGGCGCTCGTTCCTCGGGCAGCCGCAGCGGTATCTCCGGCACCTGCTCGGTGAGCGAGGATCCGCGGAGCCGTAGGCTGACGGGCATGACCGAGCAGAAGGCGCCGAGACGACGCGGCGCCGCGCGGCGGCACCGACTCCCGCGAGCGCATCGTGTCCGCCGCCGTCGACGAGTTCGGCGCGCAGGGGTATGACGGCGCGACGGTGCGGTCGATCGCCGCCCGCGCCGGGGTCGACTCCGCGCTCGTCCACCACTACTTCGGCACCAAGGCCGACCTGTTCGCCGAGGCCGCCGGAATACCGCTGCGCCCCGACCTCGACGTCCCCGAGATCCTCGCGGGGCCGAAGGACGAAGCGGGAGCCCGGCTCGTCCGCTATGTGCTCGACGCGTTCGAGAAGCCCGACGTGCGCCGCCGCGGCGTGCTGCTCCTGCGTACGGCGATCGGGAGCAGACTGACGACGCCCCTGCTCGCTGGCTTCCTCTCCCGCGAACTGCTCTCCCGTGTGGCGCGCGCCTCGACGTGGAGGACGCCGACTTCCGTGCCGCCCTCGTCGCGTCGCAGATCGCCGGCATGCTCATCGGCCGCTACGTCCTGCAGCTTCCCGCGCTCGCCGGCGCCTCCGTCGACGAGCTCGTCGGCCGCGTCGGCCCCACCGTCCAGCGCTACCTCTTCGACTGACCCGCGCCGCGGCGGGCACAGCTTCGGAGATCTCGCCCGCCGCGCCGGACCGCACGGGCCGGCGGCGGCGTGTCGATCCGGCGCTCCGAAGCTGTGCCCACCCGAGAGGCGTTGACGCCCGACGAGGCGAGGCGCATAATTCATCGCATGATGAATAATGCGGCCGTCGAGATCACGCAGCTCCGCGTGCGGCGTGGGGCCGTGTCCGTGTTCGACGGCATCGATCTCGCCGTGCCGCGTGGCCAGATCACGGGTCTCCTCGGCCCCTCAGGGTGCGGCAAGACCACGCTCATGCGGTCGATCGTCGGTGTGCAGCGGATCGCCTCCGGTGACGTGACCGTTCTCGGCGAGCCGGGCGGGTCCCGCCGGCTCCGGCACCGTGTCGCGTACGGCACGCAGGGCGCCTCGGTCTACGGCGATCTCAGCGTGCGGCAGAATCTCGCCTACTTCGCCGCGCTCCTGAAGGCGCCGAAGGGCGACGTCGACCGGGTCATCCAGGAGGTCGGTCTCGACGCGCAGGCGACACAGCTCGTCGATGCGCTGAGCGGCGGCCAGGCAACGCGGGTGTCGCTCGCGACGGCCCTGATCGGCTCCCCGGAGCTCATCGTGCTGGACGAGCCGACCGTCGGACTCGACCCCGTGCTGCGCGCGGAGCTCTGGACCCTGTTCCGCCGGCTGGCCGACCGGGGCGTCACGCTCATCGTGTCGAGTCACGTGATGGACGAGGCGGTGCGCTGCGACCGGCTGCTGCTGATGCGGGAGGGGAGGATCATCGCCGACACGACGCCGTCCGCACTGCTCGCCGACACCGGAACGACCGACGCCGAGGCCGCGTTCCTGGCGCTGATCGAACGGGACAGGGCCGCCGGCACCGCGACCACCAGGCGCGCACGCCGAGAAGCCCAGGAACGCCAGGAGGAGGACGGGACATGAACGGCCGCCGGCTGTTCGCGACCGCCGGCCGCGTGCTCACGCAGCTCCGACACGACCCGCGGTCCATCGCCCTGATGCTCATCGCCCCGAGCCTGCTCGTCGGTCTCTTCGCCTGGCTGTTCAGCGAGCAGGACGGTGTGTTCGACCAGTTCGGCGGTGCCATCCTGGCGCTGTTCCCGTTCATCGTGATGTTCCTCATCACGTCGATCACCACCCTGCGGGAGCGTCGTTCCGGCACGCTCGAACGGCTGATGACCACGCCGCTCGAGAAGGCCGACTTCATCCTCGGGTACGCGCTCGCGTTCGGGCTGATGGCGGTGCTGCAGGCGGTGATCACGGTCTCGTTCGCGGTCGGGGTGTGCGGGCTCGACGTGGACGGGCCGCTGTGGCAGCTGGGTCTCGTCGCGGTGGTCGATGCCCTGCTCGGCACGGCGCTGGGGCTCTTGGCGAGCGCGTTCGCCCAGACCGAGTTCCAGGCGGTGCAGTTCATGCCGTTGCTGGTGTTCCCGCAGATCATCCTCGGCGGTCTGTTCATGCCGCGGGACCAGATGCCCGACGTGCTGTACGCGATCTCCGACTGGCTGCCGCTGAGCTACGCGATCGACACGATCAACGCGGTCGCGGCGGGCGACGAGGGCGGGGACGTGTTCGGTCCGCTGCTCATCGTCGTGGCCTTCGCCGTCGGCGCTCTGGTGCTGGCCGCGCTCACGCTGCGGCGGCGCACACGCTGAGCCGGAGTCTTGGCCTGGATCAGCGCGCGGCGCGGTTCTTGGTGTGCTTCGTCGGCACGGCGGCCCACGGGTCCTCGGGCCACGGGTGCCGGGGGTAGCGGCCGCGCATCTCGGCGCGTACCTGGGCGTAGGGGCCCGACCAGAACGAGGCGAGGTCGTCGGTGACCGCGAGCGGCCGCCCGCCGGGGACAGCAGATGGAAGAGCACGGGGACGCGGCCGTCCACGAGCCGGGGAGTCTCCGCCCAGCCGAAGCACTCCTGCAGCTTCACCGCCACGACGGGCCGTGCGGTCGCGTCGCCGTCGGGCTCCGGGTAGGTGATGCGTACACGGGAGCCGCTGGGCACCTCGAGCCGCTCCGGGACGAGCGCATCGAGGTGCACGGCCTCGGGCCAGGGCAGCAGACGGCGAAGGGCGGATGACAGATCCAGCCGACTCGCGGGCGTGCCGGAGGCGAGAGCGTCGAGCTCCGGTGCCAGCCACACGTCGAGCGATGCGAGCAGACCCGCGTCCGACACATCGGGCCAGGGGTCTCCGAGCTCACGTCGCAGTAGCGCGAGTCGGCGGCGCAGGGCCTCCGCCCCGTCGGACCACGTGAACATGCCGAGGCCATCGCGTCGGAGTGCTCGGCCCACGGCATCCCGGCCTTCCGAGGCCGACGGGCGCACCGGCACCGATGAGCGCACGATCGCACCGATCCGGCGTTCGCGGCGGGCCTGTACGCGGCCTCCGACGAATTCGGCCTCGACGCGGTCGCTCATCAAGGGGCCTGCCGCGCGCTCCACCTGCTCCTCGGTGAGGGCCGCTGCGGCGCGGATGACCGCACCGGAGCCGGCTGCCGTCCGGGACGAGGCTCGGGCGACGTCGGCCACGGCGAGCCATTCCGACGCGGCCAGGGCGCCGCTGACACCGGCCCGGGTGCCGGACGCCAGCAGGAACGTCGCTCCCGATCCCGAGTGCTCGGCGCGGAGGGCGACGCGCTCGGGGAAGGCCAGCGCAATCACGAGACCGACGCCGTCGAGACCGGCGCGGGTGTCCGGTGCCGGAGCGACCAGGCGTTCCAGACGGCGAGCGTCCTCGCGCCACCGCCGGGCCTCGGCCGTGCTCCCTCCGCGCAACGCGACGAGAGCGCGGGCGACATCGGCGTCCGAGATGCGCTGGTCCCCGCCGAGAAGCGCCACGACCTCGGCGGCGAGCCGGCTCCCCACCGCGGGGCTGCCGTCCCGCAGCGCTCTGGCCAACCGTGGATCGGTGGGGATTCGTGCCAGCGCACGGCCCTCTGCCGTGGCGCGCCCGTCATCGTCGATCGCTCCGAGACCGCGCAGCACCGTGACGGCATCGGCCAGGCTGTCGGCTCGCAGCGGTTCGATCATGCGCAGGCCGGCGCCGCCCGGGGCGCCCAGCAGGCGAGCAGGAGGGCGGCGTCGGTGAGGTCTGCCGTGGCGATCTCCGGCGACGGCCGCGCAGGAGCGGCAGCATAGGTGCGCTCGTCCACACACCGGATCACCGTGCCGGGGCCCTGTCGGGTGGCGCGTCCGGCTCGCTGCACGCACGAGGAGCGGGAGGCGGCGGTGGTGACCAGACCGGTCATCCCGCGGGCGGCGTCGCGCTGCGGCTGCCGGGCCAGGCAGCTGTCCACGACCAGCCGCACACCCGGCACCGTCAGAGACGACTCGGCGAGGGAGGTGGCGACGATGATGCGGGGCCGGGCTTCCGACGCACGACCGCGGATCACGGCATCCTGCTCCGCCAGCGGGATCTGGCCGTGCAACTCCCGGACGTCGAAGGCGCTGTTCCGGTCGCGGACTCGTCGCGCGATCTCCGCCACTTCGCGCGCGCCGGGGGCGAACACGAGCACATCCGCTTCGGGGTCATTCCGGACGAGCTCGGCGGCGGCGGTGGCGGTGACACTCGCGACGTGATCGAGGAAGCCCCGGGTGACTCCGCGTTCGTCGAGGCGGGGCGCAGAACCCGGTGCCCAGCGCTCGGTGAGGGGGAAAGCCGGGACGTCGTGGTCGACGATCGGCGCGGGAGACTCCTCGGTCCCGATGACCGCGGCGATCCGGTCCGCGTCGAGGGTCGCGGACATCGCGATGACGACGAGGTCATCTCGCAGCTCGCGCACCTCGGAGAGCAGGCCGACGAGAAGGTCGGTCTCGAGGGCACGCTCATGCACCTCGTCATGATGACCGCGCTCACGCCGTCGAGTCCGGGGTCGTCGAGCATCCGTCGCAGGAGCACGCCAGCGGTGACGAACTCGACCCTCGTGTCCGGCCCGACAGTGCGCTCGCCGCGGACGGTGAAGCCCACCCGGGAGCCGAGGGGTGTGCCGTCGAGCTGTGCGAGTCGGCGAGCGGCCGCGCGCGCGGCCATCCGGCGCGGCTGGGTGACGATCACGCGTCCGGTGCGGCGTGAGGCGAGGAGCGGCGGGACGAGCGTGGTCTTGCCCGTACCTGGCGGCGCGGTCACGACCACGGATCCGCTCGTGTCGAGGGCGGTGGAGAGGTCGTCGAGGGCGCCCGCGAAAGACAGACCGGCGCCGATGGCGGTGAGGTCGAAGGCGGCGCGGGTCACCCTTCCAGTCTGCCCGGTCATGAGACAGCGGATGCCGCGACCCGATCGGCCGCGGCATCCGCTGTCGTACGCTGCTTACTCCGCGGCGGGAGCGGGCGGCGCGGGCGGCGGTGGAGTGGTCGGCGCGGGCGTACGCGGCGCCGGGGCGGGCGCGGACGCTTCGGCGACTCCCGCTCCGAAACCGCGGCCGACGGCCTGTCCCTGGATGATGCCGGCGAGGTCGAGGCCGGTCGCGGAGTGCACGCTGTCGAAGACCGAACGCAGGGCCTTCGCGCTGTCGGCACCGACGACGTTGGACGCGCCGTCCTCGCCGGATCCGCCGACGATCGAGACGCTGCCGATCGCGGCGTAGCCCTTCGCGAACTCGGACATGATCGAGGGCAGCACCTCCAGCACGCGCTGCGAGAGGAACGCGTCCTGGTTGGAGGCGATGGCTTTGGCCTCAGCCTCGACGGCGGCGGCACGGGCCTCACCCTCGGCGCGGATCGCCTCGGCCTCGGCGTTGGCGCGCAGGCGACGGGCTTCGGCTTCCGCCTCCGCCTGGGCGCGCAGCGCGTCGGCATCACCGGTGGCCTTCGCGATCGCGGCCGCCGCCTCACCGTCGGCGCGCGCCTTGTCGGCCTGCGCCTGCTGCTCGGCGATGCGGGTGCGCGCCTCGGCCTGCTTGACCTGCTCGATCGCCGCCGCCTCGGCCGCGCGCTCACGCGTGTAGAGCTCGGCCTGCGCGCGGGTCTCCGCCTCGTACCGCTGCGCGTCCGCGACGCGCTTGACGTCGGCGTCGAGCTGCGCCTGCTTGTTCTCGGCCTGCTGCTGGAGCACGGCCTGCTCGGCCTGGGCGCGGGCGAGCTGCTCGGCCTGCTCCGCCTCGGCGCGGGCGCGGCCGATTCCGGCGTTGGCGTTGGCCGTGTTCGTGTCGAGCGCGGTCTGCTCTACGAGGTTCGCCTCCTGGTTCGCGATGTTCTTCTGGTTGATCGCGCGGTCGGCGTTGGTCTGCGAGATCTCCGCGGCCTGGCGCTTCGCCTGGATCTCCGGGGCACCGAGGGACTGGATGTAGCCGACCTTGTCGGTGATGCCCTTGATTTGGAAGGAGTCGAGGATGAGGCCCTGCTCGGCGAGCTCCTGGGAGACGTCGGCGGCGATCTGGTCGGAGAACTTCTTGCGCTCCCGCATGAGCTCCACGACGGAGAGCGTCGCGACGATGCCGCGCAGGGCGCCCTCGAGCTGCTCGGTGGTGAACTGCTCGATGGCCTTGTCCTGGGAGGCGAAGCGCTCGGCGGCCCGGCGCACCAGCAGCGGGTCGGAGCCGATCTTCACGATCGCGACGCCGTCGACGTTGAGCGTCACGTTGTCGAGCGACTGCGCCTCGGCGTTGAGCGACACCTGCCGCGACCGGAGGGAGATGATCTCGTGGCGCTGGGTGATCGGGTTGACGAGCGACTTGCCGTTCACGATGACCGTGACGGGCGACTCCGACATCTCGGAACTGCTGGTGCCGTCGGCGCCGATCACGGCACGCTGCACCTTCTGCTTGCGTCCGGAGATGACGAGCGCTTCGTCGGCGCGAGCCACCTTGATCCAGCTGCGTGCGAACAGCAGCAGGATCAGCAGGACGACGATCGCGGCGACAACCGCGATCCCGATGACGATGAGGATGCCGACGATTCCGGCGATCTCCATGGATGACCTCCCTGGTCCCCCCGAGGGGGCGGTCCGATATGCCCACGGTCGATGTGGGCGTGCGCAACCCACCCTGCCAGAAAAGCGACGCCCGCCACCGTCGCGGCCGTCATGATGCCGTCGTCGGTGGAGACGCCCCCGACCGCGGCGCCTGTGGAGAAGGGGAGCGGTCAGCGGGTGCGGAGCTTCTCCGCGAGGTCGCGGAGCAGACGCAGCTCCTCGTCGTCGAGGCGTGACATCCGGTCGGCGATCGACCGGCCGTGCACCGTGGCGAGTGCACGGAACGCCCGGGCACCCTCGTCCGTCGCGCGGATCAGGGCGCCGCGGCCGTCGTCCGGGTCGGCGCATTTCGCGACCAGCCCCCGGGTCACCATCCGGTCGACGAGGCGGGAGACGCTCGGCTGGCTGATGAGCATGTTGGCGGTGATGTCGCGCAGGCGGGCGGTCATCTCCGGCGAGCGCGTGACGGTGAGCAGCACGTCGTACTCGGCCTGCGTGATGTCGCCGGTGTCGAAGTCCGCCGCCATCTCGGTGAACAGTTCGTGCTGCGCGCGGAAGAGGCTTTCCCAGGCCTCCAGCGCGAGCTTCCGATCGGTCATCCTCACAGAGTACCGGGCGCAGTAAAGGGCCGGTCGGAGAGGCTCCCGACCGGCCCTTGTCCCTTGCACCAAGAGTGTCCTGCAATCACATGCGGTGGATGCCACAGCAAACATTCACCGTGTGATCACTGTATAACGGCGAGGTAACGAATGCAACGGTTTGATCACGATGATTCGGGCGGATACTGGAAGGGACGGTTTCGAGAGCCCCCGCCTCCGCACCGCGCGGCAGACCTCTCGAACGCCAGGAAGAAGATGCTCATGAAAGCTCTCCGCTACGTCGAGATCGGCAAGCCCCCGGTGGTGGTCGACATCCCGATTCCGAAGCCCGGCCCCGGACAGGTCCTGCTCAAGATCACCGCGGGTGGTGTCTGCCACTCCGACGACTACGTCATGGGACTCTCCGAGAAGGACTACCACGAGCAGGGCTACCCGCTGCCGTTGACGCTCGGGCATGAAGGCGCCGGCGTCGTGCATGAGATCGGCGAGGGCGTCGACTCGACCCTGAAGGTCGGGGATGCGGTGGCCGTCTACGGGCCGTGGGGCTGTGGCCGCTGCCACAACTGCTCGATGGGCAAGGAGAACTACTGCACGAACGCCGCCGCCGAGGGCATCCGTCCTCCGGGGCTGGGCAGCCAGGGGTCGATGGCCGAGTACATGATCGTCGACGACGCGCGCCACCTCGTGCCGCTCGGGGATCTCGACCCCGTGCAGAACGTCTCGCTGACCGACGCGGGCCTCACCCCGTACCACGCGATCAAGAACTCGCTTCCGAAGCTCGGCCCCGGCACGGTCGCGGTCGTGATCGGCACCGGCGGGCTCGGCCACGTCGGCATCCAGATCCTCAAGGCCATCTCGGGTGCCACGGTCATCGCGCTGGACGTGAACGACGAGAAGCTGAAGCTCGCCACCGAGGTCGGCGCGGATCACGTGCTGATCAGCGACGCGTCGGCGGCCGAGAAGATCCGCGAGCTCACCGGCGGTCTCGGCGCGAACGCCGTGTTCGACTTCGTCGGCGCGAACCCGACGATCGCCCTGGCGCAGAGCGTGGCCGCGCTCGAGGCCGACATCACGATCGTGGGCATCGGCGGAGGCAGCATGACGCTCGGCTTCGGCTCGATCGCCTACGACGCGGCCGTGCGCATCCCTTACTGGGGTTCCCGCGCCGAGCTGATCGAGGTGCTGGACCTCGCCCGCGCCGGCAAGATCCACGTCCAGACCGAGAGCTACACGCTCGACGACGGCCCGAAGGCGTACGAAGACCTCGCGTCGAACAGCATCCGCGGACGCGCCGTCATCGTCCCCTGACGTCGGCCTCGAACGCCCGGGAGGGATCGCTCTCCCGGGCGTTCGTCGTCTCGGTGCGGCCTCAGCCGCGGCGTCGCCGGTCGGCGAGGAGGGCGAGCGCCGCATCGATCGCGCTCGCCGCCGCGTCGGGGGCCACGCGCACGAGGGCGAAGGCGGAGACCACGAGCCCCGTGCAGGCGTCGGCCAGTGTGTCGACCTCCGTTCCCGTGAGCGCGGGGAGAGCAGCCCGGACGCCGCGGGCGAATGCCTCTCGGAGCTCCGCGCGATAGGACGCCACGACCCGGGCGACCGCGTCGTCGGTGCCGATGGGGGCGGCGGCGGTGTTGACCAGCAGGCAGCCGCTCGTCGCCGGGAGGCTGCCCGTCGTCAGCAGGGCCGCACGCAGTCCGCCGAGATACGTCTCCAGGGCCTCCGGCGCCACGGTCTCGCCCGTCAACGGGGCGAGGCGCGGACGGATGACCTCGTCCAGGTAGCTCTCGACGGCGGCGTCGAAGAGTCCGCGTTTGGAACCGAAGGCGTGATAGATGCTCGAGCGGCTGAGGCCGGTCGCGCGCTCGAGCTCCGGCAAAGGGGCGCTCTCGAAGCCGCGCTCCCAGAACACGCCCCGTGCCGCGCGGACCGCCTCTGCGGTGTCGAAGGTCTGTGTGCGCCCCATCCGCCCTGCTCCTGCCCTTTGTGAATCGCTCGATCCAGTATATATTGGAACGACCGATACAGAATGCGCGGCCTCGCCGCGTCGAAGGGGGACTGCCATGGTCATCGCCGGACTCGTGCTCGCAGGCATCGCCGCACTCGTGCACGTCTACATCTTCTGGCTGGAGTCGTTCGCCTGGACCAGCGCGCGCGCTCGCCGCACGTTCGGCACCGGCACGGCGGAGGAGGCCGCACGACAGAAGGAGCTCGCCTTCAACCAGGGCTTCTACAACCTGTTCCTCGCGATCGCCGTCCTCCTCGGCATCGTCCTCTTCGCCACGGGAGCGACGGCCGTCGGCGCGACCCTCGTCTTCACCGGCGCCGGATCGATGGTCGCCGCGAGCCTCGTGCTGCTGCTGTCGAGCCCGGACAAGGCGTCCGCCGCCCTGAAGCAGGGCGTCATCCCGGCGCTCGGCGTCATCGCGCTGGCCATCGGCCTCCTCGTCTGAGTCCGGCCGTAGCCCCCCCAAATTCTCACGAAGGAGAGAAATGTTCCACGCCGTCAGCACCCAGATCCAGCTCGCCCGCCGCCCCGAGGGGTGGCCGACCCACGACGACTTCCGCACCGTCGAGGTCGAGCTGAGCGATCCGGCGCCGGGGGAGGTGCGCGTGGCGAACGAGTTCGTCTCCGTCGATCCCTACATGCGCGGGCGGATGAACGACGTCCGCAGCTACGTCGCCCCCTACGCCCTCGACGAGGTCATCGCGGGTGGCGCCATCGGCCGGGTCGTCGCCTCTGCGGCGGATGACCTCCCCGTCGGCACGGTCGTGCTGCACCAGCACGGCTGGAGCGATGTCGTGCAGGCGGACGCGTCGACCTTCCGCCCCGTGTCCGAGGTGCCCGGCATGCCGCTGTCGCTGCGCCTGCACATCCTCGGCATGACCGGCCTCACCGCGTACGTCGGCCTCACCGCGATCGCCGGACTCGCCCCGGGCGACACCGTCTTCGTCTCCGGCGCCGCCGGTGCCGTCGGGACGGCTGTCGGTCAGATCGCCAAGCTCCTCGGCGCGGGCCGCGTCATCGGCTCGGCGGGCTCACCCGAGAAGGTCGCCCTGCTGACCGAGAAGTACGGCTACGACGCGGCCTTCAACTACAAGGACGGCCCGGTGCGCGAGCAGCTCGCCGCCCTCGCGCCCGAGGGCGTGGACGTGTTCTTCGACAACGTCGGCGGCGACCACCTCGAAGCCGCGCTCGACGTGATGAACGACGGTGGCCGGATCGCGCTGTGCGGCGCCATCACGAGCTACAACACCACCGAGCGCGTGCCCGGGCCCGACAACATGGCGAACATCATCACGCGCGGGCTCCGTCTCCAGGGCTTCACGCTGGCCGCGTACCTGCACCTGTCGCCGGAGTTCAGCGAGAAGATGACCCGCTGGTTCGCGGAAGGACGGATCGCCTACGACGAGACCATCGTCGACGGCATCGAGAACACGGTCGACGCGTTCCTCGACATGATGCGCGGAGCCAACACGGGGAAGATGCTCGTGCGGGTCACGCCCTCCGCCTGACGTCCGGGGCGGCCGCCCGCGCATTTGAGATATATTGCTTGAGACGTAGAACTTCACTCTCCATGACCCCCACTGGAGGCAGTGTGACACTCTCTGGCGGCCCCCTCGAACGCCGGTCGATGAGCGACGAGGCTTTCGTGCGCCTGCAGGATGCCATCATCAGCGGCGAGCTCCAGCCCGGCGAGCGCCTGCGCGACTACGAGCTCGCCGAACGCCTCGGCACCTCGAAGACGCCGATCCGTCATGCCCTCGACCGCCTGGCCGACAACGGCCTCGTCGAGATGCAGCGCAATCGCTACACCCGCGTGGCTCCGATCGATCTGGAACGGGTGCGCAACGCCGTCGACCTGTTCGGCGACATCTGGATCGGCTCGGTCCGTCACGTCATGCCGGTGATCCAGGACGACGATGTGGCCTATCTCGTGGAGCTGGCCGACGACATGGCGGCGTCGGTGCAGGAGCGGGACATCATCGCGTTCGGTGCGGGGCTCCGCAGCGCGGCGACGGGTTTCGCCCGGATCGAGGGCAACGCCACGCGCGCCAACTCCATCGAGCGCCTCGGCCCGCAGATCCGTCGGTTCACCCAGCACGCGAAGGACGCCGTGGACTGGTCCGCCGTCGAGGAGTTCGTCGGTGCGATCCGCGAGGCGACGTCGGAGCGCGACGCGGTCAAGACCCGTGCCGTGCTGGTGACCTTCTTCGACGAGACGCTCCCAGCCATCATCGATCGGGCCGAGCAGTCGGGACTCGCCGAGATCTCGGAGTGATCGACCGCTGACGAACGAGGGCGACGGCACACCGCGGTCGCCCTCGTCGCGTCACGGGGCTATGGCGTGAGGCGATGGACGTCGCGCGGGAACAGCGTCACCTCGCGGACGTTGGCCGCCTCGACCAAGCGGCCCACCCAACGCTCCAGTCCGATGGCGAAGCCGCCGTGGGGAGGCATCCCGTGCGCGAATGCCTCCAGGTAGCCGGCGTACGCCGAGGGCGAGTCTCCTCGCGCCTCGATCGCGGCGACGACCTCGCTGTGCCGATGCAGACGCTGTCCACCGGTCACGAGCTCCAGACCGCGGAACAGGAGGTCGAAGCTGTTGCTCCCCTCCGCGTCGTCAGCCTGCGGATGCGTGTAGAACGGGCGCTTGCGCATCGGATAGCCCTCGACGGCCAACACGTCGCTGCCGAACTCCTCCTTCGCCCATGCCCCGAGCGCCCGCTCGTGCGCCGGGGAGAGGTCGGGCTCGTCGGCCGGAGCACCGACCCGGCGCAGCGCGTCGCGGAAGTGCACGACGGGGATGTCCTCGGGGATGACGGGGAGCGTCACGTCGAGCAGCGCGAGCTCTTCCGCGGCGTCGGCGCGGATGCCGTCGAGCATGCCGCGCAGCACGTCGCCGAGGAGGCGCAGGACGTCGCGGTGGTCGCGGATGAACCCGAGCTCGACGTCCAGCGACACGTACTCGGACAGATGCCGCACGGTGTCGTGGGGCTCGGCTCGGAAGACCGGCCCCACCTCGTAGACGCGTTCGAACACGCCGACGAGCTGCTGCTTGTAGAACTGGGGGCTCTGCGCGAGGTACCCGGTCCTGCCGAAGTAGTCGACGGGGAACACGTTCGCCCCTGACTCGGTCACGGTGTCGACGATCTTCGGGGTCTGCACCTCGGTGAAGTCCGCGGCGTCGAGCACCCGGCGGAACGCGCGCACGCTCGCCGCGGCGATCTGCCAGGTCGCGCGGCGTGCGGGATGACGCCAGGTCACCGCCGCGTGGTCGAGCAGAGTCGGCAGGCTCGTCTCGAGCGTCGGGCGCCACAGCTCCACGACCGGCGGTGCAGCCGGCTCCGACAGGCTCTCGATCTGCGGGTCGACGATCTCGACGCCGCCGGGGGCCTGCGGGTTCGCGGCGACGGTCCCCGTCACGCGGACCACCGTCTCCTCCGGAGGGAGGCCATCCGCTGGATGCTCGGCGGAACGGACCACGACCTGTGCGAGGCCCGAACGGTCGCGGATGATCAGGAACGCGACGGTGGCGAGTTCCCTCCGGCGATGGACGTGACCGAGCAGGGTGACACGGCGGCCGGGGACGGCCTCGGCGAGCTCCGCGGCGAGAGTGCGGGCGGGGTCGGGTGTTCTCATCTCTCCTCCAGGTTGTGGGAGCCCTGGAGGTGTGGGCGGGGGCCAGATCGCGGTGCCACCACACCTTCGCCGGTGAGAAGCCGGCCTCTCGTCGGTACGCCGGACGCGCGGGGACCGCCTGCCCGGAGGCCGGGGGTCGTCACGCCCCGGCGGTCGCCGCGTCCAGTCTAGGGGCGTTCTCGGCAGATCCACAGAATCGCTCGGGCACCGTCTCGTACCCTGGATTATCCAAGGGGAGTACTCCGACACGGTCGGGTCGTCATTACGGATGCGTCTGCATCCCGGCCTACCGGTCCCGCTCGGGATGGGGAAGACTTTGGCGCTGTTCCGTCACGCCCGAGTCTGGAGTACCCGTTGGAAATCACCCCTTTGATCTGGGTCATCACGATCGCGGTCACCATCGCGTTCTTCGTGTACGAGTTCTTCGCGCACGTCCGCAAGCCGCACGAGCCGAGCATCGGCGAGTCCGCACGCTGGTCGATCTTCTACATCAGCCTCGCGCTGCTCTTCGGCGTGGGCATCGGCCTGGTGTCCGGCTGGACCTACGGCGGCGAGTACTTCGCCGGCTACCTCACCGAGAAGGCGCTGTCGATCGACAACCTCTTCGTGTTCCTCATCGTGATGACGGGCTTCGCGGTGCCGAAGATCTATCAGCAGAAGGTGCTGATGATCGGCATCGTGATCGCGCTGATCCTCCGCGGCATCTTCATCGCCGTCGGTGCGACCCTCATCGAGAACTTCTCCTGGATCTTCTACGTCTTCGGCGCGCTGCTGCTCTTCCTCGCATACCGCCAGGCCTTCAGCAGCCACGAGAGCAACCCCGCGAACGGCCGCTTCATGACGTTCGTCCGTCGCCACCTCCCCGTCAGCGAGGAGTACAACGGCGACAAGCTCACGGTCGTCCAGAAGGGCAAGCGCTACGTCACGCCGATGCTGCTGACGATCATCGCGATCGGCTTCATCGACCTCGTCTTCGCCGTCGACTCGATCCCCGCCATCTACGGCCTCACCGACCAGGCGTACATCGTGTTCACCGCGAACGCGTTCGCCCTGATGGGTCTTCGGCAGCTGTACTTCCTCATCGGCGGTCTGCTGGAGCGCCTGGTGTACCTGGCCCAGGGCCTCGCCGTCATCCTCGCGTTCATCGGCGTGAAGCTCGTGCTGCACGCCCTGCACGTCAACGAGGTGCCGTTCATCAACGGCGGTGAGCCGATGCTGTGGGCGCCCGAGATCCCGATCTGGTTCTCGCTGCTCTTCATCGCCGCGACCATCGCGGTCGCCACCGTCGCGAGCCTGATGAAGACGCGCCGGCACCGCAACGCCGTCTCCTCCTCGACCGATTCCACCCCCACCATCGACAAGGAGCACTCTTGAGCGCGCAGCGCTGTTCTGACTCTTCGGACTCTGACAGTACGAGCACCCGGTTCATCCCGGGTGCTCACCCCGCCACCGAGGAGGTCGCCCGCTGATGGGCGATCTGCTCTGGAACATCGCCCTCGTCCTGCTCTTCGTGCTGATCGGCGGTGTCTTCGCTGCGACGGAGATGGCCCTGGTCACGCTGCGTGAGAGCCAGCTCAACGCGATCGCCGCTCGCGGCCGTCGCGGAGCGAAGGTCGCCGCCCTGGCCCGCAACCCCAACACCTTCCTCTCGGCGGTGCAGATCGGCGTGACCGTGGCGGGTTTCGCGTCCGCCGCGTACGGCGCGACCTCGATCGCGCCGTCCGTCGCGCCGCTGCTGGAGGGCTGGGGTGTCGCGCCTCCGCTCGCGATGACGCTCGCCACCATCGTGCTGACGCTGATCATCGCGTACCTGTCGCTCGTGCTCGGCGAGCTCGTGCCGAAGCGGCTCGCGATCCAGCGCAACGCGCAGTTCGCGTACGCCGTGGCGCCGGCGCTGAACGGCTTCGCGACCGTCATGCGCCCGGTGATCTGGCTGCTGTCGGTCTCGACGAACGCCCTCGTCCGCGTGCTCGGCGGCGACCCGCACAAGACGAGCGACGAGCTCACCGACGAGGAGGTGCGCGACATCGTGGCGACCCACCAGGGCCTGCCCGACGACGAGCGCCGCATCCTCGACGACGTGCTCTCCCTGCGCGGACGTCAGGTGAGCGAGGTCATGCGCCCGCGTCCCGAGGTCGTGGCGCTCGACGAAGCGGCGACCGTGGGGGCGGCGATGGAGCAGGTCCGCGAGCTGCCCTTCTCCCGGTACCCCGTGTCCCAGACGTCGATCGACGACATCACCGGCTTCGTGCACGTGCGCGACCTCTTCGAGGCTGCGGCCGACGATCCGGAGCGTCCGCTGCAGGGGCTCGTCCGCGACATCCCCTACATCCCGTCCACCGCGCGGGTGCTGCCCACCCTGACGCGCATGCGGGCGGAGGGGCACCACATCGCGGTCGTCGTGGACGAGTACGGCGGCACCGATGGTCTCGTCACGCTGGAGGACCTCGTGGAGGAGGTCGTCGGCGAGATCTTCGACGAGTATGACGCCGAGGTCTTCATCTCCGCTGACGACGGCTTGGACGGGCGCCTCAACCTGCAGGACTTCGAGGAGGCGACGGGGCTCGCGATGCCCCGGGGGTCTTCCGACACGATCGCGGGATTCGTCACCGAGCAGCTCGGCCGGCTCGCCGTGGTCGGCGACACCGTCGAGGTGCCGGGCGCGACCATCCAGGTGGCCGAGGTCGATCGGCGGCGCATCGCGCGGGTGCGCGTCTCGATGCACACCGATCCGGGTGCCGAGCGGGGCACCGAGGACTGACGGGCAGCAGGGTGACGGGGCGCGTCAGTCGCGCGCTCCGCTGCCCAGCTCGCGCAGTCCGTCGCCGAGGACCTCGGTCAGGAGCTGGGCGTAGCGGCCGTCCGGATCGAGGTCGGGGTCGAACACGGTGATGCTCGCCCCGATCGCCTGCGGGGCGAGGGCGCGCAAAAGGGCGGTGAGCTCCGCGGCATCGAGGCCGCCGGATCCGGGCTGTCGACGGCGGGCATCACCGACGGGTCGAGCACGTCGACGTCGAGCTGCAACCAGTAGCGCCCGCCGGCGGACGCGGCGGTCTCAGCGGCGACCGCGTCGGCTCCTCGTGCCAGGACGTCGGCCGCCGGCGTGACGCGCGCGAGGAGGCCGCGGACCTCCTCCTGCTCCTCGTCGTCGTCGCGGTGCCCGATGTGGGCCGTGCGGGTGGCGGAGAAGTACGGCGCGAGTCCGCCGATGTCGGCGATCGCCGGCCAGTGCTCGCCGACCGCGGCCGCCAGCGCTTCGCCGGCCACGCTCGCGCACTCGTCGCTGTTGCCCGGGTGGCGGAAGTCGGTGTGCCCGTCGATGTGCACGAGGCCCGCGCCTCCACGGCGCTTCACGGCGATCCCGGCGCCGACGAGGATGCCGCAGTCGCCCCCGATCACGAGCGGGGCGCGGCCCTCGTCGAGGACCTCGCCGATGCGCGAAGCCAGGCGGAGGGAGTGGTCGACGAAGGCGGCCTCGTTCCGCACCCGGCCGGCGGGCCGCGTGGCGTCGTCGTCCACGTAGCGTCCGGCGAGCACGATGCCGCCGTCGCTCGCGCCCTGATCGGTGAAGCGCCGGAACAGCCCCGCCTCCCGGAACGCCTCCGGCGCCTTCGCGGAGCCGGGCACGCTGCCGGGCTCCGGTGGGCGCAGGCCGAGGTTGCTGGGGGCCGACAGCAGAGTGATCATGCGCTCATCCTGCCGCGGGCGTCCGACATCGCCTCCGCTCAGCGGATGGCGTAGACGGCGCTCCCCACGATCACCGCGATGACGGTCGTCCAGCCGATGATCGCGACGGCCTGCCACACGAGGATGCGCCCCTTGCCGATGCCGGACGCGGCGAGCATGGTGGCGGTGAAGTGCGTCGGCAGCAGCAGCGGTCCCAGCAGGCTCACCCCGGGCACGCCGTAGCGCTCGAACGCGCGCTGGAACTTCTCGCGGCGGGCGGAGCCGCGTCCGGTCTCCGCCGGGACGCCGTCGGCCTCCAGGCTCGTCCCGCCGCCCACCGTCACCGGCTGCTTCGCCCGCGAGCGGTCCACGATGGCTCGGCGGGCGCCCGCGCTGGCGAGCACCAGGATCGCGACGCAGAGGAAGTTGCCGACCATCGCGGCGATGGCCGCGATCACGGGCGGGATGCCGCCGAGGATGCCGATGCTCGCGGCACCCTCGCCTTCGACGAACGGCACCGCTCCGGCGAGGGCGACGATGAGGGGCTGGATGAGGTCGGGGACCTGGGCGACGAGGTTCTGGAAGGTCTCGATGAGGTTCATGGGGGAAGCTCCGGGTGTCGGTGCAGACGGTCTCTCCGTCGCGATGACCCCAGTCCAGTCGATGGCGGCCCGAGGCGGCAGTGCCGCCGCGTCATCGCTCTCCGTGCGGTTCGCACCCGGATCCCGTGACATGTGTCACGCCTCTATCGTGGGGAGCGTGAGCAGTCCTTCCCCCGCTTTCTCCGATCCCGGTCCCGGTGCCCGCCAGCTCGCGCGGGGCATCACCGCCACCTGGTGGTACACGGTCGGCGGGGTGATCTTCATCGAGCTCATGCTGGTGGCCGCCTGGCTGGGCATCGCCGTGGCACTGGATCGCTCGGGCGTCGCGCTGCTCGTCGTGGGGGTCGGCGGGGCGCTCTGGGCGGCGTCGACCGTCCTGCTGCTGGTCGACTACCGTCATCGCGTCGACGCCGGCCCCGGGGTGGGCTGGGTGCGGTTGGCCGTGCCGACCGTCGTCGCCCTGATCTACGGCGGCGCGGCGGGGGTTCTGGTCGGCAGCTGGCAGCTCGCCGCGATGCCGGTGGTGCAGGTCTTCGTGCTGGTGAGCTGGCCCCGCGGGATCCGGGTGCGCGTGGCCGTGGCGGCAACGGTCGTGCTCGTCGCTCTCGCGCTGCTCGACTCGACCACCCCTCTCGGCTCCGAGGTCCCGGTGTGGGTGCCGGTGCTCTACGGAGTCATGCTGCCCGGGATGACCGTGAGCTCGCTGTGGTGGTGGGACGTGCTCGTGGCCCTCGATCGGGCACGTACCTCGGAGGCGCGACTGGCGGCGACGCAGGAGCGCCTGCGCGTGGCGACCGACGTGCACGACCTCCAGGGGCATCATCTCCAGGTGATCGCCCTGCAGCTCGAACTGGCGGAGCGCCTGCTGCCCACCGATCCGCAGGCGGGGATGGAGCAGCTCCGCGCCGCCAGGGCGAGCGTCGACGACGCGCGGCAGGGCACCAGAGACCTCGCCACGCGGTTCCGATCCGTGCCCCTCGGCGACGAGCTGGCGAACGCCCGAGACCTGCTCGTGGCGGCAGGACTGACGGTGGAGGCGCGGATCCACCCGGATGCGGACGCGGCACCCGCGGCCGACCTCGGCCCGGTGATCCGGGAGACGACGACGAACGTCCTGCGGCACGGACGCGGCGGTCACGCGCGCCTGATCCTCGACCGGACGGCGGACGCCTGGCGGTACGAGGTCGCCAACGACGCCGACCCCGCGGCCGAGGACGCAGCGGGCGGCTCCGGGCTCGAGGGCGTCCGCCGACGGATCGGCGAGGCGGGCGGCACGTTCGAGCAGCGGCGAGACGCCGACGAGTTCGTCGTGACGGTCACCGTGCCCGCGCGGGCGGAGATCGTCCGATGATCCGGGTGCTGCTCGCCGACGACGAGGGCATGATCCGCTCCGCGCTCGCCGCCCTGCTGCGTCTCGAGGCCGACATCGACGTCGTCGCGGAGTGCGCGGACGGCGAGGAGGCCGTCGCCGCCGCCGTCCGGCTCGAACCCGACGTATGCCTGCTCGATCTGGAGATGCCGGGACTCGACGGTGTGCAGGTCGCCGAGAGGCTCAACCGCACGATCGCCACCCGCTGCATCGTCGTCACCCGGCACGCCCGCCCCGGAGTGCTCCGGCGGGCGCTCGCCTCCGGCGTCTCCGGGTTCGTGCCCAAGTCGCGAGGTGCGGACGAGCTCGCCGCGATCATCCGCCGCGTCGCGGCCGGCGCCCGGTACGTCGACCCGGAGATCGCCGCGGATGCGCTGAGCGACGAGCGGTCGCCGCTCACCGATCGGGAGCTGGATGTGCTCCGCGCCGGGCGTCGGGGGGAGACCACGGGACAGATCGCGCGGGCGCTCGCGCTGGCGCCGGGGACGGTGCGCAACCACATCTCCGTCATCCTCGGGAAGCTCTCGGTGGGCACCCGTCAGCAGGCCGTGCTCGTCGCCGAGGAGCGCGGCTGGATCTGACCGTCGTCACGCGTCCGTTTCGGTCGTCACGGCCTGCGAGAATGGAGGCGCCGAGTCCCGAGCCGAGGAGCACACGTGCCGTTCATCTCCACCCGCGGCGGCATGCAGCCGCAGTCGTTCAGCGAGACGCTGCTGGAGGGCCTGGCGCCCGACGGCGGCCTGGCCGTCCCCGACGTCATGCCCGAGGTCGACGGCGAGACGCTCGAGCGCTGGCGGGCCCTGACCTATCCGCAGCTGGCGACCGAGGTGCTCGGCCTCTTCGCGACCGACATCCCGCGGGAGGACCTCGCCCGGATGACGGCGGCGGCGTATGCGGACTTCCCGGACGGCGTCGTCCCGCTGCGTCGCGTGGACGACGACCTCACGCTGGTCGGCCTCTCCGAGGGCCCGACGCTGGCGTTCAAGGACATGGCCATGCAGTTCCTCGGGCAGGTGCTGGAGTACACGCTCGAGCGCCAGGGCTCGGTCCTCAACATCCTCGGTGCCACGTCTGGTGACACCGGCTCGGCCGCGGAGCACGCCCTGCGCGGCAAGGAGCGCGTCGCGGTGTTCATGCTGTCGCCGCAGGGCCGGATGAGCGCGTTCCAGCGGGCGCAGATGTTCTCGCTCGACGACGCGAACGTGCACAACATCGCGGTGGAGGGCGTCTTCGACGACTGCCAGAACCTCGTGAAGAAGCTCGCCGGCGACCTCGACTTCAAGCGCGCTCAGCACCTGGGCGCCGTGAACTCGATCAACCTCGCCCGCATCACCGCGCAGACGGTCTACTACTTCTGGGCGTGGCTGCGCGCGACCGACGCCGGCGGCTGGGCCGAGGTGTCGTTCACCGTCCCCTCGGGGAACTTCGGCAACATCCTCTCCGGATTCTTCGCGAAGCAGATGGGACTGCCGATCCGACGCCTCGTGCTCGCCGCGAACGAGAACAACGTGCTCGACGAGTTCTTCCGCACGGGGGTGTACCGCCCCCGCAGCGCCGCCCAGACGCTGGCCACCTCGAGCCCGTCGATGGACATCTCGAAGGCGTCGAACCTCGAGCGCTTCATCTTCGAGCTCGTCGACCGCGATCCGGCGCGAGTGGTCGGCGCGTGGGACGACCTGGAGGCCCAGGGCTTCTTCGACTTCTCGGCCGAGCAGGCGCGCTTCGCGGAGGAGTTCGGCATCGTGAGCGGCACCTCGACGCACGAGGACCGGCTCGCGACCATCCGCGACGTGTACGAGGCCTCCGGCGAGGTGATCGACCCGCACACCGCCGACGGCGTGAAGGTCGCGCGGGAGTATGTCGAGCCCGGAGTGCCGATGCTGGTGCTGGAGACGGCCAAGCCCGAGAAGTTCGCCGAGACCATCCACGAGGCCATCGGAGTCGAGCTGGCGTACGCCCCCGAGCTGCGCGCCATGCTCGACGCCCCCCAGCACGTGACCGAGATGCCCGACGACGAGCACGCTCTCCGTGCCTTCATCGAGGAGAACGCCCTCCACTGACCCGCCAGACCCCGCTGTCGCGCCGAAACCCCCTGTCCCGCACGCCGGAGACAGGGGGTTTGACGTGAACCCGGGGTCTCGGCGGAAATGGGCAGTGTGCACAGAGGGAAGGGGGATCGGGGCGGAGTGCACATGTCGGGGAGGGGACGGGGGTGAGTACCGTGGCGGGCAACCCGTATCCTCCTCCCGAAGGACTCCCCATGGCACGCACGGCGCACGCAGACGACTTCGCGCTCTCCCGAGTGACTCCTGAGGCCCGCAAGCCCTGGTTCGGAATCGCCGTCCAGCGATTCGGACAGGTCTCCGCCCTCTCGCAGTTCCTCCTCGGCGCGACCCTCGGTTACAGCATGACCTTCGGCGAGGCCGTCCTCGCCTTCCTGTTCGGCTCGCTCATCCTCGAGGTGATCATGTGCGTGGTCGGCTTCATCGGCCAGCGTGAGGGCCTGAACACCGCGCTCCTCGCCCGCTGGACGGGCTTCGGCGAGATCGGCGCCTCGCTCGTCGGCCTCGCGATCGGCATCAGCCTCATCGGCTGGTTCGGCATCCAGTCCGCCATCTCCGCGCAGTCGCTCGACGCGCTCATGCCCGGGGCCCTGCCGGTCTGGGCGTGGAGCCTCATCTTCGGCCTCGCCGTCACCGCGATCGTCGCCTTCGGCTTCGTCGGGATGCAGTGGCTCGCGAACATCACCGTGCCGCTGTTCCTGATCCTCGTGGGGTGGTCCGTCATCTCCGAGCTCACCCGCCACGACATCGGCGAGCTGCTCACCGGCCCCGCCCCCGGCCCGACCATGAGCGTCTGGGCGGGCACCGGCATCGTCGCCGGCGGTCTCATCGTCGGCGCGATCATCACGGGCGACATGACCCGCTTCAACCGCTCCCGCGCCGACGTCGTCAAGCAGACGGTGCTGGGCGTCTCCCTCGGCGAGTTCGTGATCGGCCTCGCCGGCGTGCTTCTCGCCCACGCGGCGGCGACCGGCGACATCGTCGCCATCGTCACCTCGTCCGTCGGGTTCGTCGGCCTGTTCATCGTCCTCACCGGCACGCTGAAGATCAACGACTGGAACCTGTACTCCTCCACGCTCGGCCTGGTGAACTTCATCTCCACCGCCTTCGGGAAGAACCTCCACCGCGTCACCACGACCATCGTCCTCGGCGTGGTGGGATCGGTGCTTGCGGCGGTGGGCATCCTCGGCCAGTTCACCGAGTTCCTCGTCGTGCTCAGCGTCGCGTTCCCGCCGATCGCCGGGATCATGGTCGCCGAGTACTACGTGGTGCGCCGCTGGCGTCCCGAGCTCGACGCGACCCGCGAGGCCGGCACCCTGCCCGGCACCGCACCCCGGATCGTCCCGGCCACGATCGTCGTCTGGCTGGTGTCCTCGCTGGTCGGCTACTTCGTGACCTGGGGCATCCCCTCGCTGCTCAGCCTCTTCCTGTCGATGGTGCTCTACATCGTCGCCGGCAAGCTCGGCTGGGTGCGCGGCGTCGGCGTCGCGACCACCCGGCAGGCGGACCCCGTCGACAGCGCCCCCGCCGCGGTCTGAGCAGACCCGCCGGACACGAACCACCTCCACGAAAGCGAGCATCATGCACATCGGCATCGACGTCGGCGGCACCAACACCGACGCCGTCCTCATGGACGGCACCCGCACCCTGGCCGGGGTCAAGCACTCCACGACCCCGGACGTGACGAGCGGGATCGTCCAGGCCATCGAAGACCTCCGTGCGGGGCACTCCTTCGAGGGCGGCGACATCGACGCGGTGATGATCGGCACGACGCACTTCATCAATGCGCTCGTGCAGGCGAGCCGGCTCGCTCCGGTCGCGGCCCTTCGACTCGGTCTGCCCGCGACGCGCGCGCTGCCGCCGCTGATCGACTGGCCGGAGGTTCTCGTCGCGGCCACCCAGGCACGCAGCTACCTGGCGCACGGCGGCTACGAGTTCGACGGCCGCCCGATCTCGCCGCTCGACCCCGACGAGATCCGCGCGCACGCCGAGGACATGAAGGCGAACGGCATCCGCTCGGTGGCCATCTCGTCGGTGTTCAGCCCGGTCAACCACGACCTCGAAGTGCAGGCGGCCGAGATCGTCGCGTCTGTGCTCGGAGAGGACGCCGCCATCTCGCTGTCGCACGAGATCGGCCGCATCGGACTGCTGGAGCGGGAGAACGCGACGATCATCAACGCCGCCCTCCGCGAGCTCGCGTCGGAGATCGTCGACGGGCTCACCTCGGCGGTCCGTGCGCAGGGCATCGAAGCGCCGATCTTTCTCAGCCAGAACGACGGCACGCTCATGGACGAGGACTACGTGCGCCGCTACCCGGTCGCGACCTTCGCCTCCGGCCCCACCAACTCGATGCGCGGGGCGGCGGCCACCAGCGGCCTCGTCGACTGCGCCGTCATCGACGTGGGCGGCACCACCGCCGACATCGGCCTGCTCATCAACGGCTTCCCCCGGGAGACGGCGAACGAGGTGAAGGTCGCCGGCATCCGCACGAACTTCCGCATGCCGGATGTGCTCTCCCTCGGCATCGGCGGTGGCAGCATCGTCGACGAGGAGACGGCCGAGGTGGGTCCGGCCTCGGTCGGATACCGGCTGACGACGGAGGCTCTGGTCTTCGGCGGCTCGACCCTCACGGCCACCGACATCGCGGTCGCCGCCGGTCGTGCGCAGGTGGGGGATCCCGCCAAGGTCGCGCACCTCGACCCCGCGTTCGTGGAGCGCGTGCTCGCTCGCATCGCGGAGCGCGTCGCGGAGGCGGTGGACCGCATGCGCACGTCGCCGGAGCCCATCGCGGTCGTGGCCGTCGGCGGCGGGTCCATCCTGCTGCCCGACGAGCTGCCCCTGTTCGGCACCGTCCATCGCCCGGAGAACTATGCGGTCGCGAACGCCATCGGCGCCTCGATCGCCCAGGTCGGCGGCGAGATCGACAAGGTCTACGCGATCGAGCCGGGCCGTCGCGAGGAGACGATCGCGGAGGTGCGCGCCGAGGCCGTCGACAAGGCCATCGCGGCCGGCGCCAAGCCCGCGACGGTGTCGATCATCGACTTCGACGAGGTCCCCATCCCGTATCTTCCCGGCAACGCGACGCGCATCCGCGTGAAGGCCGTCGGCGACCTCGACATGGGGGCCTGACATGAGCACGACGATCACCGCGGCCGACATCGACGGTCTCGCCCGCGGCGCGGCCGTGCTCGGCACCGGCGGGGGCGGCGACCCCTACATCGGCGCGCTCCTCGCCCGCCAGGCCCTCGCCTCGGGAGACGTCACGGTCGTGGCGCTCGACGAGGTGCCGGACGACGCCCTCGTGCTGTTCGTCGCCATGATGGGCGCGCCCACCGTCATGGTCGAGAAGCTGCCGAGCCTCGCGGAGGTCATCGAGCCGGTCAAGGCGCTCGGGATCCACCTCGGCCGCCCGGTCACCCACATCGCCTGCGCCGAGGTCGGCGGCGTGAACTCGACGATCCCGATCGCCGCCGCCGCCG
Source organism: Microbacterium sp. CFSPD4_SD4 (assembly GCF_057364585.1). Lineage (NCBI taxonomy): Bacteria > Bacillati > Actinomycetota > Actinomycetes > Micrococcales > Microbacteriaceae > Microbacterium > Microbacterium sp. CFSPD4_SD4. The sequence continues at coordinate 143,186 of NZ_JBNFOC010000003.1, forward strand.
CGCTCGGGCTGCCGCTCGTCGACGCGGACGGCATGGGTCGCGCCTTCCCCGAGCTGCAGATGGTGCTCCCGACGCTGTATGGCGTGACGGCCTCGCCGCTCGCCTTCAGCGACGAGAAGGGGAACACGGGGGTGCTGCAGACCGCCGACAACTCCTGGACCGAGCGCATCGCCCGCGTCGCGTGCGTCGAGATGGGCTGCTCCGTCATGATCTCCGGCTTCTCGATGTCGGGTGCCGCCGCACGCCAGTCGCTGGTGGCGGGATCGCTGTCCCGGTGCATCGACATCGGTCAGCGGATCGCGGAGGCCCGCGAGGCGAAGACCGACCCGGTCGCCGCCGTCGTCGAGCTCCTCGGCGGTCGCGAGCTGTTCGGTGGCAAGGTCGCCGACGTGAACCGGGCCACGACGACCGGCTTCGCGCGCGGTCGGGCACGGATCGACGGAGAGAGCGGAGCCTCGCTGACGCTGCAGTTCCAGAACGAGCACCTCGTCGCGGAGGCGGACGGGCGGGTGCTGGCGACCACCCCCGACCTCATCATGGTCCTCGACGGCGAGTCGGGGGAGCCCGTCACGACCGAGGGGCTGCGCTACGGCCAGCGCGTCCGCGTGATCGCCGCTCCCGCTGACGAGCGCTGGCACTCGGACGCGGCTCTCGCGATGGTCGGCCCGGGGTACTTCGGCTACGACATCCCGGCGCACCGGTTCGACGGCACGGTCTCCGCCGGAGACGCCGCGGCAGGGGTCGCCGCATGAGCTGGGAGCTGACCGCGGCAGACCTGCCCGACCTCGCCCGCGGCGCCACGCTGCTCGGCACCGGCGGAGGAGGCGACCCCTACATCGGCAAGATGCTGGTGGAGCGCGTGCTCGGCGACGGGGCGATCACGATCCTCGACCCGGACGACCTCGCCGACGACCTCTTCGTCATCCCGACCGCGCAGATGGGGGCGCCGACGGTGATGGTCGAGAAGATCCCCGCCGGCACCGAGCCCACCCTCGCTCTGCGCACCCTGGAGGACCACCTGGGACGCCGGGCCGATGCCACCATGCCGATCGAGTGCGGGGGGATCAACTCGATGATCCCGCTCATCGTCGCCGCGGAGACCGGTCTTCCGGTCGTGGACGCGGACGGCATGGGCCGGGCGTTCCCCGAGCTGTCGATGGAGACCTTCGCGGTCTACGGCGTGCACGGCTCGCCGCTCGCGCTCGCCGGAGAGCGCGGGGAGCGCGTCGTCATGACACGGGAGACGACGATCGTCAGATGGAGTGGCTCGCCCGCGGCATCACGATCCGGCTGGGTGGCGTCGGTCACATCGCCGAGTACGCCATGAGCGGCGCCGACGTGCGGCGCACGGCGGTGCCGCGCACCATCTCGATGGCTCTCGCCCTGGGCCGAGCGATCCGGCTCGCCCGGGAAGAGCACCGCTCGCCGTTCGAGGCGATCGCCGCGACGCTCGCGACCACGCTCTACCCGCATGTGCGCGAGCTCTGCGTCGGGAAGGTGGTGGATGTCGAACGACGGACCACCGAGGGTTTCGCGAAGGGGCGGGCGGTCATCGCTCCGCTCGGCGCCGCGGCGGACGACACGTTCGAGATCGCCTTCCAGAACGAGAACCTCACCGCGCGGCGGGGTGGACGGCTCGTCGCGATCGTTCCCGATCTCATCTGCGTCGTCGATCACGAGACCGCCGAACCCATCACCACGGAGGGACTCCGCTACGGTCAGCGCGTCCGGGTGCTCGGCATCTCGACGCCGGCGATGATGCGCACCCCCGAGGCTCTGGCCGCCTTCGGGCCGTCCGCTTTCGGCCTGACCGAGGAGTTCGCTCCCGTCGAGGGGATGGCCGCGTCCTAGGCTGGATCCCATGAGGCTGGAGCGGGACGACCTGGAGGCGCTCGCCCGCGGGTACGCCCTGCTCGGCTCCGGCGGCGGCGGGTCCACGACGATGCTCGAACTCATCCTCGGCACCACCGCGCCCTGGCCCCTCGACGTCGCGCCGGTGGACGCGCTGGACCCCGCCACGCCCTGTCTCGGCGTGGCCTTCGTCGGGTCGACGATGCTGCTCGGCGAGCGGATGCCCGGTGCCGCGCCCTTCGCCCCGCTGCTGCGGGCGGTGGAGAGATGGCTCGGACATCCCGTCCCGGCGGTGTGCTCGCTCGAGGGTGGAGGGATGAACGGCCTCGCGCCGCTCACTCTGGCCGGATCGCACACCGTGGTGGACGCCGACTGCACGGGGCGTGCGGTGCCGGGACTCGATCAGATGTCGCTGTTCGTCGACCGCGTGCCGGGACTGGTCTTCGCGTGCGAGACCGGGGCCGACGGGGTGGCGCTCGTGGAGGCGACGAGGGCGATCGATGCGGAGCGTGTGGTGCGTTCGGCCATCATCCAGGCCGGAGGCGTCGGCTGCGCCGTTCTCGCCGGCTTCACCGTCGGCGATCTGCGCGAGCACGCCATCGCCGACCACCTCGCCCGCGCGCTCGCCCTCGGCCGCAGCTTCCTGGTGCACCGGGCGGCACCGCTGCCGGTCCTTGCCGAGGTGCTCGGGGGGACGCTGCTCGCCGAGGGCCGCATCGTGACCACCGCGTCCTCCGCAGCCGACCCGCACGTGAACGCGGTCGAGATCGCCGGACTCGGCGGAGCGGTGCACCGCATCGTCACCCGGTCCGAGACCCTCGCGGTGCTCACCGACGGCCTGCTGGTGGCCGCGGCGCCCGAGATCATCGTCCTCCTGGACGCCGTGTCCCGAGACGTCCTCGAAGTCACCGAGCTGGCCCCGGGGCGCACCGTGGCGGCCCTCGCCCTCCCCGCTCCCGCATGGTGGAACGCCCGCCCCGAGCGTCGGGCCCGGGTGGTGCCTTCCGCCTACGGGCTCGTCGATCTGGACGCGGCGTGAGCGGGGCGCTCGCGCTGCCGGCGCTGCTGGCGCAGGAGGAGAACGGCGTCCTCCGCCACGTCGCGGGCCCGCGGGATGTCGCGTGGGACGCGGTGGTGGTGGAAGCCGGCGAGTCCGACCTGCCCGACGAGGGCATCGGCCGGCTCGCGATCCTCACGTCCGGGGCGCCGATCGCCACCTGGCAGCAGGACGCGATGCTGCGCCGGGTCCGTGACCGCGGGTTCACGGGGCTCGCGCTCCCCAGCGCCGCCGGTGTCGACCCCGGGGCGCTCCGCCTCGCGGACCGGATCGGTCTCGCCCTGCTCGATGTCGAGAGGCCGGTCCAGCTCGCCCGCGCCTGCTGGATGCTCATCGAGGCCCGCGACGCTCTGACGCTCACGCGGGTGCGCAAGGTCGCGCAGTCGTTCGAGTACGCCGCCGACGACCTCGGCGACCTGCTCGGACACCTCGCGGCGAACCTCGGTCTGGGCGTCGCCCTCGTCGACGCCGCGGGAGTGCTCCGTGAAGCCGGCGGACACCTGGACGCCGAACTGCACGCGGCGATCCGCTTCGACGCGTGGAGCGACAGTGCCAGGGCGGGGGAGGGCACGGCCGCCTCGGTGCGGGTGGACAGCCCCGGCCGGTCCGGTCTGCGTCTCGTCCTGTTCGGCCACGGCTTCGGAGAGGCACAGCTGCGGTCGCTCCTGGTGGCCGCGGAGGTCGCCATGCCCGCGGTGGCCGCCCGCATCCTCATCGACGAGATCGCGGCCGTCAACGACGTCGCGGCATCGTCGGGGCTGCTGCGGGACTTCGTCGAGCTCCGCGGAGCCGCCGATGCCGATGTGGAACGGCGCATGGCGGAGCGGGGGTGGCGCACCGGCGGGCATCACCTCGGCTTCCGCATGGTGGCGCGCAGCCGGGTGGAGCCGCTCGCACTCCTCCGTGCGATCAGGCCCGGCCTCAGCGCGATCGACGCCGAGGCGCACGCGACCACGGCGGGTCGAGGCCTCAGCGGCTGGCTCTCGTTCGCTGAGGCCCCGGGGCCCGATCGCATCGAGCGGGCCGTGACGGCACTGCGCGACCTCCACCTCACGGCACTGCGCGACTTCGCCGTGGCGACCGGGGTGGGCTCGGCGCAGACCGGGCCGGAAGGACTGGCGGCGACCCTCGACGAGGCCGGCGACGCCGCACGGATCGCCGCGGCCCGGTCGGCCACCGGATGGTTCGTCCGCGTCGACAGCCTCGGGCTCGAACAGCTCCTGCTCGCCTGGACCGGCAACGACACCTTCGTCCCGGCCGCGCAGTCGCTGCTCGCCCCTCTGGCCGAGGGGAACGGGGAACTGCTCAGGACCCTGTCGGCCTACCTCGACCACGAGTCCGGCATCGCGGCCACCGCGGCCGCTCTCGGGCTGCACCGCAACACGGTGGCCGTGCGGATCCGCCGGGTGCAGGAGCTCCTCGGGATCGACATGAACGACCCCGAGGCGCGGCTGGCGCTGCATCTCGCGTGCCGGGCGGTGCTGCCGGGCTGAGCCCGGAGCACGCCGTCCGGGGTCACTCCGGGTCGCCGTGCAGCATCCAGGCGATCCCGAAGCGGTCGACGAGCATCCCGAACGTCCCGCCCCACGGCGGCACATCGAGCGGCATCGTGATCGTGGCGCCTTCGGAGAGGCGGTCCCACACCTGCCGGGTGACCTCCTGGGTGTTGCCGCTCAGGGACACGGAGACGCCCTGCGGCTTCTCGTAAGTCATGCCCTCCGGGGTGTCCGACGCCATGAGCACGAGGCCGTCGGGGGTCGTGAGCTGCGCATGCATCACGAGGTCCTTCTGGCTCGGATCCTGCACCATGTCGGGGAAGTCGCCGAAGACCGTGATGTCGAGATCTCCGCCGAGGACTTCCCGGTAGAACTCCATGGCCTCGCGGGCCTCGGTGCGGAAGGACAGGTAGGGATTGAGGTTCGCCATGCGTGCTCCTGGTCGCTCGACTGCTGGAAGACCCCCGCCCCTCCTCAGTCTGCGCGCGCCGGCACCGCCTCGGCAAGCCATTCTGCGAACGTCTGTGTCCCGCGCACGGCATCCGGTCCCGGCAGCGCCTTCCCCGCGCGCATCCCCGCCATCTGCGGGCCGGGCACGTTCAGCGCCGGGATCCAGCCGCGGTACCCGATGCGCCGCGCGTACGCCCGCACCATGTCGGCGAGCTGCTCTTCGCGGGGGCCGGCGAAGTCAGGCACTCGACCCTGCGCGTCCCCGATCGCGAGCGTGACGAGCCGCTCCGCGACCTCGCGGGCCGCCACCGGCTGCGTGCGCGCACGCGGGGCGAGATGCAGCGGCCCCGCCTTCGCGCGCGCGAACATCTGCGCGGCGAACTCGTGGAACTGCGTGGCTCGGAGGATCGTGGAGGGGACGGCGGACGCGGAGACCAGCTTCTCCTGGGCCACTTTGCCCGAGTAGTAGTCGTAGGGGATCCGGTCGATGCCGACGATGGAGAGCAGGACGACGTGTCCCACGCCGGTGTCCGCGGCGGCGGCGAGGAGGTTCCCGGTGGCGGCGGTGAAGAACTCGATCGCCGTGCTCGCCTTCAGGGTCTCGACGCTCACGACATCGATCACGGCATCGGCTCCGGTCAGCGCCGCCTCCAGCCCGCGCCCGCTGACCAGATCGACGCCGTGCGAACGACTGAGCACGACGGCCTCATGACCGGCGCCCCGGACGGCCTCCACCGTGGGCGTGCCGACGACGCCAGTCCCTCCTGCGACGACGATCCTCATGCGTCGATCCTCACTCCCGATCCAGCCCGAAAGTGCGCTTCACGAGCGCCTGCACATCACGGTCGAGCCCGTCGATGCGGGCGTTGACGCCGTCGATGCGCGTGCCGACCGCGTCGAAGCGCGCGGTCATCTCGTTTCGCAGGCCGCCGAGCTGACCGTTCATCTCGTTGCGCAGGCCGCCGATCTCGCTGCGCAGGACGCGGATGAACAGCGTCGAGACGACCGTGAGCATGCCCATCATCAGCGCCGTGAACGCGCCGATCATGGTCCAGACCTGCGCACCGTCCATGGTTTCCATCCCCTCATCGTGGCACCGGATCCTTCAGCCTGCCAGCATCCTGGCGGACGCCACGCCCGGCCGCTCGCGCTCTGTGGAGACACCGGAGATCGCGGGGATTCGGGAGGAAGGGCCGGGTGAGGATCCCTCCTCACCCGGCCCTCGGTCAGTCGCCCTTCACGTTCACGAGCTGTCGCAGCATGTGCCGGATCCGCACCAGGCTCGCCGCATCCTCCATCACCCGATCGATGGGCTTGTAGGCCTGGGGGATCTCATCGATGAAGGCGTCGGTGTCCCGGAACTCGATGCCGGCCATCGCCTCCCGCAGCTGCGCGTGGGTGAACGTCTTCCGCGCCGCGGACCGCGAGTACTCCCGCCCGGCACCGTGCGGGGAGGAGTTCAGCGACAGCGGGTCGCCGAGCCCCTCCACCACGTACGATGCCGTGCCCATCGACCCGGGGATGAGTCCGGGCCGACCCGCGTCCGCCTGGATCGCGCCCTTGCGGGACACCCAGACGCGCTTTCCGAAGTGCATCTCCGACTCCGTGAAGTTGTGGTGGCAGTTGATCCGCTCCTCCTCCTCGACCGGAGCGCCGAGGAAGTCGGAGAGCTGCCGGATGACGCGGTCCATCATCTCCTCGCGGTTCAGCAGCGCGAAGTGCTGTGCCCACCGGAGCTCGCGGATGTAGCGCGTGAACTCCGGCGTGCCCTCGACGAGGTAGGCCAGGTCGGGGTCGGGCAGGTCGATCCACCACTGCTTCGCCAGCCGCTGCGCGACCGCGATGTGGTGCCCGGCGATCTTGTTGCCCACGCCGCGGGACCCGGAATGCAGGAACAGCCAGACCCGGTCGAGCTCGTCCACCGACACCTCGATGAAGTGGTTCCCCGAGCCGAGCGTGCCGAGCTGGAGCCGCCAGTTCTTCGCGTAGCCCTCGGGGTCGAACTCGGCCGCACGTGCTCGCTCCTCCAGCTCGGCGATGCGCGGTGCGGCCGTCGCCACGACCTTGTTGTTGTAGCGCCCGGCGGACAGCGGGATCGCGCGCTCGATCTGCTCCCGGAGCGCGGCGAGGTCGCGCCCGTCGAGGTCGTCCTTCGTGAACGGCGTGCGGACGGCGATCATGCCGCAGCCGATGTCGACGCCGACGGCCGCGGGGATGATCGCGCCGAGCGTCGGGATGACAGACCCGACGGTCGCGCCCTTGCCGAGGTGCGCATCCGGCATCAGCGCCAGGTGCGGGTGGATGAACGGCATGCGTGAGGTGGTGCGGGCCTGATCGAGGGTCTTCTCATCGATCAGGGACGCCCACGACAGCAGCCGCGCGGAGAGCCTCTCCATGATTCCTTTCCTTGTGGTGGTGTCCGGCCACAGGTCAGGGAGTCTTCCGACGGAAAACGCCCCGGACCTGACGGTGCGGGGCGTTGCGAGAGCGGATGCTGTCACACGGCGCGCGCCGGAGGGTACGACTCGTCGCGGTCATTGCGCTTCTGCGGAAGCGGCAATGCCACGTTCTGGGGAAGATTCCGCGGGGCGGTCATCCGTCGTCTCCTCGGCTGGTGTGCGGCGCCGGTCGGCACAGCCTTGCCACCCTAGGCGGCAACACGCCCGGGCGTCAAGCGTCCTTCGGCGGGTTGTACATGAACTCGAGCCGGATGCCGTCGGCGTCCTCGACGAAGGAGGCGTAGTACCGCTCGCTGTACCGCGGATACTCCTTCGGCTCGCGCACCGCGGTCCAGCCGGCGTCGAGGGCGAGGTCGTGGAGTCGGTCGACCTCGGCGCGCGACGGCACCGCGAAGGCCATGTGCTGCCAGCCGACGCGGCCGTGGCGGTGAGGCGTGGAGTCGTCGTCCCACGTGTAGAGGATGATCTCGGTCTCGTCGCCGGTGTGCCAGGAGATCGAGTGATCGTCCTCCCCACCGAGCTCGTAGCCGAGCGCGGTGAGCACGGGATGGAACTGCGCGCGTCCGCGCTCCAGGTCGGCGACGGTGATGCCCAGGTGATCGAGGAGAGCCATGCGCCCAGTCTGTCAGCGCAGCGGTCGCCTGTCAGTGCGGAGCGTGGTATTCGGCTTCGCCGCGCTTCCAGTAGCCCTTCACGACGGCGTTCGCGCTGTCTACGCCCCAGCGTGCGAGCAGGGCCGGCCGGGCTTCACGATGGACTGCTCGGCGGCGATGAACACGAACGGGTCGTCTCCCACGACGTCGTCCGCGGTCAGCGCGTCGAGGAAGGCGATCAGCGCGGAGCCGGCCGGCGCGTCGCCGCGGTGCAGCCACTCGACAGGCACCGGAGCGTCGATCTCGATCTCGCGGCCGGCCGACACCGTCTCGGCGACGATGCGTGCGGGGGTGCCGGCGGGGATGAGGGCGGCGAAGCGACGGATCGCGGGGATGGCGGTCTCGTCGCCGACGAGGAGCCAGGATCCCGGCTCTCCGGCGAGGACGGCGGCGCCGCGCGGCCCGCCGACGCCGATGGTCGACCCGAGCGGGGCGTTCGCGGCCCACGGGGCGGCCACGCCCTGATCGCCGTGCACGGCGAACTCCACGTCGAGCCAGTCGTCACCCCAGGCGAGGGGCGTGTACTCGCGGCTCGGGGAGGCCCGCAGCTCCTCCACCGAGTCCACGGGGCCGCTCGGGAAGAAGAGCCGCATGTGGTCGTCGGAACCCGGGGAGTCGAAGCCGGCGAGGTCGGGCCCGGACAGGCGGACGCGCACGAAATCCGGAGCGAGCCATTCGCGGGCGCTCAGCGTGACGTTGCGGAAGCGCAGCTCGAGGCCGCGACGCTCGATCGAGAAACCGGATTTCGTATCGCTCATAAAGTAAGGCTAACCTAAAAACCGACGCGGTCGGCTCGCCCGCCCGTCGGACCGGCGCCCCACGAGGGCGCACACATCCCCGCAGAACAGGAGTCTCTCCATGTCCGTGCCCAGAACCCTCACCGCCACGAGCGTCGCTCTCGTCGGCCTGCTCGCCCTCTCCGGCTGCGCGTCCGGCGGCGAAGCCGAACCCGAAGAGACGACGGCGGAATCGGGGACCGTGACCGTCGAGGACAACACCGGCACGCACGAGATCAGCACGCCGCCGGCCTCGGTCGTCGCTCTGGACAACCGGACCTTCCAGACCCTCTCCGACTGGGGCATCGAGCTCTCCGCCGGCGCGGTCTCCCTCATGCCGGAGACCGTCTCCTACGTGAAGGACGAGGACATCGTCGACATCGGCCTGCACTCCGAGCCCGACCTCGAGGCCATCGTCGCCGCCGACCCCGACCTCATCATCAGCGGCCAGCGGTTCACGCAGCACAACGAGGCCATCGCCGAGCTCGTCCCTGACGCCACGATCATCGACCTGGAGCCGAGGGACGGCGAGCCCTTCGACGAGGAGCTCAAGCGGCAGACCACCGCCCTGGGCGAGATCTTCGGCAAGCAGGACGAGGCCCAGAAGCTCGTCGAGGAGTTCGACGCCGCTGTGGACCGCGCGAAGGCGGCCTACGACGACGCCGACACCGTCATGGCGGTGAACACTTCGGGCGGGCAGATCGGCTACCTCGCTCCGACCGTCGGCCGCTCGCTGGGACCGATCTACGACATGCTCGGCCTCACGCCGGCACTGCAGGTCGACGAGGCGACCGACGACCACCAGGGCGACGAGATCTCGGTCGAGGCGATCGCCGCCTCGAACCCCGACTGGATCCTGGTGCTCGACCGGGATGCCGTGTTCGCCGCGGAGACGCCGGACTACGTGCAGGCGGCGGAGATCATCGAGAGCTCCGAGGCGCTCGCCGGCGTGACCGCCGTGAAGGACGACCAGATCGTCTACATGCCCACGGACACCTACCTGAACGAGAGCATCCAGACGTACACGACGTTCCTCAACGACCTCGCCGACGCGCTCGAGAAGAGCGCCGACAAGTAAGGGCTGTGCGGCGGCGTCCCGACCGGGGCGCCGCCGCCGGCATCCCCCATGACCTCTCCTCTCCTCACATCGACACCGCGATCGTCCGCACGGCTGTTCGATCCGAAGCTGCTCATCGGCGTCCTCGTCGTGGCGGCGCTCCTGGTGATCTCGCTCTTCACCGGCGTGTACGACATCGCCGGCGCGGACGACGGCGCGCAGATGTTCCAGATCACCCGCGTTCCCCGCACGATCGCGCTGGTGCTCGCCGGCGCGGCGATGGCGATGGCCGGCCTCGTCATGCAGCTGCTCACGCAGAACCGCTTCGTCGAGCCGACCACCACCGGGACCACGGAGTGGGCGGGGCTCGGGCTCCTCGCCGTGATGGTGCTCGTGCCGCAGCCCTCGCTTCCGCTGCGCATGGCCGGAGCCGTGCTCGCCGCGTTCGTCGGCACGATGGTGTTCTTCGCGTTCCTCCGCCGCGTCGCGTTGAAGTCGTCGCTCATCGTGCCCATCGTCGGCATCATGCTGGGCGCGGTGGTCGGCGCCATCACGACCTACTTCGCCCTCGCCACGAACTCGCTGCAGATCATCGGCGTCTGGTTCGCGGGCAGCTTCACGTCGGTCATGCGCGGCCAGTACGAGATGCTGTGGATCGTCGCCATCATCGGCGTCATCGTCTTCCTCGTGGCCGACCGGCTGACCATCGCCGGGCTGGGGGAGGAGATCGCCACCAACGTCGGGGTGAACTACAACCGGATGATCCTGCTCGGCACCGCGCTGATCGCGGTGACGACCGGCGTGGTGACCGTCGTCGTCGGCAACCTCCCCTTCCTGGGGCTCATCGTCCCGAACATCGTGTCGATGGTCCGTGGTGACGACCTGCGCAGCAATCTGCCGTGGGTGTGTCTTCTCGGCATCGCGATCGTCACTGTCTGCGACATCATCGGGCGGACGATCATCATGCCGTTCGAGGTGCCGGTGTCCCTGATCCTCGGTGTCGTCGGCGCGGTCGTGTTCGTGCTCCTCCTCCTTCGGCAGCGTCGTCGTGGCTGAGGCGACGATGACGGCGACCACGGCCCCGCGGGCGACGCGGTCGGCCGGGGCGTTCACGACCCCACGGGCGCGCCGCCGCTACATCGTCGTGCTGGTGGTGCTCGGCGTGATCGCCCTCGGTTCCGCCTTCGGTCTCCTCGCCTGGGACAACCCGCTCCCCGTCGGCACCCCCGGCTTCTGGCGCATCGCGCAGCACCGCGCGACCGCCGTGGTCGTGATGGCGCTCGTCGCGGTCGCCCAGGCCGTCGCCACGGTGAGCTTCCAGACGGTCACGAACAACCGGATCATCACTCCCTCGATCATGGGCTTCGAGTCGTTGTACCGCGTCGTGCAGACCACGACCGTGTACCTCTTCGGGGTGGCGGGTCTGGTGGCGATCCAGGGCGTCGGTCAGTTCGCCCTCCAGGTGCTCGTCATGGTCGGGCTCGCCGTCGTGCTCTACGGGTGGCTGCTATCGGGCCGATACGGCAACCTCCAGATCATGCTGCTCGTGGGCATCGTGATCGGGGGAGGCCTCGGGGCGATCGCCACCTTCATGCAGCGGCTGCTCACCCCCAGCGAGTTCGATGTGCTCGCCGCCCGGCTGTTCGGCAACGTCTCCAACGCCGACCCTTCGTACCTCCCGCTCGCGGTCCCGCTCGTGATCGCGGCGTCCGCCCTGCTGTGGCTGCGGTCCCGGCGGTTGAACGTGCTCGCGCTCGGTCCCGATGCCGCGCGATCGCTGGGGCTCGACCACCGCAGGGAGCAGTTCCTCGTCCTGACGCTCGTCGCGGTGCTGATGGCCACCTCCACCGCCCTGGTCGGACCGATGACCTTCCTGGGCTTCCTCGTGGCGACGCTCGCCTACCAGTTCGCCGACACGCACGACCATCGGCTGATCTTCCCGGTCGCCGTCCTCACCGCGTTCTCGATCCTGGCGGGGGCGTACTTCGTCATGAAGAACGTCTTCTACGCGCAGGGCATGGTGTCGATCCTCATCGAGATCGTGGGCGGCACCGTGTTCCTCATCGTCATCCTCCGAAAGGGCAGACTGTGATCGCACTCGACGGCGTCCGCCGTGACTACAGCAGCGAGGTGGCGATCGGCCCCGTCGACCTCCGTATCCCGACCGGCGGGATCACGGCCCTCATCGGGCCGAACGGTGCCGGCAAATCGACGCTCCTGACCATGATCGGCCGGCTGAACGGGATGGACGCCGGAGCCATCGAGATCGCCGGGCTCGACGTCGCCTCCACGAAGTCGAAGGATCTGGCCAAGGTGGTCTCGATCCTCCGCCAGGAGAACCACTTCGTGACCAGGCTCACCGTGCGCCAGCTCGTGGGCTTCGGCCGCTTCCCGCACTCCCAGGGGCGGTTGACGAGGGCCGACGAGGGGGTCATCAGCCAGGCCATCGACTTCCTCGATCTGGGGACGCTCGAGGGGCGCTACCTCGACGAGCTCTCCGGAGGACAGCGGCAGCGGGCCTACGTGGCCATGGTCCTCGCGCAGGACACGGAGTTCGTGCTGCTGGACGAGCCCCTCAACAACCTCGACATGCGGCACGCCGTGCAGATGATGAAGCACCTGCGGCGGGCGGCGGAGGAGCTCGGGCGCACGATCGTCATCGTGCTGCACGACATCAACTTCGCCGGGCACTACGCCGACCACATCTGCGCCATGAAGGACGGCCGGGTGGTGGAGTTCGGCCCGCCGGCGGAGATCATGACGGACGACGTGCTGAGCCGGGTGTTCGACACCCCGGTACAGGTCGTGGAGGGCCCGTCCGGCCCCCTCGCCGTCTACTACTGACGGGCGTCAGAGCTCGACGCCGTGGTCCTCGTCGTTCACGCCCGCGTTGTGGCCGCGGCGGGACTCGTAGCCGAGGAACCAGCCGAACCACACGATCGCGGCGAGCAGCACGCCCAGCCAGACGTTCTGGAAGATGAGGCCGAGGACGACACCGGCGATCAGCAGGCCGACCGTGACGAAGATGCGCAGGGCGGTACGGGACATGCGCTCAGCATACGTCGGTCGCTGCGATCACAGACCGATCAGCGTCGGCGGTGGTCCTCTGGGGCGAGCCGGGGCCCGCGCCGTGCCTCGGCGACGCCGCTCGCGAAGATGAGCCGGATGACGCGCTGCCGGTGGCCGGCCCAGGGAGCGAGCAGTTCGATCATGCCGTCATCGTCCGTGCGGTGCCCGGTCAGGGCATGCCCGACCTCGTGCGCCAGATGGTAGTCGCCGACACTGACGGCATCGGGGTCGCCCAGCGCGCGGATCCGGGTCTCCGCAGCGGTCCAGACGCCGACTCCGGGCAGGCTCGTGAGCACGCGGTCACGGTCAGCGCCGGTCGTGGCTGCTCGGACGGCAGCGGCGATGCGGTCGCCGCGCTCCGCCGCCCGCACGATGGTCTTCGACTGAGGCGGCTCCACTCCGGCGCGATGCCACGCCCAGGACGGGATGCGTCGCCACTGCGCCGCCGTGGGAGCGACGGCCATCGGTCGCGGCGTCGGCCCCGGTGCCGGGTCGCCGTAGCGCGACACGAGGTACCTCCAGGCGCCGAAGGCCTGCATGGAGGTGACCTTCTGCTCGAGGATGCCGCAGGCGAGGGCATCGAAGACCTCATCCGTCCGCGCGAGCCGGATGCCGGGGTGCCGCCGGGCCGCCTCGGCGATGAGGGGGTGCAGGGAGGGATCGAAGCCGGTCGGGTCGTCGCCGGCACCGCACAGCGCCGGCACGAGGGCGAGGGCGTGCTCGGCACCCGGGCCCCAGGCGGTCGCCTTGACCTCGTTCCCCGACATCCGCAGGGCGAGCGTCGAGGGGCCCTGCGGCGTGCGGACCGCGCGCCAGATGACCGGGCCGTCGAAGACCATCGTCGGATCGGTGCCGCCGCGGCGCAGCATGCCGACGGTGCGCCGGAGATCGAGCGGCTGCGGCGGGCGGTACGTCGTCTCCCGCGGAGAGTCCGCGCGGACGGCGCCCGCCGTCGCGGGGGCGGCGGCGAGGGTCATGCGCCCACCCTACGCGCGGCTCCTGACACCGGCCTCCCGGCGAGGGGAGCGCGTCAGAAGCGGTCGGGCGACGGGGTTCCGTGGCCGTAGCGGATGACGACGTCGGCGTGACGGTCGAACCGGTAGCCGATGCCGCGCACGGTCCGGACGATGTCCTCGTAGCGGCCGAGCTTCGCCCGCAGCCGGCGCACGTGCACGTCGATCGTGCGCTCGCCCGGCGTCTCGTCGTCCTGGGCCTGCCAGAGGGCGGCGACGAGCTCGCTGCGCTCGATCGTGCGGCCCTCGCGGAGGACGAGGTACTGCAGCAGCTCGAACTCCTTGTAGGTGAAGGCGGCGGACTCGCCGTCGATGAGCACGCGCTTGCGGGAGATGTCGACGGTGACGCCGGACTCCTCGGGCGTGGTCTCCTCCTCGGCGGCGGCCTTGGTGCGGGCGATCGCGCCGGGCTCCTGCAGGGCGAGACGCACGACGTCGAGGTCTCGGCCGCCGGAGCCGTGCGGGGCGAGGGCGACGGTGGCGTGGGTCTCGGCGCCGGGCGCGAGCTCGGCCAGCGTGCGGCGGAGGGCGTCGACGAGCAGCGGAAGGCTCACACCGGCTTCGGCGGCCTTGATCTCGTCCAGGCCGACGTAGAGGGCGAAGCCGCGGGGCGAGCGGACGGCGGGGAGGTCGGCGCCGGCCGGGGCCAACGGGGCCGACGGCTCGGCGGGTCGGACGGTGCGGTTCGGGGCGGTGACGGCGGGACGCTCGAGAAGGGCGGAGTTCGACATGATGATGGGTCCTCAGGACGTGAGCCCGACGGGAGGGGGCTCGGATGCGTTGCACGAATGACCGGCGGAGCCGGGGAAGCGAGCACGGGTGTGTGCTCGGGACGCTGCTCTCGCAGATGGCGAGGAGTCAGGTCAGGCGAGGTGGCTGTTCGTTCAGCGACACATTCGGCAACACATGTCAACGCGACCGGGCATCATCATCCCGGCAGTCCCGTTCGCCTCCTGGGCGGACAAAGGGCGTGCGTTGATGGTCATGGGGGGATTATGTCCGATCGTGACGGGACATGTCAAAACGCCCGGGCGCGTCGCAAGAGGCGTAACGTGACACGGATGACGATCTCGCACACCGTCGGCGGCTTCATCCTGACCGACGAGAAGGACGCATCGCGGTACACCCTCACGCGCGACGGGAAGCTCGTCAGCGTGCTCGACTACCGGGACGACGGCCACACGGTCGCGCTCACCCGGGCCTACACGGTTCCGGCATTCCGCGGGAACGGGTACGCCGGGAAGGTGGTCGAGGGGGCCGTGGCCGACATCGCGGAGCGCGGCGACCGCAAGGTGGACGCCGTCTGCTGGTACGTGGCGGAGTGGTTCGCCGCGCACCCCGAGCAGTCGGGCCTTCTCCGCACGCGCTGACCTTCCGGCTTTATGACGAACTGTTACGGCCGCCGCCTGCGAGGATGAGGGCATGAGACTCGCCGAAGCCCTCGCCGCCCGCGCCGACCTGCAGCGCCGCATCGAGCAGCTGCGGGCGCGCATCGTCGCGAACGCCCGGTACCAGGAGGGCGAGGAGCCCGCCGAGGACGCGACGGCGTTGATCGAGGAGGCGGAGGCCGCGTTGACCCGGCTGCAGAGCCTCATCCGCCGCATCAACGTCACGAACGCCCGGCTCGACCTCGGCCCGGACGGGACGATGACCGATGCGCTGGCCGCGCGGGACGTGCTGCGCCTGCGTCACGCCATGCTCACGGATGCGGCGGCCGCGGCCTCGGGGGCGAACGAGCAGTACCTGCGGCAGATGCGCTCGGAGCTGCGGCAGGTGTCCGCGCTGCCCGTCGCCGCGCTGCGTGCGCGGGCAGATGCGGTCGCCCAGGAGCTCCGAGAGCTCGACAACCGGATCCAGCAGGCGAACTGGTCGCACGACCTCGAGGAGGAGAGCGGAAGTCGGTAGTCGCGACGGAGCGGGCACAACCCTCAGCCGGCGGGGCAAGCCCGGCTCCTGTGGGCGGAGGGCAGCCCTGATCTCGCATCGCGCAGCCCCGCACGCCGCACAGGTGAAGGTGCACAGCGCATCTCGCATCACCGCGTGCCGGCCGCCGCGACGAGGGTGGGTCAGGGGACCTTCCGCTTCCTCCTCGTGACTCGGGAGATGGCGCTCCCGGCACGCCTCGGAGGGAATGTCCGAGGGTCTTCGTACCGTGGGGGTATGCGGATCCTGCACACCTCGGACTGGCACATCGGCCGGACGTTCCATGGCAACTCCACCATGGATGCGCTCGGCGAGGTGCTCGCCGCCCTGACCACGCAGGTCAGGGAGCACGAGGTGGACGTCGTCATCGTCGCGGGCGACGTGTTCGACTCCGCCACGCCCTCGGCCGCCGCCTACACCCTGCTCGGAGACGCTCTCGTCGGTCTGCACGAGACGGGAGCGCGGGTGGTCGTCACCAGTGGCAACCACGACTCCGCCGCGCGGCTGGGGTTCCAGGCCCGACTGCTGCGCGACGGCATCCACGTGCTCACCGATCCCCTCGCGGTCGGCACGCCCGTCACGATCGACGATGCCCACGGTCCCGTGCACTTCTTCGGTATCCCGTACCTGGAGCCCGCGATCGTCCGCCAGCACTGGCCGGAGGGCGACGCCGAGGGGCGGCAGCTGCGCACGCAGGCGCAGACCATGACGCACGCGATGACGCTCGTCCGCGCGGGCATGCAGGAGCACGAGGGCCGGTCGGTCGCCATCGCCCACTGCTTCGCCGCGGGCGTGGAGCCGACGGAGGGTCTCGAGCGCGAGGTGCGGCAGGGCGGCCTCGACGTCGTCCCCCTCCGCGCGTTCGACGGCCCCGACTACGTCGCACTGGGCCACATCCACGGTCGCCAGCAGGTGAGCGAGCGGGTGCGGTACGCCGGCGCTCCGCTGCACTACAGCTTCGGCGAACAGCACAAGCCGCGCGGCTCCTGGCTGGTCGACCTGGATGCCGACGGCCTTGCGGGCGTCGAGTGGCTGGAGCTTCCGGTTCCGCGGCGACTGGTCACGCTGACCGGCACCTTCGAGGAGATCCTCTCCGCAGAGAGCGTGGCCGCGCACGCCGACGCCTGGGTGTGCGCCGTCTATACCGACGCCGTGCCGCAGACCGAGCCCATGCGACGGCTCCGCGAGGCGTACCCGCACTGTGCCATGGTGCAGCATCAGCCCGCTGCGACGGGAGAGGAGCGCGAGCGGTCGTACGGTGAGCGGCTGCGGTCCGCGGTGACCGATGCCGACCGGATCGAGGCGTTCCTCGAGCACGTGCGCGCCGGCCAGGGAGCCACCGAGGTCGAACGCGAGCTGATCCGCGAGGTGCTCGACGACCGCGTCCGCGCGGAAGCCCTCGTCTAGTGCGGCTGCATCGTCTGGAGGTCGAGGGGTTCGGGCCGTTCCGTGCGCGGCAGACCGTGGACTTCGACGCCTTCGCCGACGACGGGATCTTCCTCATCGCCGGCCGCACCGGAGCGGGGAAGTCGAGCATCCTCGATGCGGTCTGCTTCGGGCTGTACGGCGGGGTGCCGCGGTACGACGGCGGGGAGAAGAGGCTCCGCAGCGACCACAGCGAACCGGACGACCCCTCCGAGGTCGTCGTCGAGTTCAGCACGCCGTCCGGCCGTTACCGGGTCACGCGTTCCCCCGAGTACCTCCGGCCGGCCCGGCGGGGAGGAGGCCTGACGAAGCAGGCGGCGGCGGTCTCCCTGGAGGAGCTCACGGACGACGGCTGGGTCGGTCGCGCGGCGCGGGCCGTCGACGTGGCGCACGAGCTCGACGACATCCTTCAGCTCAGCCGCGAGCAGTTCCTGCAGGTGATCCTGCTGGCCCAGAACCGGTTCTCGGAGTTCCTGCTCGCAGGCAGCAGGGACCGGCAGGCGCTGCTGCGCCGGCTCTTCGGCACCGAGCGTTTCGAAGACGTGCAGGCGCGGTTCGACGAGCGGCGACGCCATGCCGAGCAGAGCCTCGGGGCACGTCTCGCCACGGTGTCCGCCCGGCTGGACGAGGCCGAGCGCCTCGTGGCGGATGCCGACCTCGGGCGCGACGCCGGCGACGCCGACGGCGAGGTCGGACCGGAGGTGCAGAGGGAGGGCCTCACGACGGCCGATCGCCTGGCGGAGCTGGAACGGGCGCAGGCTCGCGCTGCGTACCGGGCGGAACGGCGCGCTGCCGAGCGCCAGGAGGCGGAGAGGCGGTTCGAGGCCGCCGATGCTGTTCTGGCCGCCGCACGGGAGGATCAACGTGCCCAGAGCGAGCGCGACCGTGCCCGTGCGGCGATGGCGCGTCTGGACGCCGAGGAGGGAGCCATCGCCGAGGCGAAGGCGGAGCTCGCCAGGGCGCGGGCGGCCGAGGCGCTGCGGTCCTCGATCACCGCGGCCGACCGTGCCGTGACGGCGGCTGATGACGCGGTGGCTGCGGAGAAGCGCGCACGCGCGGACTGGGATCAGCTCGGTGTCGAGACCGACGACCTCGATGCGTGGATCGCCGACCGGACACGGGCCTCCGGGGTCTGGGAGCGCGCCGTCGCGCTGGAGGCCGAGGCACCGCGCCGCGCCGCCGAGCGCGTCACCGCAGAGGAGGCCGTCGCCACCGCCGAGCGCCGGTGCGCCGACGGCGAGGCGGAGCGCGCGGCGCTGCCCGGACGGATCGCCGCCGTCACCGCGGAGCGGGACGACGCCCGTCGGCTCGGCGACCGGCTCCCGGCCATGGAGAGCGCGCGCGTCGCTGCCGAGCTCCGCCGGGAGGCGGCGGAAGAGGCGGCACGTCTGCAGCAGGAGTGCGCCGCGGCCGAGCGGGTCCTCGCCGAAGCGACGTCCGCGCAGGCCGCCGCGCAGTCGGCTCTGGCCGAGCTGCGCCAGCGCCGGATCGACGGCATGGCCGGGGAGCTGGCGTCCGCTCTGATCGAGGATCACCCGTGCCCGGTGTGCGGTGCGCGGGAGCACCCGGCCCCGGCAGACCACAGCGCCGCGGTCTCCGTGGAGGACATCGCGGCTGCGGAGACCCGGAGGGACGAGGCGGCGCGCCGCGAGCAGCAGGCGAGCTCGACCTGCACGTCGCTGCAGGTCGAGCTCGCTGCGGCTCTGGCGCGCGCGGACGGACGAGACGTCGAGACGGCGAAGGCCGAGCTCGATGCCGCCGTGGCCGCGGAGAAGGAGGCCCTCGCCGCGGCCGAGGCTGCGCGGCTGCGCGACGGCGAGCTCGTCGAGCTCGGTGCCCAGCAGAGCGCGCTCGAGGGGCGGCGCGTCCAGGACGAGGCGGCCCTCGCCGAAGCCCGTGAGCAGCTCGCCCTGGTCGTCCAGCGCGACGAGGCCGCCCGTACGGCGATCGACGAGGCGCGAGGGAGCTACGCGTCGGTGGCTGAGCGCATGGCGGAGGCCACCGCCCACCTCGCCGTCGCACGCCGCCTCCTCGACGCCGAAGCCGAACGGGCGCGGAGGCAGCAGGCGGCGGCGGAGGCGGCTGCCGAGAGGGATGCCGCCCTCGACGCCTCCGAGTTCTCCGACGTCGAGGCCGCCACCGCGGCGCTGCGTCCGCCGGCGGTGCAGACGGAGCTGGACGAGCGGGTGACGACGCACGTCGTGCAACGGGAGAAGGAGCGCGCCCTGCTCTTCGACCTCGAGCTGCGCACGCTGCCGGAAGAGCCGATCGACCTCGCGCCCCATGAGCAGGCGGCGCTCGACGCCAGAGCGGCGTGGTCCGCCGCCGTCGACGAGGCCACCAGGGCGGCAGGCGACGCGGTGCGGCTGGCCGGCCTCATCGACGCCGCGAAGGACGAACATGCCCGCACGGCGGAGGATGCCGCGGCGTTCGAGGTGCTCCAGGCCCTCGCCGACACGATCGCCGGACGCGGGGCGAACACCCGCAAGATGACGCTGGAGACCTTCGTGCTGGCGGCGGAGCTCGAGGAGATCGTCGACGCCGCGAACCGCCGGCTCCACGACATGTCCGAAGGACGCTACCGGCTGCAGCACTCCGATGCGCTGGCTGCGCGCGGTGCGGCGTCCGGGCTGGGCATCGTGGTCGCCGACGCCTTCACCGGGCAGACCCGTCCGCCGCAGTCCCTCTCGGGCGGCGAGACCTTCCTCACCTCCCTCGCGCTCGCCCTCGGGCTGGCCGAGGTCGTGACGGCCCGCGCCGGAGGCATCCGCCTGGACACGCTCTTCATCGACGAGGGGTTCGGTTCCCTCGACGGCGACACGCTCGACGTCGCGATGCGCACGCTCGACGAGCTGCGGCAGGGCGGCCGCACGGTCGGCGTCATCAGCCACGTCGAGGCGATGCAGGAGCAGATCCCCGCGCAGCTCACGGTCCGTGCGCTGCCGAACGGACCGAGCGTCATCGAGACGCGCTGAGTCAGACCCCGTACTCGGCGCGGATCACCTCGCGCAGCTCGATGCTGCACCGGGCGATGGCCTCGCGGAAGTCGGCCAGGGCGCCGTCCTCCGCCTGGTCGGAGACGGCGCGGAAGGCACGGATCGGCACGCCGAACTGCCCCGCCACCCAGATGTAGGCGTAGGTCTCCATGTCCACCAGGGCGGCACCCATCGGCCGGATCACGGCGGTGACCTCGGCGTCGTTCACGAAGTGGTCACCCGTGGCGATCACGACGCCCTCGCGACCCGTGGTCACCTGCGGCGGAAGCGAGACGTGCCGTCCGACGACGCCGTCCAGGTCGATCACGTCGTGCTGCACCGCGGTCGCGATCTCGTGCACCGCGTACGCACGTCCCTTCTCGATGGAACCCGCGGTGCCGACGACGACGACCTCGTCGTAGTCCTTGGCATCCAGGGCGCGGGTCAGCGCGTACGTCGCCGGCAGCTTCCCCGGGCCCGTGACGAGCCGGTCGAAGCCGTCGAGCTCCTCGGGGAAGGCGGACAGTTCGGACTCGAGGGCGGCGACGAGGAGCTTCACCGTCTCAGTCTGTCAGGTCGCCGCTGGATACCTCGTCCGCGCGGTGGCGTGACCCGCACGAAACACGGAAGGGGGATACTGGAGCCGAACCGATGAGCGGAGGATCACGTGTCGTTGCAGAAGCAGATCGCGGAAGACCTGGGCGCCCGGCCCGACATCGATCCCGGAGCGGAGGTGGAGCGTCGCGTCGGCTTCCTCGCGGACTACCTGCGCACGACCGGCGCGAAGGGCTTCGTCCTCGGCATCTCCGGCGGACAGGACTCGACGCTCGCGGGGCGCCTCGCCCAGCTCGCGGTGGAGCGCGTGCGTGCGGAGGGCGGGGAGGCCACCTTCCTCGCGGTGCGCCTGCCCTATCGCGTCCAGCACGACGCCGACGACGCGCAGGCGGCCCTGGACTTCATCGCGCCGGACTCCTCGATCGAGGTGAACATCCAGAACGGCGTCGAGGGCGTCGAGACGGACATCGAGTCCGCCGTCTCCAGCGACATCTCCGACTTCAACCGCGGCAACATCAAGGCGCGCCTCCGCATGGTCACGCAGTACGCGCTCGCCGGGCATGAGGGGCTGATCGTCATCGGCACCGACCACGCCGCCGAGGCCGTCACGGGGTTCTACACGAAGTTCGGCGACGGGGCCGCTGACGTCCTCCCGCTGGCCGGTCTCACGAAGCGACAGGGGCGGGCCCTGCTCCAGTTCCTGGACGCTCCGGAGCGCCTGGCCTTCAAGGTCCCCACCGCCGACCTCCTCGACGACCAGCCGGGGCGCACGGACGAGGACGAGCTGGGGCTGACGTACGAGCAGATCGACGACTTCCTCGAGGGCCGGGAGGTCGATCCCGAGGTCGCCGGCCGCATCGAGGCGCGGTACCTCGCGACCCAGCACAAGCGTCATCTCCCGGTGACCCCCGACGACACCTGGTGGCGCTGACCGGTTCCCCCTGTGCGGGACCGCCCGCTTTTCGCCGTGTCGGATGCCGCGGATAGTGTCGAAGCAGCCGACAGAACGGGAGAATCGTGCGGATCGACACAGAGGCGCAGCGGGTCATCTGGAGCGCGAGCGACCTCAAGGCGGCCGCCGAGTGCGAGTTCGCGTGGTCGCGGGCGATCGACGCGAAACTGGGTCGGGTCCCCGCGGTCGAGGAGCCGGAGGACGCGACGCTCCTCCGCGCCGCCCAGCTGGGAGACGTGCACGAGCAGAACGTGCTCGACCGCTACATCCGGGAGCTCGGCGACGAACGGGTGCACCGGATCGCCAAGGTCTCCTCGAGCGATCCTGAGGCCCTCGCGGCCGCCGTCGACGAGACGCTGAGCGCTCTGCGGTCCGACGCGCTGGTCGTCTTCCAGGCGGCCTTCGCCACCGACGAGTTCGTCGGGTTCGCCGACTTCCTCCGCCGCGATGCGGACGGACGCTGGCGGGTGCAGGACTCGAAGCTCGCCCGAAAGGCCCGCGTGACCGCCCTCATGCAGCTCGCGGCATATGTCGATCAGCTCGACCGGCTCGGCATCCCTCGAGCCGACGAGGTCGACCTCATCCACGGGGACAACAGCGTCAGCACGCACGCCGTCGACGACCTCCTTCCGCTGTTCCGTGTGCGTCGGTCGCGGCTGCGCGCTCTCATCGCGGACCGCGCCGTGCCCGATGGCGCCGCCGGGGCGCCCCTCGCGTGGGGTGACGACCGCGGCGACCTGCGCGTGGTCGCCTGCGGGCGCTGCGCCACCTGCGAGGAGCAGGTGCTGGCCCACCGGGACCTCCTCATGGTCGCCCGCATGCGTCCGGTGCAGCGGGCCCGTCTCCGCGCCGCCGGGATCCTCACGATCGACGACCTGGCTGCGGCGACGCAAGCCCCCGAGGGCATGAACGTCGACACCTTCGAGAACCTCCGCGCCCAGGCCCGGGTGCAGCTGCGGGCGGATGCCGAGGGCGCAGCGACGTACGACGTGCACTACGCCGCGGCGATCCACACCCTCCCGGTGCCCAGCCACGGCGACATCTTCTTCGACTTCGAGGGCGATCCGCTGTACACCGAGCCCGCCCCCGACGGCGAGGCGGAGTGGGGCATCGACTACCTGTTCGGCTGGGTCGACAACGCCGACCAGTACACCGCTCTCTGGGCGCACTCGTTCGCGGAGGAACGCCGGGCGCTGGAGACCTTCCTCGACTTCGTGAAGGTGCGCCGCGCCGCGCACCCCGGCATGCACATCTACCACTACGCCCCCTACGAGACCTCGCATCTGGTCGCGATGGCCGCCCGCCACGGCGTGCGCGAGGGCGAGGTGGACCGCCTCCTCCGTGAAGGCGTGTTCGTCGACCTGTACCCGCTGGTGCTGCGCACCGTGCGGGTCGGGTCGCGGTCCTACTCCATCAAGAAGCTCGAGCCGCTCTACATGGGGGAGGACGTGCGCACGAGCGACGTCCAGAAGGGCGACGACTCCATCGTGCAGTACGTCGCCGCGCGGGAGCTCGCGGCAGCGGGCGCGCAGGCCGAGGCCGACGCCGTGCTCGCCGACCTCGCCGACTACAACCGCTACGACTGCGTCTCGACCCGCCGGCTGCGCAACTGGCTCATCGACATCGCCCGGGCGGAGGGCGTCACGCCGGCCCCGCCGGACGATGCGGACGAGGTCATCTACGAGCCGTCCCCGCGTTCGCTCGCTCTGCTCGGCGACGCGGAGCGTGCGGTGGAGGCCGGTGACGACGGGCTCGTGCACCGGATCGCGGCGGCCGCCATCGACTACTTCCCGCGCGAGGCGAAGAGCTTCTGGGTCGCGCACTTCCAGCGGCTGCGGGAGCCGGTCACCATGTGGGACGGCACGCGCGACGTGGTGAAGGTCGATGCGACCCGCTCGCGGGTGCGCCGCGACTGGAGCATCGGCGAAGGCCGCCGAGTGCTGTCGCGGGAGCTCGAGATCCGCGGCGAGGTGTCCCCGGGCACGACGCTCGGCCCCGGCGCGCAGCCGTTCGCGCTCTACGACGTCCCGGCCCCGTTCGACACCGACGTCCCGTCGCGGGCCGTGCACGTGCCGCACGGGGTCACAGTCGTCGAGGTGCTGGACGACGGGTACCTCGTGGTCGAGTCCGCCGTGCAGGGACAGACCTGGGACGACCTCCCCGTCGCGCTGACCCCTGCGGCGCCGCCTCGCGTGGTGTCGCTGCAGCAGGCGATCGACGAGTGGGCGGACGCGGTGCACGCGGCCGCCCCGGACTTCCCTGAGGACGCGGCCACCGACATCCTCCGCCGCCTGCCTCCGCGCACGGTGTCGGGGAACGCGCTTCCGGCCGCAGGCGACGATCCGATCGACGCGATCGTCCGCGGAGTCCTCGACCTCGACCACAGCTACCTTGCGGTGCAGGGGCCTCCGGGCACGGGGAAGACCTACACGGGCTCCCAGGTGATCGCCCGGCTCGTCAACGAGCACGGCTTCCGCATCGGCGTCGTCGCGCAGTCCCACGCGATCATCGAGACGCTCCTGGAGCGCGTGGTCGCCGACGGCGTCGCCCCGGCTCAGGTGGCGAAGTGCCCCAAGGATGCCGACGCCGATCCCGGCTACACGGTGATCCCGAAGACCGGGATGGCCGCCTTCCTCGCCGAGCATGAGAACGAGGGTGCCGTCGTGGGCGGCACCGCGTGGGACTTCAGCAACACGCAGCGGGTCGCCAGGGGAGAGCTCGACCTGCTCGTGATCGACGAGGCCGGACAGTTCTCGCTCGCCTCCACCATCGCGGTGGCCGCCGGTGCGCAGCGGCTCCTGCTCCTCGGCGACCCTCAGCAGCTGCCCCAGGTCAGCCAGGGCGCCCACCCGGAGCCGGTGGACACCTCTGCGCTCGGCTGGGTGATGGACGGCGATCCCGTCGTGCGTCCGGAGTACGGCTACTTCCTCGCCCGCTCCTGGCGCATGCACCCGTATGTCGCGGCTCCGGTGTCGAAGCTCGCCTACGCCGGGAAGCTCGCGTCCGCTCCCGGTACCGAGCGGCGCGCGGTCGAGGGCATCGACCCGGGCCTGCACGTGGTGCCGCTGCGGCACCGCGGCAACGCGACCCAGTCCCCGGAGGAAGCCGCCGAGGTGGTGCGTATCGTCCGCGACCTCGTCGGCCGCACCTTCCACGACAACGACGCGGAGGGCAGCGTCCGCCCGCTGACGCCGGAGGACATCATCGTGGTGGCGCCGTACAACGCGCAGCGGCAGCTCGTGCACGATGCGCTCGCGGCGGCCGGTTTCGGCGGGGTCCCGGTGGGGACCGTCGACAACTTCCAGGGCAAGGAGGCGGTCGTCTCTATCACGACGCTCGCCGCGTCGAGCGGTCGGGATGCCCCGCGGGCCCGGAGTTCCTGCTGCTGCAGAACCGGCTCAACGTGGCGATCTCCCGCGCGCAGGTCGTGGCCTACCTCATCCACTCGCCGGCGCTGCTCGACGATCTGCCGTACACGCCCGAGGGCGTCGCGAGGCTCAGCGCCTTCGCCCGCCTGGTGGGTGCGGCCGAAGAGGAGGAATCATGATGTCGTGCGTTCCCGGGCCTGCTGCCGTCGAGACGCCGACGGTCGATGAGGTCCTGCGCGCCGCCGCCGCATGGGCGTGGTTTCCTCGCGGCAGCGAGGACGTCCGCGACGATCTGCTGCTCGTGCGCTACCCGGAGCGGTTCGGAGGCGGCGTCCGCGGCTCCCAGGTGACGTCGACGCGGCCCGCCGCCGAGGTGCTGGACGGAGCGCTGGAACGCACCAGAGCCTGGGGCGAGAAAGTCTTCACGTTCTGGACCAACCCCGCGGACGACCCGGACCTCGAGGACGAGCTCCAGCGCCGCGGTGCGGTGCACTTCGACACCGTCACGGTGTTCGCGCGTCCGACCATCGGAGTCGCGGTCGACGTGCCGCCCGGGGTCACCGCTGAGGTCGTGTGCACGAGGGACCAGCTCCGCGAGGTCGACGCGATCAACGTCCCCGTCTGGGAGCAGCAGCCGCTGAACGAGGACGGTTTGGACGCCGAGTTCGCCGAACTCACCGCAGCCCTGTCCACGGGGGAGGGTTTCCGGGTGCTCGGCCGCATCGACGGTCGCGCGGTGAGCACCGGCGGCTGCACGATCGTCGACGGGTTCACCCGGCTGTGGGGAGCGGCGACACTCGCCGCCGACCGCGGGCGCGGTGTCTATCGGGCCGTCCTCGCGGAGCGCCTGCGACAGAGCGCCGCGCGCGGGGCCGCAACGGCGCTCGTCAAGGGCCGCGTCTCGACCTCGGCGCCGATCCTCGCGAGGGCCGGCTTCACGCGTTACGGCGAGGAGCGCGGCTACCGCCTGACCCTCTGACGCGAGTCGAGAGCGCGAGCGAGGTCAGACGGTGCCGTAGAGGCGGTCGCCCGCATCGCCGAGGCCGGGCACGATGTAGCCCTTCTCGTCGAGGCGCTCGTCGAGCGCTCCGAGGACGAGGGTCACATCGCGGTCGCCCGCCATCGCCTCGATCGCTGCCACGCCCTCCGGGGTGCCCAGCAGGCAGATCGCGGTGACGTCCTTCGCGCCGCGGTCGAACAGGAACTGGATGGCCGCGGCCAGCGAGCCGCCGGTCGCCAACATCGGGTCGATCGCGAAGCACTGACGGTCGGAGAGGTCGTCCGGAAGCCGCTCGGCGTAGGTGGTGGGCTCGAAGGTCTCCTCGTCGCGGACCATGCCGAGGAAACCGACCTCCGCGGTGGGGAGGAGCTTGACGAGGCCTTCGAGCATGCCGAGACCGGCGCGCAGGATCGGCACGACGATGGGCCGCGGCTCGGAGATCTTCACGCCCGTGGTCGTGGTGACCGGCGTCGTGATCTCGATCGGCGTGACCTTCACATTCCGCGTCGCCTCGTACGCGAGGAGCGTCACGAGCTCCTCGGTCAGCTGGCGGAAGACCGGCGACGGGGTGCGCGCGTCGCGCAGCACCGAGAGCTTGTGGGTGATGAGAGGGTGGTCGGCGACGTGAACACGCATGGATACAGGCTAATGCGCGCCGCGTCCGCGCACGACATCGGGTGCCGTGGCGGCCGCCTCGTGCTGCCGTAGGCTCGGGGCATGACCGCCGCCGACCGCCTCGCGATGCAGCGGGCGCTCGAGCTCGCCGCCGAGGCCGCCACCGCCGCGGAGATCCCCGTCGGCGCCGTCGTGCTCGACGCGGACGGCCGTGTCGTGGCCGAAGGGCGGAACACCCGGGAGGCTACGCACGACCCGACCGGGCACGCCGAGATCGAGGCGATCCGCGCCGCGGCGTCGGCCCGCGGGTCGTGGAACCTCGACGGCTGCACACTCGTCGTCACCCTCGAGCCCTGCGTGATGTGCGCCGGCGCGATCCTCCAGGCACGCATCGGCCGCGTGGTCTTCGGCGCGTGGGACGACAAGGCGGGAGCGGCCGGCTCGATGTACGACGTGCTGCGCGACCGCCGCCTGCCCTATCGCGCGGAGGTGATCGGCGGCGTGGACGAGCACGCGTCCATCGCTCTGCTCCGCGCCTTCTTCGAGGACCGTCGCTGAACGCTCAGTCCGAGGACTTGAGGACGAACACGTCCGTCGAGGGCTCCGGATCGATCGCGGGACGGTAGACGTCCGGCTCGATGTAGACGACCCGGGCGACCGGCACGGCGGCGCGGATGCGGGCCTCGATCTCGTCGATGTCGTCCGCGACCTCGCGCAGCGGCTTGTCGGCGCTGAGCGCGATCTTCGCGGCGACCATCAGCTCGTCCGGCCCGAGGTAGAGGGTCTTCATGTGGATGATCTTCTCGATCTCCGGACCGTCGTTGATCGCGTCCACGATGCGGTCGTAATCGGCGGGGGTCGCGCCCTCGCCGACGAGCAGGCTCTTGGTCTCCACACCCAGCACGATCGCGATGAGCACGAGCAGGACGCCGATCATCACGGTGCCGAGGGCGTCGAAGACGGGGTTGCCGGTGAGGAGCGTGAGGCCGACGCCGAGCAGGGCGAAGGTGAGGCCGGTGAGGGCCCCGACATCTTCCAGGAGGACCACGGGGAGCTCCGGCGCCTTGGACCGCCGGACGAAGGAGAACCAGGACTGGCCCTTCTCGCGGACGACGTTGCTCTCGCGCACGGCGGTGCGCAGCGAGAACGACTCCAGGCCGATCGCGATGAACAGCACGACGAGCGGGAGCCACCACCAGGTCTGGTCGATCTCATACGGGTGGGTGAGCTTCTCCACGCCCTCGTAGACCGCGAAGAGCCCGCCGACGGAGAAGAGGATGATCGACACGACGAACGCGTAGACGTAGCGCTCGCGGCCGTAGCCGAACGGGTGCGCGCGGTCCGCGTGGCGCTTCGCCTTGCGGCCGCCGAGCATCAGCAGGAGCTGGTTCCCCGAGTCGGCGACGGAGTGGATCGCCTCGGCGAGCATCGAGGCCGAGCCGGAGAGGGCCCACGCGAGGAACTTCGCGAGAGCGATGCCCAGGTTCGCCAGGAACGCCGCGACGATGGCCTTGCTGCCTCCGGATGCACTCATGCGACGAGTCTAGGACGGGAGTCCGAGCGGCACAGGAGCGCCCGCCGTAGGATGACGACATGGCTGATGCGCTCCCGTCCCTCGCGTTCCTCGGTGCCGGATCCATGGGGGGAGCGATCCTCCGCGGCGTGCTCGCCTCTGGCGTCCCGGTGGACGGAGGGATCACCGCGACGAACCGCACGCCGGAGAAGGCGGAGGCGTTCGCGGGCCTCGACGGCGTCACCAGCATCGCGCTGTCCGAGCGGCCGGAGGGCAATGCCGACGCCGTGGCCGGCGCACGGGTGGTCCTGGTCGGGGTGAAGCCGGCGATGGTCCCCGACCTGCTCCGCGAGATCGCGCCGCACCTCAGCCCGGAGACCGTCGTGGTGAGCCTCGCCGCGGGGGTCACGCTGCAGACCTTTGCGGATGTCCTCGGCCCGGAGGCCCGTGTCATCCGCTCGATGCCGAACACCCCGTCGACGATCCGCAAGGGGGTCACCGGGCTCGCGGCCGGCGCCGCGGCGACTCCCGAAGACCTCGCGCTCGTGCGCCGTCTGTTCGAGACGGTGGGGGCGGTGGTGGAGGTCCCCGAGTCGCAGATCGATGCGCTCTCGACGATCTCGGGCTCCGGTCCCGCCTACGTGTTCCTCCTCATCGAGGAGTTCACCGCGGCCGCGCGGGAGATGGGCTTCGCCGACGCGGACGCCCGGCTGCTGGCCGAGCAGACCTTCATCGGTGCAACCGCGCTGCTGGATTCGACGGGGGAGGACCCCGCCGAGCTGCGCCGCCGGGTGACGAGCCCGAAGGGGACGACGGAGCGCGCCGTCGCCGTGCTCCAGGACGCGCATCTGTCCGACACCTTCGCCGCCGCTGCCGCCGCCGCCCTCGCTCGCGCAAAGGAGCTCGCCGCCGGCGCCTGATCCCACCCTCGCGGGAACAGGCGATCACGCGAGTTCAGGCAGCCAGCACCCCTGGAGCCTGAACCCGCGCGAGTGCCTGTTGCGGCGAGGTGCGGCTAGGCCTCGCTGGCGACCTCGGCGAGCACCTCGGGCCAGCGCCGCTGCAGGGTGCGACCGCCGAGCACCGTGCCGCCCCACAGCGCGACCCCACCGAGGACGACGGCGGCTGCGAGGCTCGCCCAGCCCAGGGGCGGGATCCAGATCGACGCGATCGCGAAGCCGAGGGCGGGGCCGCCGAGCAGCAGGGTGATCGGCGACATGATGAGCATCGCGAGGAAGGACTGCGCGCCCCCGGAGGAGCCGCGTCCGAACGGGTTGGCCTCCGGTGCCGGAGCTCGCCCCGGAAGGAACGCGCCCACCCAGGAGCCCGCGCCCGCCGACACCGCCATGAGCCCGAGAGCAGCGCCCAGGCTGCCCGGAAGCAGATCCGGACGCCCGGCCAGCAGACAGGTCACGACGCACAGGAGGATCGTGATCGGCACCGCCACCAGCGCGAACCCGAGCAGGCGTCCGACGCGATCGGCCGTCCCGCTCACCCCGGTCAGGATGTGCAGTGCGACGGCGTCGTTGTCGTAGGCGATCGCCATCTGCACGATGCTGCCGGCGAGGAGGGCGTTGATCGCGGGGATGAGGGTGATCGCGGGCGCGAAGCCGGTACTGTCCTGCTGCAGTCCGTTCATGAGCGCGAGCCCGAGGAAGATCGCGGGGAGCAGCAGGAGCATCACGATGTTGACGACCTGACGCGGGTCGCGACGGAAGTAGCGGAGCGTCCGTCCCGCGATGGCGCCGACGGGCCCCGCGGGAAGAAGACGGTCGAGCACGCCTCCCGAGCGCACGCGTCCGCCCCCGCTCGACTGCAGGGGGGCGACGAGGCGCGCAGCGAGCATCCGGCGCGCGGCGACCCAGAAGACGACAAGGGTGGCGGCGGCGATGAGCAGCCGCAGGGCGGCGGTGACGACGTCGCCCTGTGCCACCGCGGCGGGGACTCCGAACACGGCGGCGACCGGCGTCCACGCGGCGATCTCGGCGACCGTCGTGAAGGCGCCGCCGACGTCGCGCACGGTCGACAGTGCCTGCAGCCCGATGTTCAGGAGGAGGCCGGAGGACGCCAGCAGCACGACGCCGAGGGTGAGGACGAGGTCGCGCGTCCGCCGACGGGCGAGCCACCCCGCGAGCAGACCGCTGACGACGCGGGCGCCGAGGACGCAGGTCGCGAGGGCCACGGGGACCATGAGAACCGCGACGAGGAGGGCCGGCACGCTGACCGACCATCCCACGAGCATCAGCAGCAGGGCCAGGGCGGTGCCGATGCCGCCGATCGTCGTCATCCCCGCCACGACCAGTCCGGGGAGGAGAGCGCGGGCGGTCACCGGAAGCAGGGCGAAGCGCTCGGGGGCCAGCGAGTCGTCCGCACTGACGAGGATCGACCCGATCCACCACCCGAGCACGATGATGGCGCCGGTGAGCACCATCGCGGTCACGGCGGCGTCCGGGGCGCCCACCCGCAGCGCGATCAGACCCACGGTCAGCAGGCCCAGCATGCTCAGCGCGATGAGACCCACGATCACGAGGGTCACGATCATCCAGGGGTTGCGCCTGAGCTGATGTCCGAGCTGTCGCAGCCGCAGGCCTACGAGGAGCGCAACCACGCGAGCGTCTCCGTTCCGAGGTCGTGCGCGCCCACGAGGGTGAGGAAGCGCTCCTGCAGTGTGAGCCCGGCCCGCACCTCGTCGAGGGCGCCGTGGGCGAGCAGACGCCCCTCGGCGACGATGGCGACGCGGTCGCACAGCGACTCGACGAGCTCCATGACGTGGCTGGAGAGGACGACCGTGCCGCCGCCGTCCACGAAGGAGCGCAGGATCTGCCGGATCGTCTGTCCGGAGACCGGGTCGACGGCCTCGAGGGGTTCGTCGAGGATCAGCAGCCGGGGCGCGTGGATGAGCGCGCAGGCCAGGCCGATCTTCTTCTTCATGCCGGCCGAGTAGTCGACGACGAGGGTGTCGCCCGCCTCCGTCAGGCCGAGCGCGTCGAGGAGCTCACCGGAGCGGGAGACGACCTCTGTCTCCGGCATGCCGCGCAGCAGGCCGGTGTAGCGCAGCAGCTCGGCGCCGCTGAGCCGGTCGAGCATCCGGATGCCGTCGGGGAGCACGCCCATCCGCGCCTTCGCGGCGGCAGGGTCCTGCCAGACGTCGGCGCCGAGCACCCAGGCCGTCCCGGCGTCCGGGCGCAGGAGCCCGGTGGTCATCGCGAGCGTTGTCGTCTTGCCGGCACCGTTCGGGCCGAGCAGCCCCAGCATCGAGCCCGCGGGGACGTCCAGCGACAGCGCGTCGACGGCGACCTTCTGGCCGAACTGCTTGCGGAGCCCGCGGAGGGCGAGGACGGGCGGTGCGGGGGCGTGATCGCTCATGCCCCCATCCCACCACGCCTGCCGCGACCGGCGCATCCGCCGCGGGGAGGACCCGGCTCAGCGGTCGAGGGCGGCGAAGCGCTCGATGTCGCTGTTCGTCCCGGAGACGATGATGAGGTCGTGGTTGGTCACGATCGTGTTGGCCTCCGCGTAGCGGAACGGCTTGCCCGGGCTCTTCACCCCGACGACGGTGACCTTGTACTTCGAGCGCACGCCGGACTCGTTCAGGCCGACGCCGCGGATGAACTTCGGCGGGTACATCTTGGCCAGGACGAAGTCGTCGTCGAAGCGGATGAAGTCGAGCATGCGCCCGCTCACGAGGTGGGCCACGCGCTCGCCGGCCTCGCGCTCGGGGTAGATGACGTGGTTGGCGCCCACGCGGGCCAGGATCTTGCCGTGCGACTGGGAGACCGCCTTCGCCCAGATCTGCGGCACCTTGAGGTCGACGAGGTTCGCCGTGATGAGCACGGACGCTCGATCGAGGAGCCGACGGCGACGACCGCGACCTGGAAGTCCTGGGCGCCGATCTGGCGGAGGGCGTCGATGTTCCGGGCGTCGGCCTGCACCGTGTGCGTGACGCGGTCCGACCACTTCTGCACGAGCTCGAGGTTGTCGTCGATCGCGAGCACCTCGCGGTCGAGGCGGTCGAGCTCGCCGGCGCAGGCGGCGCCGAACCGGCCGAGACCGATGACGAGGACGGGAGCGTCCCCCCGAAGGACTTCAACCAACGATCGGCCTTTCCACGGGCAGTGAGTAGTACTGCGTGCGCGATGTCGCGGCGACTGCCGCAGCGAGAGTCACTGTACCAACGCGGCCCATGAAGATCGTCGCGGCCATGACGTACGAGGCGGAATCCGGAAGCTCCCCGGTGAGGCCCGTCGAGAGCCCGACCGTGCCGAACGCGGAGATGACGTCGAAGAGCACGTGGCTGATGTCGGCCTTGGTGATCTGCGCGATCACGATGGTCGACAGCGCGACGATGGTGGCGCCCCAGGCGACGACGCTGAGGGCGACCCGCTGCACGTCGCTGGGGATGCGGCGGCCGAACGCCTCGACGGACTGGCGGCCCTTCGCCTCGGACCAGACGGCGATCGCGAGGACCGCGAGGGTCGTCACCTTGATGCCGCCCGCCGTCGACGCCGACCCGCCGCCGACGAACATGAGCATGCTGGCGGCGAGCAGCGACGAGCCGTTGAGGTCGTCCATCTCGATGACGTTGAAGCCGCCGGAGCGGGTCATCGCGGAGAGGAAGAACGCCTGGAAAGTCGTGTCCGCCGCGTCCATCGACCCGAAGGTCTTGGGATTGTCGTATTCGAGGATGAGGAAGGCGGCCGCGCCGAGGATGAACAGCAGCACCGTGGTGACGATGGTCAGCTTCGAGTGCAGCGACCACCGCTTGACGTGCCAGACGTGCTTCGCGAGCGTGTAGATCACCGGGAAGCCGATGCTCCCGAGGAACACGCCGACCATGAGCAGCGACAGCACGAGGTAGTCGTCGGCGAAGACGGCCACTCCGCCGTCGTTCGGGGCGAAGCCGGTGTTGGTGAACGCCATCGCCGAGAAGTACGGGGCCTCCCAGAGCGCGGCGATCGGGTCCACCCCCGCCATCACCAGCGCCGGATACAGGAGGGCGGCGAGGGCCGCTTCGATGAAGAGGGCGGAGAGGGCGACCGTGGTGAGCAGCTGGCCCACCTCGCCGAGGCGCACCGTCTGGCTCTCGTTGACCACGCCGCCGTGCGCGCGGAGCGGGTTCGTGTCGCCGGCCGCCATGAGCTTGGCCCGCAGCCCGAGGCGCTTCGAGATGAGCATCCCCATGAGGGAGGCGAGGGTCAGCACACCGAGGGCGCCGATGTTGACGCCGATGAACACGACGACGTGCCCGAACGGCGACCAGTGGTTGGCCATGTCGACGGTCGCGAGGCCCGTCACGCAGATCGTGGAGACGGCGGTGAAGAGCGCGTCGCTGAGCGGTGTCACCGTGCCGCTGGCGGACGCGATCGGCAGCGAGAACAGCACCGTGAACACGAGGATCAGCAGCGCGAAGACGGCGATGGCGAACCGGGACGGCGACGAGGTGATGAGGTGCTTCACCCGGCCGGCGGCTCCGGGAAGACCGGTGCGAGGAGACGACGCCGAAACGATGCCCGACATCGCTGCCCCCTTCTTCCGCGCCGTCCGTTCCACGGCCGCAGCACGGCGCCTCTCGCCGAGCCTTCGTCATGGTACTCCGTGCCGGGGCGCACTACCCTGATCACATGACGGACATCTTCGACGTGATCGCAGACGGTACGAGGCGCGACATCCTCCAGCTCCTGCTCCGACGCACGTCCGAAGGCGAGTCCGGCACGAGCGTGAGCCAGATCGTGGCCGACCTCGGCATCAGTCAGCCCACCGTCTCGAAGCACCTCAAGGTGCTCCGCGACGCCGATCTCGTCACCGTCCGCGAAGACGGGCAGCGCCGCTTCTACAGCCTGTCCGTCGCGCCGCTGGAGGCCGTCGACGACTGGCTGGTCCCGTTCCTCGTCGATGCGTTCGGCGATGCGGCACCGGACATCGCCTATCCGGGCGCCCCGATTCCCGACGGCGCCGCGCACGCGGCCGAGGTCGTCGGGCGTGCGGCCGCCTCCGCCAAGCACGTGGTCACGAACGCGCTGAAGCGTCTCGGCGCCTGATCCCGCGCCCCGCACAGACGGAGAACCGCCCCCGACGGCAGGGGGGATGCCGTCGGGGGCGGTGTGCGGACCCCAGATCCGCGCGGACTCGGCAGGTGCCGGCACGGGTCCTGCAGCCGACCCTGGCAGGGCTGTCTGAGCGATCGGGCAATGCGGGCTATGCGCGGGCTGGGCGTCGGCTCATCGTCGTCCGGCCTTTCGTCGAAACAGCCACGCGCCCCACAGCGCCGCCACGAGGAGGATCGCCACGCACCAGCCGATCGCCCACCATGCCTCCGCCTGCATCGGGGTGTCCATCAGGAGAGCGCGGATGGTCTCCACGATGGGCGTGATCGGCTGGTGGGCGGCGATCGCCTGGAGCCAGTCGGGCATGCTCGCGACGGGGACGAAGGCACTGGAGAGGTACGGCAGGAACAGCAGGACGAAGCCATAGCCGTTCGCTGCTTCGGGGCTGCCGGCGGCGAGGCCGATCGCGGCGAACAGGTAGGTGATCGCGAGGATGTAGAGCGCGATCATGCCGGCCAGGGCGACCCACTCGAGCGGAGTGGCCGATGGGCGGAATCCGACCAGTACCCCGACGCCGATCACGACGGCGGTCGCCACGAGGTTGCGGAGGACACTGGCGACGACATGCCCGGTGAGCACGGCGCCGGCGCGCAGGGGCATGGTACGGAACCGGTCGATGATCCCCGTGCGCATGTCGTTCGCGACGTACACGGCGGTGGAGGAGGCGCCGAAACCGGCGCACGTCAGGATGATGCCGGGGACCACGTAGTCGACGTAGGCGCCGGAGGGATCGATGGCCCCGCCGAACACCCACGTGAACATCAGCATCAGCATGACGGGGAGCAGGATCGCCATGAGGAGGGACTCGCCGTCCCGGAGGGAGTGGCGGAGGCTGCGCCCGACGAGGACGGTCTCGGCGGTGAGGCCGCGGAGGGGTGGCCGCGGGGCGGGGGCCGCCGCGGGCCCGGAGGTTCCGGGCACAGCGGCGTGGGCGATGTTCATGCGAGCTCCTTCCGGGGCGCGGCGCCTGCGGTCGCGGCGTCGGGGGCGGTGACGGCGAGGAAGACGTCGTCCAGGGTGGGGCGACGGAGCGTGACGGTGCCGGCGCCGCCGTCCTCGTCCAGGAGGTCGAGCGCTCGGCGGAGACCGCTCACCGAGCCGTCGGTCGGGATCTCCCGCTGAAGCTCCCCGCGGTCGTCGCGGAGCTCCACCGTGTCGCCGCCGACCCGGGCCTTCAGCGCCGCGGCCGTTCCGAGCGCCGCGATGCGACCGTCGTGAAGCACAGCGATGCGGTCGGCGAGCTGATCCGCCTCCTCGAGGTACTGCGTCGTGAGGAACACCGTCGTGCCGCCGTCCGCGAGGACCCGGATGATGTCCCAGAGGTCGCGCCGACTGCGGGTGTCGAGCCCTGTCGTCGGCTCGTCGAGGAAGAGGACCTCTGGGGCCACGACGAAGCTGAGGGCGAGATCGAGACGCCGACGCATGCCGCCGGAGTAAGTGCGGACGGCGCGGCCGGCGGCCTCGCCGAGATGGAAGCGATCGATGAGATCCGCGGCGCGACGCCGCGCGCCGGCACGACCGAGCCCGGACAGACGGGCGAACATCACCACGTTCTCGGTCGCGCTGAGGGCGTCGTCCACGGCGGCCGACTGACCGGTGAGGCTGATCCGTCGCTGCACCTCCCGCGGGTGAGTCCGCACATCCCAGCCGGCGACGCGCGCCGTGCCTCGATCCGCCGCAGTGAGGGTGGTGAGGATGTTGATCGTCGTCGTCTTGCCGGCGCCGTTGGGCCCGAGCAGAGCGAACACCTCGCCACGGGCGACGGTGAGGTCGAGATCACGAATGACGGTCTTCGCGCCGAAAGCCTTGTGCAGGTCGTGGACGTCGATGGCTCTGTCCATCAGGGTTCCCTTCTGTGTATCTCCAAAACTGTGTATGTGCAACGCAATCGTGTATGACCGTAACACACTGTTTAAGTAATAAACAGAAGTAGGATGAAAGCCATGACCGAGAAGGAGCCGCCCGAGCTGCCGCGCGGGATCGCGCTTGCCTGGGGTGTCGCGGCCGATCCGCAGCGCGGCCCGAAGCGGGAGATGAGCGTCGAGAAGATCGTGGAGGCGGCGGTCGCCCTCGCCGACGCCGACGGGCTCGGTGCCGTCTCGATGGCTGCGGTCGCCGCGCGTCTGGGATTCACGCCCATGTCGCTCTACCGGTACGTCTCCGCCAAGGACGACCTCCTGCTCCTCATGCAGGAGGAGGCGACGGGCCTGCCGCCGGAGAGCCACCTCGAGGTCGAGGGGTGGCGCGAGCGGCTGCTCGCCTTGTACGAGGCGCAGATCCTCGTGTATCTGCGGCATCCCTGGATGCTCTCGCTGCCGATCTCGGGCTCGCCGATCACACCGAACAGCTCCGCCTGGCTGGATGCCGGCCTCGCCGCCCTCGATGGCACCCCGCTCACGGCAGAGGAGCGGATCGCCGTCGCACTCGCCGTCACCGGCCATGCCCGCTGGTGCGGGATCGTGCAGGCCGGATACACCGAGCAGTCGCGGTCGTCCGGTCTGAGTCCGGACGAGGTCGCGGCCCGTGAGGCCTCGCTGTTCGACCGGGTCATCACCGCTGACGAGTTCCCCGCCCTGCGGCGGGCTATCGAAGACGGAGTCTTCCTGTCGTCGGCCGACCCGTTCCGCTTCGCGGTGGAACGCACCCTGACGGCGTCGCCGCGTACATGACGGGCCTCGAACGCGGGGAGCGGCACATCGTCGCGGAGGAGTGGGTCGATCTCGACGTCGCCGAGCTTGCTGGAGACAAGCGGCTCAAAGAGGCGCAGAAGGCCAGCCGTGAGGCGGAGAAGGCCCTTCGCGCCGCGCGCAAGGTCGAGCGGCAGGCCCTACGGGATGCGCGCGAGCGGATCGCCAAGGCGAAGAGATCCGCCTGAGTCCTCCGGTCCGGCAGGATGGGCGCATGACGGACGAGTACCGCGCGCATTTCGACTTCGCGATCACCTTCGCCAACGGCGGCGGGCTGCAGGGGCAGGGGTTCCGACTCGATCTGCCACGGGAGGACGTGACCGCGGACGAGGTCGCAGCCCTGCTCATCGCTCATCTCGGTCTGGCGCTCGTGGGCGAGGTCGAGCTCAGTGATCTGCGGATCGTCGCCGAGCCGCACCGGGGCAGCCGAGGCGTCGCGGCTCCGGCTCGTGGAGACCGCACCGAACGGGTCGTGGACCTGAGCCACCCGATCGCGGAAGGCATGGTCACCTATCCCGGGCTGCCGGCGCCGACCATCACCCCGCACCTCACCCGCGCGGCGTCGCGCGAGCGCTATGCGCCGGGGACGGAGTTCGCGATGGACGTGATCACGATGATCGGCAACACGGGTACTTACCTCGACGCGCCGTTCCACCGCTATGCGGACGGGGCCGACCTGGCGTCGCTAAACCTCGACACCCTCGTTGACCTGCCTGCCGAGGTCTTCCACCTCCGCGACGCGTGGACGCCCGAACGGCGGGGTATCAGGGCGGC
Organism: Microbacterium sp. CFSPD4_SD4; assembly: GCF_057364585.1. NCBI lineage: Bacteria > Bacillati > Actinomycetota > Actinomycetes > Micrococcales > Microbacteriaceae > Microbacterium > Microbacterium sp. CFSPD4_SD4. The sequence goes on from NZ_JBNFOC010000003.1 coordinate 180,958, forward strand.
GACGCTCGCCGATCGCGAGCTCCGCGGCAGCGCGGTGCTCCTGGACACCGGCTGGAGCCGGCTGTTCGGCACGCCCGCCTACGGCACCGGCTCGCCCTTCCTCACCGACGACGCGGCGCGCTTCCTCGTGGACGCCGGGGTGCGCCTCGTCGGCATCGACGCGCTCAACATCGACGACACGGAGAGCGGCGGGGAGCGACCGGCGCACAGCATCCTCCTCGCGGCGGGCGTGCACGTCGTCGAGCACCTCACCGCTCTGGATCGCCTCCCCGCGCGCGGGGCGCGGTTCACCGCGGCCCCTCCCGCGATCCGCGGGTTCGGGACGTTCCCGGTCCGGGCGTTCGCGACCGTGCCGACATCCCACTGATCACAACAGCCACGCGGGTTTACACGCGTCCCAGCGACCCCATAGAGTGTGCTCATCGAGAAAGGGGTACGTGGGATGCCCGAGGTTCCAGACGTCCGATTCCTGACGGTGGCCGAAGTCGCCGAGCTCATGCGCGTGTCCAAGATGACCGTGTACCGGCTCGTGCACGCCGGTGACCTCCCCGCCATCCGATTCGGACGGAGCTACCGCGTGCCGGAGTCCGCCGTCGCGGAGGCTCTGCAGCGGCCCATCGCCGACGCCGGCTGACGGAGGGGCGCGGGGCACCCTCCTGAGTTTGCTAGGATGATCCGAGGCATTTTTCGTGCTCGTACCCGGGTGTCCGATTCCGGCGACACCCAGCCCCTGACTTAGTGAGGTTTCCGTGGGTTCTGTCATCAAGAAGCGCCGCAAGCGCATGGCGAAGAAGAAGCACCGCAAGCTGCTTCGCAAGACTCGCCACCAGCGCCGCAACAAGAAGTAAGCGGCCAGACACCGAGCGCCTGTCTTCGGACGGGCGCTTTGTGTCTCTGCGCGCCGTTCCGCACCGCCGAGAGGATGTCATGAAGTCGATCACCGTCGCCGAACTCGCCGAGCGCTCCGGCACGCCCCTCATCGATGTCCGGGAGGTGCACGAGTTCCAGGCCGGCCACGTCCCCGGCGCCGTGAACATCCCGATGTCCGAGATCGGCAACCGCCTGGGCGAGCTCCCGGCCGAGTCGTTCGACGTGATCTGCCAGGCTGGTGGCCGCTCGGCTCGCGTGGTCGAGGCGCTCGAGGCCCGCGGCTACGACGCCACCAACGTCGAGGGCGGAACCGGCGAGTGGATCGCCCAGGGACGCGAGGTGGAGGTCCCGTCGTCGTGACGACGCTGACCCTCATCGGCAAGCCCGACTGCCATCTGTGCGCCGTGGCCTCCGAGGTCGTCGACGCGGTCGTCGCCGAACTGCCGGACGCCGCCGCGGAGCGCATCCAGATCGTCGAGGCGTCGATCCAGGACGACCCCGCCCTGTACGAGCAGTGGTGGGAGAAGATCCCCGTCGTCCTCATCGACGGACGACTGCATGCGCACTGGCGCGTGTCCCCCGACCGGCTGCGCGAGGCGCTGGAGGAAGCCGTCGACGCGGAGGCCCGTGCCGACCAGAAGGAGCTGCGATGACCATCCGCCATGTCGTGACCTGGAAGCTCGCCGCGGAGGACGCGGGGGAGCGGCAGGCCCAGGCGGCCGAGGTCGCCCGTCGGCTCAACGCCCTCGACGGCGTCGTGCCGCAGCTGCGCAGCATCTGGGCCGGTGCGAACGACGTGTACCCCGACGCGAACTGGGACGTGACCCTGGTCGCGGACTTCGACTCCGTCGCCGACCTCGAGCAATACCAGGTGCACCCTGCGCACGAGGAGGTCGCCGGGTACATCCGCTCGGTCGTCTCCGGCCGTGTGGCGGTCGACGCCGAGCTCTGAGCGTCGAGCGTCGTCCCCGCGGCACCGAAACACAAACGTAATGCGGCGCGAGGGGATGTCATTGGTCACGCGACGAGCCGCATGTTTAGATGAACTCCTACCCGTCCGTGGGCTCACCCGCCCCCCGACTCCCAGGAGCCGACATGTCCCGTCGTAACCTCTTCGCCGGCCTCGCGATCGCGGCCACCGCCACCCTCGCGCTCGCCGGATGCGCCACCGGCTCCTCCGATGCGGGCAGCGGCGGCGAGCCGCCGCCGGCGACGAGTACGGCCTCGTCGAGGCGGGCACGCTCACCGTCTGCTCCGACATCCCCTACCCGCCGTTCGAGTTCGAGGGCGACGACGGCGAGTACACGGGCTTCGACATCGACCTCCTCGGCGCGATCGCCGAGCAGCTCGACCTCAAGCTCTCCGTGCAGGACGTCGGCTTCGATGCGCTGCAGTCGGGGACGACCCTCGCCGCCGGCACCTGCGACGTCGGCGCCTCGGCCATGACGATCACCGACGAGCGCAAGGCCAACATCGACTTCTCCGACCCGTACTACGACTCGCTGCAGTCGCTGCTCGTGCGCACCGACTCGGGCATCGGGTCCATCGACGACCTCGACGGCAAGAACGTCGGCGTGCAGCAGGGCACCACGGGCGAGGCGTACGCGACCGAGAACGCGAAGGGCGCGCAGCTCGTGCAGTACCCCTCCGACGGCGAGCTGTGGCCGGCCATCCAGGCGGGGCAGATCGACGCGATCCTGCAGGACCAGCCCGTCAACCTCGAGCACGAGAAGGCCGACTCCTCCTACGAGATCGTCGAGACCTACGAGACCGACGAGTCCTACGGCTTCGCCTTCGCGAAGGGCGAGAAGGACGAGCTCCTGGACGCCGTGAACGGTGCGCTCGCGGAGCTGAGGGACAACGGCGAGTACCAGAAGATCTACGACCAGTACTTCACGGCGAACTGAGCCGGGGAACACGGAGGTCGGGAGGACCTTGACAATGGCGTTGAGGCGCACCACCAAGCAGAAGCTCTACCGGTACACCGTCTATGCGGTGCTGATCGCGATCGCCGTCTGGATCGCGTTCAGCACCGACTGGGCCCGGCTCGGGCAGCTCTTCTTCAACCCCGAGGTCGCAGCCAAGATGCTGCCGGGGATCATCACGACCGCGCTCGTCAACACGCTGTGGTTCACGGCGGTGGCGTTCACAGGCGGCCTGCTCCTCGGCGTGATCCTCGCGCTGATGAAGCTGTCCGAGATCGGTCCGTTCCGGTGGATCGCGACCGTCTGGATCGAGCTGTTCCGCGGACTCCCCGCCCTGCTCACGATCTTCGCCATCGGGTTCATCGTGCCGATCGCGCTCGGTGTGCGGGCGCAGGAGCTCGGCGGTCCCGTGGTGCTCGGCCTGATCGGGCTCGTGCTCGTGGCATCGGCCTACATGGCCGAGACCATCCGCGCGGGACTCCAGGCCGTGCCGAAGGGACAGACCGAGGCGGCGCGTTCGCTCGGCATGTCGCCCATGAAGACGACCTTCTGGATCGTGGTCCCGCAGGGCTTCCGGATCATCATCCCGCCGCTGACGAACGAGTTCGTGCTGCTGCTAAAGGACACGTCGCTGCTGTTCGTCGTCGGAACGTTCGTCTGGTCGAAGGAGCTCACCACCTTCGCCCGTGACGCCAGTACGCAGAACGCCAATGGAACGCCGCTCATCATGGCGGCGATCCTCTACCTGATCGTGACGATCCCGCTCACGCGTTTCAGCGCGTGGCTGGAGCGTCGGATGGCGAGGACACGATGAGCACCGACCTGATCGACGTCCAGGCCCCGGCGATCGCGATCCAGGACCTGCACAAGAGCTTCGGCGACAACGAGGTGCTCAAGGGCATCGACCTGACGGTTCTCGCCGGCGAGGTCGTCTGTGTGATCGGCCCGTCCGGTTCCGGGAAGTCGACGCTGCTCCGCTCGGTGAACCTCCTGGAGGAGCCCACGGGCGGCAAGGTGCTCATCGAGGGCATCGACATCACCGATCCCGACATCGACATCGACCGCGTGCGCACCCGCATCGGGATGGTGTTCCAGAGCTTCAACCTCTTCCCGCACCTCAGCGTGCTCGGCAACCTCACGATCGCGCAGCAGCGGGTGAAGAAGCGCTCGAAGGCTGAAGCGGAGAAGGTGGCCCGCGCCATGCTCGAGCGCGTCGGTCTCGCGGAGAAGGCCGACGCGTACCCCGGGCACCTCTCGGGTGGGCAGCAGCAGCGCGTGGCCATCGCCCGGGCGCTGTGCATGAACCCCGACATGATGCTGTTCGACGAGCCGACGTCGGCCCTCGACCCGGAGCTCGTCGGCGAGGTGCTGCAGGTCATGCGGTCGCTGGCCGACGAGGGCATGACGATGCTCGTCGTCACGCATGAGATGGGCTTCGCGCGCGAGGTCGGTTCGCGGCTGATCTTCATGGACGGCGGACACATCGTCGAGGAGGGCGACCCCCGCGAGGTGCTCGCCAATCCGCAGCATCAGCGCACGAAGGACTTCCTCTCCCGCGTCCTGTAACTCTCCCCGCCCCGGTGTCTCGATCAGCCGCGGGGACGCGCGACCACCGGGGCGGGGGTCACCGCGATGCGGACGCGGTCGCCGAACGACGGGTGCACGGCGGGATCGTGCTGCACGCGGACCAGCTCGCCCGACTCGGTGCGCACGAGGGTCCGCCGCATGCTGCCGAGGAACGTGCTCTCCTCCACGAGGGCATCGGTTGCGGCATCCTCCGCGGAGGTGAAGCGGACGTTCTCCGGACGGAGGTACACGTCGACGGGGCCGTCGGCGGGGGTCTGCAAGGGGAGACGCTGCCCCCACACGACGACGTGCTCGCCGCCCGCGACGCCGGACACGACGCTGGAGAGGCCGACGAACGCGGCGACCTCGGCGGTCGCGGGAGTCGTGTACAGCTCTTCCGGGGAGCCGATCTGCTCGATGCGACCGGAGTTCATGACTGCTATCCGGTCCGACACCGCGAGGGCCTCTTCCTGGTCGTGCGTGACGAAGACGGTCGTGATGCCCAGCCGCAGCTGAATGCGCCGGATCTCGTCGCGGAGCTGTACGCGCACCTTGGCGTCGAGAGCCGACAGGGGTTCGTCGAGCAGCAGCACCCGGGGTTCCGTGACGAGGGCGCGAGCCAGGGCGACCCGCTGCTGCTGTCCGCCGGAGAGCTGATGCGGGAACCGGTCGGCGAGGTCGGCGAGGCCCACGAGGGCGAGCGCATCGAGGGCACGCCGCGCCGCCTCGGTTTTGCCGATACCCCGACGACGGAGCCCGAAGGCCGTGTTGTCGACGACGCGGAGGTGCGGGAACAGCGAGTACGACTGGAACACCATCCCGATGTCGCGCCGGTTCGTCGGCACCCGCGAGACGTCTCCTCCGCCCAGGAGCACCGTCCCCTCCTCGGCGCCCTCGAGTCCCGCGAGCACGCGGAGCAGCGTCGTCTTGCCGCAGCCGGAGGGGCCGAGCAGCGAGACGAACTCCCCGGGGGCGATGTCGAGGTCGACGCCGTGCAGCACCCTCGTGCCGCCGTAGCTCTTGACGATGCCGTGGAGCTCGACCCGCGTGCCGTCGCCGGCCTGGGCGAGCAGCAGGTTGTCCTTGGTGCGCGGGAGTGCGTGATCGAGGGTCATGAGCGGGCCTTTCGCGGACCGCGGGCGACGCGGCCGATGAGCAGGAGCAGGAGGAAGACGAACGACAGGGCGAGCAGCGTGAAGATCGCGGGGGCATACGGGTCTTGCTTCTGCACCACGACCATCGCCGTCTGGAAGACCTGCCGGTTGAGGAGGGACGCGATCGTGAACTCCCCGAGCACCACCGCGATGGAGATCAGCGAGGCGGCGAGCAGGCCCTGGCGGAGGTTCGGCGCGAGCACGCGGAGCACGACCGTCGGCCAGCCCGCCCCGAGCGAGCGCGCGGCCTCGGACAGCGTGCGCAGGTCCGCGGCATCGATCGACGCCTGGATCGAGCGGAAGGCGAAGGGGAGGACCGTGACACCGTACGCGAAGGCGAGGGTCCAGGTGCCGGTGCCCACGGTCCGACCGATCTGCAGGTAGATCGGCGCGAGCCCCACGACGAGCACGATCGCGGGGATCGAGATCGGCAGGAGCGCGACGAACTCGAAGGCCGCCTTGAGCCGCGGGAAGCGGAGGTTCACGAGGATCATCGTGGGAGCCAGGAGGAACAGCACGATCGACACGGTCACCACCGCGAGGGTCAGCGAGTTCCCGAGCCCCGTCCAGAGGGGCTTCAGGGCCGCCGACGCCGCGGGGTCGAAGAGGGCGGTCCAGTGCGCGAACGAGAGGCCGTCGGTGTCGCGCAGCGTGAAGAGGAACGTCGACACGAGGGGCACCGCGAAGAACGCCCCGACGACGATGCCGATCACCGCACGGGTCGCGCGGGACGGGGCGAGGCCGTTCATGCCTGCCACCGCGAAGCCCGTCGCTGGATGAGGGAGTACAGCGCCATCACGACCCCGACCACGATGATCATGCCGAGGGCGAGAGCGCCGGCGAGGTTCTCCCGACCGAGCAGGGTCTCGCTGGTGAGCGCCGTGCGGATCTGCAGCGGGACGATCTGCGAGCCCTGACTCGCGAGCGCCGCGGCCGTGGCGTACGAGGAGAACGCGTTCGCGAAGAGCAGCAGCAGGCTGGCGAGGAACGACGGCGCCAGCACCGGGAGGCCGATCCGCAGCCAGAAGCTCGCCCTGCTGCCCCCGAGGGTGAGGTTCGCCTCGACCCACTGCGGCTTCAGTGCAGCGAGGGCGGGCAGGAAGGTGATGACCATGAGCGGCACCTGGAAGTAGATGTACGGGAGGATGAGGCCGGGAAGCTCGTACAGCCACGTGCCCTCGGCGAAGATGTCGATGCCGAACGTGTCGCGGAGGAAGACCGTGACCACGCCCTGGATGCCGATCGTGGCGATGAAGGCGAAGGCGAGCATGACGCCGCCGAACTGCGCGAGGACCCCGGCAGCCGCGTCCACGGAGCGCCGCACGACGCCGTCCGGGTTCATGCCGAGCAGAGCGTAGGAGACGAGGGCGCCCACGACCGCACCGACCGCCGCGGTGAGCAGCGACAGCCCCGCCGAGTTCGCGAAGGTCGTCAGCACCACCGGGTCGCCGAGGGCGGCGACGTTCGTCCAGGTGAAAGCACCGTCGCCGTCGAAGAACCCGGAGCCGACCGCGAGCACGGTCGGCACGGCGAGGAAGAGCAGCACGTAGGCGGCGAACGGTACGAGCCCCAGCCACGCCACGGACGGCGCCGACCGCCGGGCCCGCGTGTGCGACGCGGGTCCGGCGGCGGTGGCGGGGCGGACGCCGCGGCATCCACCCCCGGTGCGACGACGGTGGTCACTGGACCGCCGCTGCCCACTTCTCGCCGAGCAGCGTGCCGGCGTTCTCGGACTGCTCCTCGGTCGGCACGACCGTCTCCTCCGGGGCCTCGGGGAGAGCGGCCGCGAGCTTCTCGTCGATCGTGCCGGCCTCGGTCATCGCCTCCATGCGCACCGGACGGGCGCCGCCCTTCAGCCACAGGTTCTGCACCTCGTCGCTGTAGAGGAACTCCTGCCACAGACGCGCGGCGGCCGGGTTCGGAGCGTCGACGTTGATGGCCTGGTTGTAGTAGCCCGCGTAGCCGGTGCCGTCGAAGACCACGACCTTCCAGTCCGGGTTGTCGGCCGTGTGGGCCGCGTTCAGGTAGTCCCAGTCGAAGACGACGGGGGTCTCGCCGCTGGCGACGGTCGCGGTCGTGACGTCGACCTTGAGGAGGTTCCCGGCCTTCTGCAGCTCGGAGAAGAAGTCGATGCCCGGCTGGAAGTCGTCGAGCGTGCCGTCCGACTGCACGGTCGCCAGGCCCACGGCGGCGAAGGCCGCACCGGCCTGCGTCGGGTCGCCGTTGATGGCCACGGCGCCCTTGTAGTCGGCGGAGAGGAGATCGGACAACTCGGCCGGCGCCTCGAAGGCCGAGGAGTCGTAGCCGATCGACATGTAGCCGCCGTAGTCGCCGACGAAGAGGCCGGTGGGCTCCTTCAGCTCGTCGGGGATGTCGTCCCAGGTCTGGACCTTGTACGGGGCGAAGGTGTCGGTGTTCTGCAGGGCGACGGTCAGGCCGAGGTCGAAGACGTCGGGAGCAGTGTCGAGGCCCTTGTTCGTCTCGGCCGCCTGGATCTCCTCGGCGCTGGAGACGTCGGGCGAGGCCTCGTTGATGGTGATCTCGGGGTACTTCTCCGCGAACAGGTCGAGGATCTCGCCGTAGTTCGCCCAGTCGCGGGGGAGGGCGATGACGTTGAGCTGACCCTCCTCCTTCGCGGCCGCCTCCAGGTCGGCGAACGAGCCGAAGTCCTCGACGGAGGTCGCGCTCGCCGCGTCCACGGCGTCGTCACCGGCGGCCGGGGTGTCGGTCGCGGAGGCGCAGGAGGTCAGAGCGATGACGGCCGTGGTGGCCAGGGCGATGCCGGCGCCGATGCGTGCGCGGCGGATGGAGCGTGCCATGAGTGTCCTCTCGGTGTCCGGCGCTGTGAGCCGGTGTCGGGTTGCGAGAGGACACTACGAGTCCGAGGTAGCCACGCGGAGCGGTGCGGGTGAACGGTCGGTGTCGGGCGGGTGGCGCGGGGATGCGCTCCGGTTTCAGCGCTGCGGGACGGTGTACTTGAAGCCGAGGTGCGAGCCCACGTAGCCGAGGCGCTCATAGAACCGGTGCGCGTCGGTGCGGGCGGCGTCGGAGGTGAGCTGCACCATGGCCGCACCGAGGGCGGGCGCTGCGGTGTCGCCGACCCAGCGCATGACCGCGGAGCCGATGCCCGAGGACCGGAGGTCGCTGCGCACCCGGACCGCCTCGACGAGCAGCCGCCGAGCGCCGCGGCGCGCCATCCCGGGGATCGAGGTCAGTTGGAGTGTGCCGACCACGGCGCCCTCGAGCTCCACCACGAGGAGGTCGTTCGAGGGGTCGGTCAGGATCTCGCGGAGGCCGCGCTCGTACGCCGGGCGGTCCTCGTCGGACGCCACGTCTCCGCGGGCGGCGCTGATCGGGTCGTCGGCGAGCAGCGCGATGACGGCGTCGGCGTCGGCCTCGGTCGCCCGCCGGAGCACGGCGTCCCCGCTCCTCGACGCGAACGGATGCGGAAGCGGGAGATCGGCGAGCATGAGCCCAGTCTGCCAGCGGTGGATGCGGGACGGCGCCCGCGGGTCTGGAATCATGGCGGAGTGGATATCGGCAGCCTCCTCGGACTCGAGCAGCTCACCTGGGGGATGCTGATCCTCATCATCGTGGCGGCGTTCAGTGCCGGGTGGATCGACGCGGTCGTCGGCGGCGGAGGGCTGCTGCAGCTCCCGGCGCTGCTCCTCATCCCCGGCATCGCCCCGGTCCAGGCGCTTGCGACGAACAAGCTCGCCTCCGTGTTCGGGACCGCGACCAGCAGCATCACCTACTACCGCCGGGCCAAGCCCGACCTCCGTACGGCCCTGCCGATGGCGGTGATCGCGTTGATCGGATCGTTCGGGGGCGCGGCGGTCGCCACGGTGCTGCCCCCAGCCGCCTTCAAGCCCATCATCGTGATCGCGCTGCTGGCGGTGGCCCTGTTCACGGCGCTCCGGCCGCAGCTCGGGGCCGCGACGCAGCTGCGCTTCCACGGGCACAAGCACCACATCATGGCCGGGCTGGCCGGGCTCGGCATCGGGTTCTACGACGGGATGATCGGTCCGGGGACGGGCACCTTCCTCGTGATCACCCTCGTCGCGCTGCTGGGCTACGACTTCCTGCAGGCGAGCGCGAAGGCCAAGATCGTCAACCTCGCGACGAACGCGGGGGCGCTGCTCCTCTTCATCCCGCACGGCTCGGTGCTGTGGCTGCTCGGGGGCATCCTCGCGGTCGCGAACGTCGGCGGCAGCTACCTGGGCTCGCGGATGGCCATCTCCCGCGGGACGACGTTCATCCGCGTGGTGTTCCTCGTCGTCGTGGTGGCTCTCATCGCGAAGCTCGGCGTCGACGTGTGGAACGAGAACCTCGCCCCCCTCTTCGCCTGATTCTCCCTTTTTCTCTTCGCCGAGACCCCGGGTACGCGACGAGACCCCGGGCTGCCAGCGGCAGTGTCCCGGGGTCTCGGCGGCAAGACGGGGTCTCGGCGGGTCAGGCCTCGTCCTCGGGAGTGAAGTCCACACCGGCCTCGGCGCGCTGCTCGGGGGTGATCGGCGCGGGAGCGGAGGTGAGGGGATCGAAGCCGTTCCCGGACTTCGGGAAGGCGATGACGTCGCGGATCGACTCGGTCTTCGTCAGGTGCTGGAGCACGCGGTCCATGCCGAGTGCGATGCCGCCGTGCGGGGGAGCGCCGAACTTGAACGCGTCGAGGAGGAAGCCGAACTGCTCCTGCGCGACCTCGTCGCTGATGCCCATGACCTCGAAGACCCGCTTCTGGATGTCCTCGCGGTGGATGCGGATGGACCCGCCGCCGAGCTCCGAGCCGTTGCACACAATGTCGTACGCGTAGGCGAGGGCCGAACCGGGGTCGGTGTCGAACGTGTCCTCGAACTCGGGCTTCGGACCCGTGAACGCGTGGTGCACGGCCGTCCAGGCACCCGCGCCGACCGCGACGTCACCGGAGGCGACCGCGTCGGCGGCCGGCTCGAACATGGGGGCGTCGACGACCCAGGTGAAGGCGAACTCGTCCGGGTTCAGGTAGCCGAGGCGACGGCCGATCTCGACCCGTGCGGCGCCGAGCAGCGCCCGGCTCTCCTTGGTGGCACCGGCGGCGAAGAACACGCAGTCGCCCGGCTCGGCGCCCACGAACTCGGCCAGTCCGGCCTGCTCGGCCTCGGACAGGTTCTTCGCGGCGGGGCCGCCCAGGGTGCCGTCCTCGTTGAACAGCACGTAGGCGAGACCACGGGCGCCGCGCTGCTTGGCCCAGTCCTGCCAGGCGTCGAGCTGCTTGCGCGGCTGGCTCGCGCCGCCGGGCATGCGCACCGCGCCGACGTACTCGGCCTGGAACACGCGGAACGGGGTGTCCTTGAAGTACTCCGTCGCCTCGACGAGCTCGAGTCCGAAGCGGAGGTCGGGCTTGTCGGAGCCGTACTTCGCCATGGCGTCGGCGTAGGTCATCCGCGGCAGCGGGGTCTGCACCTCCACGCCGATCGTCTTCCACATCGCCACGATGAGCGACTCCATGAGGGCGATCACGTCCTCCTGGTCGACGAAGCTCATCTCGATGTCGAGCTGCGTGAACTCGGGCTGACGGTCGGCGCGGAAGTCCTCGTCGCGGTAGCAGCGGGCGATCTGGAAGTACTTCTCCACACCGCCGACCATGAGCAGCTGCTTGAAGAGCTGCGGCGACTGGGGCAGGGCGTACCAGCTGCCCGGGTGCAGACGGGCCGGGACGACGAAGTCGCGGGCGCCCTCCGGCGTGGAACGGGTGAGGGTCGGGGTCTCGACCTCGGTGAAGTCCTCGGCGTGCAGCACGTCCCGGATCGCCTTGTAGACGTCGGACCGCAGGCGCAGCGCGGAGGCGGCGGCCGGGCGGCGGAGGTCGAGGTAGCGATACTTCAGGCGCGCCTCCTCGCCGACGGTCTCGGTGTCGGCCAGAGCGGTCGAGACCTGGAACGGCAGCGGCGCCGACTCGTTCAGCACCTCGACGTCGGCCGCGATGACCTCGATCTCGCCGGAGGGGAGGTTCGGGTTCGCGTTGCCCTCGGGGCGCCGCGACACCTCGCCGGTGACCTTGAGGACGAACTCGTTGCGCAGCGGGTGGGCGATCTCCTCGTCGCGGATGACGACCTGGGCGATGCCGGACGCGTCCCGCAGATCGATGAACGCGACGCCTCCGTGGTCACGACGACGATCGACCCACCCGGTGAGGGTGACGGTCTGACCGATGTTCTCGGCGCGCAGGGAGCCTGCGGAGTGGGTGCGCAGCACGGAGGATTCCTCCTGATCCGGGGAAAGATGAACCCGCCCAGTCTACGCGGGCGTCCCGGCCCTTCCCGGCCGGGTCGCCAGCGCGGAGCAGCGGCACCTCAGTAGGATCGCCACGACGAAAGGCGGACCCCCATGCACCTCTCCATCTCGGACGGCAACGGCCTTCCCGACCTGTTCGGCGCGATCTTCTCCGGCACGACGGGACTCATCGCCCTCATCTTCTACATCCTCGTCGTGGTCGGACTGTGGAAGGTCTTCACGAAGGCGGGGTACCCCGGCATCCTCGCGATCATCCCGATCGTGAACGTCGTGTTCCTCGTGAAGATCGCCGGGATGTCGGGCTGGTTCGCCCTGCTCTACCTCGTGCCGATCGCGAACTTCATCCTCGGGGTCATCGTCGCGTTCAAGCTCGGCGCGCGCTTCGGCAAGGGCGGGGTGTTCTCCTTCTTCCTGCTGTTCCTGTTCCCCTACATCGGCTATCTGATCCTCGGGTTCGGCGACTCCCGCTACCGCGAGGTCTGACGTGGCGGCATCACTTCTGCACCTCGTTCGTCACGGTGAGGTGCACAACCCGTCCCGCGTGCTCTACGGACGGCTGCCCGACTACCACCTCAGCACCGCGGGGGAGGAGATGGCTCAGGCGGCGGCGGAGCACGTGGCGGGGCTCGGCGATCCGGTGACCGCCCTGTTCGCGTCACCGCTCGAGCGTGCGCAGGAGTCGGCCGCCCCGTTCGCGGAGGTGTTCGACCTCGAGCCCGAGACGGACATCCGTCTGATCGAGCCGACGAACGTGTTCGAGGGCACCCGGATGCGGCGGTCGCTCATGAACCCGATGAACTGGTGGCACCTGCGTCAGCCGTCGCTGCCGAGCTGGGGGGAGCCGTACGCCTCGATCGCGGAGCGCATGCTCGGGGTGATGGACGAGGCATGGACGGCCGCGGCCGAGATCCCGACCGCGGGGGACATCGTGATGGTGTCGCATCAGGCGCCGATCTGGATCACGCACCTCCGGGTCGCCGGCCTGCCGCTGCAGCACGACCCGCGGACCCGCCGCTGCGCCCTGTCGAGTGTGACCTCGTTCGCGCGCGTGGGCGACGTCTGGCGCGAGGTCTCGTACGCCGAGCCCGCCGCGACCGGCGGTGCTGTCGACGTCGGCGCCGTCTGACCCCCGTTCGAATCGCCTGAATGACCCCATCCGGCCCGGAAATGGGACCAATCGGGCGATTCGAAGTCAGAGGGACTGGAGCACCCCCACCGCGGCGAGCTGTCCCGCGGCGGCGGCGAGCAGGACCGAGGCCATCGGGCCGGGGAGGGTCGCGCGATGGGCGAGGTCGCCCGCCGCGAAGACCCCCGGAAGCGACGTCCTCCCGAACTCGTCGATCTCGATGGACCCCGACTCCAGGAGCCGCAGCCCGAGGTCCGCGGCGAAAGGCGCCCGGTGCCGCATCGTGCCGGACGCCACGAACACCGCCGCGACGTCGAGGTCGCCCTCGGCGCTGCGCACCCGAACCCCGTCCTCGTGAGACGCCACGGCCTCGACCGGCGCGGCGGCCACCCGTACCCCGAGCTCCTCCAGCGCGACACGGTCCTCCGCGGCGGACGGCTCGCCCACCGGGACCACCGTGATCTCGCCGACGAGACGGCCGAGCAACCCGATCAGATGGGCCGCCCGGGGAGCCGCCCCGAGGATCGCGATCGGCTTCCCGGCGTGCTCGTGTCCGTCGCAGAACGGGCAGCTGAAGACCCGGACGCCCCAGAGCTCGGCGAGACCCGGCACCGGAGGGAGGTCGTCCGCGACGCCGGTCGCCAGGATCACCCGTCGGGCGTCGGCCACCGACCCGTCGGCGAGGCTCACCGAGAAGCCCGTCTCCGCGTCGCCCGAGATCCGCTGCGCCGCGACGTCCCGCGTCTCGACGTCCGCATAGGCCGCGAGCTCCGTGCGGGCCTGGGCGCGGAGGTCCGCCGGGGCCTTCCCGTCGGCGCCGATCATGTTGTGCATGTGCCGCACGGTGCCGTTGCGGTACTCGCCCGAGTCCAGCAGGAGCACCGGCCGGTGCATCCGTCCGAGGGTCAGCGCCGCCTGGAGTCCGGCCGGACCGGCACCGATCACGATCGCGTCGTACATGGGGTTCCCTTCTCGCGTCTTGCGTTCGGCACCAGTCTGTGACTTCATGTCAACATGAAGTCAAGCGACCCGCACCCGTGGTCCGTCGGCGCGGTCGCCGCGCGGTTCGACCTGCCGACGAACGTGCTGCGGCACTGGGAGACCGTCGGCCTGCTCCGGCCGCCCCGCGACCCGGCGGGCCGGCGTCGGTACGGCGAGGACGAGGTCGTGCGCATCGCCGTCATCCAGCGCAGCAAGGCCGCCGGGATGAGCCTCGACCAGATCGCCGTGCTCCTCGACGACGGCAGCGCCGGGCGGCATCAGGTGCTGCAGCAGCATCTCGACGACCTCGACCGGCGGATGGAGGAGATGCGGCGATCGCGGGAGATGACCGAGCACGCCATGGGGTGCCGGGCGCACGACATCGCGACCTGTCCGCGGTTCCGCGCCGGCGTGGACGACGTGCTCGCGCGCTTCTGACTCCCCCGGGGGGTACCCGGCCGATGCATAGGAAGCTCTGCGTAAACTCGGAGACGTGTCCCGCGCTTCCAGGATTCACCCGATCCGCAACGGCCGCCCCACCCGTCTTCGGCCCCTCGGCCGCCTGGGCGGAGCCGCGCTCGCTGCGGTGCTCGCCGTCGGTCTGAGCGCCTGCGCTCCCGACGCCGTGAGCGAGTCGTTCCTGAACGGCGAGAACACCGGCTACGTCGCCGCCGACGGCGCGATCGTCGAGATCCCCGTCGCCGAGCGCGGGGAGCCGGTCGAGTTCGCCGGGGTCACGGAGCACGGCGAGGACTTCGACAGCGCCGACATCGCCGGGAAGGTCGCGGTCGTCAACTTCTGGTACGCCGGCTGCGCCCCGTGCCGCGTCGAGGCCCCCGACCTGGAGGCCGTCTGGCAGGAGCACCAGGACGCGGACGTGCAGTTCATCGGCATCAACACGCGCGACCAGGCCGACACGGCTGTCGCGTTCGCCGACGAGTTCGGGATCACGTACCCGAGCCTCATCGACGTCGACACGGCTCAGGCCAAGCTCGCCTTCGCCAAGGTCGTGCCGATCTCGGCCACCCCCACCACGCTCGTGCTCGACAAGCAGGGCCGCGTCGCCGCGAAGATCATCGGGCCGATCGACGGCACCTCCGTGCTCTCCACGCTCGTCAAGGACGCGCTGGCGGAGGACTCCTGATGTCCGCGAGGTCGTCGTGAACCCCGACGCGATCATCGGATCCGGAGCCCTCTGGATCGCGGTCCCCGTGGCGATGCTCGCCGGACTCGTCTCGTTCCTCTCGCCGTGCGTGCTCCCACTCGTTCCGGGCTACCTCGGCTTCCTCGGGGGAGCCGTCACGCCGCGGAACACCTCGACGACCGTCGACGGCGCCACCCAGACGGCGACGCGCAGCCGCCTCGTCCTCGGCGTGCTGCTGTTCATCCTCGGCTTCACCGTGGTCTTCATCCTCTACACGGTGCTCGGCGGCACCGCCGGCGTGTTCCTGCTCCAGTGGGGCGATCTCATCACCCGCATCCTCGGCGTCGTCATCATCGCGATGGGCCTGGTCTTCCTCGGGCTCTTCGGGTTCGCGCAGAAGGAGCTCCGCTTCCACGTCGACTCGAAGGCCGGGATGGTCGGGGCCCCGCTCCTCGGCGTCGCGCTCGGCATCGGCTGGGCGCCCTGCATGGGCCCCACGCTGGCCGCCATCCTCGCGCTCTCCTTCAACGCGGGCGACCCCGTGCGCGCGGGCTTCCTCGGCCTCGCGTACTCCCTCGGCCTCGGCATCCCGTTCCTGCTCGTCGCCCTCGGCTTCGGCTGGGCGACCAAGGCCATCGGGTTCCTGCGCCGCCACATCCGGGTCGTGAACATCCTCGGCGGCGTGCTGCTGATCCTCCTCGGTGTCCTGATGGTCACCGGCCTGTGGACCGACATCATGTCCCGATTGACGGCGGTGATCGGCAGTGTCATCCTCCCGCTCTGACCGCTCCGAGACGACCATGACGAAGAACAAGGGTGCCGTGACCACCGACTCCAGCGATCCGCTCCGCCCGTCCGACCACGTCGACGGCGACGACACGATCACCCAGCCGCGGCTCGGGTTCGTCGGCTGGCTCCGATGGGGGTGGCGTCAGCTCACCTCGATGCGCACGGCGCTCGTCCTGCTGCTCGTGCTGGCGATCGCGGCCATCCCCGGATCGATCTTCCCGCAGCGGATGGCCGACCCGAACGGCGTGACGCAGTGGGAGCGCGACAACCCCGATCTGTTCCCGGTGCTCGACGCGCTCAAGCTCTTCGACGTGTACCTGTCGCCCTGGTTCTCGGCGATCTACCTGCTGCTGTTCACCTCGCTCGTCGGCTGCGTCATCCCGCGCATCAAGCACCACGCCAAGGCGCTGCAGGCCCGCCCGCCGCGCACGCCCGCGCGGCTGCGACGCCTGGAGGACTACCGCGCCGTCACCCGTGACACCGTCGCCGACTCCGGCACGCGCACGGGCGACGCCGCCGCGGAGGCCGCCGCCTCGATCGACGTCGCCACGAAGCAGCTCAAGGCGCTCGGCTACCGCGTGGAGCGCTACGACCGCGGGCACACGTACTCGGTGTCGGCCGAGCGCGGCTACTGGCGGGAGACGGGCAACCTGCTCTTCCACCTCGCCCTCGTCGGCGTGCTCGTGACGATCGGCGTCGGCGGCGGCTTCGCGTACACGGGCCAGCGCGTGCTCGTCGAGGGGGAGACCTTCGCCAACACGCTGCTCGACTACGACTCCATGAACCGCGGGCGCTTCGTGGCCGACGACTCCTTCGCGCCGTACTCGATGCGGCTGGACTCCTTCGACGTCACGTATCAGCCGTTCGGCGAGCCCGGCTCCGGCCAGGCCGGGAACTTCTCCGCGAACATGACCATCCAGGAGAACGGCGAGGAGCGCGAGGGCGCCGTCAAGGTCAACGAGCCGCTGGGCGTGGCCGACGACGACGTGTTCCTGCTCGGCAACGGGTACGCCCCGACGGTCACCGTGCGCGACCCCGAGGGCAACGTGGTGTTCCACAACAGCACGCCGTTCCTCCCGCAGGACAACAACATGACCTCGCTCGGCGTGCTCAAGGTGCCGGACGGCCTGGCTGAGCAGGTGGGCCTCGTCGGCTTCTTCTACCCGACCACCGGCGTGCTCGACACGGGCGCCTTCTTCTCCGCCTACCCCGACCTCACCAACCCGACGCTCACGCTCGACGTGTACACGGGCGACCTCGGGATCAACGACGGCGTGCCGCGCTCGGTCTACGTGCTCGACACCTCCGAGATGACCAAGCTCACCGGACGCAGCACCGACGTGGAGTCGATCGAGCTGTCCCCGGGTGAGACCGCGCAGCTGCCGAACGGCCTGGGCTCGGTCACCTTCGACGACGAGTCGCCGGAGGGCGCCACCGACGCCTCGGAGTCCGTCAAGCGCTTCGCCTCCCTGCAGATCCACCGCGACGAGTCCGGGGTGTTCGTGCTCGGGTTCGCACTGCTGGCGCTCGGTGGCCTCATGCTCGCCCTGTTCGTGCCGCGTCGGCGCGTGTGGGTGAAGGCCACCGCGGCGGACGGCGCGGTCGACCTCGAGTACGCGGCCCTGGCCCGAGGGGAAGACCCCACGCTCGCCCGCGCCGTGGACGACCTCCGTGCCGGCCACGCCCGGCTGCTCGACGCCGCGGGCGGCACGACCGCCCGTACCCCTGAAGACGCCGACGAGGATGCCGCGGACGCCGCCGCGGACCCTGCGGCCCCGGCACCCGGAAAGTAGACTGACACCATGCTCGAGCTCACCGTGATCTCGCCCGTCCTGCTGTGGACGGCGATCGCGATCTACGCGGCGGCCTTCGTGGCCTACGCCTTCGATCTCGCGCGCCGCTCGCAGGCGACGGCCGACGCCCACACCGTCCGCGAGGGCGAGCTCGTGGCCGCCGGTCGTTCCGGTGGCGTCTCGGCGTCCGCACCCGTCGATGCGCCCGGAGCTCCGAAGCCGCAGCGCTTCGTCATGGCGCGAATCGGCACCTCGCTCACGGTGCTCGGGTTCGTGTTCCACCTCGCCGCCGCTGTGACGCGCGGCATCGCGGCCGGTCGGGTGCCGTGGGCGAACCTGTACGAGTTCGGCATGGTCGGAACGCTGCTCATCATCGCGGTCTACCTGGCGGTGCTCACACGCCTCGACCTGCGCTTCCTCGGCACCTTCATCACGGGCCTCGTGGTGGTCCTCCTGGGCCTCGGCGCGACGAACTTCTACGTCGAGGTCTCCCCGCTGATGGACCCGCTGAAGAGCGTCTGGCTCATCATCCACGTGTTCGTCGCCTCGCTCGCGACCGCGTTCTTCGCCCTCGCCTTCGCGCTCTCGGTGATCCAGCTCATGCAGGCGCGACGCGAGCGGCTGCTCGGCGAGGGGGCGGCGAAGACCGGCCCCGGCTTCCTGCGCACCTTCCCGCCGGCGGAGCGCCTGGAGAGCCTGGCGTACCTGTTCACGATCATCGGCTTCATCCTCTGGACCTTCACGCTCATCGCCGGGTCCATCTGGGCGTACTACGCGTGGAGCCGCTTCTGGGGCTTCGACGTGAAGGAGACCTGGACCTTCGTGATCTGGGTGCTCTACGCCGGGTACATCCACGCCAGGGCGACGCGCGGCTGGCGCGGCAACCCCTCGGCCTGGCTCTCGATCGTCGGCTTCACCGCCGTGATCTTCAACTTCACCATCGTCAACGTCTTCTTCAAGGGCCTGCACGCCTACTCCGGCCTGAGCTGAGCCCGCCGAGCACAGCTTCGGAGATCGCGAGGGACACGCCGACGGGCGCGGCTCGGTCACGGCGTGTCGTCCGCAATCTCCGAAGTCGTGCCCGCCGGAGCAGGGCTCAGCCGCCGAGGGGGATGACCTCGGCGTGCTCGACGCCGCCCTCGTACCAGACGAACTCGACCTCGGTGACGACCTCCGTCGGCGCGGGGAGGAGCGGACGGACCTCGGTGGCGGCGAGCTGCTGCCACGTCTCGGCATCCAGCGTCTTGCCGTAGAGCACCGAGAGGTGGAAGGTCCAGTCCTCGACGGAGAGCTCGTCGAGGCGGCGGAAGTCCGTCGGCCGGAGCACCTCCGTCAGCGAGGCGTACGCGTGCACGAGGGCGGGCGTGCGGGCGAGGCGCAGGATCACGATCTGCCACGGCGCGGGGAAGACGTCCACGGCGTCGGCGGTGAGCTCGAGAGGACCCTGTTCCGCGGCCCAGGCCCGGATCACGGCCCGCAGCTCCTGCCGACGCTCCGGCTCGAAGAAGCCGCGAAGGGTCACGTGCTCCGTGTGCGGATGCCGGAGCGGCGTGTCCAGACGACCGAGCGCGGCCTCCTGGATGGCCCGGTATTCCGCGGCGACGGCCCCGGTCGGCCGGAGCACGAGATACTGCTGTCCTTCGAGAGTCGCGAGCTGGTCCGGAGTGTCCATGAACGGTCGGCGCATGGCACGAGGGTACGGGGTACCGTCGTCGCGTCCGGGCACTGTTTCGGAGATCGCCACACGACACGCCGCTGGAGCGGGGTGCCCGGCGGCGTGTCGTGCGTGATCTCCGCAGCTGTGCCCGGGGGTCAGGCGGTGACGACGGCGCGGGCCGTGGTCGTGCGGCGGACCGCGACGACCACCGTCGTGGCGACGAGCGAGAGCACGCCCCAGACGACGAGGGCGGCGACGGCGGCCCCGCTCGCCTCTACGAGTCCGGCGAAGGCCGGTGCGGTCGGGAGGGCGGCCCCGATGCTCGCGAGCCAGTCAGGCACGGTCGAGATGAGTCCCGTCGCCACGGCGATGACACCGATCAGTGCGGCGATCCAGCGTCCGATGCCGCCGAACACCGCCACGAGGGCCTGGTTCACCGCGGCGAACACCACCCCGGCGAGGACGGCGGTTCCCGCGAACGCCCACCACTCCGCGACGTCGTAATCGGCCACGATCTGCACGATCAGCGAGACGAGCAGACCCTGTGCCGCGCCGATCGCCGCGGCCGGCCAGAACGCGCGGAGGGTGAGGGAGGCGGAGGAGCGCCGCGAGGTGAGCGTGCGCGCTGTGTGGGCGCGGAGGACGAGGAAGGACGCGAGACCGCCGAACCACAGCACCACCGCGGTGAGCAGCGGGATCGCGGTGGGGCCGAAGAGCGAGCCCATCGAGGAGTCGGTCGCCACGGGGTCGGCGATCACCGATGCCAGCGACGTCGACTCCTCGTCGCTGAAGGACGGGAGGGAGTCCGCCGCGGTGCGCAGTCCGCCCGCGAGATCGCCGGTGCCGGTGGCGAGGGTCTCGAGACCGGTGGCGAGCTCCGTGCTGCCGTCGGCGAGCTGGGTCGCGCCGTCGGCGAGCTGCGTCGCGCCGGTCGACAGTGCCCGCGCTCCCGCCGCGGACTGATCCACGCCCTCGCTCGCGAGGCGGTTGAGCCCGCCGGCGAGCTCGGTCGCCCCGGCACCCGCCTCGCCGAGCTGAGTGGCCAGGGTGGAGAAGGATCCGGGAAGCGCGGCCACACCCGTGGCCACCTGCTTGTCGTTGAGGATGCCGGAGGCGGTCCCGGCCGAGGTCGCAGCCGCCACCGCCTGCTCCGCGAGCGCGGAGAGCTGCTCACACTCCGCCGAGCTCGGATCGGCGGCGCACGCCGTGGCCGCCATCGTCCCGAGACCCTGCGCGACCGCGGCGGACTCGCCCGCAGCGGATCCGGCGGCCGCGGCCGCCGACTGGATCCCGCCCGTGAGCTGCTGCACGTCGGCGACCCGGCCCTGGAGCTCGGTCGCGCCGGAGGTGAGTCCCGCCCCGATGGTGCCGGCGCCGGTCGCCGCCTGCCGCGTCTGCCCCGCGATCGTGTCGAGGCCGGACGCGAGGGTCGAGGCCCCGGTACCCAGCTCTCCGGCACCCGCGGCGAGCTGCGTCGCACCCTCCGGGAGGGCCGCAGCGCCGGTCGCCGCGTCACGGGCCCCCTTCGCCAGCTCCAGGGCCCCATCCGCCGCGTCGCCGATCTGGTCCCCGATGGTGGTGAAGCCGACGAGGATGTTCTCCGTTGTGGCCTCGGACAGCGTGGTGCCGAGCGTCGAGGCCGCCACGTCGGCGATCTGCCCGGTGATGAGGTCGTCCGCCACGAGGCCGTCGTCGGGCGTCGTCACCTGGATCGTCGCCTGCTCCGCGTCCCCGCCGCCGTCCGCGACCGCCTGACCCGCGGAGGTCGCCGCGGCCGAGAAGTCCTCGGGGATCGTGATGACGGCCTGGTAGGTGCCGTCGGCGAGCCCGTCGGCGGCGTCCTCCTCGTTGGAGATGACCCACGTGAGGTTCGAGTCGAGATCGTCCGAGCCCTCGACGAGCCCGGACGCGAGCTGCCGCCCGAGAGGCGCGGTCTGGCCGTCGATCTCGACGGGTTCGTCGAGGTTCACGATCGCCGCGGTCATGGAGTCGAGGCGCTCGGTCGGGTTGTAGAGCGCCGCCATGAGGATGCCGCCGATCGCGGCGGGCAGCAGCAGGACGCCGAGGATCGTGAGCCAGGTGATGGGCTTACGTGAGCGGGCGCGCTCGAGGGGGAGGGTCATGCGGGCACCTCGGTGGTTTCTGCGGCGCTCGGGCGGGGCGCGCGCGTGTCGAGTACGTCGGCGGACGGCCATCCGGCGTCCGTGAGGAGGGAACGGGCCGCGTCGGGATCGACGGCGGTGGCGAAGACGGCGAGCTCTCGGCGCGACCTCGCATCGCGCAGCATCGCGGCGACCTGGTCGCGCTCGCCGCCGCGGAGCCGGTCCGCGCCGTCGATCACCACGAGCTCGGAACGACCGCGGAGGGCTTCGCGGAGGTCGGCGAGCACCGGGGCGTCGTCTCCCGCGAGCACGCAGCCCACGTGGGAACGGACCCAGGCCGCGCGACCGGGGAGCAGGTGTCCGGCGACGCGGATGCGTCCGTCGGCCGGGGCGATGCGGGCGCCGACGGTGAGAGCGAGGGCCCGTAGCGTCCCGGCATCCCCGCCACTCGCGATGAGGGCTGCGCCGGGCGCGAGCCGCAGCGACAGTCCCTCCGTCGCCGAGGGGCCGGCACCGAGCTCCAGGTCATCGGCCGCGACGAGCGACCCGTCGCCCGGCCACGCCTCGAGGTGCCGTTCGCGTTCCACCGCCTCGCCCTCGATGTCCACGCGGGGGAGGATCCGCTCGAGCCAGGACGGGATCTCCCAGGCGCGCTCGCCGAGGATCGCCATGAGCGCCGGGATCAGCGTCATGCGCACGAGGAAGGCGTCGAAGGCGATGCCGGCGGCGAGCCCGAGGGCGATGGGCTTGAGGGAGGAGTCGCCCTCCGGCACGAAGGCGACGAACACCGCGAACATGATGAGACCGGCCGCCGTGACGACCTTCGCCGACCCGGTGAACCCGCTCCGTACCGCGCGCAGCGCCGCGGCCCGTCGGGTGGCGCGGTTCACAACTCCCGCACCCTGGCGGAGGTCGGGATCGTGCACGAAGTCCTCGCGCATCCGCGACACGAGGAACACCTGGTAGTCCATCGCGAGGCCGAAAAGCACGCCCATGAGGATGATCGGCATGAAGCTGATGATCGGTCCGACCTTCGCGACGTGCAGGAGGTCGGCGAACCAGCCCCACTCGAAGACCGCCCCGACGACGCCGAAGGCGGCGACGATCGACAGCAGGTAGCCGGCCGCGGCGGTGATCGGCACCCAGAGGGAGCGGAACACGATGGTGAGCAGGATCAGCGAGAGACCGATAACGAAGATCCCGAAGGGCAGCAGGGCCGCCCCGAGCTGATCCGAGATGTCGATGCCGACGGCGGTGAAACCGGTGACCTTGAGGTCGATGCCGAACTCGTCCAGCCACTCGTCGTGGTGGCCGCGGAGCTCGCGCACGAGGTCGGCCGTCGCGGGGTCGTCGGGAGCCGTCTCCGGGATGATCTGGACGATGCCGGTGTCGGCGGTCTCGTTCGGCGTCGCGAGGGCGACCTCCTTCACGCCGGGAACCTCGGCCACCGCGTCTCCGAGGTCTTCCATGAGACCGAGGGGGTCGGTGGAGGTGACGATGGTGCCGGTGAGGATGAGGGGGCCGTTGAAGCCAGGGCCGAACTGCTCGCCGACGAGGTCGTAGTTCTGTCGCGCCTCGGAGTCCTTCGGCAAGACGCCGGCGTTCGGCAGGGCGAGGTCGAGGCTGAGGGCGGGGACGGCGACGATGCCGAGTCCGAGGACGACCGCGAGGGAGACGAGGACGGGGTGCTTCGTCACGCCCTCCACCCATCGACGGCTGCCGCGGGGCTTCGTGACGGCGTCCTTCGCGGCCGCCTTCTTCGGGGCCTTCGCGCGCTTCGGCCGTCCGGCCACGCGGCCCTTGAGGAATCCGAGCAGCGCAGGGGTCAGGGTCACCGCGATCGCCACGGCGACCGCGACGGCGACGGACGCCGCGACGCCCATGGTGGTGAGGAACGGGATGCCCGCGAAGCCCAGGCCGATCAGTGCGATGAGCACGGTGACGCCGGCGAAGACGACCGCCGATCCGGCCGTGCCGACCGCGCGGGCGGCCGACTCCTCAGGTTCAACGCCGTCCCGGACCTGGTCCTGGTGGCGCGCGACGATGAAGAGCGCATAGTCGATCCCGACCGCGAGCCCGAGCATCAGGGCGAGCAGCGGCGTGGTGGAGGAGACGGTCGCGAAGGCGGTCGCCGTGAAGATCCCGGCCATGGAGATGCCGACGCCGAGGATGGCGGTGAGCAGGGGGAGTCCGGCGACGACGAACGAGCGGAACGTGACGATGAGCACGAGGAGCGCGATGAGCAGGCCCACGGCCTCGGTGAGCGTGACGCCGGGGATCGAGATCGCGAAGAGGTCGCCGCCGAGAGAGGCCTGCGCACCGTCGGGGAGCTCTGCCGCGAGCTCGTCGACGGTGGAGCGCAGGGCGTCCTTCGTCTCCTCGGAGACGTCGGTGGACTCGCCGTCGAATTGCAGGCGCACGATTGCCGCCGTGTCGTCGTCGTTGATCATGCCGTTGACCATCTCGTCGTACGGCGAGGTGGCGGCGAGGACCTCGTCGAGGTCGCCGAGCTCCGACACGGCGTCCTCGATCGGCTCGCGGTACGCGTCATCGGTGATCTCGTCGCCGTCCGCGGCCACGACGATGAACTGGGCGTTCGTGCCGCTCACCTGGGGGAAGGAGCGGGAGAGCTGCTCGAGGCCGGCCTGGGACTCGGTCCCGGGGATGGAGAACGTGTTGTCGGTGCCGGCACCGAGGACCACGGCTCCAGCTCCGGCGATGCCGAGGGCGAGGAGCCAGGAGACGAGGACGCGCCATGGGTGGCGGAAGGACCAGCGTCCGAGGGACGAGAGGAGTGTGGACACGCGAATCTCCGTGGGGTGCCGGGTGGATACACAGGTGTATCCGATACATAGATGTATCGTAAGGTCATCCGCCATCCGGAGTCTGTGCACCGGGTGTGAATCGTCGAGAGGGAAGGCCAGGAGGTTCCGATGTCGTCACCCGCCACCCGCAGCCGGGAGAACACGAAGGCGCGTCTGCTGGAGGCCGCCGCGCAGGTGTTCGCCGAGGTCGGCCTGGACGGTGCCTCGGTCGAGGCGGTCTGCGAGCGCGCCGGCTTCACGCGCGGGGCGTTCTACTCGAACTTCGACTCGAAGGACGAGCTGTTCCTGACCCTCGCGGCCGGGGTCGCCGACGCGAGGGTGGCAGCCGTGCGGACTCGCGTGGAGCAGATGCGGGCGGACGGTGAGCTCGCCGACGACTGCGACCCGAAGGATCTCGTCCAGCAGATCATGGAGCTCGGCAGCGACGACCGCCTGGGTGTGATGCTGATGAGCGAGATCCGCATCCGCGCCCTGCGCGACCCGCAGTTCGGCGAGGCCTACCTCGCCCAGGAGCGCGAGATGGTGGCGAGCATCGCGCGCATCGTGGAGGACATCGTGGAGGCGGCGGGCACGCTGCGTCTCCGGCTGCCCGCGACCGATGCGGCGCGCATGCTCATGATCCTCTGGGAGGGCATGACGGTCCGCGGTGCCATGGCCGGTCGGGACGACGCGGCCCTGCGGCACTCCGGCGGCGAGGAGCTCGGGCGGCTCGTGGAGCTCCTCGTCGAGTCCTAGGCGCTACGGGCTGCGAGCAGCTCGTGGTGGCAGCGGGCCAGTCGGGCCAGCCACCACTCCCGACGCTCGTCCGCGGCGGCGAGACGGGTGAGCGCTGCCGGGTCGGGGGACAGGCGCCCCACCGGGATCTCTCCGTCCACGGGGCGGAGGTCGGCGACGTCGTCCTGGAACAGGGAGGCCGTGCCCAGACCGCAGTCGTAGTCGAGGGTGGGGAGCGCGGCGGCCAGTGCGGCCCCCTGCGACAGGCCGATCGCGGTGTCCAGGGCACTGGAGACGACCGCGGGGAGGCCGGCCGCGGTGACGATCTGCAGGGCGTGGGTCAGGCCGCCCAGCGGCTGGGCCTTGATGACGACGATGTCCGCCGCGCCGGCGCGTGCGACGGCGAGGGGGTCGCCGGACTTCCGGATGCTCTCGTCCGCGGCGACCGGGATCCCCATGTAGGCGATGCGCCGGCGCAGCTCGACGAGCTCGGGCACCGACGCGCACGGCTGCTCGACGTACTCCAGGTCGAAGGCGCCGAGGGCGTGCACGGCGTGCTCGGCCTCGTCGACGTTCCAGAGGCCGTTCGCGTCGATCCGGATGCGACCCTCCGGCCCGAGCACCTCGCGGACCGCCTGGACCCGGGCGACGTCGTCCGCCAGCACCTGTCCCGGCTCGGCGACCTTGACCTTCGCGGTCCGGCACCCGGAGAACCGCGCGAGGACCTCGGGCACGCGGGCGGCGTCGACGGCGGGCACGGTGGCGTTGACGCCGACCCGTTCCCGCAGCGGCGCGGGCTGCGGCGCGTAGGCGTAGTCGATCGCGGCGGCGAGCCAGGTCGCGGCCTCGGCATCGTCGTACTCGACGAACGGGGAGAACTCCGCCCAGCCCTCCGGCCCCTCGAACAGCAGGGCCTCCCGGGTGTCGACGCCGCGGAAGCGGGTTTGCATCGGCAGGGCGACGACGCGGGCGGAATCGAGGAGCTCCGTGACGGCGGGGATCATGACCCCATTGTGCGCCACGACCCCTCGACAGGATGTCGCGCGTATATGTGCCGTTGACAATGGTGTGTGACGCACACTACTGTGATCGACATGAACGAGACACTCGACACGCATCTGCAGGAACTGCGCCGCGGCACCGTGGTGCTCGCCTGCCTGCAGCTGCTGCGCACGCCGGAGTACGGGTATGCGCTGCTCGAGCAACTCGAGAGCCGCGGGTTCGCCACCGACGCGAACACGCTCTATCCGCTGCTCCGCCGTCTGGAGAAGCAGGAGTACCTGACGAGCGAGTGGAACACCGACGAGGCCCGGCCCCGCAAGTTCTACCGCACCTCGGAGGCCGGGACCCGGCTGGCCGACACCCTCACCGACGAATGGCGCGCGCTCACCACCGCGATCGCCTCCCTCACCCCCG
Source organism: Microbacterium sp. CFSPD4_SD4 (assembly GCF_057364585.1). Taxonomy (NCBI): domain Bacteria; kingdom Bacillati; phylum Actinomycetota; class Actinomycetes; order Micrococcales; family Microbacteriaceae; genus Microbacterium; species Microbacterium sp. CFSPD4_SD4. Next base: position 207,290 of record NZ_JBNFOC010000003.1, read on the forward strand.
AGGAGAACTGACATGACCGCGAGCACCCTCACCGAGCGCTACATCAGCGCCACGATCCGCAGCCTCGCGCCGGATACGCAGGACGAGGTCCGCGCCGAACTCGAAGCCGCCATCGCCGATGCCGTCGACGCGCGGCGGAAACAGGGCGAGAGCCCGGAGGAGGCGGAGCGCGCCGTCCTCACCGATCTCGGCGACCCGGGCATCCTCGCCGCCGGATACGCCGACCGCCCGCTGCACCTCATCGGCCCTCGGTACTACCTCACCTGGTGGCGGCTGCTGAAGCTGCTCCTGTTCATCGTGCCGCCGTTCGCCGCGGTGGGCGTCGCGATCGGGCAGCTGATCACCGGCGGCGGCCCCGGGGAGGTCATCGGCGCGGTCGTCTCGGTCACGCTGTCGGTGATCGTGCACCTGTGCTTCTGGGTCACGCTCGTCTTCGTCGTGCTGGAGCGCACCGGCGCCGACACCGGCGTGCGATGGAACGTGGACCAGCTTCCGGAGCCGACGGAGCACGGGGCCGCCCGCGCCGACGTGATCGCCTCGCTCGTGTTCCTCCTCGCCGGCATCGGCGCGATCGTGTGGGACGCGACGCTCGGATTCTTCCCGACCGGCGGCGACCCCATCCCGATCCTGGCGCCCGCGCTCTGGCCGGTGGGCATCGGCATCCTCCTCGCGCTCATGATCGCGGAGGCCGTCCTGGCCGTCGCCGTGTACGCGCGTCGGCGGTGGACCGTCGCCGCGGCCGTCGTGAACACCGTCCTCGCCGTCGCCTTCGCCGTGTGGGCCCTCACCCTGCTCCTGCAGGGCGAGCTCCTCAACCCGGCCTTCCTGGAGTTCGTGTTCACGGACAACGGGGTGGATGCCGACACGATGCGCGTGCTCACGGTGATCACCGGCGTCGGCCTCGTGGCCTTCCCGGCCTGGGACATCGTCGACGGGTGGATGAAGACGGCGCGTGCCCGGGGAATAGGCTGAAGACCGTGACCGATGCCTTCGTCTCCGACCTGTTCGATCCCGCCGAGTGGGAGCTGGCGCCCGGCGCCGAGCACTACACCGACATCACGGCGCACGTGAGCCGCGACGGCGGGGTCGCCCGCATCGCCTTCCACCGACCCGAGGTGCGCAACGCCTTCCGCCCGCACACGGTGGACGAGCTCTACCGGGCGCTCGACATCGCGCGACAGGACGCGCGGATCGGGGCGGTGCTGCTGACCGGAAACGGACCGAGCGCGAAGGACGGCGGCTGGGCGTTCTGCTCCGGCGGTGATCAGCGCATCCGCGGCCGCGACGGGTACAAATACTCGGACGCCGAGACCGCCGTCGTCAGCGGAGCGTCCGCGGCGGCTGTCGGGCGTCTGCACATCCTCGAGGTGCAGCGGCTCATCCGGTTCATGCCGAAGGTCGTCATCGCCGTGGTCCCCGGGTGGGCGGCGGGTGGCGGGCACTCGCTGCACGTGGTGTGCGACCTGACAATCGCGTCGGCCGAGCACGCGCGCTTCAAGCAGACGGATGCCGACGTCGGCAGCTTCGACGCGGGATACGGCTCCGCCTACATGGCCCGGCAGACGGGACAGAAGTTCGCGCGGGAGGTGTTCTTCCTCGCCGAGGAGTACTCGGCGCAGCGGGCCTACGAGGCGGGGGCCGTGAACCGCGTGGTGCCGCACGCCGAACTCGAGCGCGAGGCGCTGAAGATGGCGCGCACCGTGCTGACGAAGTCGCCGACGGCGATCCGGATGCTCAAGTTCGCCTTCAACGCCGTCGACGACGGGCTCGTCGGGCAGCAGGTGTTCGCGGGCGAGGCCACCCGCCTCGCGTACGGCACGGACGAGGCCGTGGAGGGGCGGGATTCGTTCCTCGAGAAGCGCGCCCCCGATTGGTCGTCCTTCCCCTGGCACTACTGAGCCGGAGAGACGATCGTGAACGCCCTCATCCCGACCGACGCGGAAGACACCGTGCTCCTGCGGGAGGCGCTGCTCCGAGCTCTCGACGAGGGACCGGCTCTCGGCTTCGGCATGCTCGCCGACGCTCCGGCGGAGGTGGACGACGGCATCGCCGCAGTGATCGCGACCTCCGGATCCAGCGGCGTCCCGAAGCGGGTGGCGCTGAGCGGCGAGGCCCTGCGGGCGAGTGCGGAGGCGACCGCCGCCCGGATCGGCAGCGGTCGCTGGCTGCTCGCCCTGCCGGCCGGCTACGTCGCGGGGCTGCAGGTGATGGTGCGCTCGATCCTCGCGGGCACGGAGCCGACCCGGATCGAGGGACGGTTCACACCGCGGGCGTTCGCCGAGGCCACGCGGAGCATGCGCCACGCCACGACCGCGGGCGTCCTCCCGGCCCTGTACACCTCCCTCGTCCCGGCGCAGATCGCGACGCTGCTCGACGCGAGCGCCGAGCCGGGTGTGCTCGCGGCGCTGCAGGCCTATGAGGCCATCCTCGTCGGGGGTCAGGCGCTCCCGGAGCCGCTGCGGGAGCGGGCGGCCGACCTCGGGGTCCGTCTCGTGCGGACCTACGGCTCGACGGAGACCAGCGGCGGCTGCGTGTACGACGGCGTCCCGCTCGACACCGTGAACGTCCGGGCGGTCGACGGCGAGCTGCGGATCGCCGGCCCCATGCTCGCGGAGGGCTATCTGGGCGACCCGGCGCTGACCGCGCGCACCTTCGCGCGGGACGAGCACGGCATCCGCTGGTACCGGACGGGCGACCTCGGGCTCCTCGAGGACGGCGTGGTGCGCGTGCACGGTCGCGCGGACAACGTGATCGTGTCGGGCGGCATCAACATCTCGCTCGACCGGGTGGAGCGCATCGTCCGCGCCGTGCCCGGGCTGCATCAGGCCGTGGTCGTGGCTGTCGACGACGAGCGCTGGGGGGAGGCCTCGGTCATCGTCGCGGCGCGCGGCGAGGCCCTGCGGCGCAGCGAGTCCGAGCAGCTCGCCCAGGCCAGGGAAGCGGTGGCCGGCGAGATCGGCGCGCACGCGCGTCCGTCCCGCCTGATCCTCGTGGACGAACTCGACGTCCTCTCCTCCGGCAAGCCCGACCGCGAGGCGATCCGCCGGATGGTCTCCGCGCTCTAGCCCGTCGACCCACCCCTTTCGCGCCGCCCCGGCCCCTTGCGGGCGTCCGGAAGGGGCCGGGACACACGGAAAGGGGTGGGTCGGCGGGAGTGCCAGACTGAGGGCATGGCCTCGTACACGCATGGACACCACGAATCCGTCCTCCGCTCGCACAGTGTGCGGGACATCGCGAACTCGGCGGCCTACCTTCGACCGCACCTCACGGCAGAGACCCGGCTCCTCGACGTGGGAGCGGGACCCGGATCGATCACGGTGGACTTCGCGGGGGTGGTCGCGCACGTCACGGCGACCGAGATCGACGACGCCGCGCTGTCCCTCTCCCGCGACCTCGCCACCGCGCGGGGCGTCACGAACATCACCTTCTCCGTCGAGGACGTGCACGCGCTGAGCTTCGCCGACGACTCCTTCGACGTCGTGCACGCGCACCAGGTGCTGCAGCACGTCGCCGATCCGGTGCAGGCACTGCGGGAGATGCGCCGCGTCGCGAAGCCCGGGGGACTCATCGCCGCCCGCGACGCCGACTACGCGGGCTTCCTGTGGTTCCCGGTCCTGCTCGAGCTCGACCGGTGGCTCGCGCTGTACCGCGCCGCCGCCCGGGCGAACGGCGGAGAGCCGGATGCCGGCCGCCGCCTCCTGGCCTGGGCACGCGCCGCGGGCTTCGAAGACGTCACGGCGACCGCGTCGACCTGGTGCTATGCGACGCCGTCCGAGCGCGCCTGGTGGGGCGGGATGTGGGCCGACCGCATCCTGGAGTCGGCGCTCGCCCGGCAGCTCGTGGACCAGGAGATGGCCTCCGCGGCCGACCTTCAGGAGATCAGCGACGCCTGGAAGCGCTGGGCCGACGACGGCGACGGCTGGTTCCTCGTGCCGCATGGGGAGATCCTCGCCCGCGCCTGACGGATACATCCCGCGACGGATGCCGCGCCCGAGCCGCTCGCGTAGCGTGGGGGAGTGATCCGTCCGCTGTCCCGCACCGGCCTCGTCCTCGACATCGTCGGGGCGGTGCTGCTGTTCGCGCTCCTCACGCCGCTCGGGGTCGTGTTCTATGCGCCCCAGCCGGACGTGGCCGGGTCCTCCGCGGTCAACGTCATCGGTCTGATCTCGTCGTCGGTGTTCCTGTTCGGCGGTGTCGCGATCGGTCGTCTGGCACCCGGTCTCGCGCTGGCCGCGGCCTGGGCCGGAGCCATCGTGCAGATGCTGGCCGGGTTCGGGCCGCTGCCGACCGACTTCGCGATCCTCCTCGTGCTGTACGCGACCTCCGCGTGGGGCACCCGCCGCGTGCTCTGGTGGGGGTTCGGATCGGTGATCGTCGGCGGCATCGTCGCCGCGCTGTACATGGTCGTCGCCGGGGGCGTCATGTTCGGCTCCGGCAGCGGCTGGGAGCTCGTGACCGGAGGCACCCTGCTCGTCGCGGCCTCCATCATGGCGCTGGGGTTCGCGTGGGTGTGCGGCCTCCTCTGGCGGGTCGTGCTGCGCAACCGGCGCACGCGTTCGGCGCAGCTGCAGGCCGAGGCCCTGGCCGCCGAGGAGCAGGAACGGGTGCGCATCGCGCGGGACATGCATGACGTCGTGGCCCACTCGCTCGCCGTCGTCATCGCCCAGGCCGACGGTGCCCGCTATGCCGCGGCGGTGAAGCCGGAGATCGCGACGGAGGCCCTCGGCACGATCGCGCAGACCGCCCGCGGAGCCCTGAGCGACGTGCGGATGCTCCTCACCCAGCTCCGTCATCGTCAGGGCGACGGTCCGCAGCCGACCCTCGCCGATCTCGAGACGCTGTTCGCCCAGGTGCGCCAGGCCGGCATCGAGCCGCGGGTCACGGTCGACCCCATGCCTCCGGGGGAGCCGCCGGGGGCCATCCAGCTCGCGGTCTACCGGATCCTCCAGGAGGCGCTGACGAACGCGATCCGCCACGGCGACGGCGCGGTGGACGTGCATCTCGCGTGGCTCCCGGATCGCGTCGACATCGAGGTCCGCAACACCGTCTCGCCCGAGTCGACGCCGGGGACCCCCGGAGGACACGGGCTCATCGGCATGCGCGAGCGCGCCCAGCTCGTGGGCGGTAGTCTGCAAGCCGAGCGCCGTGGTGCGCAGTTCGTCGTCCAGAGCAGCCTTCCGATCGGAGCCCCGCAGTGATCAGAGTCGTGCTGGTGGACGACCAGGCGCTGTTCCGGGCGGGGATCCGCATGCTCGTGGCCTCCCAGCCGGACCTCGAGGTCGTGGGGGAGGCGGGCAACGGGCGCGAGGCTCTCGACGTGGTCGCCGCGACCCGGCCGGACGTGGTGCTCATGGACATCCGGATGCCGGTCATGGACGGGCTGACCGCGACCGCGGAGATCCTGTCCCGCCCGGAACCCCCGCGCATCGTGATGCTGACCACGTTCGACCTCGACGAGGCGGCGGCGCGGGCGATCCGGCAGGGGGCGAGCGGCTTCCTCCTCAAGGACGCCGATCCGGAGTTCCTGCTCGCCGCGATCCGGACCGTGCACGCGGGGTCGAGCGTGATCGCGGCCTCGGCGACCCGGGAACTGTTCGAGCACTTCGCGGAGGCTCCGAAGCCCGTGCCGCCGCAGTACGCCGAGCTGACGGAGCGGGAGCGGGAGATCTTCGCGCTCGCCGCCCGGGGACTCTCGAACGCCGAGATCGCCGCGCGGGAGTTCCTCAGCGAGGCCACGGTGAAGACCCACATCAGCCGCATCCTCACGAAGCTCGCGCTCCGCGACCGCGTGCAGCTCGTCGTGTTCGCTTTCGAGCACGGCCTCGCCTGACGCCGACCCACCCCCTTCTGTTCGACCCGGCCCCTTGCGGCGGTCCGTAGAGGGGTGGGAGGAACGCAAGGGGGTGGGCCGGGAGGACGCGGGATCATCCTCCCGATGTAGCGGGATGCTCCCGGCGGGCGACGCGACGAGCGGGGGCGCGGAAATAGCGTCGTGGACATGGAGATCACGACCACCGACCTCGGGCTCGCCGCCCGCGTCCAGCACCTGAAGAAGACCTACGGCTCGGGCGAGGGCACCGTCCGCGCGCTCGACGACGTGAGCGTCGGCATCCGCCGCGGACAGTTCACCGCCATCATGGGTCCGTCCGGCTCGGGCAAGTCCACCCTCATGCACATCATGGCCGGCCTCGACAGCCCGACGGAGGGGCGGGCGTGGATCGGCGACACCGAGATCACAGGCCTCGGCGACCTCGACCTGACCATCCTGCGCCGCCGCCGCGTCGGGTTCATCTTCCAGGCGTTCAACCTCGTCCCCACGCTCGATGCCCTCGGCAACATCCTGCTGCCGTTCGAGCTCGACGGCCGCCGCCCCAGCGCCATCGAGCGCGCACGGATCGACGGCCTCATCGAGACGCTCGGCCTCGGCAAACGCCTCGGTCACCGGCCGCATCAGCTCTCGGGAGGGCAGCAGCAGCGCGTCGCCATCGCCAGGGCGCTCGCCACCGCCCCCGACCTCGTGTTCGCGGACGAGCCCACGGGCAACCTCGACTCCCAGACCGGACGGGAGGTGCTGCGCCTGCTCGCGTCCGCCAGCCGGGAGCACGGCCAGTCCATCGCGATGGTCACGCATGACGCGATCGCGGCGAGCCACGCCGACCGGGTGCTCTACCTCGGCGACGGCCGGATCGTCGCGGATCACCCGCGGCAGACCGCGGAGCAGATCTCGGCCTACATGCTCGCCGCGGAGGTGTCGGCATGACCGCGCTCGCCACGGTCGTCCCGGAGACGCGGACGACCGGACCCCGGCTGGCCTGGCTCCGCGACCGCGGCATGGGCGCGAGCGTCCTCGTCGCCGCGCTCTCGTCCGCGTTCGGCGTCTTCCTCGTCGAGATCACGGCCTACATCGGCGCCGTGCTCCAGGCCGATCCGTTCATCGGCGACAGCGGCACGCTCGCGGTCGTCGTCGCGATCCTGTCGGTGCTGCTCACCGCCGTCGCGATGTACGTGGCCGCGATCGTCACGGCGAATACGTTCTCGACGATCATCGCGGGCCGCACCCGGCAGATCGCGCTGATGCGTCTCATCGGGGCGACCGCGCGCTCGCAGCGGGCGCAGGTCGGCCGGCAGGGGCTCGTCGTCGGGCTCCTCGGCGCGGGCCTCGGCCTTCTCGCCGGATTGCTCCTCTCCGCGGCGGCCGTCCAGCTCGGCGGGCAGCTCGTCGCCACCTCGCCGTCGTCCTTCTCGCTCGCCCAGCCGGCTCTCGCCCTTCCGGCGGTCGGTGTCGCGCTCACCACCTGGGCGGCCGCCTGGGTGGGGTCGCGGCGCGTGCTCGCGGTGACGCCGCTGCAGGCTCTGGGCGGTGCCGTCGAGCGCACCCGTGACGAGGTCTCCGGGCGCAAGGGTCGCCATGTCGGGGCCTGGGTGCTGCTGATCTCCGGCGCGGCTCTGCTCGCGGGCGGCGTCGTCCTCGGACTCGTCACACCGCTCGGTGTCGTGGTCGCGTTCTTCGGCGGCATCCTCTCCTTCACCGGGCTCGCCCTGGGTTCCGTGCTGTTCATGCCGCCGGTGCTCCGCCTCGTGGGGCGCCTGTTCGGCTCGAGCGCGACCGCCCGACTCGCGGCCGAGAACGCCCTGCGGTACCCGGAGCGGTCGTCGCGGATGGCCATCGGCGTCGTCATGGGCGTGACCCTGGTGACGATGTTCGCGGTGGCGCTGGAGTCGTCGAAGCGCCTGATGACCAGCCAGACCACGGAGGAGATCCCGGCGGAGTTCTTCGCGCCGTACGACGCCTTCGCGGCCATCATGATGGTGCTCGTCGCCGTCTCGGCCGTGATCGCAGCCGTCGGCCTCGTCAACCTCCTCACCATCGGCGTCGTGCAGCGGCGCCGCGAGCTCGGACTGCTGCGCTCGATCGGTCTGTCCAACCGCCAGGTGCGCCGCATGGTGCTGCTGGAGGCGACGCACATCACGGTGGCGGCGACCCTCACCGGTCTCCTGCTCGGGGTGCTCTACGGGTGGATCGCGGCCCAGTCGCTGCTCGGCTCCGTTCCGGTCCTGCCGGAGTTCACGCCCGCCGGGCTGATCGCCCCGCAGGTGCCGTGGCTTCCCGTGGTGATCATCATCGCCGCGACCGCGCTGCTCACGCTCGTGGCCGCCGCGACGCCGACCCGGCTGGCGACCAGGGTGGCTCCGGTCGAGGCACTCGCGGCGGACTGACGGCTCTAGGCTGGACGGATGCCGTCGCCGTTCGATCAGTCCCCGTACCAGGTCCGACTCGACTGGGGGGTGTCCGGGCTCGCCCGTCTCGCCCCGGCCGACGTCGTCGTGGTGATCGACGTCCTCCGGTTCTCCTCGACGGTCGCCGATGCGGTGGCCGCGGAAGCGGAGATCGAGCTGGCCGGAGCGCTCGACTGGTCGCGGAACGGGGCGGCGGTGGCAGCCGCCGCCCCGGCCGGGGCCACGGTCCTGCTGGGCTCGATCCGCAACGCCGGGGCCGTCGCCAGGGCCGTGCAGGTGGAGCAGGAACGCCGCCAGGGCCGCACCTCGGTCGCGCTCGTCCCGGCCGGCGAGCTCGATGCCTCGGGGGAGCTGCGCGTCGCCGTGGAGGACCAGCTCGGGGCCGGAGCGATCGCGGCGGCGCTCACCGATCTCGGCATCGACCACACGGCACCGGACGCCGCCGTGGCCGCAGAGGGCTTCCGCGCGCTGCGGCGTGCGCTGAAGCACCTGATCGGGGCGACGGGCTCCGGACGCGAGCTGCAGGCCGGGGTCTCCGCGACCGATCGCATCCGGGCCGCCGGACTGGTGCCGACCAGCACCGCGGACGCCGCCGTCCTGGACGCGGTGGACGCCGTCCCCGTTCTGCGCGGCGGGCGGTTCACGCGCTTCGAGTGAGCACGCGATCCGCGTAGGGTCGAGGAATGAGGTTCCTCCCCGCTCTCCTCGTCGACGCCGTCCTCGTCCTCGTCTTCGCCGCCATCGGTCGCGCCTCCCACCAGGAGGACCCGGCAGGGTTCCTCCTCACGGCGTGGCCGTTCCTCGTGGCCCTGCTGGTGGGGCACGCCGCTGCGCTGCTGCTCCCCGCACGGCCGCGGCGGCCGTGGTCGCTGCCGTGGGGCGCGGTGGTGTGGGTGGTGACGGTCGTCGTCGGCATGCTGCTGCGTCTGCTCAGCGGAGACACCGCGGAGGTGCCCTTCGTCATCGTGGCGACGCTCGTGCTCGGCGTGTTCCTGCTCGGCTGGCGGGGTCTCACCGCGCTCGTTCGTCGACGCCGCCGTCACCGCGAGACCGCAGCCGAGACCGAGTCCGGGCTGACCCCGTCGACCGAACCCGCGGCACATCGAGACGCGGCCGCCGGTCAGGCACCCTCGGACGCGGAGGAGGACGCCGCGCCTGCTGCGGAAGACGCCGCGCCTGCTGAGGAGGACGCCGCGCCGGCCGAGGAGGACGCCTCCGCGTCCGAAGAGCAGCCGCGCTCCGGCGGTTCAGCCGTCTGAGCAGGCGACCCCGCTCCCTCGGCCCTCAGCGCGGGGCCTGCGCGGCGAGGCGGGCGTCGGTCGTGATCTCGCGACGCGTCCAGGCGAAGAGGTGCTGGGCATCGAACGTGCGGGAGCAGCGGGCGCAGGACGTGGCCCGGCTCGGGCGGCGGTGTCGATACGTGACGTGACCGGCCGGGCAGCGGCCGACCCACGGAGCGAGCTCGACGGCGGTCTCCCCGCGGTGCGTCGTGCCGCCGACATAGCCCAGGTCGCGCGCCACGCGCTTCCAGGCGGGGCCATGGGCGGCCTGGTGTCCGGCGAGGGCGTGGGCCACCTCGTGCAGGAGCACCTGGTGGATCTCGTCGTCCTCGAAGCGGGCGGCGAGATACCGCGACACGGTGATGCGCTTGCGCGTGTAGTCGCACTGGCCGGCGCGACGCTTGGCATGGTCGAAGTCGAACGACCAGCTGTCGTCGAGATGCAACCGGATCAGTGCCTCGCCCCAGACGCGCACGCGGTCAAGTTCCGCCATGCGCTCAGGCTAAGGCATGCCGCGGACACTCGGGCGCAACGACGTCAGCCGGCGACGAGCTGCGCCGGACGACGGCGCTCCACGGCCTCGATGGCGAGGAGCACGGTCTCCAGCTCCCGGTCCTCCGCGCCGGACTCGCGCCGCAGGAACAGCGACTGCTTGAAGCTCTCCCGCGCGTCTCGTAGTCCTCGGCGTCGTAGGCGTTCTTGCCGTGGTGCTGATAGGCGAAAGCGGCGATCGACAGCCAGCGCTGCCCCTCCGCCTCCGCGGCGCACGTGGCCAGCTCCTGCTCGGCGGCGGCGTATGCGCCCCGGTACTGCAGGATCGTCGCGTGCAGCACCCGGGCGCGGAGCACGTCCTTGCGGGTGCCGGCCATCCGGGCCTGCCGCACGGCTTCGTCGGCGAGCGCGAGGGCGTCGTCGAGGCGTCCCAGCACCTTCAGCAGCCAGACCCGCTCCAGCAGGGCGGGAAGGCTGCGCTGCTCCTCGATCTCGGCCAGGCGTGCCGCGCACTCGTCGAGATCGACCTGTTCGCGGAGGCTCTCCCGGTCGTATCCCCGGATCAAACTCATTGCTCTCCTTCCGCGCGTCCCCGCACCTGTCCCCGTCCAGTCTGCCTGCCGCTTCCGCGCTCCTCGGGGCGGCGCGCCCGATCAGCGCAGGAACAGCGAGGCATCGGGTCGCGGGGACGCGACGGCGTCGGCGTCCGTGACGATCCGGGCGCCCTGGAGGAAGGCGCGGGCCTCGTCCCCCTGGGCGATCTTCGCGGGATGCGGACCCGCGGCGAGCATCCGGGGCAGCCACTCCGTCGGGAGAGGGGCGGCGGATGCCGCGACCACGAGGTTGCCGAAGCGGCGGCCCTTGAGCACCTGGGTGTCGGCGAGGATCCCGATCTCCGGGAGCACCTCGGCGATGGTCGCGGCCTGTCGACGGGCGAACGCGAGACCGGGACCGTCGGCGACGTTGACGAGCAGGACGCCGCCGGGGGCGAGCAGCGCGGCGAGCTCCCGGTAGAACTCGACGCTCGTGAGGTGGGCGGGTGTCTGCGCGCCCGAGTACACATCCGAGACGACGAGGTCGCACTCGCCGTGCAGGGCCGCCGGAAGCTTCCGGACCCCCTCCCTCGCATCGCCGATGCGCAACCGGATGGCCGCCCCCTTCGGCAGGGGGAGGTGCTCGCGGACGAGCTGCACCAGCGGGGCCTCCAGTTCGATGACCTGCTGGCGCGACCCGGGGCGGGTCGCGTCGATGTAGCGGGGGATGGTGAGGGCCCCGGCGCCGAGGTGCACCGCGGTGAGCGACCCGGGGCGGAGCTGGTCGATCACCGCGCCCATCCGCACGATGTACTCGAAGTGCAGGTGCGTGGGGTCGTCGAGGTCGACGTGCGACTGCGGGGTGTCGTCCACGACGAGCTCGAAGCCGCTCGTGAACTCCGACGGGACGATCCGGGCGAGGCCGCCATGGTCGAGGCGGGTCTGCGGGTGCTCGGCGTCCCGTGATCGCGTCCGTCCCATGCCGTCGAGCCTACGCCGCGGCCGCGGTGGTCAGCGCTGGTTGCCCACCGCGCAGGTCTCCTGCTCGAGGGTCTGCCCCGACACCTCCGGCGGGAGCGTCGCGCGCGCGTCCGGCGTGGCGCTCGCCTCGGGAGTGGATTCCGACTCCGGCGTCTCGGGCGCCGTGGGCGCGGGGGTGACCAGCTCCACGCCGCGGTGCGTCGTCACGTCGCCGGTGAGCTGGAGCGGCTGTCCGGCCCGCACCGCGTCCCACAGCGCGGCCGCAGCCTCCTCGTCCGGCACGACCTTGTCGTCGTCGAACGGATCGGCGATGTTCGGGTACTGCACGAACACGAAGTCGCTGAAGTTCACATCCTTGAGGGCGAGTGCGAGCTGGGCCAGGCGCAGCGGGTCGGCGAGCTCGTCGCTGGGATCGATGTTGTCGGCGATGGCGTTCGTCAGTCGCAGCACCTTGGGGATGTCGGTCAGAGTGTCCTCGCTGAGCACCTTCTTGGCCAGCCGCGACATGTACTGCTGCTGGTTGGAGATGCGCGCGAGGTCGCTCTCGTCCCCCACGCCGTGCCGGGTGCGGATGAACTGGAGGGCCTCCACGCCCGAGACCGTCCGCAGGCCCGCCGGCCAGTCGATGCCGGTGTGGCGATCGCGGATGCCGTCGCCGGCGATGCAGACCTCGACGCCGCCGATCGCGTCGGTGACGGCCATGACGCCGTCGAAGCTGATCTTGGCGGCGAACTCGATGGGGATATCGCCCAGTTCGCTCACGGTCTTCGCGATGCAGGAGAGGCCGGCGTGCTCGAACAGCGCATTCATCGACGCCTTCTCCATCGCGGACGCGACGGAGCCGTCCTCGCGGGTGCACTCGGGTACGGGGACGCCGAGGTCGCGGGGGAGGGAGACGACGGTCACGTTCCGGGGTGCGGCGGAGACGTGCACGAGGAGGTTGACGTCGTTGCGGCTCCGGCCGTCGGCTTCGGCGCAGCGTTCGTCGAAGAGCGCGGTCGCCTGGGGGCCGCACTCGTCGGTCCCCACGATGAGGAGGCTGAACGCCTTGTCGTCCGGGTAGGCGCCGACCGTGGGCGGGTCGACCTGCGGGGCGCCCTCCAGGGTGACGGCGCCGTCGCCCACCCGGTTGAACACGTCCCACACGAGGAATCCCGCGACCGCCGCGGTGGAGACGAGGACGACGGCGAGCCCGATCCCGAGGCCCCGCAGGACCCGGGAGGTCCGGCCGCGCGTCGACGGCGGTGCGTGCCGGGGGAGCGGAGAGCGGTCGGCGTCTGATCCACGGCGGGGCATGCGGGGAGCCTACCCCGGAGGCCTGATGTTACGGGGGTATGACGATTCTGGGAGGAACTTGCAGGGAATTAGTTAGTCGTGAATACTTTTTCCTATCCCCGGTACGCACCCGATGCACACCTGGACTTTCAAAGAGGAGATCCCCCCATGCACAAGCGCATTCTTCCGGCGGTGGCGCTCGGCGCCGCTGCCACGATCGCTCTGGCCGGCTGCGCCGGCGGCAGCGGCGACAACGGCTCGACCAATGGCGAGGGCCAGGAGCTGACGGTCTGGATCATGAAGGGGACCAACCCCGACGCGACCGCCTTCTACGACAAGGTGTCGGACGCCTTCGAGGAGGAGACCGGCGCGAAGGTCACCATCGAGGAGATCCAGTGGGCCGACGCCCACGACCGCTTCGTCACCTCGATCGCCGGCGGCACCACCCCGGACATCGCCGAGACCGGCACCACCTGGACCGCGGAGTTCGCCGACGCCGGCGCGCTCCTCCCGCTCGACGAGTACGTCGACGCCGAGGACGGCCTGCGTGACGACCTCGTCGAGGGCCTCGCGGTCGCGGGCACCTACGAGGACGAGCTCTACGGCATGCCGTGGTACGCCGGTGTCCGCTCCATCGTCTACCGCACCGACGTCTTCGAGGAGCTCGGTCTCGAGGCTCCGAAGACCTGGGACGACATCGTCGCCGCCGGTGAGGCCATCAAGGCCGCCAAGCCCGACATGCTGCCCTTCCCCGTCGCGGGTGACGCCGAGTTCCAGGTCTACCCCTGGGTCTGGGGCGCCGGCGGCGAGATCGCCACGAAGGACGGCGACACCTGGACCAGCGAGCTCGACAGCGCCGAGTCGCAGGCCGGCATCGAGTTCTACACGGGCCTGGCCACCGAGCACGGCTTCTCGTCGGCCGGTGCGACCACGTGGAAGGAGACCGACCTCCGGGACGCCTTCACGCAGGGCAACGTCGCGATGATGCTCTCCGGCTCGTGGACGCCGAACGCGCTCATCGAGGCCAACCCCGAGCTCGAGGGCAAGATCGGCGCGGCCGTGATCCCCGGCCAGGACGGCGGCATCGCTCCGTCCGTGCTCGGCGGCTCGCACCTGTCGGTGTTCAACACCACGAAGAACGCCGACCTCGCGTGGGAGTTCGTCAAGCTCATGACCACCGGTGAGTTCGCCGAGCAGTGGTCCGACGAGACCGGCTACTTCCCGGGCGTCCAGTCCGCGATGGAGGAGGCCCTCGCCTCGACCGACCCGCTCGTCGCTCCGTTCGCCGAGCAGATGGTCGACGGCGGCGCGTCCGTCCCGGTCACGCCGAACTTCGGCGCCGTGCAGGCGAAGAAGACCACCAACGCCATGATCCAGGCCATCCTCAGCGGGCAGAAGGACGTCGCGACCGCGACGAAGGACGCCGCCGCCGAGATGACCGAACTGCTCAACCAGTAAGGAACCATTCCTTCCATGTCGATGGTGCAAGCGCCACTGCCGGCCACGAAGGCGGAGCCCTCCTCCGCCTCCGTGGCCGGCGGCCGGAAGCGTCGCGGTCTCTCGATCGTCACGGCCCGCCCCTGGCTCCTCCTCGCCCCCGGGCTGATCATCCTCGCGGGGCTCATGCTCTGGCCGCTCGTGCAGGTGTTCCTCTACTCGCTGCAGGACTACGGTCTGCGCGAGATCAACACCGGTGAGAGCAACTGGATCGGGCTGGCCAACTACGCCGAGGCGCTCACCAATCCGACCCTGTGGACGGTGGTGCTCCCCAACACGGTCGGCTTCGCCGCCGTCGCGGTGTTCACCACCGTCGCACTCGGAACCCTCGTGGCGCTGCTGCTGGCGCGCCTGGGTACCGTGTGGCGCACCATCGTCTCCAGCTGCATCATGGTCGCGTGGGCGATGCCCGCCGTGACCGGCACGTACGTCTGGACCTTCATCTTCGATGCCGACCGCGGCATCTTCAACAGCGTCCTGCAGGACCTCGGCCTCATCGACGGCCAGGTCAACTGGTTCACCAACCAGTGGTCGTTCTACGCGATCGTGCTGCTGAACGTCGTCCACCACGGCTTCCCGTTCGTGGCCATCACCGTGCTCGCCGGGCTCCTGGGCGTCTCGAAGGAGATGCTCGAGGCGGCGGCGCTCGACGGGGCCGGCGCGTGGCGCCGCTTCTGGAAGATCATCTTCCCGACGCTCAAGCCCGTCTTCTCCGTCGTCATCATCCTGTCGACGATCTGGGACTTCAAGGTCTTCGCGCAGGTGTACCTCATGCCCGGCGGCAGCGGCGGCAACCGTCAGGTGCTCAACCTCGGCGTGTGGTCGTACGTGGAGTCGTTCGGTCAGAACCGCTACGGATTCGGTGCCGCCCTCGCGGTGCTGTTGACCCTCGTCCTGATCGGCATCACGATCGTCTACATCCGCTCCCTCATGAAGGAGGACGAGCTGTGAACCCCCGCCCCAGGCTCCGGTCGCGGATCGGACTCGGCATCGGCGTCGCCGCCGTCCTCGTCTTCACGCTGTTCCCCGTCTACTGGATGGTCTCCAGCGCCTTCGACGCCAAGGCGTCCAGCGGCGGGCAGTCGCTCCTCCCGCAGGAGTTCACGTGGGACAACTTCGCCTTCGTGCTCACTGAGGGCGGCTTCGGCACGTACCTGCGCAACTCGGCGATCGTGGCCCTCGTCACGGTGCTCGTCAGCGCCATCGTCTGCCTGCTCGCGGCGGTCGCCGTCGCGCGCTTCCGCTTCAAGTTCCGCACCACGGTGCTGATGATGATCCTCGTGGTGCAGATGGTGCCGCTCGAGGCACTCGTCATCCCGCTGTTCCTCCAGGTGAAGAGCCTCGGTCTGCTCAACAGCATCATCGGCCTGATGGTCGTCTACGTGGCGCTGTCGCTCGCGTTCGGCATCTGGATGCTGCGCGGCTTCGTCGCGGCCGTCCCGGTCGAGCTCGAAGAGGCCGCCTACATCGACGGCGCGAGCTGGTGGCGGATGTTCCGCTCGATCCTCCTGCCGCTCGTGATGCCCGGTCTCGTCGCCACGAGCATCTTCAGCTTCATCACGGCGTGGAACGAGTTCATCTTCGCCATGACGATCCTCGGCGCGCAGACCGACCAGTACACGGTCTCGATCGGCCTCAAGTCGTTCTTCGGCCTGTACTCCAACGACTGGGGCAGCATCATGGCGGCCTCGACGATCATCACCGTGCCCGTCATGATCTTCTTCGTCATCGTGCAGCGCCGGCTCTCCGCCGGCATGGTCGCGGGGGCGGTGAAGGGATGACCGACGAGCTCGAGCGCCTCGCGAACGGCGTGCTCTGGCCCGGATTCCTCGGCACCACGGCCCCCGCCTGGCTCCTGGAGGAGCTGCGCGACGGCCTGGCCGGTGTCGTGTACTTCGGCCAGAACGTCGGCGAGGGACTGCCCGCGCTGAGCGCGCAGATCCTGGACGCGAACCCGGACGCCCTGATCGGCGTCGACGAGGAGGGCGGCAGCGTCACGCGCCTGGAGTCCGGGAGCGGCTCCACCCTTCCCGGTGCCGCGCAGCTCGGCGCCCTCGACGACGTCGTCGCATCGGAGCGGACCGGGTCGGAACTCGCCCGCCGCGTGCGCGCCGTCGGGGCGAACGTCGTGCTCGGTCCGGTCGCCGACGTCAACACCGACCCGCGCAACCCCGTCATCGGCGTGCGCTCGTTCGGGGCCGAGGAGGCGCTGGTGACGCGTCACGTCGTCGCCACGGTCGACGGCATCCAAGACGGCGGGGCGGCCGCGTGCGTCAAGCACTTCCCCGGTCACGGCGACACCCACCTCGACTCCCACCACGCACTGCCCGAGATCGCGCTCGACGTGGCCGAGTACGAGCGCGTGCACCTCGAGCCGTTCCGCGCCGCCGTGGAGGCGGGGGTGGACGCGATCATGACCGCGCACATCGTCGTCCCCGCGTGGGGCGCGCAGCCGACGCCGACCACGGCCACGATGCCCTTCTCCCTGGCGAGGATCGCCGTGTGGGAGGTCGGGCCGCCGTCGGTGGTGACGAGGGCGAGCACCTGGTCGAGGTTCAGCAGTGCGGTGTCGGCGGGCGCGAGGTCACGCGCCACGAGGACGAACGGGTGCCCAGGGTCGGGCACGCCGGGGGCCTCCACGCCGCGCAGCCGGGCGAGCACCCGCTGCGCGATGTCGTCGAGATCGGCGGCGCGCTCACCGAGGTAGCCGCCGACGGCTTCGAGCGTGGCCCGGAAACCCGCGAAGGCGTCGTGCACGGCCCACTCCGCGGTGGCGCCGGCGTCGATCCTGCTGTCGACCTCGTCCTGCAGGGTGGGGTCCTCGGCGATCATCGCCTGCGCCTCGAGCACCTCCTGCGCCGCACCACCGGCGGCCTCGCCGCGCTGGGTCAGCTCCTGCGCCACGACGGCGACGGCCTCGCGGACCCGCGCACGCTCGGTGTCCGCCCCCGCGGTGCTCGGCGTGTTCTCGGGCGCGGGCAGCGCCTCAGTCATGCGGACGACCGGTCCCTGCGCGACGCCGAGACCGATGCCCACCCCTCGCAGCGCGCTCATCCGGCGGCGTCCTGGTCGTGGTCGGTGGTCAGCAGCTCGGTGAGCGTGTCCAGGACCCCCTCTGCGCCGTCGCCGTCGGCCGTGAGCGTCACGTAGTCGCCGTGCTCGATGGCCAGGGCGATCACCCCGAGGATGCTCGCGGCGTTGACCGGCTTGCCGGAGTCCTTGGCGATCGTGACCGCGAGGCCGGAGTCCTTCGCGGCCTGCGCGAAGATCTTGGCGGGCCGGGCGTGCAGTCCATGCGAGGAGCCGATGCGGACGGTGCGGGTGGCGGTCATGGTGTTCCTTTCGGGGCCCCGCCGGCAGCGGCGAGGGTCGACTGGGCGAGGAGAAGCGTGCGGCCGCCGTCGCGATCGGCGAACACGTCATCCGGCAAGACCGCGACGGGCGCGCGGGTCAGGTCGCGGATGGCGCCGAGGCGCTCGCGGAGGTGTGGGCCCACGAGGACGAGGTCGTGCCCTCCGAGGGAGACGGTGCTCTCGACGCCGGCGTCCGCGTCCCAGTCCAGTCCCGCCGCGGCGGCGGCGGTGCGCAGGCGCTGGGCGACGAACGTGCTCGACGCCCCGGCGCCGCAGACCACGAGAATCCTCATCGATGTCACCTTCCTGAGAACAGTCTGGGAAACCAGGCCGCGGTGGCACCAACACGTTCTCTTCCGCCCCTGCGGAACCCTGCTCGCCGCGCCCCTGTCGCCGGAGGCTGTCATCATGGAGAGCAGTCGGACAGTGCCGTCAGCACGGGAACTCGGAGGGATCATGTCGCGCCAGCGTCAGGACCAGCTCCTCGCCGCCCTGCTGCGCGAGGAGGGCTGGGCGACCGCGGGCACGCTGGCCGACCTCCTCGGCGTGACGCCCCGCAGCATCCGTTCCTACGTCGCGGCCCTGAACGCCCGCACGCCCGGCGCCGCGGTCGTCGAGTCCGGCCCGGCGGGCTATCGGGCGGGCCCCGGTGCCCGCGGTGCGCTCCGGGTGCGGCAGGGCGGCGACTCCGCGCCCCGCGAACGGCTGCACGCCCTGGTCCGGCTGCTGCTGGACGCGGAGGAGGGGATCGACGTCTTCGACACCGCGGACGCCCTGCATGTGAGCGAGGCGACGCTGGAGGCGGACCTCGTGCGGGTGCGCGGCCTCCTCGACGGCACGGACCTCACGCTCGAACGCGCACGGGAGCGGGTGCGGCTCCGCGGAGACGAGGCCGCCCAGCGCCGGCTGCTCAGCCGCCTCGCGCACGACGAGATGGACGACGCCTCCTTCCACCCCGAGATCTTCCGGCGGGCCCTCTCCGGCACGGCGGTGGATGCGCGGGCGGTGGGACCCTTCAAGTCCGCCCTGGTGGGAGAGCTCGGCGAGCTCGGCTACTACGTCAACGAACTCGCGATCGCCGACGTGCTGCTGCACATCGCGATCGCCGCCGAGCGGGTGGCCGCCGGGCGCGCCCTCGACGCGCCGCCGGTGGGAGCCCGACCGGAGATCCCGCGGGTGGGCGCGGTGATCGCCCGCCTCGCGGCCGAGCACTTCACTGTGGTCCTGGGCGAGGGCGACAGCGGTCACCTCGCCTCCCTGGTCCTCACCCGGATCGTCGCCCCCGGTGGCGAGGCGGCGCAGGAGCTCGCCCGCAGCGGCGTCGCCCCGGACGTGGAGGCGGCGGTCCGCGCGGAGATCGCGCGGGCCGCGGAGGACTACCGCGTCGACCTCGTCGACGAGACCTTCGTGCTCCGTCTCGCGCTGCACGTGCAGAACCTCCTGCGCCGCGCCGAGGAGAGCGCCCTCACCCGCAATCCGCTGACCCGCTCGCTGAAGACGACCTACCCGATGATCTTCGAGGTCGCGGTGTCGATCGCGAGCGGTCTGCACGACCGGCTCGGCACGCCCATCCACGACGACGAGATCGCCTACATCGCCATGCACGTCGGGGGCCGGCTGGAACGGAGCCGCAAGGCGGAGTCCATCCTCACCGCGACCATCGTCTGCCCCGGCTACTACGAGCTCCACGAACTCCTGCGCTCGAGCGTGGACCGTTCCCTGGGCTCCGCGATCGAGGTCACCAGCGTCGTCACGAACGTCGACCCGGACTGGGCGTCGTTCGACACCGACCTGGTGCTGAGCACGATCGAGCCCGGGGCCTCGGGCGACCGGTTCGTGCGCATCCAGCCGTTCCTCACGGACGCGGACGTCGACCGCATCCAGCAGGCCGCCGGGCGCCTGCGCCGGGGGCGGCGGCTGGCACGGCTCCGAGAGGAGCTCGCGCGCTACTTCCACCCCGACGCCTTCGTGCATCCTCTTCCGGACGAAGGGGAGGAGGCCATCATCCGGCGGCTCGGCGCGCCGCTCGTGCGGGCCGGCCTGATCGGCGACGACTACGTGGAGAACACGATCGTCCGGGAGCGCATGTCCTCCACGGCGTTCACCGACGCGCTGGCCGTGCCGCATGCGCTGCAGATGACCGCGGCCCGCACGGCGATCGCACTCGGCGTGGCGGAGGGGTCGGCGGCCTGGGGCGAGGGACGCGTGCAGGTCGTCGCGCTGGCCGCCTTCAGCGAGAGCGACCGCGCCGCCTTCCAGACCGTGTTCGAGCAGCTCGTGGAGGTGTTCAGCGAGCGCGAGAGCGTGCAGCGGATCGTCCGGCGCAGCGCGACCTTCGAGGGCTTCCTCGACGAGCTCGTCGCCGTGATCGACGGCTGAGGCTCAGGCGTCGGGGGCCAGCACCAGGGCGAGCTGGTCGAGGACGCTCTCCGATGCCGGGCCCGCCGGCGTCTCCAGCGTCACGGCGTCTCCGGGGGCGAGGGCGAGGTCCATCACCGCGAGGACGCTGCGCAGATCCACGGCCGCGCCGTCCGCGGTGCGCAGCGTGACCGGGAGCTCGTGCGCCTGCGCGAGGCGCACGAGCTCCGCGACCGGTCGTGCGTGCACGCCGTTGTGGGCGCTGACGACGACGTGGCGGACGGGCATGGTCAGGAGCGCTCGTCCAGGAGGACCCGGACGCCCGCCTCCAGCTCGGCGACGGCCGTTGCGGCCGCCTCGGCGGAATCACCCGTGGCGTCGATGTACACCTTGAGCTTCGGCTCCGTGCCGCTCGGCCGGACGATCACCCGCGAGCCGTCCGAGAGCCGGTACCGCAGCACGTCTCCGGAGGGCTGCCCCGGAGCGCTCTGCAGCAGGTCCTCGGCCGACGCGATCGAACGCCCCGCGATCTGCGTGGGCGGAAGCGAGCGCAGCGACAGCATCACCGTGCCGATGAGCGACAGATCCGCCACCCGGACCGACACCTGGGCGCTCGCGAAGTGGCCGTACGTGTCGCCCACCTCGCGGACGAGGTCGGCGAGGGTGAGCCCGCGCTCCTGGGCCTCGGCGGCCAGGCCGAGCACGGCGACCGCGGCGGAGATGCCGTCCTTGTCGCGCACGGTCTCGGGGTTGACGAGGTAGCCCAGGGCCTCCTCGAAGCCGAAGACGATGCCAGGGGCCCGGGAGATCCACTTGAACCCGGTGAGCGTCTCGTGGAAGTCCAGCCCGTGCTGCGCGGCGATGGCGCCGAGCCCGGGGGAGGAGACGAGCGAGCAGGCGAGCGAGGCGCCCGGGGTGCCGTCCGCGGCGCGCGCGGCGCGGGCGCCGAGCAGCAGGCCGACCTCGTTGCCCGTGAGGCGGCGCCAGCCGTCCGCGGCGGTCTCGTCCGGGATGGCCACGGCGAGGCGGTCGGCGTCCGGATCGTTGGCGAGGATGAAGTCCGCCTTCGCCCCCCGGGCCCTGGCGAACGCGAGATCCATGGCCCCCGGCTCCTCCGGGTTCGGGAAGGAGACCGTGCGGAACGTCGCGTCCGGATGCAGCTGCTCGTCGACCACGATCGGTCGCGGGTAGCCGGCGGCATCGAGGATGCGGGCGACCGTCTCCCAGCCGACGCCGTGCATCGCGGTGTAGACCCAGCGCAGGCGGCGGGCCCCCGCGGGCGCCGGGGCGACGGCGGCGGTGGCGGCGACGTAGGCCTGGACGAGATCCTCGCCCGCGGTCTCGTAGGCGGTGGACCGCGGCAGAGCCCGCACGTCGCCGCTGTCCGCGACCCGCTGGATGTGGGCGGCGATCTCGGCGTCGGCGGGAGCGACGATCTGCGAGCCGGCATCCGCGCCGCCGAGGTACACCTTGTAGCCGTTGTCGTCCGGCGGGTTGTGGCTCGCGGTCACCATCACGCCGGCGTCGGCGCCGAGGTGCCGCACGGCGAAGGCCAGCACGGGCGTCGGCAGCAGGCGGGGGAGCAGGATCGCGCGCAGGCCGGCCCCGGCGAACAGCTCCGCGGAGTCCTGGGCGAACACCCGGGAGTTCCGGCGTCCGTCGTAGCCGATCACGACCGTCGGCGTCGCCCCGGCGGCCCGCTCGCGCAGGTACGCCGCGAAGCCCGCCGCGGCCTGGGAGACGAGCACCCGGTTCATCCGGTTGCTCCCGGCCCCGAGGGCGCCGCGCAGTCCCGCCGTCCCGAACGCGAGACGGCTGCCGAAGCGGTCGTCGAGCTCCGCCAGAGCGGCCTCGTCCCCGGAGGCGGCCCGGGTGACGATGCCGGCGAGCTCGTCGCGGGTCTGCGGATCCGGGTCCTGGCGGAGCCAGGCGCGGGCCTGGGCGAGCCGCTCCTCGCTCACAGGGCCTCGACCACCCGGGCCAGCAGGGCGGAGATCACCGGCTCCGCCTCGCGTCCGGCTTCGATGACCTCGGCGTGGCTGAGCGGCGTCTGCTGGATGCCGGCGGCGAGGTTCGTGATGAGCGAGAACCCGAGGATCTCCATGCCGGCCTCGCGCGCGGCGATCGCCTCGAGTGCGGTGGACATGCCGACGATGTGCCCGCCGATGTGCTTCGCCATCTGCACCTCGGCCGGGGTCTCGTAGTGCGGGCCGCGGAACTGCGTGTAGACGCCCTCGTCGAGCGTGGGGTCGACCGTGCGGGCGATGTCGCGCAGGCGCTTCGCGTACAGGTCGGTGAGGTCGATGAACGTCGCGCCCTCGAGCGGGGAGTCGGCGGTGAGGTTGATGTGGTCGCTGATGAGCACGGGCTGACCGGGCTTCCACGTCTCGCGGATGCCGCCGGCGCCGTTGGTGAGGACCATGATCTTCGCCCCGGTCGCCGCGGCGGTGCGGACGCTGTGCACGACCCGGCGCACGCCGTGGTTCTCGTAGTAGTGCGTGCGGGCGCCGATGACGAGGACGTTCTTCCCGCCCGGCGTCCGGATGCTGCGCAGGGTGCCGACGTGGCCCTCCAGAGCGGGCTTCGAGAACCCGGTGACCTCGGTCGCGGGGATGGTCGCGACGGTCTCGCCGATGAGGTCGGCCGCCTTGCCCCAGCCGCTGCCGAGCGTGAGGGCGATGTCGTGCTTCTCGACGCCGGTCAGCCGCGCGATGTCGGCGGCGGCTTCGGCTGCGACCTCGAACGGGTTCGCAGTGGAGTCGTCGAGGGGGTTGCTGTGGGTTTCAGGCATGGATCCACTCTAGGAAGTGGCAGGCTCCGGTGCCAGGATTGCGGAAGAATGGAGAGCATGTCTTCCACCACTTTCGAGCGCACTCAGCGCGTCGCCGTCCTCGGCGGCGGACCCGGCGGTTACGAGGCGGCCCTGGCGGCCGCCCAGCTCGGAGCGGAGGTCACCCTCGTCGAGCGCGTCGGTGTCGGCGGTTCGGCCGTGCTCACCGACGTCGTGCCGTCGAAGAGCCTCATCGCGACGGCGGACGCCGCGGTCGCCATCTCCGAGGCCAGCGACCTGGGCGTGAACTTCTACGCCAAGGGCGAGAACGGCAAGCCGCTCAAGCCGGAGATCGCCATCAACCTCGCCGCCGTGAACAAGCGCCTCGTGGCGCTGGCCGGTCAGCAGTCCGAGGACATGCGCACCACCCTCCTCGACGCGGGCGTGCGGATCCTCTCCGGTCACGGCCGGCTGGAGGGTCCGAACGCGATCGTCGTCTCCACGGGCGAGCGGGGCACGGACTTCGACCGCGTCGAGGCCGACACCATCGTCGTCGCGGTCGGCGCCTCGCCGCGCGAGCTCGACTCCGCCAAGCCCGACGGCAAGCGCATCCTCACATGGACCCAGCTCTACGACATGAAGGCGCTGCCCGAGCACCTCATCGTCGTCGGCTCCGGCGTGACCGGCGCGGAGTTCGCGTCCGCCTACATGAACCTCGGGGCGAAGGTCACGCTCGTCTCCAGCCGCGAGCAGGTCCTCCCCGGCGAGGACCAGGATGCGGCGCGCGTGCTGGAGAAGGTGTTCAAGCGCGGCGGCATGCAGGTGCTGTCCAAGTCGCGGGCCGAGAAGGTCGAGGTCACAGGCGACGGCGTCACCGTGACCCTGTCGGACGGTCGCACCGTCGAGGGCAGCCACTGCCTCATGGCTGTCGGCTCCATCCCGAACACCGCGGGCATCGGCCTGGAGGAGGCCGGCGTCGAGCTCGACGATTCCGGTCACGTCCGGGTGAACCGCGTCGCGCGCACTTCGGTGCCGAACGTGTACGCGGTCGGGGACTGCACGAACTTCTTCCCGCTGGCCTCGGTGGCCTCGATGCAGGGGCGGACGGCGGTGTTCCACGCGCTGGGCGACATCGTCATCCCGCTCGAGCTCATCAAGATCACCTCCAACATCTTCACGGCGCCGGAGATCGCGACCGTCGGCTACGGCGTCAAGGACGTGGAGGACGGCCTCGCCGACGGCATGGTCTACAAGCTCCCGCTCGCCGCCAACCCCCGGGCGAAGATGATGGGCATCAAGGACGGCTTCGTCAAGCTCATCGCCCGCAAGGGCTCCGGCACGGTGATCGGCGGCGTGATCGTGGCCCCGAAGGCCTCCGAGCTCATCTACCCCATCGCGATCGCGGTCGAGCGTCGCCTCACCGTGGACCAGGTCTCCCGCGTGTTCGCCGCGTACCCCTCGCTGTCGAGCAGCATCACCGACGCGAGCCGCGCGATGCACCTCGTGAACATCTCCTGACCGAGACCCCGCGCAATCGCCGAGACCCCGGGCTGCAGACATCTGCAGCCCGGGGTCTCGGCGTGAAAGCGGGGTCTCGGGTCAGGAGATCGTGAGGAGCTGGTGGCCGGCGGAGACCGTGGTGCCCGCGGCGGCGTCGATGTTGCCCACCACGCCGTCCTTGTGCGCCTGCAGCGGCTGCTCCATCTTCATCGCCTCCAGGACGACGACGAGGTCGCCCTTGACGACCTGCTGCCCCTCCTCGACCGCGACCTTGACGACCGTGGCCTGCATCGGCGACTTCACCGCGTCACCGGACGCACCGGCGTTGGCGACAGTGGCGTGGCTGCGGCGCGACGGCGGCACGGCCGCCGGGCGGCCGGTGGTGCCGGGCGCGACCGCGACGCGATCGGGCAGGCTGACCTCCAGGCGCTTGCCGCCGACCTCGACGACGACGGTGTGCCGGGCGTTTGCCGGAGCCGGCGCCTCCAGCTCGCCGTCCCACGCGGGGATGTCGTTGTCGAACTCGGTCTCGATCCAGCGCGTGTACACCCCGAACGTCCCGTCCTCGGCCGTGAAGGCGGGGTCGCGGACGACCTTGCGGTGGAAGGGGATGACGGTGGGCAGACCCGCGACCTCGAACTCGTCGAGGGCCCGACGCGCGCGCTCCAGGGCCTCGGCGCGGTCCTTTCCGGTGACGATGATCTTCGCGAGCAGCGAGTCGAACGCGCCGGAGACCGCATCCCCGGCCGTCACACCGGAGTCGAGGCGGATGCCGGGGCCGCCGAAGGTCTTGAAGACGTGGATGGGGCCCGGCTGGGGGAGGAACCCGCGACCCGGGTCCTCGCCGTTGATGCGGAACTCGATGGAGTGGCCCTGCGGCTGGGGGTCGGCGTAGTCGATCGTGCCGCCGGCGGCGATGCGGAACTGCTCGCGGACGAGATCGATGCCGGTGACCTCCTCGGACACCGGGTGCTCGACCTGGAGGCGGGTGTTCACCTCGAGGAAGGAGACCGTGCCGTCGGCGCCGATGAGGAACTCGCACGTGCCCGCGCCGACGTAGCCGACCTCCTTGAGGATGGCCTTGGACGCCGAGTAGAGCTTCTCGTTCTGCTCGGGCGTGAGGAACGGGGCCGGTGCCTCCTCCACGAGCTTCTGGTGCCGGCGCTGCAGCGAGCAGTCGCGGGTCGAGATGATGACGACGTTGCCCTCGGCGTCGGCGAGGCACTGGGTCTCGACGTGGCGGGGCTTGTCGAGGTACTTCTCCACGAAGCACTCGCCGCGGCCGAAGGCGGCGACGGCCTCGCGGGTGGCGGATTCGAACAGCTCCTCGACTTCGTCGAGCTCGCGGGCGACCTTGAGGCCGCGTCCGCCGCCGCCGTAGGCCGCCTTGATCGCGATCGGCAGACCGTACTCCTGGGCGAAGGCGACGACCTCGTCGGCACCGGAAACCGGGCCGGGGGTGCCGGGCGCGAGGGGCGCGCCGACCTTCTCGGCCACGTGGCGGGCGGTGACCTTGTCGCCGAGCGCCTCGATCGCCTCCGGGGAGGGGCCGATCCAGATCATCCCGGCGTCGATCACCGCGCGCGCGAATTCGGCGTTCTCTGCGAGGAAGCCATAGCCGGGGTGCACGGCGTCGGCACCGGCGCGGCGGGCGACGGAGAGGATCTTCTCGATCTGGAGGTACGTCTCGGCGCTGGTCGCGCCACCGAGCGCATACGCCTCGTCGGCCAGGCGCACATGCAGCGCGTCCCTGTCCTGGTCGGCGTAGACGGCGACCGAGGCGATCCCGGAGTCACGAGCGGCACGGACGATGCGGACGGCGATCTCGCCGCGGTTGGCGACGAGCACCTTCGCGATTTCAGGCATGGTTGCCAGCCTAGCGAGTAGCATCCCGATACTTTTGACGACTCTCGACAAGAAAGAGGGAAAAACGTGGAGGGGAGTCTACGACCACAGATCCGTCCACCGGACCCCGAGGTCGGCGGTGAGGCGGCGCACGGTGGACAGCGACATGCCCACCACGGTGGAGGGATCGCCCTCGACCCGGGTGATGAAGGCGCCGCCGAGGCTGTCCACGGTGAAGGCCCCGGCGACGTGCAGCGGTTCCCCCGATGCCACGTACGCGGCGATCTCCTCATCGCTGATGTCCTCGGCGAACGTCACGGCGGCCTCCGCGACCGCGGTCGCCTCGACGAGAGCCGCGCCGGGGGAGACACGGAACACGGAGTGCCCGGAGTGCAGCACCCCCGTGGCGCCGCGCATCTCCTGCCACCGGCGCGTGGCCTCCTCCGGCGTGTAGGGCTTGCCGTACACCCGTTCCCCGAGCGCGAACATCGAGTCCCCGCCGATGACGATGCCGTCGAACGCGCCCTCGGCGGCCAGCCGCTCGGCGACGGCCGCGGCCTTGGCGCGGGCGAGCAGCAGCACCAGGTCGGCGGGTGCGACGGGACCCATGCGCTCCTCGGCCGCGGCGGCGAGGGCGTCCTCGTCCACCTCCGGCGACAGCGTGAGGGGTTCGATGCCGGCCTGACGCAGCAGCATGAGCCGGGCGGGGGAGGTGGAGGCGAGGCAGACGCGCATGGAGACCACCGTATCCTCGAAGGATGATTTCCTCCGCAGCCGACGTGCTCGATCTCGACATCACCGGCATCGCCCACGGAGGCACCTTCATCGCCCGTCACGAAGGCCGCGTGATCTTCGTCTCGGACGCGATCCCGGGCGAGCGCGTCCGTGCCCGCCTGCTGGATCCGTCCCCCGCCGCCGGGGAGCCGGACACCCGGAGCTTCTGGCGCGCCGAGACGCTCGAGGTCCTCGACGCCTCACCGCATCGCCGGCCGCACATCTGGCCGGAGGCGGACGTCGCGCACGACCCCGCCCAGCGACCCGGCGGCGCCGACCTCGGGCACATCGAGCTCGACCACCAGCGCGCGCTCAAGCGACAGGTGCTGGCGGAGGCGTTCGACCGCTTCGCCGGTCCCGGACTCGACGCCCCGGAGATCGAGGCCGTGGAGTCCGGCGACGGGACGGGGTGGCGCACGCGGGTGACCCTGCACGTCGACGATGCCGGGCGGATCGGTCCCTTCGCCGCCCGCAGCCACCGCGTCGTGCCGGTGTCGACCTACCCGCTCGCCCGCCCCGCGATCGCCGAGGCCGCCCTGGCCCTGCAGGGCGAGAAGCCCGGGCGCATCGAGCTCGTGGAGCCCGCGGACGGTCGCGTGCGCATCCTCCGGCACCCCGAGGCCGAGCGCCGGGCGCCCAGGGACCGCCGCCCCCGGCCGAAGCCCGAGGTGGTGCAGGAGCGCGTCGGCGACCGCACGTTCGACGTCGACGCCGGCGGGTTCTGGCAGGTGCACCCCCGCGCCGCCTCCGTCCTCGACGGCGCCGTGTACGGGCTGCTCGACGGACACGTGGTGCCGGACGCGACGCACTACGACCTGTACGGCGGAGTGGGCCTGTTCGCGCGGACTCTCGCGGATCTCGGCGGCACCGACGTCGTGACCGTCGAATCCAGCCGCCGCGCGACGCAGCACGCCGCCGCGAACCTCGCCCCGCTCGACGTGACCGCCGTCACGGCCCGGGTCGACCGCTTCCTGCAGCAGCCGCGGCGCGGGGCGCGACGGGGGCGGTGGTGCTCGACCCGCCCCGGTCCGGCGCCGGGCGCGCGGTCGTGGAGGGCGTGCATGCGCTGGCTCCGTCCGCGATCGCCTACGTCGCCTGCGACCCTGTCGCCCTCGCGCGCGACCTCGGTACCTTCCGCGGTCTGGGGTGGCAGGTCGACGCGCTCCGCGGGTTCGACCTCTTCCCGCATTCGCATCACTTCGAGGTCGTCGCCCTGCTCACCCGGTGAGCGCATTCCCGGCCCCCGGTCCGCGACTCACTAGGCTGTGGGCATGAGCACCGTCGCCCTCATCGACGACCACGAGTCCGTCCGCCTCGGCCTCGAGGCGCGTGCGCCAGGGACGGGCAGACCGTCGTGTTCACCGGGAGCACGGTCGGCTCCTACCTCGTGTGGCGGTCCTCCATAGGCGCCCCGCCGGCCGACGTCGTCGTGCTCGACCTCACGCTGGGGGACGGGACGACGGTGACGGAGAACGTCGTGTCCCTCGTCGCCGACGGCGCCAGCGTCGTGATCCACAGCGTCGCCGACCGGCCCGCAGCGGTGCGGGAGGCCCTGGCGGCGGGGGCGGCCGGTGTCGTCAGCAAGTCGTCGGCCCTCGACGACGTGCTGGACGCGATCCGCACCGTGGCGCAGGGCGAGGCGCTGAACAACGTCGAATGGGCGAGTGCGGTCGACGGCGACCGCGCGTTCGCCGATGCCCAGCTGTCCAGCCGCGAGCGGGAGGTGCTGCGCCTGTACGCGACGGGCCTGCCGCTGAAGGCCGTGGCCGAGCGTCTCGGCGTCGCGTACTCCACGGCGAAGGAGAACATCACCGGATCCGGGTGAAGTACGTCGAGGTCGGTCGGCCGGCGCCCACCAAGGTCGATCTGCTGCGGCGCGCGATGGAGGACGGCATCGTGACGGCCGACGGGGCGCCGAGTGCCCGCTGAGCCGCTGAGCGTCCGCGACGCCTGGAGCAAGATCCCTTCTCCCGGCAGCGCGGAGAACGGCTTCGAGCGGTTCACTGGCAAGCGGATGGAGCGCATCCTCGCGATCGTCGTCGCCCTGGGGTCGGCCGTGCTCGGAGCGCAGGCGCTGATCGCGGCCGTGCAGACGATGTCCCGCGCGGACGCGCCCCACATCTCGATGCTCGTCGCCGTCTTCGTACCGCTGACCGCGATGCTCGTCGCCTGTCTGGTCGGACGCGGCGTGCGCCTGGCCGCGGGGGTGTTCGCCGTCGTGTACGTGCTCGCGCTCGCGGCGTGGCCCGTCGTCGTCGACCCCACGGACAAGGTGGCGGGCGACCAGCCGTGGATCTTCTTCCTCGTGAACGTGGGCGTGGTGGCGGCGATGCTGGCCTTCCCCGTGCGGTTGCAGTTCGCATGGGCCGTCGGCGTGCCCTTCGTCTACGGGTACGTGCGTCTGGTGCAGGGGGAGTTCTCCCGGGAGTTCTGGGTGACGACGGCGTTCGACGTCTCCTTCACGCTGATCCTCGGCGTCGTGATCGTGTCGCTCGGCTGGATGTTCCGTTCGGTCGCCGCGGGCGTGGACGAAGCGCGGGGGACGGCCGTGGCCTCGTATGCCACGGCGGCCGCGGCCGCGGCTGCGGAGGAGGAGAGGGTCGCGATGTCGGCCCTCATGCACGACAGCGTCCTCGCGGCTCTCATCGCCGCCGAGCGCGCGGAGGGCGAGCGGGCACGGGAGCTCGCCGTGGCGATGGCCAGGGAGGCCCTCACGCGGCTCGCGAACACCGAGGCGGCGGTCGCGGAGGAGGGCAGCGACGAGCCGGTGGGGGCCGCGCAGATCGTCGTGGAACTGCGACGAGCACTCTCCGAGCTGGGCGCGGACGCCATCGTGGAGGAGCGTGGCGGCAGCGGCCTCATCCCGGGGCGGGCCGCGCGGGCCCTCGTGCTCGCCGCCCGCCAGGCGATCGGGAACGCCGTCGCGCACGCCCTTGGTCGTGGTCTGCACATCCTCGTCGTCGGTCACGGTGACGAGGGCATCGCCGTGACGATCTCGGACACCGGTGGCGGCTTCGACGTCGACGCCATCGGTCCCGACCGGCTCGGCATCCGCGCCTCGATCCTCGCCCGCATGGCCGGTGTGGCCGGGACCGCGCACATCTCCTCGGATGCGGAAGGCACCGTCGTGACCCTCGGGTGGGAGCGCTCATGAACCGGACCGTCCGCAGCGTCGCCACCTCGCTCGCCGTCGGCTTCGCGCTGTACTTCGTCGCCCGGGGGATCTGGTGGATCGAGCAGCCGACGGCTCCGCTGCTCATGGTCCTCGCCATCGCCGTGTACCTCGTGGTGGTGAACATCGCGATCCTCGGGAGTCCGGTCACGGTGCGCATGCCGTTGTGGTCGGCGCTCCTCGCCCTCGGAGCGAGCGCGGTCATCCCGGTGCTGGTCACCCTCTCGCTGGATCCCGACGATCGGACGGCGCCCTTCGCCACCTGGTACATCGGAGCCCTGGGGCTGCTCGGCATCGTCTGCGTGGTCCGTCGCCGCGCGTGGGCGGGCTGGGCGACGCTGGTCGTGCTCGTCGTCGCCGCCTCCGCCGCCCTCGGGTTCGGAGTGGCGTTGAACCTCGGCGTCGTGGGGTCGATCATGTGGGTCGCGGTCGCCCAGCTCCTGGTGATGTTCTGGGACCGCGCCGTGAGCGACACGGAGCGTCTGTCGGAGATCCAGCAGGCGGTGTCGGCCTGGCACGCGACGCAACGGGTGCGCCAGCGCGAGCGCCGCCTCCGTACCCAGTTCGCCCTCGCGGTCGCCGGCCCCGTCCTCAGCCGGGTGGTGGCGTCACGCGGCCAGCTCGACGAGGACGAGCGGCTGGAGGCGCGGCTCGCCGAGGGGCGCCTCCGCGACGAGCTGCGCGGGGCGGACCTGCTGAACGACGACGTCCGCAACGCGATCGATGCCGCCCGCCGTCGCGGCGCCTCGGTGACCGTGTTCGACGAGGGCGGACTCGACGGCGTCGACGAGGGCCGCCGCATGGAGATCCGCGACGAGCTCGCGTCGGTGCTCCGCAGCGCCGGGACGGGGCGCATCATCATCCGCTCCGCACGAGACCCGCTCGTCGCCGTCACCGTCGTCGGTCGCGCGGGTCTGCGGGCATCGGACGACGATTCCGTGGACCTGTGGCACGAGATCACGAGGGAGCGGCGCGGGACGACGTCTGACGCGCGGAGATGAGAGTGGGCGAGGGGCGGCGAATCCGCCTGCCCCTCGCCGTGCGGACAGTTACCCGAAAACCGTCCGCTGGTGGCCGATCAGCGTCTGTCTACCCTGGGACAGAGAGACCAGCCGAACGCGAAGCGTCTCCTCTAGTCTGCGGTCCCGAGCAACGGTTGTCTGTAGGTATTTTGGGGGACAAGATCCGGGCCGGAACTCAGCCGGCGAAACGTCCCCAGGGGATGTCCCGGCGCAGGGGCCGGCGCAGCGGACGCTGGGTGCGGGTCCACGCGGAGACCCGCGGCTCCTCGACCGTCGCCTCCGCCTGCTCGTTCGCATAGGCGTCCCCCAGCACCGCGATGAGGGCAGCGAGCTCCTCCTCGTTCGCGGTGCCGCGGGTGACCTCCAGCATCACGGGCGCAGGCGCCGCCCCGTCGACGGCGGGTTCCTGGCCGCTCACAGCGGGATGTTCCCGTGCTTCTTCGGGGGCAGCTCGGCACGCTTGCCCCGCAACGCCCGGAGAGCCTTCGCGATGGCCACCCGCGTGTTCGCCGGCTCGATGATCCCGTCGAGCTCGCCGCGCTCGGCCGCGAGGAAGGGCGAGGCCACGTTGTACGTGTACTCGTTCGCGAGGCGCGTGCGGACCGCCGCCACGTCTTCGCCCGCTTCCTCCGCCTTGCGGATCTCCCCGCGGTAGAGGATGTTGACGGCGCCCTGTCCGCCCATCACGGCGATCTCGGCGGTCGGCCAGGCGAGGTTCACGTCGGCGCCGAGCTGCTTCGACCCCATGACGATGTACGCGCCGCCGTAGGCCTTGCGGAGGATGACGGTCACGAGCGGCACGGTGGCCTCCGCGTACGCGTAGAGGAGCTTGGCGCCGCGGCGGATGACGCCGGTCCACTCCTGGTCGGTGCCCGGGAGGTAGCCGGGGACGTCGACGAGGGTCACGATGGGGACCGAGAACGCGTCGCAGAAGCGCACGAACCGGCTCGCCTTCTCGCCGGCCTCGATGTTGAGCGTTCCCGCCATCTGGGACGGCTGGTTGGCGATGATGCCGACCGAGCGGCCCTCGATGCGTCCGAAGCCGATGACGATGTTCGGCGCGAACAGCGGCTGCACCTCGAGGAAGTCGCCGTCGTCCACGACGTGCTCGATCACGGTGTGGATGTCGTACGGCTGGTTCGGGGAGTCCGGGATGAGCGTGTTGAGCGTGCGGTCCGCGTCGGTGGTCTCGAACTCGAACGCGCTCTCGTAGGAGGGCAGCTCCGCCATGTTGTTGTCCGGCAGGAAGCCGAGGAGCGTGCGGGCGTAGTCGATCGCGTCGTCCTCGTCCTCGGCCAGGTAGTGCGCGACACCGGAGCGGGTGTTGTGCGTGTAGGCGCCGCCGAGCTCCTCCATGCCGACGTCCTCGCCGGTGACGGTCTTGATCACGTCGGGTCCGGTGACGAACATCTGGCTGGTCTTGTCGACCATGATGACGAAGTCGGTGAGGGCGGGGGAGTAGACCGCGCCGCCGGCCGCCGGGCCCATGATGATCGAGATCTGCGGGATCACGCCCGAGGCGCGGGTGTTGAGGCGGAAGATCTCGCCGTACTTGCCGAGGGCGACGACGCCCTCCTGGATCCGCGCGCCGCCCGAGTCGAGGATGCCGATGCAGGGCATGCCGCCCGCCAGGGCGAACTCCATGATCTTGACGATCTTCTCGCCGGCGACCTCGCCCAGCGACCCGCCGAAGGTGGAGAAGTCCTGCGAGTACACGGCGACGGTGCGGCCGTGGATGGTGCCGACGCCGGTCACCACGGAGTCGCCGTACGGACGCGAGCGATCCATGCCGAACGCGGTGGTGCGGTGCCGCACATACTCGTCGAACTCGACGAAGCTGCCGGGATCGACGAGGAGTTCGATGCGCTCGCGGGCGGTCATCTTGCCCTTGGCGTGCTGCTTCTCCTTCGCCTTGGCCTCGGCGTCGACGACGGCCTCGGTGTAGCGAGCGCGCAGGTCCGCGATCTTTCCGGCGGTGGTAAAGGGGTCGGGCTTGTCCGTCACGGATTCCACCCTAGCGTCGGCTCCGCGCCGTCCGTTGGATGATCGGCACAACGGGGCGGCGGATCCTTTGGCGAGGTGCACGCTCCCTCATTCGGCGGTCGTGTCGGAACCCGGGCGCGGTGGCAGTCCGTGATCGCCGTCTCCGGGACGGGCGTCGAGCTCGTCGGCGGAGTGTTCCCGTCGGCGGCCGGCGATCTCGCCGACCCGGTGCCCGACCCATCCCGCGCCGCGCGCCACGGTGCCCGCGGCTCCCGCGACCGCGTTGCCGGCGTAGCGCGCTCCTCTCAGCATCCGCAGCTCCACCTTCTCGGCGCCGGGGATGGGCTCCAGCTCGGCAGGGAGGGTGAGGGGTGCCGCCCCGAAGGCTCGGTGGGAGGTGGTGAGCACGCGGCGTCCGAGGATGTGGTTGCCCGCCCCGCCGATCGCCGCGCCGATCCCGAAGGGCATCGCCTTGCCGATGAAGGAAGCCCCGCCCTTGGCCGCGAACTGCTTCACGAACATCCCTTTGAGCTGGTCGACGAGCGGCCCCACGGCGGCGCGGGGGAGCGACTTCGTCACCAGCTCGCCCCAGTACGCCGACCGGCTGCTGCCGCGACCGGTGACCTGCCGGGCGAGCTGCCCGACGAGGTCGACGCCCTCCTTGCCGAGCATGAGGGTCATGACGAGAGCGCGGGCACGGTCGGGGTTGCCCACCGCGATGCCGTGCACCTCGGCGACCGACTGCGCGAAGAGGGCCGTGGATTCCACGAACCCCACGGTCTCGACGCCGGAGAGCGCGAGGGTGATCCCCGTGCCGATACCCGGCACGACGGCGGTCGCGCCCACCGCGGCCCCACCGGTCGTGACGGCCGCGAGGTAGCGGCGCTCTAGGATCCGGATGATCTCGTCAGGGGTCGCGTGCGGGTTGCGGAGCCGGATGCTGCGGATGTGGGCGAGCACCAGGGGGCGCTGGATCGAGAGCACCCGGTCGAGCCCGCGGACCATCATCGGGTGTTCCGGGGAGCCGACCGGCGGCACGCCCTTGTCCCACGGGGCGTCGTCCGGGAGGGAGTGGATCTTGTGCACCTTGGGGGCCATGTGCCGATCCTATGAAGCCCGTCCGCGAAAACACCGAGAGCCCCGGTCCGTGGCGGATCGGGGCTCTCGGACGGGAGCGTCACACGAAGAGGTTCGCGCGCTCCAGGTCTTCCGCGAAGTCGACCTCGACCGCGTACAGGTCGGAGACGTCCATCGGCTCGAGCAGCAGGCCGTCCTCGGCGATCGCCAGCTCGAGACCCCGCTCGAAGTAGTCCTGGTCCTCGACCCGCTGCAGCTGGCGCATGAACGCCTTCTTGAAGCCCGAGGAGATGTAGTTGATGCCGACCGCCTCGCCGAGGCCGCCCTTGACGGACTTCGACAGCTCCTTGATGAAGCCCTCCGCCGTGACGGTGTACTTCACCTCTTCATCGCTGACCTTGGCGGTGTTGACGGTGACGAACGACTGGTCCCGCTCGATGTACGCGGCGGCGCGACCGAGGATCATCGGGTCGAACACGACGTCGCCGTTCATCCACAGCACGCCGCTCTTGCCGGTGGCGCTCAGGGCGCGCAGCAGGCTCTTCGAGGTGTTGGTCTCGTCGTAGCGGTCGTTGTGGACGTAGTTCACGGAGGGGAAGGCCTCGATGATGGTCTCCGCGCGGTAGCCCACGACCGTCGTGATGCGTGCGTCGGATCCGAAAGCGGCCCGGATGTTGTCGTGCTGCTGGCCCATGATCGTGCGGCCGTCGTTGAGCTCGGTGAGCGGCTTGGGCAGCGCACGGCCGAGGCGGGAGCCCATTCCGGCTGCGAGGATGACGGTCTGAAGAGTCACGAATACTCCTAAGGAAGTTGTGTTCACGGTCGGTTCACCGACCAGACACTTCGTCGTGCCGGGGATCATGCTAGCGATTCCCCCTGGAAAGCCCGGGGCCAGGTGGGCCCCGTTGCCATTTCGTGACCGAGTACACACGCAACGCACAGGGACGACAACCCCCTTGCAAAACCGGCGGAGAAGGGGTTCAGGCGGCGGAATCGCGCGTGGGGCCTTGGCTCTCAGCCACCCGTTGATACCGTAGGACGGTGACTTCCTCCCCTGATGACCCCACCCCCCAGGCAGAGGGAGCCGAGACCCCGGCCGAGGCCCCCGCGCCCGTTCGGAAGCCGGCCGCCAAGCGGCCTGCCTTGTCCTCTGCCGCCGCGAAGAAGGCGGCCGCGACCTCCACCGCGGGCACGTCCGCCGCGGACGCGTCGACGGCGAAGAAGAAGACCGCGGCGAAGACCTCGACGGCGAAGACCCCTGCGGCGAAGACCGCGAGCGCGAAGTCGACGAGCGCGAAGACCGCGACCTCGACGTCCACCGCTGCGAAGTCCCCGGCGGCGAAGACCGCGAGCGCGAAGTCGCCTGCGGCGAAGGCCACCGGTGCGACGTCGACCTCAGGCAAGACCGCGGGTGCGAAGGCCGCTTCGGCGAAGACCACCACGACGAAGTCCTCCACGACGAAGTCGTCCACGACGAAGTCGTCCGCGGCGGCGAAGGCACCCGCGGCGAAGTCCCCCGCGGCGAAGAAGCCGGCCGCCGCGCCGACCAAGGCCGCGGCCGAGAAGGCGGCCCCCTCGTCCGAGGTCGTGGTGGAGCCCACGCCCGCAGCGAGCGTGGATCCCGCCGCTGCGCGCACGGCCTCCGCAGCCCGAACGGCCGCGATGAAGAACACCGCGGCGCGCACCACCGGCTCGAAGCGTCCGTCCGCGACGACCACGAAGCCGAGCACGGCTGCCGCCAGGACGACGGCCGCCAAGACGGCTGCGGCCAAGGCCGCGGCGGCGAAGACGGCCGCCGCGAAGGCATCGGCGGCCAAGACGACGGCCAAGACCACCGCCGCCAAGACCGCGGCGGCGAAGGCGGCCGCGGCCAAGGCGGCTGCCGCGAAAGCCGCGGAAGCAGAGGCGGCGGAAGCACAGGCCGCGGAAGCACAGGTCGCGGACGCCGAGGCCGCTGCGGAGACGCAGCCGGAGGACTCCGGCGCCGTGTCGTCGCCGACCGCGTCCGCAGAGGCCACCGACAACGACACCGACACCGCCTCAGCCGAGACGGCGTCGGACGACGGAACCGCCGAAGCTGCGACGCTCGTCGAGGACCCCGCGGTCACCGAGGACCGTGCCACGGAGCCCGCCGTCGAGGTATCCGACACCGCTCTGCCGGTGACGACGGAGCCCGCGCCCGAAGACGGCCGCGTCGCGGAGGTCGAGATCGTCGAGGTGGTCGACGCGGCGATCGCCGAGGAGCCGCCGGCGGAAGCCGATGACGACGCGGCGGCGGAGCCCGGCACCGAGGCCATCCGCATCCGCGGCCTCGTGAAGCAGTTCGGCGAGAACCGCGCGGTCGACGGCATCGACCTCACGGTGCCCGCGGCCTCCTTCTACGGCATCGTGGGGCCGAACGGCGCCGGCAAGACGACGACCCTGTCGATCGTCGCCGGCCTCCTGCGCGCCGACGAGGGCAGCGTCCTCATCTGCGGCATCGACCAGGCGACCGACCCGCTCGCTGCGAAGCGCGTGATGGGCGTGCTGCCCGACCGGCTGCGCACCTTCGACCGCCTCACCGGGCGTCAGCTGCTCTATTACTACGGACTGCTCCGCGGGCTCGCCGCCGACGTCATCGAGAAGCGCACCGGCGACCTCGCCAGGGCCTTCGACCTCGGCGACGCCCTGAACCGGGTGGTGTCCGATTACTCGGCCGGCATGACGAAGAAGATCATGCTCGCGGGCGCGATGATCCACTCGCCCCGCGTGCTCGTCCTCGACGAGCCGTTCGAGTCCGTCGACCCCGTGTCGTCCGCCGTGATCCTCGACATCCTGCGGGCGTACGTGTCGCACGGTGGCACGGTGATCCTGTCGAGCCACGGCATGGACCTCGTGGAGCGCGTGTGCTCCCGGGTGGCGATCATCGTGAACGGCGAGGTGCTCGCCGAGGGCACGATCGACGAGGTGCGCGCGGGCCAGACGCTCGAGTCCCGATTCGTGGAGCTCGCGGGCTCCAGCGGCGAGGTGGAGGGGCTCGAGTGGCTGCACACGTTCTCCGACTGAGGTTCGCGCTCCTCCTGGGCGCTCTGCGCGGGGAACACCGGGTGCGCACCCTGCTCTCCTTCGGTGCGGTGATCGCGGTCACCGTGGTGGTGTGCGTGGCGGTGTTCAGCCTCGGCGGCGCCCCCGTCCCGGTATCCAAGGCGGTGACGGTGCTCGGCGGGGCGGCCGTCCTGCTCGGCTTCCTCGTGGGGCCGCTGCTCGTGGGAGCCGTCGACCAGCTCGATCCGCGGCGCTTCGCGGTGTTCGGCGTCGACGAGCGGAAGATGCCCTGGGTGCTCGCGATCGCGTCGCTCGTCAGTGTCCCAAGCCTCGCACTCCTCGCGGTCTACATCAGCGTGACCGTCGTCGCGATCAGGGCCGGCGCGCCGTGGCTCCCGGCCGTCCTCCTGGCGCTGATGGGGCTGCTGTCGACCATCCTCCTCTCGCGGGTGGGGATGGCGCTCAACGCGCTCCTGCTTCCGGAGCGTCGCTCCCGGGAGCTGACCGCGCTGTTCGCCCTCGCCCTGATCGTCATCGCGTTCCCCGTCGCGGTGTTCCTCGGCTCCCTCCGCTGGGACGGCGAGGTGCCGGCATCGCTGGCGACCCTGACCTCCGTGATCGGCTTCACCCCGCTCGCGGCCTCCCCGGCGGCGATGTTCGCGGCGGCGGAAGGGGAGACGGCCGCGGCCTGGATCAGCGGCCTGGTGGCCGTGGTCACCCTGGCGCTGCTGTGGCTCGCCTGGACCTGGTTCGTGCGT
This sequence comes from Microbacterium sp. CFSPD4_SD4, assembly GCF_057364585.1. Classification (NCBI taxonomy): domain Bacteria; kingdom Bacillati; phylum Actinomycetota; class Actinomycetes; order Micrococcales; family Microbacteriaceae; genus Microbacterium; species Microbacterium sp. CFSPD4_SD4. Next base: position 245,222 of record NZ_JBNFOC010000003.1, read on the forward strand.
CGCCTGCTCACCACGACCGAGCGTCCGGTGGCGGCACGGGAACGGAGCGGACTCGGCTGGTTCGGTCTCCTGCCCTCGAACGCCTTCGGCGCCATCGCGGCCCGGAGCCTCGTGTACTGGCTGCGCGACCGCCGGTACATCATGAACATCATCGTGGTGCCGGTGGCGGGCGTGCTCACCGTGTTCCCCCTCATCGTCGCGGGTGTGCCGGTCGAGATCGCCGCCCTCGTGCCCGTGCCCGTCATGGCCCTGTTCTTCGGCTGGCTGCCCCACAACGACGTCGCCTACGATTCCACGGCCCTCTGGACCCACGTCGCGAGCGGCGTCCGCGGTCTTCCTGACCGTCTCGGGCGCCTCGTGCCGGTGCTGCTCGTCGCCGTCCCCGTGCTGGCGATCGCGGTGCCGCTCTCGCTGCTCCTCGCCGGTCGGTGGAGCCTCCTCCTGCCGCTGGTCGGTCTCGGAGCGAGCCTGCTGTTCAGCGCCCTCGGGATCTCGAGCGTGGTGTCCGTGGTCGCGCCCTACGCGGTCTCCCGCCCGGGGGACAGCCCGTTCCAGCAGCCGCAGCGGCCGACGTCCCGCGGCGTGTACGGCCCCGCGGCGGCGTTCCTCGGCGCGATCGTGCTGAGTGTGCCGACGATGTGGCTGTTCGCGGCGAGCATCGTCGCCGATTCCGGCTACGCGCCCGCCGCGTTCTGGGTCGGCATCCTCACCGGGATCGCGGTGTTCCTCGGGGGAGCCGTGCTGGGCGGCCGCATCTTCGAGCGCAGCGGCGAACGTCTGATGGAGTTCGTCGAGACCGCGTGAGACCGCCCCGCCGAGGGGGAGACGCGGCTAGAATCGCGGGATGAGTACTCCGCTGGACAGCCCCGATCAGGGTGGCGTGGCAACGCTTGATCGCGAACTGGAAGAACTCCTCCGCGAGGAGAACATCGAACCGGGCGACCACGAGCGCTTCTCGCACTACGTCAAGAAGGACAAGATCCTCGAGTCGGCGATCACGGGCAAGCCCGTCCGCGCCCTCTGCGGCAAGAAGTGGACGCCGGGCCGCGACCCCGAGAAGTTCCCGATCTGCCCGACGTGCAAGGAGATCTACGAGTCGATGGTCCGCTGACCCCGGTCAGTCGGCCTCGACGTAGACCGTCGGGATCGCGGGGTCGGACTTGCTGAGCGCGAGGGCGCGCACCGGCAGCTCTTCGCGGACGCGCAGGTGGTGTGCGCGGGCAGCGGCGGTCCCTGCAGCACCCTCGAAGGCGCTGTCGATCTCCCCGCCGTCGACGAGGGTCACCTGGAGCGGGCGTCCGTCCGGGTGCTCGGCAGGCGTGTCGAGTGCTTCGAACCCGTCGGAGACGACGACCGTCTCCGCCGCGGCGACTCCGTCGCTGAGCGTGCGGAACGCCGCCTTGCGGCCGCCGAACGAGGCCTTGTCGGCGGACGCCTTGGCGACCCCGATCCACGAGCCGTCGGCATCCTGCCGGGCCACGAGCTTGTAGACCATGCTCGCGGTGGGATAGCCGGAACCCGTCACGACGGACGTGCCCACGCCGTACGCGTCCACGGGCGACGCGGCGAGAGCGGCGATCGCGTACTCGTCGAGATCGCTCGTGACCGTGATGCGGGTCTCGGTGGCGCCGAGCTCGTCGAGCTGTGCGCGCACCTCTGCGGCGACGATCGGGAGGTCACCGGAGTCGATGCGGACGCCGCCCAGCCCGGTCCCGGCCACCCGGATCGCGGTCTCGACGCCGGTGCGGATGTCATAGGTGTCCACGAGGAGGGTGGTGTCCACGCCCATGCTCTCGACCTGCGCGCGGAAGGCGTCCTCCTCGCTGTCATGCAGCAGGGTCCACGAGTGGGCGGCGGTGCCCATGGTCGGGATGCCCCAGGAGCGACCGGCCTCGAGGTTGCTCGTGGCGCCGAAGCCGGCGATGTAGGCCGCCCGCGCCGCGGCCACGGCGGAGCGCTCCGCCGCGCGGCGCGAGCCCATCTCGGCGAGCGGTCGCTCCCCGGCAGCGATGCTCATGCGCGCGGCGGCCGTGGCGACGGCGGAGTCGTGGTTGAGCACACTCAGCGCCAGCGTCTCCAGGACCACCGCGTCCGCGAACGAACCCTCGACCGTGAGGATGGGCGACCCGGGGAAGTAGAGCTCGCCCTCGCGGTAGCCGCGGATGGTCCCGGTGAAGCGGTAGCGCTCCAGGGAGGCGAGGGTCTCGGCGTCGACGACGTGCTCGTCGCGGAGGAAGCGCAGCTCGTCGTCCCCGAAGCGGAAGTCACGGAGCAACCCGAGCAGCCGCCCGGTGCCGGCCACGACGCCGAAACGGCGTCCGCCGGAGAGACGCCGGGAGAAGAGCTCGAAGACGCTCGGTCGGGACGCGGTGCCGTCCCGGAGCGAGGCGGCGAGCATCGTGAGCTCGTAACGGTCGGTGAGCAGCGCCGTCGACGTGGTCATGCGCTCAGCTTAGTGAGCGCCGCGATGCACGCGGCGCCGCGCACGCGGGTAGGCTTGGGGGTCATGAACGACGCGCCGATCGGGATCTTCGACTCCGGTGTCGGCGGGCTCACGGTGGCCAGGGCCATCCGGGCCCAGCTGCCCCGCGAATCGTTCGTCTACATCGGCGACACCGCCCACTCGCCGTACGGCCCCAAGCCCATCGCCGACGTGCGCCGCTACGCGCTCGAGGTGCTGGACACGCTGGTCGACCAGGGCGTGAAGATGCTCGTGATCGCCTGCAACACCGCGTCCGCGGCCATGCTGCGCGATGCGCGCGAGCGCTACGACGTGCCCGTCGTCGAGGTGATCGGTCCGGCAGTGCGACGCGCGGTGTCCACGACGAGGAACGGCCGGGTCGGCGTGATCGGCACGGTCGGCACCATCGGCTCGCGGGCCTACCAGGACATGCTCGAGGTGAACGAGCGCCTGCAGGTGTTCACGGCGGCCTGCCCCCGGTTCGTCGAGTTCGTCGAGGCCGGCGTGACCGGGACCCCCGAGGTGCTCGCCGTGGCCGAGGAGTACCTCGCGCCGCTGCGGGAGGCCGACGTGGACACGCTCGTCCTCGGCTGCACGCACTACCCGTTCCTCCGTGGCGCCATCAGCTACGTCATGGGGGAGGGCGTGACCCTGGTCTCCAGCGACGACGAGACCGCGGGCGACGTGTACCGCCAGCTCGTGCGCGGCGATCTGCTGGCGCCGCCCGACGCCACCGCGACCTACGTGTACGAGGCCACGGGCGACTCCGCCGACGACTTCACGGCGCTCGCGAACCGGCTCATGGGCCGCGAGGTGCGCGACGTGCAGCTCGTCCAGACCGGCGTCATCACGCTTCCCGATTCCGCCCTCGACGCGCGCTGAGCCCGTCGCTCCATCCCCGACCGAGAGAAGCACATGACCGACATCGTCCGCGCCGACGGCCGTTCCACCTCGCAGCTCCGCGAGATCACCATCGAGCGCGGCTGGAGCGCGCAGGCCGAGGGCTCGGCTCTCATCAGCTTCGGCGGGACGAAGGTGCTGTGCACCGCCTCGTTCACGAACGGCGTGCCCCGGTGGCTCACCGGCAAGGGCAAGGGCTGGGTCACGGCGGAGTACGCGATGCTCCCGCGCGCGACGAACAGCCGCAACGACCGGGAGAGCGTGAAGGGGCGCATCGGCGGCCGCACGCACGAGATCTCCCGCCTCATCGGACGCGCCCTCCGCGCCGTCGTCGACACCAAGGCGCTGGGCGAGAACACCATCGTCATCGACTGCGACGTGCTCCAGGCCGACGGCGGCACCCGCACGGCGGCGATCACCGGCGCCTACGTCGCCCTGGCCGATGCCATCGAATGGGGCCGGGACAAGAAGTTCATCGGCAAGAACTCGACGCCGCTGCTCGACTCGGTCTCCGCGGTGTCGGTCGGCATCGTCGACGGGGAGCCGATGCTCGACCTCGCCTACGTCGAGGACGTGCGGGCCGAGACCGACATGAACGTCGTCGTGACCGGCCGCGGCCTGTTCGTCGAGGTGCAGGGCACGGCCGAGGGAGCGCCGTTCGACAAGCGCGAGCTCGACGCGCTCCTCGACCTCGGGGTCGCCGGCTGCGCGGAGCTGAAGGACCGGCAGCTCGCCGCTCTGGCGGAAGCCTGAGCATGCGCGTCGTCCTCGCGACCCACAACCCGCACAAGGTCGGGGAGTTCCAGCAGATCGTCCAGCAGACGCGGCCCGACCTGGAGGTCGTCGGCTACGACGGTCCCGAGCCGGTCGAGGACGGGGTGACGTTCGCCGAGAACGCGCTCCTCAAGGCGCGAGCGGCCGCCGCGCACACCGGCCTCGCGGCGCTCGCCGACGACTCCGGCATCTGCGTGGACGTGCTCGGCGGGTCGCCCGGGGTGTTCTCGGCGTACTGGGCAGGACAGAAGAAGGACGCCACGGCGAACCTGGAGCTGCTGCTCGACCAGCTGCGTGACATCGCCGACCCGCATCGCTCGGCGCACTTCACCTCGACCATCGCCCTCGTCCTCCCGGACGGTCGCGAGCACGTCGTCGAGGGGATCTGGCCCGGACGCCTCGCCCACGACGCCTCCGGGGGCGGCGGTTTCGGCTACGACCCGATCTTCATCCCGGACGGCCAGCCCGACGGCGCGGAGCGCACCGTGGGGGACTTCACGGCCGAGGAGAAGCAGTCGCAGTCGCATCGCGCCCGCGCCTTCGCGGCGCTCGTGCCGCTGCTCGCCGCGCTCTGAGGATCCCGCGGAAGAACCCCTGCTGACGGTGAGAATCGTTACTGTTCCCGACTAGGCGGAACGGCCTCTCCGCACCCGATGCCGGGCTAGCCTGGGGGCATGCACGATCACGCGCCCGCGCCCGGCGGTCTCCGTTCGGCGAGCAGCCGTCGCCTGCTCGCGATCTCGTTGACCCTCACGGCGACCGTGATGATCGTGCAGGTCGTCGGAGCCCTTCTCACGGGCTCGCTCGCGCTGCTCGCGGACGCCGCGCACATGTTCACGGACGCCTCGGCGCTCGTGATCGCCCTCATCGCCGCGACCGTGGCGGCGCGGCCCGCGGACGACCGGCGGACGTTCGGCTATCAGCGGGCCGAGGTGTTCGGCGCCCTCATCAACGCGGTCATCCTCATCGCCCTCGCCACCGTCGTCGCCGTGCAGGGGGTGCAGCGGCTGCTGAACCCCTCCGAGGTCGAGGTCGCGGGCGGGCTCATGCTCGTCGTCGCGGTCGTCGGCCTCGTCGCCAACGCGGTGTCGATGTGGCTGCTCAGCCGGGCCCAGCGCACGAACCTGAACGTGCGGGGCGCCTACCTCGAGGTGATGGGCGACCTGCTCGGCTCGCTCATGGTCATCATCGCGGCGGGCGTGATCCTCGTGACGGGCTGGATGCCGGCCGACGCGCTCGCCTCGCTGTTCATCGCGGCGATGATCATCCCGCGGGCGTTCGTGCTGCTCAAGGAGGTGTTCTCCGTGCTCGCCGAGTCGGCCCCGAAGGGCATGGCCGTCGGCGAGATCCGCACCCACCTGCTCGGCTACGACGGCGTCGTCGGGGTCCACGACGTGCACGTGTGGCAGCTCACCCGCGGGGCGCCCGTCTTCACCGCGCACGTCAGCGTGCGACCGGACCTGCTGGCGGACGGCCGCTCGGCGGCGCTGCTGTCGGAGATGCAGGCGTGCCTCGCGGATCACTTCGACGTCGCGCACTCCACGTTCCAGATCGAGCCGGCCGAGCAGAGCGACTGCGAACCGCACCACGCCTGAGCAGCGTGCCGCTCACGCCTCGACGGTGATCTCGCCGACGGTCTTGTCCGGGCGCAGACCTCGCCAACGCGCGTGCCGGAGGATGCCGTCCGGCGTCCAGTTCGCGAACTCCACCTCGCCCACGAGCTCGGGGCGCACCCACAGGGCGTCGGAGGAATCGGGTCGGGGCACGCCGTCGAGCGGTGCCCGCGGCACGCGCAGCGGCTCCAGGCGCGCGATGAGATCGCGAAGGATCCGGTCGGTGAATCCGGTGCCCACGCGGCCGATGTAGCGGAGGTCGCCGCCCTCCGGGACCGCGAGGAGGAGAGAGCCGAGAGTGCCCTCCCGCTCGCCCTTTCCCGGGCGGATGCCGACGATCACCGCCTCCTGCATGCGGGTGTTCTTGAGCTTCAGCCAGGAGGGCGAGCGCTGGCCGGCGCGGTACCGCGACGCCGGATCCTTCACGACGACGCCCTCCAGACCGAACTCCTCGCTCGCCGCCAGTGCCGCGTCCACGTCGTCGAAGACGGGTGGGACCTGGATGGGCGCGTCGACTCCCGCCACGATGTCACCCAGGAGCGTGCGGCGCTCGCGGAGCGGCATCCCGGTGAGGTCGTGGCCGTCGAGGCGGAGCAGGTCGAACAGCATGTACACGACCGGTGTGCGCACCACCTCACGCTCGATCTCCCGGGGCCGGGTGAGGTGCATGCGGTTCTGCAGCAGGGAGAAGCTCGGCCGGGCGGCGCTGTCGAAGGCGACGATCTCCCCGTCGACGATCGCCTCGTCGACCGGGAGGAACGGGGCGCCGTCGGCCGTCAGCTCGGGGTAGCGGGCGGTGATGTCGGTGCCGCGACGGGCGTGCAGCGACATGTGCCCGTCGCGCCAGGTGCCGATCGCACGGATGCCGTCCCACTTCACCTCCACCCAGGACGGGGTGCTGAGGTTTCGAGCGATCGCGGGGGTGCCGTTCTCGGCGAGCATCGCGGCGAGGGAGGGGAGGGTGGTCCCGGCGGGTGACGGTGCGGGCGCGGCGAGCGGCCGTCCGCGGCGGGTGGGGGCGGGGGCCGCCGCCCGGATCGCGGGAGCCGGGGGCGAGGCGGGCACGTTCGAGGGCAGTGCCGGAGCGTCGGGGCGGAGCGACGAGAGGGGGTCGAACCCCGCAGCCGCGCGTGCGAGCACGTCGTCCAGTTCGAGGTGGGCGAGCCCCGGGTCGTCGAGCTCCTCCCACGTGCGCGGCGACGCGACGCCGGGGCGGCGCGCCCGCGCAGGGAGTACGGGGAGATCGTCGTCTTCTTGCCGTTGTTCTGGCTCCAGTCGAGGAACACCTTGCCCCCGCGCACGGCCTTGGACATGACGCTCGTCGCGAGGTCGGGGTGGTCGTTCTCGATAATGCGGGCCAGTTCTTTGACCACGGCGGAGACCTCGGCGCTGGTCTGCTCGCCGGGCAGGGACGCGTAGAGGTGGATGCCTTTGCTGCCGCTCGTCACGGGCAGGGGGTCGAGGCCCATGCCGGTGAGCAGCGTCCTGGCGATCCGGGCGACCTCGGCGCACTGCGCGAGGTCGGCGCCGGGTCCGGGGTCGAGGTCGAGCACGAGACGGTCCGGGCGTCCGGGCAGACCCTCCGGGGTGAACCGCCACTGCGGTACGTGCAGCTCGATCGCCGCGACCTGCGCGAGCCACACGAGCGTGGGCACGTCCTCCACCAGCGGATACGCCTTGGGGCCGTCGGAGTGCTGGATGTCCTGCCGCGGGATCCAGTCCGGAGCCCCGGGCTCGAGCTGCTTCGTGAAGAACGAGTCTTCGGGGGCGGCCGCGGTGCCGACGCCCTCGACCCAGCGCTTGCGGGTGACCGGGCGGCCGTCGAGGAGCGGTAGGAGCAGCGGCGCGATGGCGGTGTAGTAGGCGATGACCTCGCCCTTGGTCGTGCCCGTCTCTGGATAGACGACCTTGTCGAGGTTGGTCACGCGCAGTCGCCGGCCGTCGACCTGTACGACCTGCGCCTCTCCCACCATGGAGCCAGCGTAGTCAAGGGGTGGTCGTGACGGGTGGGGCTGGTGTCTACTGGTGTGATGAGGACGATCTGGAAGGGCGCCCTGACGTTCGGGCTGGTGAACGTGCCGGTCAAGGTGTACTCCGCGACCGAGGACCACGACGTGCCGCTGCATCAGGTGCACGACAAGGACGGTGGCCGCATTCGCTACCAGCGGACGTGTGAGGTGTGCGGCGAGACGGTCGCCTACTCCGACATCGACCGCGCCTACGTCGACGACGGGCAGACGGTCGTGCTCACCAAGGACGACCTCGCCGCGCTGCCGGCGGAGAAGAGCCGCGAGATCGACGTGGTGGAGTTCGTGCCCTCCGAACAGGTCGATCCGCTCACCCTCGACAAGCCGTACTACCTGGAGCCCGACTCGAAGTCGCCCAAGGCGTACGTGCTGCTGCGCAAGACCCTGGAGCAGACCGACCGCACCGCGATCGTGCGGTTCACGCTGCGCCAGAAGACGCGGCTCGCCGCCCTGCGCGTGCGGGGCAAGGTGCTCGTGCTCCAGACGCTCCTGTGGTCGGACGAGGTCCGGGAGGCAGAGTTCCCGTCCCTCGACGAGGACGTGCGGATCTCGAAGAAGGAGCTGGAGCTGTCGTCTTCGCTCGTGGACAGCTACTCGGCGGACTTCGACCCTGAGGAGTTCGTCGACGAGTACCAGAAGGAGCTCCGCACACTCATCGACGCGAAGATCGAGGCCGGGGAGACGTTCGATGTGGCCGAGACGTTCGGCGGCGACGGCGAGAAGGCGGCGGACGGCGGCGAGGTCATCGACCTGATGGAGGCGCTGCGCGCGAGCGTTGCCCGCTCCAAGGAGAAGCGCTCGAAGAACGCGGGCTGATCCGCGACGGGGTCAGTGCTTGCCGTCGCCGTCGAGGTCGGGGGCCCGGTCGAACACGTCGGCGTCGAGGACGAGCTCCTCCGCCTCCTCGTGGTCGGTCACGACGTCTTCGCCCGCGGCCGCGGCCTTCTTCGCCTTGTGGCGCTCGGTGAGGTAGTGCCACAAGGTGACGATCGCCGTACCGCCGACGGCGATGAGCAGGATGATGTCGATGTACTCGACGACGAGGTGCCGGATCCACGGGATGTAGGCGATGAGGTAGCCGACCATCGTGAGGCCGAAGCCCCAGATCATCGCCCCGATGAAGTTGTAGAGCGAGTAGCGCCGCCAGGGCATGTGGCCCACGCCGGCCGCGACCGGAGCGAACGTGCGCACGATCGGCACGAAGCGCGCCAGGATCACGGTGAGTCCGCCGAAGCGCTCGAAGAACGCGTTGGTGCGCTCGACGTTCTTCCTGCTGAACAGGCCGGACTCCTTGCGTTCGAACACCGCGGGGCCGCCCTTGTGCCCGATGACGTAGCCGACCTCGCCGCCGATGAACGCCGAGAGGGCGATGAGCAGCGAGACGACCCAGATGTTCACGCCGAAGACGTTGCTCGTGTGGGTCAGCAGGCCCGCGATGATGAGCAGCGTGTCACCGGGCAGGAGGAAGCCGACCAGCAGACCGGTCTCGGCGAAGATGATGAAGCAGACCACGAGGAGCGCCCACGGACCCGCCGCCCCGATGATCGTCTGCGGATCGAGCCACGGGATGAGCGCGGTGGGGGCGTGCAGCATGCTTTCGAGCACTGGCGGGATTCCCGTCGGTCGTGAGGTGTCGGCGGTGGAGCGATGCGGGCGCCGAAGCACCCGTCGTGCGGAAGGTGGGACTTGAACCCACACGCCCTGGGGCACAGGAACCTAAATCCTGCGTGTCTGCCAATTCCACCACTCCCGCGCGGTGGCTTCAGTCTACTGACCCGCGCGCTGTTCGACCCTGGGGATCGTCCCGCAGTTCCGCGCCGTCACGCAGGGCGATGACGCTCCAGTCGGACGACGGCGACGAGGACTCCCGCCGCGAGCGCACCGAGTCCGCCCATCGCCATGTCGCCGATGGTGTCCTCGTAGGTGACGAAGATCTCGTCGGTGACGAAGGTGCGCCCCGCCCACTCGATCATCTCCCACACGGCGCTGGCCGCGAGCCCGATGACGGTGCAGAGGACGATCGGGATGCGGGGGCGGAACGCGGGTGACTCCTGCGCGGTGACGATGCCGAGGCGGGAGAGCACGAGGTAGGCGCTGGCGGCGAGGGCGCCTGTGCAGACGAAGTGCACGACGAGGTCCCACCCGGTGAGCGTGCGGTACAGGTCGAACACGTTGCTCGCCGCCGCGATGAGCACGATCAGGCCGATCGCGAGGTCGATGCCGCCGCGCATCCCGAGGACGCGGGGGAGCATGAGGGCGGGAAGGGCGAGCGCGAGGATGCCGGCGTCGGTCGGGGTCGACCAGATCGCCGCGACGAGGACGCTGAGGATGCCGATCACCCGGACGGCGTCGGCGCCGTACTCCGCCACGGACTGCGGCGGGCGGAGGAAGTCCTCCTTCATGCGGGCTCCTCGGGTACGGCAGCGGCGGGCGGGGCGAGATCGATCAGGGCGTGCAGGGGGAGGTGATCCGACGGCCAGCCCCCTCCATACTGCCGCGCATCGATGCCGGCCCGGCGCACGGGAAGCGCGGGGGAGACGAGGATGCCGTCGATGCGGCGTCCGCGGCGGGGCGACCGGTAGCCGGAGAACGTGCTCCAGGCGGGGGTGCGGCGGGAGACGGCGGCCGTCCACGAATCGCGGAGGACGCCGTCGGCTTCCAGGGCGCGCCACGGTGCCGAGCCCGCGGCGGCGTTGACGTCCGCGAGGAGGATGACGGGTGTCGCAGAGGCGACGGCGAGGTCGTGCACCGCCTCCGCCTGACGGAGCCGCGCCCACGGCGAGAACGCGTCGAGGTGGGTGTTGAGCACGGTGACGGGGGCGTCCGTGCGGCGGTCGCGGAAGGACGCCTCCACCGCCACCCGCGGCGCGACGCTCAGCCAGGAGCGGGAACCGGGGCGATCGGGGGTGCGGGAGAGCGCGACCTGTCGCCAGGTGCGCAGCTCCAGCCGATCGGCGTCGTAGAAGAGGGGACAGCCCTCGCCGCGGGGTCCGGGGAGGCGACCGTGGCCGACACGGCGGAACGACGGGCCGAGCGCGGCGGAGACGGCGGCAGCCTGCGTGGGAAGGGCCTCCTGCACACCGAGGAGGTCCGGCCGCTCGGTGCGCAGGAGCGCGGTGAGCCGGGGGCGTCGGATCTCCCAGCGGTCGGCGCGCGGCCAGGCGAGGGCACCGAGGTCGCGGCGGATGTTGAGGGTCATGACGTGCAGCTCGGTGGCGGACGGTGTTCCGAGGAGCGGGGCGGTCATCGGCGGGCTCCGGGCGCGGGGACGCCGAGGCGGTGCAGTACCCGGCGGAGGGCGAGCCGCACCCAGCGCACGGGAGGGAAGTCCTCCGGCCAATGTACGAGGACGGTGCGGGCGCCGATCCAGGCCCGACGGGCGAAGGAACGGCCGCTGCCGAACGGGCGCATGGAGATGCCCATGTCGGTGTGCAGGAGCCAGCGGATGCGGTGGCGCTCGCCGACGTGGAAGGCGAGGTCGAGGTCGTCGTGGAGTTCGGCGTCGGCGCGGTGCACGCGGGCCCGGACGGCGAGCCAGGCCGTGCGGCGGAGTGCGAGGTTCGACCCGAACAGCGGTGCGTGGCCGAGGGCAGAGCCGCAGACGACGACGTAGGAGAAGAGGTAGGCCGCCGCGAGGGGGCGGCGCAGGAACCGCGGGCCGTCCACGAAATGTGCCCCGCCGGTCCAGGCGCCGACCCGCGGGTCGCGTGTGCACGCGGTCGCCATCGTCTCGATCCATCGCGGCCCCGGGACGCCGTCCGCGTCGAGCCGCAGGATCACGTCGCCCGTCGCCGCGTCGTACCCGGTCGCGCTCGCCGCGGGGATGCCCGGGGTGTCGCACCGCACGACCCGTGCACCGTGCTGGGCGGCCACGGCGGCCGACTCATCGGTCGAGGCGTTGTCCACGACGATGATCTCGTCGGGCGGGAGCGTCTGCCGGGCGAGGGCGCGGAGACACCGCCGCAGTTCCGCCGCGTCGTCCTTGACCGGGATGACCACGCTCAGGGTCGGTTCGGGGGCGGCTGGTGTGGCGCGGTGCACGTCGTCTCCTCGCAGGTCTGCTCCTCAGCCTAAGGAGCGCGACGACGGGGGACGTACCGGTTGACACCGGGGCGGGCGGCTCGATACGGCGGCGTCAGGAGGAGCTCTCGATGCAGACCGCTTGTCCCTCGACGAACGTATCGATCGCGGTCCGGCGGAGTTCCTGTTCGCGGTCGGGGTCCGCGTCGTCGCCGTTCTGGACGCCGACACGGTAGTCGTAGAGCGCGCGCAGGTCGTCACTCACCGCCGTCGCCGCCTCCTGCACCTCGCCGTCGACGTCCAGCTCGGCGTACTCGTCGGCGAGCTCCTTCAGGCGCTCGGTCTGCTCCGGGCTCGGCCTGCCGCCGACCGTGTCCTTGGCGAAGAAGGCCTCGAGCTCCGTATCGACGGCGGCCACGCTCTGGCACTGCAGGAGATCGGCACTACTGGTGCAGCCTGACAGGACGAGAACGCCGAGGAGCCCGCACGAGACAGTGAACCGCTTCATGCCTGCACGGTACCGGGTGCCGGACGGCCTCCGTTCGAAGGCGGCGGATGGGGTGTGGATAACTCCACAGGCCGGGAGCGGAACGTTGCGAGGATGCAGGGATGGAGCAGCCCGCGTCGATCATCGCCGACCTCGTGAGGCGTCGGCTGCGGACCGAGGGGGTGGATCCGGCGACGGACCCGGAGCGGGCGCGGGAGGTCGCCCGGGCGGAGGTGCGGCGTCACGATGATCGGGCGCTCGCGCGGGGCGGCGTGCTGGTCGAGGACGAGGCGGCGTGCGTGCGGGACGTGCTGGCGGCGGTGAGTGGCTTCGGTGCTCTGCAGCCGCTGCTCGACGACCCGGGCATCGAGGAGGTGTGGGTCAACGGCGACGGGGTCGTGCACACGGCGCGGGGTGGGGTCGCGGAGCGGACGGCGCTGCGGTGGGACGGGGCGACGGTTCGGGATCTGGTGGAGAGGATGCTGCAGGCGACGGGGCGGCGGGTGGACATCGGGCAGCCGTTCGTCGATGCCTCGCTGCCGGACGGTTCGCGGCTGCACGTGGCGATCGCCGATGTCGTGCGCGGGGCGTGGGCGGTCAACATCCGCAAGTTCCTTCCCGGGCACCGCTCACTCGACGCTCTCACGGCGCAGGGCGCACTGACTCCCGATGCCGCGCGGGCCCTCGGTGAGGCGATGCGGACGGGCGCATCCGTGATCGTGTCGGGAGCGACCCATGCGGGCAAGACGACGATGCTCGGAGCGCTGCTCGCCGCCTGCGCGGCCGAACAGCGCATCATCACGGTGGAGGAGACGTTCGAGCTCGCGGTGGACGGCCCCGATGTGGTCGCGCTGCAGGGGCGTCAGCCGAGCCTCGAGGGGACCGGCGAGATCACGCTGAGGCGGTTGGTGAAGGAGGCCCTGCGGATGCGACCGGACCGGCTCGTGGTGGGGGAGGTGCGCGATGCGGAAGCACTCGACCTCGTGCTGGCGCTCAACACCGGAGTGCCCGGGGCCTGCACGGTCCACGCCAACTCCGCCGCGGAGGCGCTCGACAAGCTGTGCCTGCTGCCCCTCCTCGCCGGCCGGAACATCGACCGCGGCTTCGTCGCCCCGGCGATCGCGTCGTCCGTCGACCTCGTCGTGCACTGCACGCGCGATGCGGCGGGGCGCCGATACGTCGAGGAGATCGTCGCCCCGACGGGCGAGGTGATCGAGGGGCGGGTGCTCAGCACGCCGGTCTTCGGAGCCGGGCGCCCCCGCGGCCGATCGGGCCCGGTCGGCTCGGAGCCTCTCGCATGACGATCCTCCTCGGCGCGACGCTCGCGGCCGGCGTGCTCCTGATCCTGTCACCGTGGCTGTGGCCGGCGGGAGAACGCTCCGCTACTGCTCCGCATCGCGGTCGTCTGGCTCGTCTCGCGGGCGAGGCGGGGTTCCCGGCGGTGCAGACCCGCTCTCTCCTGATCGGCATCGCCGGTGCCGCGCTCGGCGCCGCCTCCCTCGCCTGGCTCGTCACGGGGAGCGCCGCGCTCGCGATCCTCGCCGGGCTGGCCGGAGGCACGGCGCCGATCGCCTACCTGCGTGGCCGCCGTCTGCGGCTGCGGCGTCTGCGGCGCCAGCTCTGGCCCGATGTCTGCGACCTGCTGATCGCCGCGATCCGCGTCGGTCTGTCGCTCCCCGATGCGGTGGCCACCCTCGCGGAATCGGCTCCACCGCCGCTCCGCCCCGCGTTCGACGTGTTCGCCCGAGACCTGCGGAGCAGCGGACGGTTCGACGCCAGTCTCGACCGGCTGAAAGCCGTCCTCGCTGATCCTCTCGGGGACCGGATCATCGAGACCCTGCGGATGGCGCGGCAGGTCGGCGGGACCGAGCTCATCGGCGTGCTGCGGGCGCTCTCCTCGTCGGTCCGTGCCGACGCGGCGCTCCGCGGCGAGGTCGAGGCGCGGCAGTCGTGGATCCGCGGGGCGGCCGTCCTCGGAGCCGTGGCGCCGTGGGTCATCCTCACCCTCCTGATCCTGCGCCCGGAGGGGGCCAAGGCCTATGGCACGCCGGAAGGGATCGCCGTGATCGTCGTGGGCGCGGTCGTGTCCGTCGTCGCGTTCCGCCTCATGATCCGGATCGGTCGGCTGCCCGAGCCGCGTCGGTGGTTCGGGTGAGCGGGCTCTCTGCGCTCGCCGTGGCCGTGCTGCTCGGCGGGGGATTCGCCGCGGGTGTCCTCTCGCTTCTGGCGGGCCTCCCGCGGTGGCGGGCGGCGTCGCTCGCGTCGCGGATCGCGCCGTACGTGCGGGACGTCGTCGACGACGAGGTGTTGCCGCGCGATGCCTTCCCCAGACCAGGCACCCTGCCCGCCGGAGGGTTCCGCCTCGGTGCGCGCGGGGCGCGGGCGCTCGACCGTCTGCTCGGCGGGACGGATGCTCTCCGACGGCGGCTCGCGCAGGCGGGGTCGACACTCGATCCCGTCGCCTTCCGCGGTCGTCAGCTCGCGGTGATCGTGAGCGGAATCGTCGCCGGGGCGCTCGCCGTCATCGTTCTCGTCGTGATGGGTCGGTGGTCGCTTCCGGTCGGGTCGATCCCGCTCCTCGCGGGAGCGGCGGCCGGTGTGGGGTACGACATGCGACTGTCGGCGCGGGTGCGTGCGCGGAAGGTGCGTCTGACCGAGGAGCTTCCGACGACGCTGGAGTTCCTGGCGCTCTGCCTCTCGGCGGGGGAGGGGTTCCTCGATGCCGTGAAGCGCGTGGCCGGTGTGGGATCCGGGGAGCTCACCGTGGAGCTGCGTCGCGTGGTGCTGGAGGTCGGGACAGGGTCGCCGCTCGCCGACGCGCTGAGCGCCATGGCGGCTCGGCTGGAGCTGCCGGGACTGACCCGGGCCGTGGACCAAATCGTCGCCGCGCTCGAGCATGGAGCTCCGCTCGCCACCGTCCTCCGCGCGCAGGCCGACGACACGCGGGAGGAGGCCAAGCGCACGCTCATCGAACAGGCCGGACGGAAGGAGATCTTCATGCTCTTGCCGTTGGTGTTCCTCATCCTGCCGTTGTCCGTCGTGTTCGCAATCTACCCTGGTCTGTTCATCCTGCGCCTCGGCATCGGGTGAGTGGTCGGCCGAGGCGGTCCCGGGGGCCTAACGTTTGTCTATGGGAAGTCTCGAGTACAACAGCTCTCGTCCGCCGATCGATGTCGAGGACACCCTGCTGGCGCATCTGAAGATCGTTATCTCCACGAAGCTGCGGCGCCAGGAGAGCTTCATGATGACGTGGCCGTCGGGGAAGAAGAGCCCCGGTCGGCTCTCCGCGTGGATGCACCCGGCCATCCCGCTGGTTCTCGAGTTCGACGCCGACCCGGTCCCGGCGATCGACCCGGCCCGGGTCAGTCACATGATGGAGCGCTTGAACGCGCGCGGCGAGCTCCTCATCGACGAGTTCACCTCCTGACGCTGCCGCGGCTTCCCGCGGCGCTCAGACGTCCCAGTCCGGTAGTCCCCCGAGGTCTTCGGCGATGCTTCCCTCGCCGGCTACCTTGACCCGGAAGAGGAACACTCGCGACGTCGGGTGGACGAGGACACTCGCGAGGCCGTCCGACGTGGCGAACGAGACGAATGTCGGCTCGGTACGTGCGGCGGCTTCGATCCGTTCTCGGAGGGCGACGACATCGGTGCCGCGAGGCAGAGGATAGGTGAGCCCGTCGATCTCGACCCGCGCCCGCATCTCATCGTCAGGTCCGGGGCGCATGCGTGACAGGCTATCCCTCGTCGTGGTGTCCGGACCCGGGGTTGTGCGAATCGTGCGACGGGAGTACAGAACCCCGCCGCTTCGCCCTTCGCGCAGCGACGACGATGATGATGACGAAGACGAGGATCACCACGCCGACGACGATCGCGATCAGCACCGGAATCGACGGCAGCAGGGGGTTGGGTTCCATGGGGCAGGAGCCTATTGCGCTCCCGCGGCTTCCGGTAGACGACCATGAAGGCCGCCCCTGTGGATAACGTCCGCGCCGCGGCGGGTCTCCGATGCACACTGGCGGCATGATCTCTCGTGCGCGCTCGATGCTCCGTGCCCTCCACGACGACGAACGGGGAGACGTGCCCGGCTGGGCTGTGGTTCCGTTCCACCTATGTCAGAGGGCGACGGGGCTGGTGCCGCTCGAACCCATCTTTGATACGCTCAACTCGACCTCGCCCAAGGTGCTTCTACACGGTACGGACGTGCCCGGCCCGCAGCCTGGTGGGGGTGGCAGCCCGTTCGAGCCGGGCCGAGGGCCGAGGAACTCGGGGCACTGCGGGAGCCCGAGTTCCCGCCAACGATCGTGGCGGAATGCGTCGCAATGGGCCGCTGACAGCGTTCGCGACCTGGCGGAGGACGAGACCGGAGACGTCCCCGGGTGGGTGCTCGTGACCCTGATGACCGCGGGCCTCGTCGTGCTCATCTGGGCGGTCGCCGGACCCGCGCTCACCTCCCTCTTCGAGCAGGCCATCCAGCGGGTATCGGGGCTCTGACATGCGTGCGCCTGCGGGGGTGACCGACGACCGCGGATCGAACCCGGTGGAGTTCCTCCTCGTCGGCACCCTGCTCACCGCGCTCACCCTCGCGGTGCTGCAACTGGCGTTCGCGATCTACGTGCGCAACGTCGTCCATGACGCCGCGGTCGAGGGGGCGTACTACGCGGCTCTCGCGGACACGACGGCGGCGGAAGGGGAGGAGCGGGCGCGTGAGGTCATCCGTCGTGCGGTCGGCCCCTCCTATGCCGACGACATCACGGTGGCCTCGGCACGGCGGGGCGGACAGGAGACCGTCGAGGTCCGCATCCGGACGACGCTCCCGGTGTTCGGGCTCGTCGGTGTGCCTGCGGCCTTGCAGGTGGAGGCTCACGCACCGGCGGAGTCGTTCGATGCGCGATGACGCGGGCTCGAGTTCGCTGGAGTTCATCGCCGTCGGGGTGATCATGCTCGTGCCGCTGCTGTACCTCGTGATCGCCGTGGGCTCGGTGCAGGAGCAGTCGCTGGGCGTCGAGGCTGCGGCCCGCCAGGCCGCACGTGCCATCGCCTCGGCACCCGACATCGCGGCGGCGTCCGACCGAGGGGAGGAGGTGCTGGACGGGGTCGTCTCGGAGTACGGCATCGATCGCGGAGCGGTCGACGTCTCCGTGTCGTGCCGTCCCCGGACCTCGCCCTGTCCGGCGGCGGGAGCGACGGTGGTCGTCACGGTCTCGACGCGGGTACCGCTGCCGCTCGTGCCGGGTGTGCTCGGACTCGACCAGGCGACGTCCGTTCCCGTGGAAGCCGTATCGGTGCAGAAGGTGTCGCGGCGATGGGGCGGGGGATGAGGCGACGCGTACCGGCCCTGAAGCAGCATCGTGAGGGCGGCGACGACGGGAGCGTGCTGCTGCTCGTGCTCGGCTACCTCCTCCTCGCGCTCGCGGTGCTGTTCGTGTGCATCTGCGCCACGGATCTCTACATCGCCCAGAAGCGGCTGGACGGGCTCGCGGATGCGGCGGCGCTCGCCGGAGCGGACGGCTTCACGCTGCAGGTGGAGGGGGAGGTGCCGCGCGCGACGCTCACCGACGCGGGGGTGGCCGAGCAGGCGGTGCCGCTCGTCCTCGGAGCGGGGTTCGAGGCGACCGTCGTCGACGCGGGCACCCCGGACGGCGTGAGCGCGCGCGTCACCGTCGCGGCGACCTGGCACCCGCCGCTGCTCTCGCCGTTCGTGCCGGACGGGGTGCCGCTGCAGGCGACGGCCACGAGCCGGACGGCGCTGCGCTGAGCGACCGGGTACTCAGTCGTCGCCCGGGTCCGGCGTGCGCGGCGGCGTGCGGGGCACGAACCGGGGGATCCAGCGGAGGAACCCGGCGGCGCCGACGAGTCCGATCAGGCCCATGGCTCCCGCCGCGAACGACAGGGACGCGACCGCGGTGATGCCCGAGACGAGGAGCGGGGCGACCGCGCCGCCGGCATCGGTCAGCGTGCGCCACGACCCGAGGAACGCGGCCGGGTCGTGCTTCGGGGCGACGTCCGCGCCGAGAGTGAGGAGGATGCCGCTCGACAGTCCGTTGCCGACGCCGAGGACCGCGGCGAACATGCCGAACCAGAGCACGGCGGAGTCGAGGTCGTGCGTGACCGACAGGGCGAGGAACCCGGCGCCCATCAGCACCATCGCGGGCATCGCCGCCCAGAGCCGGCCGAAGCGGTCCATCACCTGGCCGCTGGCGTAGAACAGGGCGAAGTCGATGGCTCCGGACACGCCGACGACGAGAGCGATGGTCGACGCGTCGAGGCCCAGGGAGAGCCCCCACAGCGGCAGGACGACCTGCCGTGCCGACCGCACCGCCGACAGCGAGGCCGCGGCGAGTCCGAGCCGACCGAGCACTCCGCGCTGCCGCCACATGGTCTGGAAGATCCCGGCCCGCTCGACGGTGGGGATCGAACCGGTCACGGCCTCTCCGCTGTCCTCCGCGAACCGGATCGTCGTCCGCAGCGGGGCGACCGTCTTCTCGGGATCCGGTCCGAAGAGCACGAGCACGACCATGACCACGAGGCAGGCGAGGAAGAACCAGATCGCCGCGGCCTCGGTGCCGAAGAGCTGCAGGAGACCGGCGGAGACGAACGGGCCGATGAAGATGCCCAGACGGAAGCTGCCGCCGAGCAGGGAGAGCGAGCGGGCGCGGAACGCCAGCGGCACCCGCGTGGTCATGAACGCGTGCCGAGCGAGCCCGAACGCCGCGGCGCACAGGCCCAGGAGGAACACGGACGCCGCGAGCACCCCGAGCGACGGCGCGAACACCATGCCGACGGCGGCGAGGATGGCGATGACGCCTGCGATCACCATCGTGAAGCGCTCGCCGATGCGCCCCACAGCCCAGCCGGCCGGGAGATTGCCGCACAGCTGACCGACCACGAGCGCCGAGGCGACGAGGGCGGCGAAGGCGACGTCGGCCCCCATGGACGCGGCGATGACCGGGATGAGCGGGATCACAGCGCCCTCGCCGAGGGAGAAGAGGACGGTCGGCAGGTACACCATCGGCCCGAACTGGCGGAGGACCGTGGATGCACTGCTCACGCCCTTCACGCTACTCCGGTCGGCGCGGACGACCGGACACCACCGTCCCCGCGCGCGCGGGCGGCACGTTAGGCTGAGGTGTCATGCTCGAACTAGATCTCTCCGCCGAAATCCAGGCGCTCAGGCACACCTTCGGCGACATCAGCGAGGTCGTCGATGTCAACCGTCTCCGCGAGGACATCGCGCGTCTCAGCGAGGAGGCCGGCGCGCCCGACCTCTGGGACGACACCGAGAACGCCCAGAAGGTCACCAGCGCGCTGAGCCACCGTCAGTCGGAGCTCGCCCGCATCACCGGCATCGCCCAGCGCCTCGACGACCTCGAGGTGCTCGTCGATCTGGCGAACGAGATGGGTGACGAGGAGTCGGCGATCGAGGCGCGCAAGGAGCTGCAGACGCTCACCGACCTCATCAACCAGCTCGAGGTGCAGACGCTGCTCGACGGCGAGTACGACGAGCGCAGCGCCATCGTCACCATCCGCTCCGGCGCCGGCGGCGACGACGCCACCGACTTCGCCGAGATGCTCATGCGCATGTACCTGCGCTGGGCGGAGCGTCACAAGTACCCCGTGAAGGTCATGGACACCTCGTACGCGGAGGGCGCGGGCATCAAGTCGGCGACCTTCGAGATCGACGCGCCGTACGCTTTCGGCACGATCTCGGTCGAGGCCGGCACGCACCGCCTCGCCCGCATCAGCCCGTTCGGCTCCGCGGACAAGCGCCAGACGTCGTTCGCCGCCGTCGAGGTCATCCCGCTCATGGAGGAGGCGACCGAGGTCGACATCCCCGAGAGCGACATCCGGGTCGACGTCTTCCGCTCTTCCGGCCCCGGCGGCCAGTCCGTCAACACGACCGACTCCGCCGTGCGCATCACGCACCTCCCGACCGGAATCGTCGTGTCGATGCAGAACGAGAAGTCGCAGATCCAGAACCGCGCCGCGGCCATGCGCGTGCTGCAGAACCGCCTCCTCCTGCTGCAGAAGGAGCAGGAGGCCGCCAAGAAGAAGGAACTCGCGGGCAACATCACCGCAAGCTGGGGCGATCAGATGCGCTCCTACTTCCTCTACGGACAGCAGCTCGTGAAAGACCTCCGTACGGGCCAGGAGTCCGGCAACCCCGCCGCCGTGTTCGACGGCGACCTCGACGACTTCATCTCGGCGGGCATCCGCTGGCGCAAGCGCAAAGACGAGGACTGATCCTTACGACGAAGGCCCCGGGAGTTCCCGGGGCCTTCGTCGTGCGGTGCGGACGGGTCAGCGAGCCGACGCCTCGACGGTCACGCGCGCGACCTCCTGCAGCATCTCGTCCGTGATGACGACCACGTAGGACGAGCTCTCGGCGACGTCGAACGAGACGGTGCCCTCCGCCGTGGACCCGGCGTCCTGCTCGCTGGACTCCAGCGTCGCCTCGCCGAAGATGTCGTAGTCGCCCTCGGCGCCGTCTGCGGTCTCGACGGAGAAGTAGAGCGGGTTGACGTAGGTCGTCCCGTCGAGCGTCTCCCAGGCGACATCGATCACCAGGTAGCCGCCGTTCGCGGGCTCGAAATCCGTGCCGTTGGTCGGGCCGAACGTGGCGGACCGGATGGTGACCTCGGCCGTGCCCTCGAGCTGCGGCACGGTGACCGGCTCTCCCAGCGTGCCCTCGGCGACCTCACCCGTACCCGCGTCGCCGGAGTCGTCGGTCTCCGGCGCCGGGCTCTGAGTCGTGCCCTCGTCGTAGTCGGGAAGCGTGACCGGACGCACGGTGTTCGCGACGGCCAGCACGAAGAAGATGCTCACGACGATCGCGACGATGCCGCCGAGCACCGACACCCCGAGCCCCGTGATCCCCGGCCACTTGGTGCCCTTCAGGAAAAGGGAGATGAGCGAGACGATGAATCCGGCCGCCAGGAGGAACCAGGCGAACGGCAGCGTCACGGGGATGAACGCGAGGAGGAGGCCGAGCGCGGCGAGCCCGAGGCCGACGAGTCCGAGCACCGAGACCTTCTTCGGCGCCGCGGGAGCCGGCGCCTGACCGGGGTACGCGCCCTGACCGGGGTACGCGCCCTGGCCGGGATACGATCCCTGCCCCGGATACGTTCCCTGAGCGCCCGGTGCCTGGCCCGGGTATCCGCCGGCGCCCTGCGCACCCGGGTACGCGCCCGGTGCCGGGTAGCCGCCCTGGCCCTGGTACGCGTCCTGACCGGCACCGGCCGGCGGGGCGATCGGCGCCGCGCCGGGGAGGTCGTGCGCGCCGCTGGTCGGTGCGGTCCAGTCCTGTGCCGGCTCAGGCGCGACGATGAACTCGGTCGCGGGCTCGTCCGGAGCGATCTCGCGCTCAGCGGCGACGGGCTCGGGAGCGACGGTCTCCGCCGACGCCGTCGGCTCCTCTCCGAGGGGAGCGCGGTCGTCGGTCGCCGCGGCGGGGCTCTCCGTCGGGGTGCCCTCCGCGCCCGCGTCTTCGGTCGCTGTGGTGTCGTCAGTCGCCGTCGCGGTGGTGTCGCCTGTCGCCGTCGTCTCCGGGGCGAAGTGCTCGGTCCACTGCTGGCCGTCCCACCAGCGCAGGCGCCCGGACCCGTCGTCGTACCAACCAGCAGGTGTCGTCATGGGGATCCCCTCCGTGTGTGCGCTCGCGTGGGGCACGCGAATCGACACTCCATGTATAGCAGCGGGCGACGACGCCGGTGGGGCCCGGGGTGCGGAGGAATCGCGGGGCGGCGTGCTGCGCGGCGGGGTGTCGTGCCGAGCCGGAGGCGGTGGCGCGCTTAGGCTCGATTCGCCATGATTCGGTTCGAGAACGTCACGAAACGCTACCGCGGGACGTCGAAGCCCGCCCTGTCCGGTGTCGACTTCGAGGTGCAGCGCGGGGAGTTCGTCTTCCTCGTCGGCGCCTCCGGGTCCGGCAAGTCCTCCTGTCTGCGCCTCATCCTCCGCGAGGACGTGCCGACGAGCGGTCGGGTGGCCGTCCTCGGCCGCGACCTGCGGGCGCTCGCGAACCGGAAGGTGCCGTACTTCCGTCGGCACATCGGCTCGGTGTTCCAGGACTTCCGGCTGCTGCCGTCCAAGACTGTCTATCAGAACGTCGCCTTCACGCTGCAGGTCACCGGCTCGTCCCGCGGCTTCATCCAGCAGGCCGTTCCCGAGGCGCTCGCCCTCGTCGGGCTCGACGGCAAGGAGAAGCGCATGCCGCACGAGCTCTCCGGCGGGGAGCAGCAGCGCGTCGCGATCGCCAGGGCGCTCGTCAACCGTCCGCAGGTGCTGCTGGCCGACGAGCCCACCGGAAACCTCGACCCTGCGACCTCCGTGGACATCATGCAGCTGCTCGCCCGGATCAACGCGGGCGGCACGACGGTGCTCATGGCCACGCACGAGGCCGGCTTCGTCGACCAGATGCGCCGCCGCGTGATCGAGCTCCGCGACGGCGAGATGGTCCGCGACGAGGTGCACGGCGGATACGGCGACACCTCGAACATCCCGCGCCTGGTGCCGGAGGAGGTCCGCGGTGCCGCGGCCGCCGCCGCCCTCACCGCCGTGCAGGAGGTGCAGCGCCAGACCGCCGACCTCTCCGTGGTGCGCGCCGCACTGGCCGAGGAGCTGGACGCCCAGCGCCGGGCCGCGGCCGCGTCTCCCGCGGTCACCAAGCCCGCCGCCGACCCGGCCCCGCAGGTGGTCGAGCCGCCGGAGCCGCGCGGGAGCCGGGCGTGGTCGAACCGCCGGACGTGGTGCATCCCCCGGCCGCGCCGCCGTCCGCCGCCGCGCGCCCCGCCCCCGGGGCGCCGGGGACGCGTCCGATCGTGATCCCGGACGTGGACGTCGCGAGCTCGGCGTGGCGGACCGCCTCGGCCTGTCGGACCAGGACGACGAGGAAGTGGGCCCGACCTCATGAGAATCGGCCTGATCCTGACCGAGGCCCTCGTCGGCCTGCGGCGCAACATCTCGATGGTGATCTCCGTCGTGCTCGTCACGTTCGTGTCGCTGACGTTCGTCGGCGCCGCGATCCTCATGCAGTCCCAGATCGGCGTCATGCGCGGGTACTGGTCCGAGCGCGCCCAGGTGGCCGTCTACATGTGCTCCGCGGTGTCTGAGTCGGACACCTGCGTGGACGGCGCGGCGAGCGAGGAGCAGGTGGCCGCCGTGCGCGCCCAGCTCGAGGGCGACGCGCTGTCGCCGCTCATCAGCTCCATGACCTTCGACACGAAGGAGGAGACGTACGCCAAGCTCGTCGAGCAGGTGGGGGAGGAGCAGGCCAGCGTGCTCTCGCCCGACCAGGCGTTCGAGGTCTTCTTCGTGACCATGAAGGACCCGGGCCAGTCGCAGGTGCTCGCCGAGGCGTTCAGCGACCAGGCCGGAGTGGAGCAGGTCCAGGACCAGCTCCAATACCTCGAACCGCTGTTCTCCGCGCTGACGGTGGCCACCTACATCGCCGTCGGCATCGCCGTGCTCATGCTCATCGCCGCGACGCTGCTGATCGGCACGACGATCCGGTTGTCGGCCTACGCGCGGCGCAAGGAGATCGGCATCATGCGCCTCGTGGGCGCGTCGAATCGCTTCATCCAGACCCCGTTCGTGCTGGAGGGCGTGTTCGCCGCGCTGCTGGGTTCCGCCCTCGCCAGTGCCGCCGTCGTCGCGGGCATGCACTTCGGCGTGAACGGCTACCTGCGCGGCCGCGTGCCCTTCATCACCACCTGGGTGACCATGCAGGATGCGGCGCTCGTCGTCCCGGTCCTCGTCGGGATCGGCGTGGTCCTCGCGGCCCTGTCGGCGGGCTTCGCGATCCGACGGTGGCTGCGCACCTGATACCCTGAAAGGCTGCTCGGCCGATCCGCTGCCGAGCCGTCCACGGCACCACAGCACAGGAGATCATCATGCCCAGGGAACGCGGGGAGAAGGTCATCGCGACCAATCGTCGCGCGCGTCACGACTACAACATCGAGAAGTCGTACGAGGCGGGGATGGTGCTCACCGGCACCGAGGTGAAGTCGCTCCGTCAGGGGCGCGCGAACCTCAGCGACGGGTACGCGTTCGTGAAGGGCAACGAGGTCTTCCTCGACGCCGTGCACATCCCGGAGTACTCGCAGGGGCACTGGACGAACCACTCGGCCAAGCGCATCCGCAAGCTCCTCCTGCACCGGGAGGAGATCGCGAAGCTCGCCCACGCCGTCTCCGCGGGCGGATACACGCTCATCCCGCTCAAGCTGTATTTCTCCGACGGTCGCGCCAAGGTCGAGATCGCTCTCGCGAAGGGCAAGCGCGAGTACGACAAGCGTCAGACCCTCCGCGAACGCCAGGACACCCGTGAGGCCGAGCGGGCGATGCGGCTGCGCAACCGGGTGGGCGAGTAGCCGCCCACGCTCAGAGGCTCGGCGTGAAGCCGAACACCCGGCCGAGGAACGCGAGTTCGCGTTCCAGCGCGTCGACGATGGTCTCGGCGCTGCGGAACCCGTGACCCTCGCCCGGGTACAGCACGTACTCGTGGTCGATGCCGTTCGCCGCCAGCGCGTCGCGGATGGCCTCCGACTGGGACGGCGGCACGACACGGTCCTCCCCGCCCTGCAGCAGCAGCACCGGCACGTCGATGCGGTCGGCGTGGGTCAGAGGCGAGCGCTCGATGTACACGTCCTCGGCGGCGGGGAGCGGACCGACGAGCCCGTCGAGGTACGACGCCTCGAAGTCGTGGGTCTCGGCGGCGAGCATCCGCAGATCCGCGACGCCGTAGCGGCTGATGCCCGCGGCGAACGTGCCACCCCGCACGAGCGCCGAGAGCACCGTCCAGCCGCCCGCCGAGCCGCCGCGGATGGCGATGCGCGCGGGATCGGCGAGCCCGGCGTCGGCGAGCCCGCGGGCGGCCGCGACCACGTCGTCCACGTCCACGACGCCCCACTCTCCCTGCAGGCGGTCGCGGTACGCCCGACCGTAACCGGTGGACCCGCCGTAGTTCACGTCGAGGACCCCGACTCCCCGGCTCGTGAAGAAGGCGATCGAGGCGGAGGCCGCTCCCGTGACATGGGCGGTGGGCCCGCCGTGCACGAGCACGATGTAGGGCGGGAGCTCGCCGTCGGCGCCGCGGGGCTCTCCGGGCGCGGCGGGCGGATAAGCGAAGGCGTGCACGGGGCCGTGCGCCCCCTCCACGACGAGCTGCTGGGCCGCCGGCATCCAGTCCTCGTCGACCGGAGCGCCGCCGGTGACGGTCTCGACGGCCCCGCTGTCGACGTCGACGCACCAGATGCCGGAGGTCACGCGCGAGCCGTCTCCGCTGAGCAGCACGCGGGAGCCGGAGACGTCGTCAACGCTGAGATGCCCGTCGCCCGGGACCGCGATCGCGCGCGTCTCGCCGTCCGGGGACACGAGCTGCACCTCGTCGCGCCCGTCGGTGCGGACGGCCACGAGGCTGCCGTCCGCCAGCGGCTGGAACCAGCGGTTGCCGAGCACCCACAGGCCGTAGCCGGTGTCCGCGTCGGATGAGGTGAGCGGGCGGGAGGCACCGGCCTGGAGGCCGTCGAGCGCGAGGTGATGGAGCTGCCAGCGTCCCGAGCCGTCGTCGGCGAACACGAGCGCGTCGTCGCCGATCCATTCCGGCTGCAGGGCGGCGGAGGTGGGGACCCGGGTGATCGTCCCGCCGGCCGCCGATCCGATCGCGAGCGCGGCGCTCTCCCAGGGCATGCTGTCCGCCTGCCATTCGACCCAGGCGACGCGGCTGCCGTCGGGCGAGAGCGCGGGATGGGCGAAGAAGCCGGGACCCTCGACGATCACCCGGATCGCGGAGGCGTCCTCGGCGGCCGAACCGTCCACGGGGATCTCCACGATCGCGCGGCGGTGCGGGTCGGTCGAGAGGTCTTCCCGCACGGCCAGCAGTCGGCCGCTCTGCACGCGCAGCCCGCCGTACGCGGGGCCGGCGGCGGTGAGGGGGCGCGGTTCCGTCCCGCGGTCCATCCGGTGCACGCGCTGGTCGGCCCCGGAGACGAAGTACAGGGTGTCGCCGTCGACGGTCCAGGCGCCGCCCCCGTACTCGTGCACGCGGGAGCGGGCGTTCCAGGGTGCCGGGAGGATCTCCGCGCCCGTCGAGCTACGCACCGTGACGCGTCCGCCCTCGGCGGGCACGGACTCGGCCCACCACACCTCGTCGCCCACGAAGCGGGCCCCGTCGATGCGCGGTGCCGCTCCTGCGACGGCTGCGGCGGTGAAGGGGGAGGACCAGGAGCCGAACGGTGAGGACATGCCTCGAGCCTACGGGCGGTGACACACGACGTCACACTCGTGCGGCGGGCCGAGGGCGTGCTCTAGGTTTCTGGAAACGCCCGGTTCATCCCGGGCGTGGAGCGACAGCCGAGCCCGGCACCCGCCCGCGAACGACGTGCTCTTCGTCGTGCGCGGACCCCGGCCCCTGTCCCCTGGAGAGAAGATGTCTTCCACGTTCGACGCCTCCCGCGCCTCCCGCGTGCCGTTCTCCTTCGAGCTCTACCCGCCGCGCTCGGAGTCGAGCCAGGAGGCCCTGCACGAGACCGTCCGTCGTCTCGCCGCGGCCGGCCCGGAGTTCCTGTCGGTGACCTACGGCGCCGGCGGCTCGACCGGTGGCCGCTCGCTCGATGTGCTGCGCTTCATCCGGGAGCACACCGACGTCGAACCCCTCGCTCACCTCACCTGCGTCGGCAACACCTACGCCGGAGCCACCGCGCTCATCCGGGAGTTCCTCGACGCCGGGATCCTCCGCTTCCTCGCCCTGCGCGGAGACCCGCCCGCGGGGCAGAGCGAGCCGTTCCTGGGCGACCTGGAGAGCGCCGCCCAGCTCGTACAGCTCATCGATCGCGTCCAGGCCGAGCGCGCGCCGTACCAGGAGTCTCCGGTCCCCGGTCTCCCCGGGGCCGCACTCGTCGCCCCGCGGCAGAAGGTCGACATCGCGGTGGCCGCGTTCCCGAAGGGGCACCCCCGGGCCACGCACCGCACGCAGGATGTCGAGGCGCTGCTCGCCAAGCAGGCCGCGGGGGCGACCTTCGCCATCACGCAGCTCTTCTTCCACCCCGATGACTACCTCGCCTTCGTGGAGCGCGCTCGCGCCGGAGGCGTCACCATCCCGATCCTCCCCGGCATCATGCCGATCACATCGCCGGCCCGGCTCGCCCGGGTGCTGGAGCTGACCGGGGAGGACCTGCCCAGCGAGCTCGCGATCGCCCTCGATGTCGAGCCGACCGCCGAAGGGCGCCGGGAGATCGGGATCTCCTGGGCCGCGCGCCTCGCCGCCGACGTCGTCGCCGGCGGGGCCCCCGGCGTGCATCTGTACGCCTTCAACCAGCACGAGACCGTCCTGACCGTCCTCGCCGAAGCCGGCATCGTCCCGGCGCTCCGGCACTAGTCCCCGCCGAAAGGAAACACCATGACCGCATTCCCCGAGGGCACCATCCTCGGCTACCCCCGCATCGGCCGTCGCCGCGAGCTCAAGAAGGCCGTCGAGGCGTTCTGGGCCGGCCGCATCGACGAGCAGGAGCTGGAGCGGACGGCCGCGGAACTGCGCGCGGCGACCCGCGAGCGCCTGGCGGGGCTCGGCCTCGGCCGCACGGACTCGTCCATCCCGGAGTCCTTCTCCTTCTACGACCAGGTCCTCGACGCCGCTGTCACGGTCGGCGCGATCCCTGCCCGCTTCGACGACCTCCGCGAGGCCGACGGGTCGATCGGCCTCTCCGCCCTATTCACCGTCGCCCGCGGCGAAGGCGAGCGGGCGCCGCTGGAGATGACGAAGTGGTTCGACTCGAACTACCACTACCTCGTGCCGGAGATCGGCCCGGAGACGGTGTTCTCCCTCGCCAGCGACCGCCTGGTGCGCGAGGTCGCCGAGGCCGTCGCCGCCGGCTTCGTCACGCGTCCCGTGGTCGTCGGACCGGTCACGCTGCTGGCGCTCGCGAAGGCGTCGGACGACGCGCCGGAGGGCTTCGAGCCGCTCTCGCGGCTGGAGGACGTCCTGCCGGTCTACGTCGATCTGCTCGCCCGTCTGCGCGCCGCGGGCGCCGAGTGGGTGCAGCTCGACGAGCCCGCCCTCGTGAGCGAGTCCCTGCCGGCGACGACCGCGCAGCTCGCGTCCGCCGCGGAGCGCGCGCTCGCAGTGCTCGGGAACGCCGAAGAGCGGCCCTCGATCCTCGTCGCGGCCCCGTACGCGAGCCTCGGCGCGACGTTCGCGACCGTGGCCGCCGCCCCCGTCGAGGCCATCGCCGTGGATCTCGTGCGCGGCACCGTGCCCGACGCGGTGCCGGGCCTCGAGGGCAAGACCCTCGTCGGCGGTGTGATCGACGGTCACAACATCTGGCGTGGCGACCTGTCCGCGGCGTTCGATTCTCTGGAGGCGCTCCGTGCGCTCGGGGCCCCGGTGTCGGCATCGACCTCGACCTCGCTGCTGCACGTGCCGCACGACGTGGAGGACGAGACGGCGCTGGACGCGCGCCTCGTCTCCTGGCTCGCCTTCGCGGATCAGAAGGTGCAGCAGGTCGTGACCCTCGCCCGCGGCCTGTCCGAAGGGCGCACGGCGATCGGGGCCGAGCTGGACGCCGCGACCGCTGCGCTGCAGGACCGCCTGACCGCTCCCGGTGTGCGCGACGGTGCGGTGCGTTCCCGTGCGCTGAGCGACGCCGACTTCGCCCGTGCCCCGTACCAGGAGCGGGAGGAGGCGCAGAACGCCCTCGGCCTGCCGGCGCTGCCCCTGACGACGATCGGCTCCTTCCCGCAGACCGGCGACATCCGCCGCGCCCGCGCCCAGTTCCTCCGCGGCGAGATCCCCGAGGACGACTACGAGGAGTTCCTGCGCCGTGAGGTCGCGGCGGTCGTCTCCCTGCAGGAGGACCTCGGTCTCGACGTCCTCGTGCACGGTGAGCCGGAGCGCAACGACATGGTGCAGTACTTCGCGGAGAACCTCGACGGCTTCGCGGTCACGCAGCACGGCTGGGTGCAGTCGTACGGCTCGCGAGCCACGCGCCCGTCGATCCTCTGGGGAGACGTCTCGCGTCCCGCGCCCATCACGGTCGGCTGGTCGGCGTACGCGCAGTCGCTCACGGCGAAGCACATGAAGGGGATGCTCACGGGCCCCGTCACGATCCTCGCGTGGTCCTTCGTCCGCGACGACCAGCCGCTGGGGGAGACGGCGAACCAGGTGGCGCTCGCGCTCCGCGACGAGATCGCCGATCTGGAGGCCGCGGGCATCCAGGTGATCCAGGTCGACGAGCCGGCGCTCCGGGAGCTGCTCCCGCTGAAGCAGGCCGACCAGCCGGCGTACCTCGACTGGTCCGTCGCCTCGTTCCGTCTGGCCACGGGCGGCGCTGCGGCGGCGACCCAGGTGCACACCCACCTCTGTTACTCGGAGTTCGGCGTCGTGATCGACGCGATCCGTGCGCTCGACGCGGACGTCACGTCCATCGAGGCGGCCCGGAGCCGCATGGAGGTCGTCGCGGACATCGCCGAGGTGGGCTTCGACCACGGCATCGGCCCCGGCGTGTACGACATCCACTCGCCGCGCGTGCCCACCGTGGAGGAGGTCGAGTCCCTGCTGCGGCGTGCGGTGGAGGAGATCCCCCTCCGTCAGCTCTGGGTGAACCCGGACTGCGGTCTGAAGACCCGCGGATACGCCGAGACCACGGCGTCGCTGCGGAACATCGTCGAGGCCACGCGGCGCGTGCGCGAAGACGTGGTGGTCACCGCCTGACGCGGTCGTCCCCGGACACACGAAGGCCCTCCCGGTGCACCCGGGAGGGCCTTCGTCCTCGTCTGACCGACGATGCGGTGTCTCAGACGGCGCGCATGACCGCGACGACCTTGCCGAGCACGACCGCCTCGTCGCCCAGGATCGGCTCGAACGCGGAGTTGCGGGGGAGCAGCCACGTGTGGCCGTCGCGACGCCGGAGCACCTTGACGGTGGCCTCGCCGTCGAGCATGGCGGCCACGATCTCGCCGTTCTCCGCCGTGTTCTGCGAGCGCACGACGACCCAGTCGCCGTCGCAGATGGCGGCGTCGATCATCGACTCCCCGGAGACCTTGAGCATGAACAGGTCGCCCTTGCCGACGAGCTGCCGGGGGAGCGGGAAGATCTCCTCGACCTGCTGATCCGCCGTGATCGGCACGCCCGCGGCGATACGCCCCACCAGTGGGACCAGTGCGGCATCGCCCACGGGGGTCGCCACGTCCGCCGGGTTCTCCGCGCCCGTGCCGGGCAGGTCGATGAGGACCTCCATGGCACGCGTCTTGCCCGGGTCGCGACGCAGGTAGCCGCTGAGCTCGAGCTGACCGAGCTGGTGGGTGACGCTGGACAGCGACTTGAGCCCGACGGCGTCGCCGATCTCGCGCATGCTCGGCGGATAGCCGTTCTGCGCGATCGAGGCCTGGATGACCTCGAGGATCGCCATCTGCTTCGGGCTGAGGCTCTTGCGACGGCGGGTGCGCGGCGCCTCGGACTCGAGGGCTGAGGTGTCGCTCATGGTGCTCCTTCACTGCGTGATCCGACGTGCCGCTTCGAATGTCGGTGGCCCGTGGTGGGGTGTCCTTATCGAAACCGTATCCGAGAAAAGCGCCGATCTGGAAGATCTGTTCGAGCGTGTCGGCTGATTCGCGGGGCATGGTTTCGAAGACAGCTTGACAGATGTTCGAACTCGAAGATATCTTCGGAACGTAGCTTCGCATCCACGGCTCCCGGCCGAGGCGCGGATGCGAAAGCTACGCCAACCTCCCCGGGCTCCGGCGCCGGGACAGTAAGGAGCAGACATGAGCAGCATCAGCCTCAGCACCGCGACCGCCCTCCCGGCATCGGCCCGTCCGGCCACCCGGCTGCGGATCACGGCACGCGGCCGTCGCACTCTGCTCGCGCTCGCGTCGGTCCCGCTCGCGGCGGGCATCGCCTTCGCCGCCCTCAGCGGGGGCAGCGCGACCGCTTCCGGCGCGGATGCGCCGGCCGTCTCCGTCGAGACCGTCACGGTCATGCCTGGCGACACCCTCTGGTCGATCGCGAGCAGCATCGCTCCCGAGGCCGACCCGCGGGATGTCATCGGTGAGATCACCCGCATGAACCTGCTGCGCGGCGGGGAGCTCCAGGTCGGCCAGGAGCTCGCACTGCCGGCGCGGTACACCGACTGACGCCGAGTCCTCCCGGCCGAATCGTCACGATGACCTCGGCTCTCCCTGCTCCTCTTAAGATGGGAAGGGTGACCTTCTCCCTCAACGATCTCCCGCTCCGCGACGATCTGCGCGGACTCACCCCGTACGGAGCGCCGCAGGCCCCGCTGCCGGTGGCGCTGAACGTCAACGAGAACACGCATCCGGTTCCCGACGAGGTCGCGAGCGACATCCTCGATGACATCGCCGTGGCGATCCGAGACGTGAACCGGTACCCGGACCGCGAGTTCACGACGCTGCGGGAGGCGTTCGCCGACTACCTGGGTCACGGCCTCACGCCGGAGCAGATCTGGGCGGGCAACGGGTCCAACGAGGTGCTGCAGCACATCTTCCAGGCGTTCGGCGGGCCGGGACGCACGGCCTTCGGATTCGCGCCCACGTACTCCATGTACCCGCTCATCGCGAAGGGGACGGGCGCGTCCTGGATCGCGGGCACCCGTCAGCCCGACTACACGGTCACCCCGGAGGAGGCGGCGCAGCAGGTGCGCGCGGCCGACCCCGACATCGTGATCCTCTGCTCGCCGAACAACCCGACCGGCACCCCGCTGGGGCTCGACGTCGTGGAGGCCGTCTACGAGGCGGCCCGCGGCGTCGTGATCGTCGACGAGGCCTACCAGGAGTTCGCGCCACGGGATGCGGCGTCGGCCCTCACCCTCCTGGAAGGACGACCGCGCCTCGCCGTCTCCCGAACGATGAGCAAGGCCTTCGCCTTCGCCGGCGCCCGCGTCGGCTACCTCGCGGCCGACCCGGCGTTCATCGACGCGCTCCGGCTCGTGCGACTGCCGTACCACCTCAGCGCTCTGACGCAGGCCGCCGCGGTCGCCGCCCTCCGCAACGCCGACGTCATGCTCGGCATGGTGCAGGAGATCGTGGAGCAGCGGGACCGCATCACGGCGACGCTCGAAGCCCTCGGGTACACCCCGCACCTCTCGTGGTCCAACTTCGTGCTGTTCGGCGGCGTCGCGGATCCGCAGGCGACGTGGCAGCAGCTGTACGACCGCGGTGTGCTCGTCCGCGACGTCGGCATCCCCGGCCACCTGCGGGTGAGCGCCGGCACGGAGGCGGAGACGACGGCGTTCCTGGACGCCCTGGCCTCGATAGGATCGGCATCATGACCATCCCCGCGCCCACCGCACGCACCGCGAGCCGCGTGCGCAGCACGTCGGAGTCCACCGTCGAGGTCGAGCTGAACCTCGACGGCACCGGTGCGAGCCGCATCGACACCTCGGTGCCGTTCTTCGACCACATGCTCACGGCGTTCGCCAAGCACTCGCTGACGGATCTCACCGTGCGGGCCTCCGGGGACACCCACATCGACGCGCACCACACCGTGGAGGACGTCTCGATCGTGCTCGGCCAGGCGATCCTGGCCGCCCTCGGAGACAAGTCCGGCATCTCCCGGTACGGCGACGCCCTCGTCCCCCTGGACGAGGCGCTCGCGCAGGCGGTCGTCGACATCTCCGGCCGCCCGTACCTCGTGCACGAGGGGGAACCCGCGGGCTTCGAGCACCACCTGATCGGCGGGCACTTCACGGGATCCCTCGTGCGGCACGTCTTCGAGGCCATCACCTTCAACGCCGCGCTGACCGTGCACGTGCGGGTGCTGAGCGGGCGCGACCCGCACCACATCGCCGAGGCCGAGTTCAAGGCGTTCGCGCGAGCGTTCCGCCAGGCGAAGGCCCTGGATCCGCTCGTCGACGGCATCCCGTCGACCAAGGGGGCGCTGTGAGCGCCGCGCCGCGGGTCGCCGTCTTCGACTACGAGTCCGGGAACGTCCACTCCGCTGTGAAGGCGCTCGTCGCCGCGGGAGCCGATGCCGTGCTGACCCGCGACCGCACCGAGG
The DNA here is from genome assembly GCF_057364585.1 of Microbacterium sp. CFSPD4_SD4. Lineage (NCBI taxonomy): Bacteria > Bacillati > Actinomycetota > Actinomycetes > Micrococcales > Microbacteriaceae > Microbacterium > Microbacterium sp. CFSPD4_SD4. The sequence continues at coordinate 278,508 of NZ_JBNFOC010000003.1, forward strand.
CGCTGGAGGCCGACGGGTTCGTCGTGCCCGGTGTCGGCGCCTTCCAGGCTGTGCGGGACGCCCTGCACGCCCACGGCGGCGACGAGATCATCGGCCGTCGTCTCGCGGGGGGCCGACCGGTACTCGGCATCTGCGTCGGCATGCAGGTGCTGTTCGAGCACGGCGTCGAGCGGGGGCACGACACCGCGGGCCTCGGCGAGTGGCCGGGTGCTGTGACGGAGCTCGACGCCCCGGTCCTGCCGCACATGGGCTGGAACACGGTGGAGCCGGGGGAGGACACCGTCCTGTTCCGCGGCATCGAGCAGGAGCGCTTCTACTTCGTGCACTCCTATGCCGCGCAGTCCTGGGAGCTGGACGTGATCCCGCCGTTCCCGCAGCCCGTGCTCACGTGGGCGACCTACGGCGGCCCCTTCCTCGCGGCCGTCGAGAACGGCCCGCTCTCGGCGACGCAGTTCCACCCGGAGAAGTCCGGGGACGCCGGCATCCAGCTGCTCCGGAACTGGGTGCAGAGCCTCTGACCCCCAGCCGCGTCGGCGCCCGGCGTCACGCGGTTTGTCCCGCGCCCCCCGGCGGACTACCCTCGTCTCTCGTGCCCGCTCGGGCCGCAGACCCACCCGAACCAAGGACCCCATGAACGACTTCGCGCAGTCCCCCTCGCTCACGCTCCTTCCCGCGGTCGATGTCGCCGGCGGCAAGGCGGTCCGTCTCACGCAGGGGGAGGCCGGGACCGAGACGAGCTACGGCGACCCGCTCGACGCGGCAGGGGAGTGGGTGTCGCAGGGGGCCTCCTGGATCCACCTCGTCGACCTCGACGCGGCGTTCGGACGCGGCAGCAACGCGCCGATCCTGCGCAAGGTCATCAAGCAGTTCAAGAACGTCAACGTCGAGCTCTCCGGCGGCATCCGGGACGACGCGAGCCTGGAGGCCGCTCTGGAGAGCGGCGCCGCCCGCATCAACCTCGGCACGGCCGCTCTGGAGAACCCCGAGTGGGCGGCCGACGTGATCAGCCGCTTCGGCGAGGCGATCGCCGTCGGCCTCGACGTCCGCGGCACGACCCTCGCGGCGCGCGGCTGGACGAAGGAGGGCGGCGACCTGTGGGAGGTGCTCGAGCGCCTCGAGGACGCCGGCTGCAGCCGTTACGTCGTCACCGACGTGACCAAGGACGGCACGCTGCGCGGCCCGAACCTGGAACTCCTGCGCGAGGTGACCTCGCGCACGCCGAAGCCGGTCGTCGCGTCCGGCGGCATCTCGAACCTCGACGACATCGCCGCGCTGCGCGACCTCGTGCCCTTGGGCGTCGAGGGCGCCATCGTCGGGAAGGCTCTGTACGCGGGCGCCTTCACGCTCGCGGAGGCCCTGGATGTCGCCGGAGACTGATCCGCACGCCTGCGGTCCGGAGTCGCACAACCGGGCCGATTCCGCCGGCGTCCCCTGGGAGGGGCGCAGCTTCGAGTCGAATCCGCACGCGGCCGACGACGGCTCGGCGGACCCGGCTCTGCTCGCCGCGCTGCATCGCTTCCGTGCGGGCGAGGGGAGTCAGGCCGAGGTCGTCGACGCGTTCCGCTCCGCCCGGGTGCTCGTGCCCCTGATCGCGGAGAAGGGCGAGGAGGGCGTGGCGCCCAGCGGTCTCGCGGTGGACAAGACGCAGGAGCTCTCGATCGTCACCGTGGCCGCACCGGACGGGCGCCGCGTCCAGCCGGTGTTCTCGTCGGTCGAGACGATGCAGCGCTGGGACCCGTCGGCCCGCCCCATCCCGGTCGAGGCCGTTCGCGCGGCCCTGGCCGCGTCGTCGGAGGATACCGATCTCATCGTGCTGGACCCCACGTCCGACACCGAGTTCGTGATCCGCCGCCCCGCCGTCTGGGCCGTGGCGCAGGGGCACGCGTGGGAGCCGAGCTTCCTCTCTCCCGAGGTCGTCACCGCCCTTCGGGAGAGCATCGCCCACGAGCTCGCCGTGATCGACGTCTCCGTCGCGCCGGGTGACCCGGACGCGCGCCTCCGCGGACCGGAGCTCATCGTGGTCCTGGAGCTCGTCGACGGCCTAGAGCGAGAGGTCCTGGATGCCGTGCTCGCGCGGCTCGCTCAGCGCTGGGCGGCGGACGACCGGATCGCCGTCCTCGCCGACTCGCTGACAGTCAAGCTCCGCCGCAGCATCTGAGGCGGAGCGTCAGCCGGATCAGGTGACGGGACCGGTCCACTTCTCGCCCGGCCCCTTGCCGATCGGGTCGGGGATCGTCGAGGCCTCGCGGAAGGCGAGCTGCAGCGACCGGAGGCCGTCTCGCAGCGACCGGGCGTGCATGTCGCTGATCTCCGGGGCGCCGGCGGTGATGAGCCCCGCGAGGGCATTGATGAGCTTGCGCGCCTCGTCCAGGTCGAGCTGGGCCGCGGCGTCCGGGTCGTCCGCGAGGCCGAGCTTCACGGCCGCCGCGCTCATGAGGTGCACGGCGGCGGTGGTGATCACCTCGACGGCCGGGACGTCGGCGATGTCACGGACGGCCGAGGAGGCTGCCTCCTCCTGCCGAGCCCATCGCTCCTCGCGCTCGCGGGCCGCCTCGTCCGATGCCTGGTTCGTCACTTCGCCTTGCTTTCTGTTAGACTTTGGCGGGCTCCGGAGCGTCGTGCTCCGGAACGAAAGAGGATTCACTTCCCACCCGCGCTTGCCGTTCCAGGCTACCGGGTCTTGCACTCCGCCGGCTCCGCTCGTCACGAGAGGACCGGTAGACAGGGTGCGGAGCCGGCGTCTGAGAGCCGGTGGGTGGGGGACGACTCCGATTTCGCCCGGGATGCAGACAGCATCGCGGTGGCCGAATCACATCGTCTAAGGAGCTCCGCATCAGCGATCCCCGTACCAATGAGCGCATCCGCGTCCCCGAGGTCCGCCTCGTCGGCCCCGCGGGTGAGCAGATCGGCGTTGTCCGCATCGAGGCAGCGCTGCGTCTCGCCCAGGAAGCCGATCTCGACCTCGTCGAGGTCGCCCCGAACTCGAAGCCGCCCGTCGTCAAGATCATGGACTACGGCAAGTTCAAGTACGAGGCCGCGCAGAAGGAAAAGGAAGCGCGTCGCAACCAGGCGAACACGATCCTCAAGGAAGTCCGCTTCCGTCTGAAGATCGAGGCGCACGACTACACGACGAAGCTCAAGCGCGCCGAGGGCTTCCTCAAGGCCGGCGACAAGGTCAAGGCCATGATCCTCTTCCGCGGTCGCGAGCAGTCGCGCCCGGAGCAGGGTGTCCGTCTGCTGCGCAAGTTCGCCGAGGACGTCGCCGAGTTCGGCACGGTCGAGTCGAACCCGACCATCGACGGCCGCAACATGGTGATGGTCGTCGCGCCGCACAAGAGCAAGTCCGAGGCGAAGCAGGAGCAGAACGCCGTGCGCGCCGCGAACAAGCAGGCCGCGCGCGACGCGAAGAACGACGCGGACGCCTCCGCGGACGCCAAGGCGGAGTAGGTCCGCCCCCAGAACTCCCGCACCGCGGGTTGACACCGTCGCCTGAGAAGGCGCCATACGAAGGAAGAGAAGATGCCGAAGCAGAAGACCCACTCGGGTGCTAAGAAGCGCTTCAAGATCACCGGCAGCGGCAAGCTGAAGAAGCAGCAGGCCGGGATGCGCCACAACCTCGAGCACAAGTCGAGCCGTCGCACCCGTCGTCTGAACCAGGACCAGGTGCTCGCGAAGGCGGACTTCAAGGTCGCGAAGAAGCTTCTCGGTCGCTGACGCGCCCGATCGCAGGATAGGAACACAGGAAAATGGCAAGAGTCAAGCGGGCGGTCAACGCCCACAAGAAGCGTCGGGTCATCCTCGAGCGCGCCTCCGGCTACCGCGGTCAGCGTTCGCGCCTCTACCGGAAGGCCAAGGAGCAGGTCATCCACTCCCTGGTCTACTCGTACCGGGACCGCCGCAAGCGCAAGGGCGACTTCCGTCGTCTGTGGATCCAGCGCATCAACGCTGCGGCCCGCCAGAACGGCATGACGTACAACCGCTTCATCCAGGGGCTGGGCCTCGCGGGTGTCACGGTCGACCGTCGCATGCTCGCCGATCTCGCGGTGAACGACGCCGCGACGTTCGCGACGCTGGTCGAGACGGCGAAGAAGGCTCTGCCTTCCGACGTCAACGCGCCCAAGTCCGCGGCGTAAGCATCTCGCTTCCGAACGGGCGTCTTCCTCCGGGAAGGCGCCCGTTCCGCGTATCCGGACGGTGTCGGGCTGACCGTAGACTGAGTTCGTGCTGGAGAACCCCCGTTCCCCCCGAGTCCGTGCCGTCGCCAAGCTGACCAAGCGCAGCGCCCGCACCGAGACCGGTCTTTTCCTGCTGGAAGGTCCGCAGTCCGTCCGCGAGGCGCTGACGTACCGCCCGGAGGCGATCGTCGAGCTCTTCGCGACCCCGCACGGCTGGGAGAAGCACGCGGACATCCGCGCGAAGGCGGCGGACGCCGACGTCGAGGTGGAGTACGTGAGCGAGGACGTGCTCAACGCGATGGCCGACACGGTGACGCCCCAGGGACTCGTCGCGGTGGTCCGCCAGACGCCGACCTCGGTCCGCGAGATCTTCGACGGCACGCCGCGCCTCATCGCGATCTGCGAGGAGGTGCGCGACCCCGGCAACCTGGGCACGATCATCCGCGCGGCGGACGCGGCGGGCGCCGACGCGGTGGTGCTGACCGGCCGCACCGTCGACCCGTACAACCCCAAGGTGGTTCGGGCGACGACCGGCTCGCTCTTCCACCTCCCGGTCTCGGTGGGCGGCGAGCTCGACGAGGTCGTCCGGCGGGCGCACGAGGCGGGAATGCAGATCCTCGCGGCGGACGTGAAGGGGGACGACCTCCTCGCCGCACGCGCCGACGGCGTCCTCGGCGAGCCGACCGCGTGGCTGTTCGGCAACGAGGCGCGCGGACTCGAGGACGAGGCTCTGACCAGGGCCGACCGGGTGCTCCGGCTGCCGATCTTCGGGCGTGCGGAGTCGCTGAACCTGGCCACCGCGGCGAGCGTGTGCCTGTACGAGAGCGCGTTCGCCCAACGCGCGGCTCCGGCCGGCTGAGCGTGAGGCGGGGCGCGGGGAGATGAGGATTCTGATCGTCGAGGACGACGAGCGGGTGGCGGGGGCCTTGCAGGCCTTCCTCGCGCGCTCGGGCTATGCCACCGTGCACGCGGCCGATGGGAACGCGGCGCTGGAACACCTCGATGCCGACACCGAGGTCGTGCTGCTCGATCTCGGGCTGCCGGATGTCGACGGCATCGACCTCTGCCGCCGCATCCGCGGGCGCTCCGACGTGCCGATCGTCATCGTCACCGCGCGCAACCAGGTCGCCGAGCGCATCAAGGGACTGCGCGCCGGCGCCGACGACTTCGTGGTGAAGCCCTACGACGTGCACGAGCTCCTGGCGCGGATCGAGGCGGTCACTCGGCGGTCGCGGCCGCTGCGGACGGAGCCGGACACCCGCGTGCTGCTGCATGGCGGCGCGGTGCAGATCGACCTCGTCGCGCGGGAGGTGCAGGTCGGCGGGGTGCCGCTGGCGCTCACCCGCAAGGAGTTCGACATCGTGGGCGTGCTCGCGCGGTATCCGGGTGTCGCGGTGCCGAAGGAGCGCCTCATCCGCGAGGTCTGGAACACCGACTGGCGCGGCTTCGGCCACTCGCTGGAAGTGCATGTGGCGGCCATCCGGAAGAAGAGCGGCGACCGCGCGTTCATCGAGACCGTGCGCGGCGTCGGCTACCGGCTCGCGGGGTCCTGACACGTGCGCCGCCGCCTGACCGTCGTCTTCCTCGTGCCGCTGATCGTGGTGCTCGTCGCGCTCGGCGGCGTGACGGGGTGGAGCGCGGCTCGCAGCGTCCAGCAGTCGTTCTACGCCGAGCAGCTCGGCGACCTCGGGTACTTCGCGACGAGCGCCCGACAGGCGCTGCGCTCCGGGAGCCCGGCGGTGATGGACGCCGAGGTCCGCCGCTTCCAGCAGGTCTACGGGATCGAGGTGACCGTGTTCGATCTCACCGGCAGCCCGTGGGCGGCGGGGGACCACGGAGACACGGTCCTGTCGGAGGGGGATGCGCAGCGGGTGCGGCTGGCGCTCTCCGGACGCCGCGCCGAGCAGCCGACCTCTTCCGCCTGGATCGTGTCCGATGCGGCGCTCGTGGAGCCGGTGTTCGACGACGGCGACGTGATCGGCGCCGTGCTCGTGACCGGAGGCACCCAGACGCCGCAGACCGTCATCCTCCGGCAGGCGCTCGTGCTCGGCCTCATCGTCGTGCTGCTGTGCGCGCTCGGCATCCTCCTGGTCGCCGGGCTGGCCCGTTGGGTGCTCTCCCCGGTGCGCCGCCTCGACGAGACGATGGCGGCGATCGAGCGGGGGGAGATGGACGCGCGGGTGGCCGAGGGCACCGGACCGCCCGAGCTGCGGCGCATGACGCGGGTCTTCAACGGCATGGCCGACGAGATCGAGCGCGTCATGACCCGGCAGCAGGAGTTCGCGCTGAACGCCTCGCACGAGCTGCGGAATCCGCTCAACGCGCTGCTGCTGCGCGTCGAGCACCTCGCGACGGGTCTGGGACGCGAGTGGGACCACGACGTGGAGGAGACGAGGGAGGAGGGCCGGCGGATGGCCCGCATCCTGGAGACCCTCCTCGGCTCGCCCGCGGCGGTCGCACCGACTCCACCATGTCGGCGGTCGATCTCGCCGCCGTCGCCGGACGCCGGGTCGAGGCCTGGCAGGAGGTGGCGGCGCAGCGGGCCATCGTGCTGCGCCGGACGGGGGAGTCGTCGGTCATGACGATCACCGACCGCACCATCGTGGAGAGCGCGCTCGACGCCGCGATCGACAACGCGGTGAAGTACTCGCCGGAGGGCTCGTCCATCGAGGTCGGCGCGCAGCGCGCGGGTGACGAATGCCGTCTCACCGTGCGCGACCACGGCCCCGGACTGTCGCCGGAGGATGCGTCGGCGGCGGCCGATCGCTTCTGGCGGAGCGCGGACAGCGGCGACATGCCGGGGACCGGGCTCGGGCTGGCGATCGCGACCGACCTCCTCGCGACGGTCGGGGGCGAGCTGCGGGTGCAGGGGGCCGACGGCGGCGGGCTCCTCGTGGCCCTCGTCCTCCCGACGGAGGCGGCGGCATGAGCGCGTGGGGGCGGCGTGTCGTCGCCGGCATGCTCGCGCTGGTCACCGCCGTCGGGCTGAGCGCGTGCAGCCCGCGCTCCGCGGACTGGACGGACACCGTCGCCGTGCTCGCCGCCGGCAGCCCCACCGGTGTCTACCACGACTACGGCAGCCACCTCGCGGCCGAGCTGTCGCGTGAGCTCGACGTCGACCTCACGGCGGAGGTGACGGCGGGATCGGTGGACAACCTGTTGCGCGTGAGCGCGGGGGACGCCCTCCTCGGCTTCGCGCAGGGTGATGCGGCGGCGGATGCGGTGGCGGGGACGGGCGCCTTCACCGAGGCCTTGGACGTGCAGGCGATCGCCCGTCTCTACGACGAGTACCTGCAGATCGTCGTGCGCGACGACTCGGCCCTGGACGACCTGGCCGACCTCTCCGGGCGGAGGATCTCCCTCGGAGCCGAGAACTCGGGGGTGAACGTCATCGCCACCCGGGTGCTCCACGCTGCCGGCGTCGCCGCCGACGCGATCGACGATCCGCAGCTCGACCTCGGCGGGTCCATCGCCGCCATGGAGCGCGGCGAGATCGACGGCTTCTTCTGGGTGGGCGGGCTGCCGACGCCCGGAATCGCGGACCTCGCGGAGACCGTGGATGTGCGCCTGCTCCCGGTCGAGCAGGACTGGGTGAACGCGGTCAACGAGCGGTACTCCCACGCGTATCGGCCCGCCGACGTGCCTGCGGGCACCTACGGACTCGACGTCTCCGTCACGACGATGGCGGTGCCGAACTACCTCGTCACCGCCGGGAGCACCCCGACCGGCGTCGTCCACGATCTCGTCGCGGGCCTGTTCGCCGCGCGTACCGCGCTCGCGGCCGACGTGCCGGCGGCGGCGCTGCTGGACCGTCGGTCGGCGATCTTCACCGGACCGGTGCCCCTGCACCCCGGTGCCGAGCAGTACTACCGCGACCTGCGCCGGTGACCGGCGCCCCCTCAAGAAATCCTCAAGATCCCTGACAGCCGTGCGCCGGCTCTGCCAGGGTGAGGTCGATCGCACACGATCGGACACCTGCTGCCTGCTGTCGCTGGGAGCGTGGCAGCAGGGCGATCCCGCGGCCCGAGGGGGCGGGCCGTGGGGTGCCCCTGCGAGGATGCATTGGCGCCGCGATCAGGTGATTACGAACGTGTAAACCTCACCGTGGTGCCTGGAACCGCGCGCATCGCGTGGCTAGTTTGGAGAAATGATGACCTCTGAAACCCCGCTCGTCGTCGTCGAGAACGTCCAGAAGCACTACGGCGAGTTCCAGGCGCTCAGCGACATCGACCTCACCGTCAACGCGGGGGAGGTCGTCGTCGTGATCGGCCCCTCCGGCTCGGGCAAGTCGACGCTCTGCCGCACGATCAACCGTCTGGAGACCATCACCAGCGGCTCGATCCGCATCGATGGCAAGGAACTGCCCGCGGAGGGCAAGGCGCTCGCGCACCTGCGCGCCGACGTCGGCATGGTCTTCCAGTCCTTCAACCTCTTCGCGCACCTCACGATCCTCGAGAACGTGACGCTCGGCCCGATCAAGGTCCGCGGCCTGAAGAAGTCCGACGCCGAGGCGGAAGCCATGATGCTCCTCAAGCGCGTCGGCGTCGCGCAGCAGGCGAACAAGCTCCCCGCGCAGCTCTCCGGCGGCCAGCAGCAGCGCGTCGCGATCGCACGGGCCCTCGCCATGCAGCCGAAGGTCATGCTCTTCGACGAGCCGACAAGCGCGCTCGACCCGGAGATGATCAACGAGGTCCTCGACGTCATGGTCGAGCTCGCCCAGGAGGGCATGACCATGATCGTCGTCACCCACGAGATGGGCTTCGCCCGCAAGGCGGCCGATCGCGTCGTCTTCATGGCGGACGGCCGGATCGTCGAGGAGGCCAAGCCCGAGGAGTTCTTCACGAACCCGAAGAGCGACCGCGCCAAGGACTTCCTCTCGAAGCTCCTCACGCACTGACTTCCCAGACCCAGCACCCACAGCACAGCACACGAAGGAGACGCACATGCGACGCACACGGACACTGGCCGGATTCGGGATCGCCACGGTGGCGCTGCTCGCGCTCACGGCCTGCAACAGCGGCACGCCGTCGAGCACCGGCACGTCGGGAAGCGACGAGGGCGACACCTCGAGCAGCACGCCCTGGACCGTCGAGGAGGACGTCACGATCGAGGGGAGCCCCACGTTCGACCGCATCTCCTCGTCGGGCACCGTCAAGGTGGGCGTCAAGGAGGACCAGCCCGGTCTCGGCTACCTCGACCCCGTGACCGGGGAGCGGACCGGCTTCGACGTCGACATCGCCCGCTGGATGGCGGCGTCCCTCGGAGTCGACCCGGAGAAGATCGAGTTCCAGGCGATCGCCTCCGCGAACCGCGAGCAGGCCATCGTCAACGGTGACATCGACTACTACGTCGGCACCTACTCCATCACGGACAAGCGCAAGGAGCAGATCGCCTTCGCCGGTCCCTACTTCGTCACCGGCCAGGGCCTCCTCGTCGCCGCCGACAGCGACATCGCGAGCGTCGACGACCTGGACTCCTCGACGACGGTCTGCTCGGCGACGGGTTCGACGCCGATCCAGAACATCAAGGAGAACTACCCCGAGGTGAAGACGAAGGAGTACGACACGTACTCCAAGTGCGTCGAGGACCTCAAGAACGGTCAGGTCGACGCGGTCACCACCGACGAGGCCATCCTCATCGGCTACGCGGCGCAGGACCCCGACAACCTCAAGGTCGTCGGCGAGCCGTTCAGCGAGGAGCGCTACGGCATCGGTGTGGCGAAGGGCGACGACGCGCTCGTCGAGTACTTCAACACGCAGCTCACCGACGGTGGCGACATCTGGCAGCAGATCTTCGACAACAACCTCGGCGCCTCCGGTGTGAAGGCCGAGCAGCCCGAGGTCGACCCGGTCGGTTGATCTCTCCGGGGGCGGTCGGTCCGACCGGCCGCCCCCGTCCTCCTCGGCGTCGATCTGACGCGGAAACGAACCGAAAGGCACAGCAGTGGGAGTGATCTCGGACCACCTCGACCTCTGGGGTGAAGCGCTGTGGGGAACCATCGCGCTGTTCCTCGGCGGTGGCCTCATCGCCGTGGTGCTCGGACTCATCGTCGGAGCGGCCCGCGTGTCCCCGGTCCCGATCGCGCGCGGCGTGGGCGCCGTGTACGTGAACTGGATCCGGAACACCCCGCTCACGCTGGTGATGTTCTTCTTCGCGTTCTGCCTTCCGATCCTGCTGGGGGAGCGGGTCAACTCCCTGCTGCTGGCCACGATCGCCCTCGGCATCTACACCGCCACGTACGTCGCGGAGGCGATCCGCGCCGGCATCAACACGGTGCCGGTCGGACAGGCGGAGGCGGCACGCGCCATCGGCCTCAACTTCGGCCAGGTCATGCGCTTCGTCGTGCTGCCCCAGGCCACGCGGTCCGTGGTCCCGCCGCTCATGAGCGTGCTGATCGCCCTCATGAAGAACACCACGGTGGCCGCCGGCTTCTCGGTGGTCAACCTCGGCACGATCCGGGCGGCGCTCAGCGAGCGGGGCGAGAACGCCCTTGTCGTGCTGCTCTGGGTGATGGTCATCTTCGTCGTGCTCGTGCTGCTCCTGAGCTGGGTGCAGCGCGTGCTCGAGAACAAGTGGAGGATCGCGCGATGAGTTCCGTCCTGTTCGACGTCCCGGGCCCCGCGCGTCGCCCGCAACCGGATCATCGGTGCCGTCACGATCCTCGTCGTCCTCGCCGTGCTCGGCTGGGTGGTCTGGCGCCTGTACGCCACCGGCCAGTTCTCCGCGGAGAAGTGGAACATCTTCACCTACTCGGCGGTCTGGGTGCGTTTCGGGGAGGGCCTGCTCAGCACGCTCTCCGCCTTCGCCGTCGCCGGTGTCGGCTCGCTGGTCCTCGGCTTCGTCCTCGGCATCGGCCGCCTCTCCGAGCACGCCTGGGTGCGCGAACCGGTGCGGTGGATCATCGAGATCATGCGGGCGATCCCCGTCCTGATCCTCATGATGCTGCTGTACTACGGCCTTCCGGTGATCGGCATCCGGATGCCCCCGTACTACGCGGTGGTCATCGCGCTCATCGTCTACAACGGCTCCGTGCTCGCGGAGGTGCTCCGCGCCGGGATCGAGTCGCTGCCGCGCGGACAGAAGGAGGCCGGCTACGCGATCGGCCTGCGCAAGACCGGGGTCATGTACTTCATCCTCATCCCGCAGGCCGTCCGGGCGATGATGCCCGTGATCATCGCGCAGCTCGTGGTGGCCCTGAAGGACACCGCGCTCGGCTTCATCATCACGTACCAGGAGCTGCTGTACGTCATCAACCAGATCGGCAACCAGGCGCCCTACGGGTCGCCGCTGATCCCCGCCGCGATCGTCGGCGGCTCGATGTACGTCGCGGTCTGTCTGGTGCTGTCCTACATCGCCTACCGCCTGCAGCGTCGGGCGAAGCGCTCGGCCAAGGCCGGACCGGACGAGGCGGACCCTCGCCAGCACGACGGCGAGACGAACACGTCGCTCATCGTGGCGCAGCGCGGGCTGGGCAAGTTCGACGCCAACAGCTCCGGCGCTTCCGGCCTCTGAGCCGCTACCGGCGCGGGGCGCCCGTCCCGCGCCGGTAGACTCGACTCCCGTGTCAGAGTCTCCGGAAATCACCCCCGAAGCGGTCGAAGCCGCTGTCGCCGACGCCCTCGCGGCGATCGACGCGGCCGCCGACACCGCCGCGCTGAAAGCCGCCCGTGCGGCGCACGTCGCGGAGGGATCGCCGCTCGCGGTCCTGAACGCCTCGATGCGCCAGGTCGCCCCCGAGAACAAGGCCGCGTTCGGCAAGCTCGTCGGCCAGGGCCGCGGTCGTGTGAACCAGGCGCTCGCGGCGAAGGAGGCCGAGCTGGCCGCCGCCGAGGTCGCCGCGCGCCTGGAGGCCGAGCGCGTCGACATCACCGCCGTCCCGTCGCGGACGCGTGTGGGCGCCCGGCACCCGCTCGCTCTCCTGCAGGACCACGTCGAGGACATCTTCGTCGGCATGGGGTGGGAGATCGCGGAGGGGCCGGAGCTCGAGCACGAGTGGTTCAACTTCGACGCGCTGAACTTCGACGTCGACCACCCCGCCCGCCAGGAGCAGGACACCTTCTACGTCGACCCGACCTCGCGCCACCTCGTCATGCGCACGCACACGAGCCCGGTGCAGGTGCGGTCGATGCTGAACCGCGAGGTCCCCATCTACGTGCTGTGCCCGGGCCGCGTGTACCGCACCGACGAGTTCGACGCCACGCACCTCCCCGTCTTCACGCAGTTCGAGGGACTGGTCGTCGACAAGGGCATCACGATGGCGCATCTCAAGGGCACGCTCGACCACTTCGCGAAGCAGCTCTTCGGTCCGGAGGCCAAGACCCGCTTCCGCACGAACTACTTCCCCTTCACCGAGCCCTCCGCCGAGCTCGACCTGTGGCACCCGACCTTCAAGGGCGGCGCGCGCTGGATCGAGTGGGGCGGCTGCGGCATGGTCAACCCGAACGTGCTGCGCGCGGCCGGGATCGACCCCGAGGTGTACAGCGGCTTCGCGTTCGGCATGGGCATCGAGCGGGGCCTGATGTTCCGCAGCGATGTGCAGGACATGCGCGACATGGCCGAGGGCGATGTCCGTTTCAGCGAGCAGTACGGGATGGTGGTGTGATGCGCGTCCCGCTTTCGTGGCTGCGTGAGTACGTCGATCTGGCAGCGGATGCCACGCCCGAGGACGTCCTCGCGGCGCTGGTGACCGTCGGCTTCGAAGAGGAGGACGTGCACCGCTTCGACATCACGGGTCCCGTGGTGGTCGGCCAGGTCGTCTCGCTCGAGCCAGAGCCCCAGTCGAACGGCAAAACGATCAACTGGTGCCAGGTCGACGTCGGCCCCGAGCACGGCGGTGTCCGCGGGATCGTCTGCGGCGCGCACAACTTCGTCGCCGGCGACAAGGTCGTCGTGACCCTGCCCGGCGCCGTGCTTCCCGGTCCGTTCCCGATCGCCGCCCGCAAGACCTACGGTCACGTCTCCGACGGCATGATCGCCTCCGCGCGCGAGCTGGGTCTCGGCGACGAGCACAACGGCATCGTCGTGCTGAGCGACCTCGGCATCGATGCGCCCGTGGGCACGGACGCGATCGCGCTGCTGGGCCTCGACGACGTCGCGGTGGAGATCAATGTGACGCCGGACCGCGGCTACGCGTTCTCGGTGCGCGGCGTCGCCCGTGAGTACTCCCACGCCACGGGGGCGGCCTTCCGCGACCCCGCCGAGCGCGACTTCGCCGAGCTGCAGCCCGGTTCCGGACACACGGCCGTGGTCGACGACCAGGCGCCGGTGCGCGGCAAGGTCGGCGCGAGCGAGTTCGTCACCCGGGTCGTGCGCGACGTCGATCCGTCGCGGCCCACCCCGCCGTGGATGATCGCGCGCCTGAGCCTCGCGGGCATGCGGTCGCTGGGTGTGCTCATCGACATCACGAACTACGTCATGCTCGAGCTCGGGCAGCCGCTGCACGGCTACGACCTCGACAAGCTCACGGGCGGCATCACCGTCCGGCGTGCGACGCCGGGGGAGAAGATGACCACGCTCGACGGCGTGGAGCGGAAGCTGCACGTCGAAGACCTCCTCATCACCGACGACTCCGGCCCCATCGGCCTCGCCGGTGTCATGGGCGGCGGCACCACCGAGATGAGCGACACCACGCGGAACGTGCTCATCGAGGCGGCGACCTTCGACGCGACGACCATCGCCCGCACGGCCCGCCGGCACAAGCTCCCGAGCGAGGCGTCCAAGCGCTTCGAGCGCGGCGTCGACCCGCTGATCCCGTTCGTCGCGGCCCGGCGCGCGGCCGACCTCATGGTCGAGCTCGCCGGTGGCACGCTCACGGAGGAAGGTGGCGCGCTCTTCGCCGAGGTCTTCGTCGCCGAGATCGAGCTCCCGCGCGGTTTCGTGCAGGGACTGATCGGCGTCGACTACACCGACGACGAGATCACCGGGGCGCTCACGACGATCGGGGCGGAGGTCAGCCCTTCGACAGGCTCAGGGACCCAGGCGGACGGCGAAGGGGCCCAGGGCGGGTGGACGGTCATCCCGCCGACCTGGCGCCCGGACCTCACCGACAAGTGGACGCTCGCCGAGGAGGTCGCCCGCATCCACGGGCTCGACCGCATCCCCGCGGTGCTGCCGACGCCGCCGTCCGGCCGCGGCCTCACGGCCCACCAGCAGGGGCGTCGCCGCGTGGCGAACGCTCTCGCAGCCGCCGGGTTCGTGGAGACTCCGGCGTTCCCGTTCACGACCGAGGCGCAGAACGATCTGCACGGCTCCGCGTCCGGTGAGCACCTGCCCAGCATCCGCCTCGCGAACCCGCTCGACGGGCAGGTGCCGTTCCTGCGGCGCTCGCTCATCCCGGGTCTGCTGCAGACCGCGCACCGCAACATCTCGCGCGGGCTCACGGATCTCGTGCTGTTCGAGACCGGGGCCGTGTTCGTCCCGGAGCCCGGCGTGGAGTACGGCACCGCCGAGGTCCCGCCGCTGGGTGTCCGGCCGTCGGATGAGGTGCTCGCCGAGCTCGACGCCTCCATCCCCCCGCAGGAGCGCCACGTCGCGGTGCTGCTGACCGGCAATGTGTCGCCGCGTCAGCCGGGTCGTGCCGCCGAGGCCGCCGGGCTCGTCGAGGCGCTCGACGCGGTCCGCGTGATCGGGGCCGCCGCGGGCATCGAGATCGACGTCGTGCAGACGCAGCGCGCCGCGCTCCATCCCGGACGCACCGGTGCGCTGGTCGCCGCCGGCGAGGAGATCGGCTATGTCGGCGAGCTGCATCCCGCCGTCGCGGAGGAGGCCGACCTGCCCGGCCGCGCCACCGTACTGGAACTCGACCTCGACCGGCTGCTCACGCTCGCCGGAGGACGCATTGTTGCGGCGTCGCTGTCCACGTTCCCGGCCGCGACGCAGGACGTCTCGCTCACGCTGCCGGCCGAGGTGCCGGCGGGCGAGGTCCGCGCGGCTCTCATCGAGGGCGCCGGCGCGCTGCTGGAGTCGGTCCGGCTCGTGGACGACTACCGCGGCGAGGGCGTGCCCGAGGGATCGAAGTCGCTGACGTTCGCCCTGCGCTTCCGGGCCGACGACCGCACGCTGACCGCCGCGGAGGCCTCCGAGGCGAAGATGGCGGGCGTCGCCGTCGCCGCGGAGCGCTTCGGCGCCGCCCTCCGCGACTGATCGGGAGAGCGCACGGCCCCTTTCCGGGGAGCCGTGCGCTCTCGCGATAGCGTGGCCGGATGACGAGCCTCCTCCTGCAGCCCACGCCACCCTCGGTCCCCGCCGGAGCGCGATCGCTCGGGGAGGGACCGTTCCTCTCGCCGGGTGCGGAGCTCGACTGGCACTACCGCAAGCCGGGGTGGACCACGGGGGAGGCGGCGACCGTCACCCCCATGCGCGTCGTCCGTGACGATGAGCGCGGTCTCGTCGCGTGGCTCGCCGCCGGGACGCGGCAGGAAGGCCAGGGCACGCGGGACGGGGAGCGCATCCGGACCGTCCCGCTCGATCGGCGGTGGCGGGAGCCCCGGCGCCGGATCGTCGAGGAGTGGTGGGGCAACGGCATCCTGCGCATCGCGCCCGCGGGAGTGCCGTGGTCGGTCTGGCTGTTCTGGAGCTCGGTCACCGGGACGACGTGGGACTTCGCCGGCTGGTACGTCAACCTCGAGAACGCGCACCTGCGCACCGACAGTGCCACCTACACCTCCGATCACGTCCTCGACGTCGAGATCGCACAGGACGGGCGCGTGGCGATGAAGGACGAGGACGAGCTGGTCGCCGCCGTCGACCAGGGACGGCTGACCGCCGCGCAGGCCGCGCAGATCGAGCGGCACGCGGTCGCGGCCATCGCGTCGTTCCATGCCGGCGACTGGCCGTTCGATCGGGAGTGGATCGACTGGCGACCGGACCCGTCGTGGACGATCCCGGTGTTGGACGGCCTCGACCAGATCGTCGTCCCCGACCGCTTCGGGGCCGGCCTCCGCGACGGCGCCGAGCCCGCGCGGCATCAGGCGTTCGCGCGGCATCAGGCGACAGCAGCGCCCACGGCCTGAGCTCGCGTGAGGGCCTGAGCTCGCGCGGTGGGCGGTGTTCGCGAGGTGGCCTGTGTTCGCGTGAGGGCCTGTGTTCGCGTGGTGGCCTGTGCTCGCGTGATGGCCTGTGCTCGCGCGGTGGCCTGTGTCGCTCCGCTCTGAGCGGAGGCCCTTCCCCCGAGTCGTCGATCCTGATGACATGGGCACATGACGGATGTGCTGATCCTGGGGGGAACCGGATGGCTGTCGGGGCGCATCGCCGCGCACGCGTTGGGGGCGGGGGCGTCGGTGACCTGCCTCGCCCGCGGCGGGCGGCCGGCGCCACCGGGAGCGACCCTCGTGCTCGCCGACCGCGACGACGAGGACGCCTATGACGTCGTCTCGCGGACGGACTGGGACCACGTCGTCGACGTCTCCTCCCGCGTCGATCACGTCTCCGGGGCGGTCCGCGCACTCGGCGACCGTGCCGCCCGGTGGACCTACATCTCGTCGATGTCGGTGTACCGCGACGACATGACGGTCGGAACGGACGAGTCGGCCCCGCGGCACCCGGCGGCGCAGGCCGGTGAGGACGACGACTACGCGCGGCAGAAGGTCGCGGCGGAGGACGCCGTGCAGGAGGGCCTCGGCGACCGCGCGCTCCTCGTCCGTCCCGGCCTCATCGTCGGCGACGGCGACCCGAGCGATCGCTTCGGCTACTGGGTGACGGCGTTCCTCCGGGCCCTGGACGAGCCGGTGCTGCTCCCGCCGCTCGACGGGCGCACGGCGCAGGTCATCGACGTCGAGGACGTCGCCGCCTTCGTCGTGTCCGCCACCGTCACCGGTGCCGTCAACGCGATCGGCGACGTGCGCGACCTGGAGGACGTGCTGCGTACGGTGCGCGCTTCCACCGGGCACACCGGTCCGGTCGTCGTCGGCACGGAGGAGCGTCTCGTCGCGGAGGGTGTCGCGTACTGGGCGGGGTCGCGCTCGCTCCCGCTGTGGCTGCCGCCCGAGATGAGCGGATTCATGACCCGCTCGAACGCGCGGTACCGGCGCAGCGGAGGCAGGATCCGGCCCCTCGACGAGACGGTGGAACGCGTCGTGGCGGACGAGCGCGAACGGGGCGTGGGCCGGGAGCGTCGCGCCGGACTCACGCGGACGGAGGAGCGGGCGCTGCTCAACGCCTTCGCTCGCTAGACTGCGAGGCAGTGACACGGGGTGCCGCATCCGCGGCTGAGATCACACCCGTCGAACCTGATCTAGTTCGTACTAGCGAAGGGATGTCGCAATGAGCGATCCTGTGCGTCCGGAATCCGTCCTCGACCTCGCTGTCACGGCGGGAAGGCTGCGGGAGGAGGTCCGGGCTGCGCCGCCGTTGACGCACTGCCTCACGAACGCCGTCGTGACGGGGTTCACCGCCAACGTGCTGCTCGCGCTCGGTGCGGCGCCGGCCATGGTAGACATCATCGGCGAGGCCGAGCCGTTCGCCGCTGCCGCCTCGGGGCTCCTCGTCAACCTCGGGACGCCGACCCCGGAGCAGCGGGAGGCGAGTCGGGAAGCCGTGGCCGGAGCGCTCGCCGCCGCCACGCCCTGGGTGCTCGATCCCGTCGCGATCGGCACGCTCCCGGTGCGGACGGCACTGGCCCACGAGCTGGCCGCGCGGCGCCCGACCGCCATCCGCGGCAACGCGTCGGAGATCCTCGCGCTCGCCGGGCACAGCACGGCGGCCGCGGCGGTCGACGCGACGGACGGCACCGAGGCGGCGGCCTCGTCTGCGCGCGAGCTCGCCGACCGGTACGGCTCCGTGGTCGCCGTCTCCGGCCCGGTCGACCTCCTCACCGACGGGGAACGGGTGATCCGCATCGCCAACGGGCACGAGCTGCTCACGCGGGTGACGGGCGGCGGCTGCGCGCTGGGGGCCGTGATGGCGGCCTTCCTCGGGGCGTCCCGCGGTAGCGGGACCGATGCGCTGACGGCGGTGGCCGCGGCGACCCTCGTCTACACGGTCGCGGCCGAGCAGGCGGCGGAGACCTCCCGCGGACCGGGCAGCTTCGCCGTCGGACTGCTCGATGCGCTGTCCGCCGTGACCCCAGCGGATCTCCGGGACCGCGCCCGCGTCGAGGAGGAGACCCGATGACCGTCGACCTGTCCCTCTACCTCGTCACCGATCGGTCGCTGTGCGGCGCACGCGGGGTGGTCGCGACCGTCCGCGAAGCGGTGGCCGGCGGCGTCCGCATCGTGCAGCTGCGCGACAAGGAGGCGACGGACGAGGAGACCGTCGTGCAGCTCCTCGCTTTGTCCGCGGCCATCGACGGTCGTGCGCTGCTCGTCGTGAACGATCGCCTCGATGCGGCTGTCGAGGCCCGTCGTCGCGGCGCCAGGGTGGACGGGGTGCACCTCGGTCAGGCGGACGCCTCGGTGCTCCGCGCGCGCGAGCTCCTCGGCCCGGAGGCCCTGATCGGGCTGACCGCGAACACCTCCGCGCACCTCGAGGAGGTCGCCGCGCTGCCGCCCGGCACGGTCGACTACCTCGGGGTCGGCGTGATCCGCCCCACGCGCACCAAGCCCGACCACCCGGCCCCGCTCGGCATCGACGGCTTCGCCGCGTTCGCCGCGCGCAGTGCGCTGCCGTGCGTCGCGATCGGCGGGGTGGAGCTCGACGACACGGCGGCGCTGCGCGCGGCCGGCGCGGCCGGGATCGCGGTGGTGTCGGCGCTGTGCGGCGGCGGCGACCCCCGGACAGCCGCCGCGGCCTTCCGTCGGCGCTGGCTCGGGCGGGCGGTGCCGCACGTGCTCAGCATCGCCGGCAGCGATCCGTCCGGGGGCGCGGGCATCCAGGCCGACCTCAAGGCGATCGCCGCGAACGGGGGCTACGGCATGGCGGCCCTGACGGCCCTGACCGCCCAGAACACGCAGGGCGTCCGCGCCGTGCACGTTCCTCCCGCGGACTTCCTCCGGGCGCAGCTCGACGCCGTCGGTGACGACATCCGCATCGACGCCGTGAAGGTCGGCATGCTCGCGGACGTGGAGGTGATCCGGACGGTCGCCGCGTGGCTCCGAGACACACAGCCCCCGATCGTCGTGCTCGACCCGGTCATGATCGCGACCTCGGGGGATCGGCTGCTCCACCCCGATGCGGAGCGCGAGCTGCGGAGCCTGCTGTCCCTGGCGACCGTGGTCACCCCGAACCTCGCCGAGCTCGCGGTGCTCGTCGGTCACGAGGTGACGGACTGGGCGGACGCGCTCGCCGCGGCGCGAGAGCTGTCGGCCGCGATGGGGACCGCGGTGCTGGTGAAGGGCGGGCATCTGCCCGGGGACGAGGCACCGGACGCCCTGATCGACACGGCAGCCGGTACGCACGCCGAGTTCCCCGGCGCGCGCATCCGCACGGCGAACACCCACGGCACCGGCTGCTCGCTGTCCGCGGCTCTGGCCACACGACTGGCGACGGGCGACGATCCCGCGACTGCGGTGCGCGCCGCGCGCGCCTGGTTGCGGGAGTCCCTCCGCGCGGCGGACGACCTGGAGATCGGGCGAGGACACGGCCCGATCCATCCCTTCTCGGGACTCTGGGCGCGCGGCGGGGTCGAGACCCGGCCGACACCGGAGGAGGTGGCCGCGGCCTGGTGGGACGAGACCGCCGCGATCCGCCGCGACATCGACGCGCTGCCCTTCGTGCGCGCGCTCGCCGGGGGGACCCTCGACCGCGACGCCTTCGTCTTCTACCTCGCGCAGGATGCCCTCTACCTCCGCGAGTACGCCCGGGTGCTCGCGGAGGCGTCACGTCTCGCTCCGACCCCCGACGAGCAGGCGTTCTGGGCCGAGGCCGCGCACGGCGCGATCCGCGGCGAGCTGGAGCTGCACGCGTCGTGGCTGACCCCGGAGACCGGGGTGAGCGGCGCGACCTTCGCCGCCGAGCCCGCCCCGGCCACGGTCGCCTACCTCGACCACCTGCGTGCCGTCGCCTTCGGCGGGGACTACGCCACGGTGATCGCGGCCGTGCTGCCGTGCTTCTGGCTCTACACCGACCTGGGGGAGCGGCTCCATACCGGAGCGTTCGGCGCGGCGCCCCGCGACCCCCGGCATCCCTATGCATCGTGGCTGGCGACCTACGCGGATCCGGCTTTCGCGGAGGCCACCCGGCAGGCCGTCGCGCATGTCGCCGCCGCGGCCGCGAGGGCCGACGACACCGGCCGAGAGCGGATGCGGCGAGCCTTCCTCGCATCGAGCGCGCACGAACGGGCCTTCTTCGCCGCACCGGTCGCGCGCGCTGTCGTGTGACGCCCCGGATTTGCGGTGCCGAACACGCCCGCGCTATCGTCGCCGCATGCCTTCGGTCGCCACCGCTCCTTCGACGCTCGTCCCGAGCGTCATCGCCGTGCGCCGACGTCGCGGCCGCCGATTCTAGGCGACCCCGCCCTTCTGCCTGCGTCCGCGCGGCGGTCGAGTGCCGGTGTCGCCGCCTCCGGCCCCGCCCCCGGTCCCGAGATCGTCGAGGACCCGACCGTTAAGGTAGAAGCATGACGTATTCCGTCGCCGTCTCCGGCGCCTCCGGCTACGCAGGCGGCGAGATCCTGCGCCTCCTGGCCGCTCACCCCGACGTCGAGATCCGCACCGTCACGGCGCACTCGAACGCCGGACAGCCCCTCGTCGCCCATCAGCCGCACCTCCGTTCACTCGCCCACCTGACGCTGCAGGACACCACACCCGAGGTCCTCGCCGGACACGACATCGTGTTCCTGGCCCTCCCGCACGGCCAGTCCGGGCAGTACACGGACGCCCTCGGCGACACCCCGCTGGTGATCGACGCCGGAGCGGACCACCGGCTCACCTCGTCGGCGGAGTGGGACGCGTTCTACGGCGGGTCCTTCCATGAGCCGTGGACGTACGGCGTGCCCGAGCTCCTCGTCGGAGGGGGCAAGCAGCGGGACGCGCTCCGCAGCGCGACCCGGATCGCCGCACCCGGGTGCAACGCCTCCACGGTGAGCCTGAGCCTCGCCCCCGGTGTCGCGGCCGGCGTGATCGACCCGGGCGACATCGTCTCCGTCCTGGCCGTCGGCCCGTCCGGGGCGGGCAAGAGCCTGAAGACGAACCTCCTCGCCAGCGAGATCCTCGGCTCCGCGAACCCCTATGCCGTCGGCGGCACGCACCGCCACATCCCGGAGATCCGTCAGGCGCTCGCCGCCGCCCGCCCTTCGACGGGCTCAGGGACCCAAGACATCCGGATCTCGTTCACTCCGGTCCTCGTGCCGATGTCGCGCGGCATCCTCGCCACGTCCACAGCGCCGATCGTCGAGGGTGTGAGCGACGCCGAGATCCGTCAGGCATGGGAGAGCGCCTACGGCGACGAGACCTTCGTCCAGCTGCTGCCGGAGGGGAGCTTCCCGCGCACGGCCGACGTGCTCGGGGCGAACACGGCCCTCCTCGGCCTCGCGATCGACCGCGCCGCGAACCGCGTGACGGTGGTCACCGCCGTCGACAACCTCGTCAAGGGCACCGCCGGAGCTGCCGTCCAGTCCATGAACATCGCGCTGGGGCTTCCCGAGACCCGCGCCCTCTCAGTGAACGGAGTCGCCCCGTGAGCGTCACCGCCCCCGCAGGATTCGAGGCGGCCGGGGTCGCCGCCGGACTCAAGTCCACCGGCAAGCCCGATGTCGCCGTCGTGGTCAACCGCGGCCCCCGCAAGGTCGGCGCCGCCGTCTTCACGAGCAACCGCGCCAAGGCCAACCCCATCATCTGGTCGCAGCAGGCCGTCGCGGACCGCGTGGTCGAGGCCGTCGTCCTCAACTCCGGCGGTGCGAACTGCTTCACCGGGAGCTTCGGGTTCCAGACGACCCACCAGACCGCGGAGAAGGCGGCCGAACTGCTCGGCATCAGCGCGGGCGACGTGCTCGTCTGCTCCACGGGGCTCATCGGGACGGGGGACGAGGTCTTCCGCGAGAAGGTCCTCGCGGGCACCGCGCAGGCGATCACCGAGCTGAGCGCGGACGGCGGGGAGAGCGCCGCGCACGCCATCATGACCACGGACACGGTCGCGAAGACCGCTGTGGTGACCCGCGACGGCTGGACGATCGGCGGCATGGCGAAGGGCGCGGGCATGCTCGCCCCGGGTCTGGCGACGATGCTCGTGGTGCTCACCACCGACGCCGTGCTCGAACCGCTCCAGGCCGACGAGGCGCTGCGCCGGGCGACGGGGCGCACGTTCGACCGCCTCGACTCCGACGGCTGCATGTCGACCAACGACCAGGTGACGCTGCTCGCCAACGGCGCCTCCGAGGTCGTCCCCGACCTCGACGACTTCGCCGAGGCGCTCACCGCGCTCTGCCAGGAGCTCGCGGTCAAGCTGCAGGGCGACGCGGAGGGCGCGAGCCACGACATCACGATCGAGGTGCAGCACGCCGTCTCCGAGCAGGACGCCGTCGAGGTCGGCCGCTCGGTCGCCCGCAACAACCTGTTCAAGGCGGCCATCTTCGGCAACGACCCGAACTGGGGCCGCGTCCTCGCGGCGATCGGCACGACGGCCGCGCAGTTCGACCCCTACGACGTCGACGTGTGGATGAACGGTGTCCGCGTCTGCACCGCCGGCGGGCCGGACCGCCCCCGTGAGGAGGTCGACCTGACGCCGCGGGCCACGCACCTGATGATCGACCTCAAGGTCGGAGAGGCCACCGCCACGGTGCTCACCAACGACCTCACCCACGACTACGTGCACGAGAACAGCGCCTACGCCTCATGACCGACATCCAGGACACCACGCCGGACATCGCGGCGCAGAAGGCCACCACCCTCATCGAGTCGCTGCCGTGGCTGAAGAAGTTCCGCGACCAGATCGTCGTCGTCAAGTACGGCGGGAACGCCATGGTCTCGGACGAGCTGCAGGAGGCCTTCGCCCAGGACATCGCGTACCTCCGCTACGTCGGTGTGCAGCCCGTGGTCGTGCACGGCGGCGGGCCGCAGATCTCCGACATGCTGCAGCGGCTGGAGATCCCCAGCGAGTTCAAGGGCGGGTACCGCGTCACCAACACCGAGGCCATCGGCGTCGTGCGGATGGTCCTCACCGGCCAGGTGAACCCGCAGCTCGTCTCGAAGATCAACTCGCACGGCCCCATCGCCACCGGACTCAGCGGCGAGGACGCCGGGCTCTTCGGCGGCCGCCGTCGGGGTGTGATGATCGACGGCGAGGAGGTGGACCTCGGCCGCGTGGGCGACGTGGTCCAGGTCGACCCGACACCGGTGCTCGATCACCTCGCCGCAGGGCGGATCCCGGTCGTGTCGAGCATCGCGCCCGACCTCGACCACCCGGGGCAGTCGCTCAACGTCAACGCGGATGCCGCGGCCGCCGCGCTGGCCGTGGCCCTCGGTGCGCGCAAGCTCGTCATCCTCACCGACGTGCCGGGGCTGTACGCCGACTGGCCCAACCGGGACTCGCTCGTGTCGCACCTGACGTCGGACGCGCTCGTCGAGATGCTTCCGCGCCTCGAGTCGGGGATGATCCCGAAGATGCGCGCGTGCCTCGATGCGGTCGAGGGCGGCGTCGACGCGGCGGCGATCATCGACGGACGGGTGCCGCACTCGGTGCTCGTCGAACTGTTCACCAGCAAGGGAATCGGGACCGAAGTGGTCCTGGGAGAGAAAGGGGCGACGGCATGACCGTCTGGCAGGACGACGCGGCACGTGATCTCGTGCTCAACGCGGGGGAGCGCCTCGCGCTGCTGACCCGCGGTGAGGGCTCGTACCTGTGGGACGCCGAAGACCGACGCTACCTCGACTTCCTCGCCGGCATCGCGGTGACCTCCCTCGGCCACGCGCACCCGGTGTTCGTCGATGCGGTGTCCCGGCAGGCCGCCACCCTCGCGCACGTCTCCAACTACTTCGCGACCCCGCCGCAGCTCGCGCTCGCCGCCCGACTCAAGCGCCTTGCCGGCGCGGGGATCGATGGTCGCGTGTTCTTCTCGAACTCGGGTGCCGAGGCCAACGAGGCCGCGTTCAAGCTCGCCCGTCTGCACGGCGGGGCGGAGCGTCCGCGCATCCTCGCACTGGAGAACGGCTTCCACGGCCGGACGATGGGCTCGCTCGCGCTCACGGCCAAGGAGTCGATGCGTGCGCCGTTCGCGCCGATGCCCGGAGGCGTGGAGCACATCCCGGCCACGATCGAAGCGCTGGAGGCCGCGATGGACGACCGGGTCGCCGCCGTCATCGTGGAGCCGATCCAGGGTGAAGCCGGTGTCGTCGAGCTGCCCGAGGGCTACCTCGCCGCGGCACGCTCGCTGACCCTCGCGCATGGCGCCCTGCTCATCGTCGACGAGATCCAGACCGGCGCGGGCCGGACCGGCGCCTGGTTCGGATTCAGCCACGAGGGCATCACGCCCGACGCCATCACGCTCGCGAAGGGCATCGGCGGCGGATTCCCGATCGGCGCCCTCGTCACCTACGGGGCCGCGAGCGCCCTGTTCACCCCCGGTTCGCACGGCTCCACGTTCGGCGGCAACCCGCTCGCGACGGCCGTGGCGGACGCGGTGCTGGCCGAGATCGAGCGCGCCGACCTCGTCGACAACGCCGCGCGCCGTGGCGCAGAGCTGCGGGACATCATCCTCGGCATCGACTCCCCGCTGGTCGGCGGCGTCCGCGGCCGCGGACTCCTCGTGGGCGTCGCGCTCTCGCAGCCCGTGGCGGGTGCGGTGGTCGCCGCCGCGCAGGACCGCGGTCTCATCGTCAACGCCGCCAACCCCGAGACCGTGCGCGTCGCGCCGGCGCTCACCATCGGCGACACGGAGCTGGCGGAGTTCCGCGAGCTGTTCGCCGCCGCTCTCTCCGACGTCCACACCTCCGCCACCGGAAAGGTCCCCGCATGACCCGCCACCTGCTGCGCGACGACGATCTGACGCCCGCCGAGCAGGCGGAGATCCTCGATCTCGCGCTCGAGCTCAAGAAGGATCGCTGGGCGGACAAGAGCCTCGCCGGCCCGCAGACCGTCGCCGTGATCTTCGACAAGTCGTCCACCCGGACGCGCGTCTCGTTCGCCGTCGGTATCGCCGACCTCGGCGGCACGCCGCTCATCATCTCCACGGCGAGCAGCCAGCTCGGCGGGAAGGAGACGCCGTCCGATACGGCCCGCGTGCTCGAGCGCCAGGTCGCCGCGATCGTGTGGCGGACCTACGCGCAGTCGGGGCTGGAGGAGATGGCCGCCGGCACCCGGGTCCCCGTGATCAATGCGCTGTCCGACGACTTCCACCCCTGCCAGCTCCTCGCCGACCTGCTGACGATCCGTGAGCACAAGGGCGACCTCAAGGGCCTCACGCTGACGTTCTTCGGCGACGGCCAGAGCAACATGGCGCACTCCTACGCGCTCGCGGGCGTCACGGCCGGCATGCACGTGCGCATCGCCTCGCCGGAGGACTACGCGCCGCGCGCCGACGTGATCGAAGCGGCCGACCGCCGCGCCGGGGAGACCGGCGGATCGATCACGCTCTTCACCGACCCGGTCGAGGCGGCCGCCGGCGCCGACGTCGTCGTCACCGACACCTGGGTGTCGATGGGCAAGGAGGAGGAGAAGCTCGCGCGGATCCGCGATCTCGGGGGCTACAAGGTCACGCCCGAGACCATGGAGCTCGCGCACGACGACGCGATCTTCATCCACTGCCTGCCCGCTGACCGCGGCTACGAGGTGGACTCCGCGGTCATCGACGGTCCGCAGAGCGTGGTGTGGGACGAGGCGGAGAACCGCCTGCACGCCCAGAAGGCCCTGCTGGTCTGGCTTCTCGGGAAGAAGGACGCGTGATGGCCGGTTCGCACGAAGGCACCAACGAGGGCGCGCTCTGGGGCGCGCGGTTCGCCACCGGTCCGTCGCCGGAGCTCGTCGAGCTGAGCCGGTCGACGCACTTCGACTGGATCCTGGCGCCGTACGACATCGCGGGATCCCACGCGCATGCCACGGCGCTGGCCGCCGCGGGGTACCTGGAGCCGGATGAGGCCGCCCGGATGCACGAGGGCCTCGACGCCGTCGCGCGCAAGGTCGCCGACGGCACCCTGCAGCCGCTGCCCACCGACGAGGACGTGCACGGCGCACTCGAGCAGGCGCTGATCGCCGAGCTGGGTCCGGAGCTGGGCGGACGCCTCCGCGCCGGCCGCAGCCGGAACGACCAGATCGCCACGCTCGTGCGGATGTACCTGATCGACCACGCCCGGGTGATCGCGCGCGACCTGCTGCGCGTGATCGATGCGCTCGTGGCACAGGCGGAGGCGCATCCCGACGCGATCCTGCCCGGCCGCACGCACCTGCAGCACGCACAGCCGGTGCTGCTCGCCCATCACCTCCAGGCCCACGCCTGGCCGCTGGTGCGCGAGCTCGAGCGCCTCGTCGACTGGCGCCGTCGCGCCGGTGTCTCGCCGTACGGCGGGGGAGCACTCGCGGGGTCGACCCTGGGCCTGGATCCCGCGCTCGTCGCGACGGAGCTCGGCCTCGACCGGCCGGCGGAGAACTCCCTCGACGGCACCGCTGCGCGGGACGTCGTGGCGGAGTTCGCGTTCATCGCGGCGATGACGGGGGTCGACCTCTCCCGCCTGTCCGAGGAGATCATCCTCTGGAACACGCGGGAGTTCGGCTTCGTCACCCTCGACGACGGCTACTCCACGGGATCCAGCATCATGCCGCAGAAGAAGAACCCGGACATCGCCGAGCTCGCGCGCGGCAAGTCCGGGCGTCTCATCGGCAACCTGTCCGGCCTGCTGGCGACCCTCAAGGGCCTGCCCCTCGCGTACAACCGCGATCTGCAGGAGGACAAGGAGCCGGTGTTCGACTCGGTGCGGACGCTCGAGGTCGTGCTGCCGGCGTTCGCCGGGATGATCGCGACGCTGCGTTTCCACACGGAGCGGATGGCCGCGCTCGCCCCCCAGGGGTTCTCCCTGGCGACGGATGTCGCCGAGTGGCTGGTGAAGCGGCGCGTGCCGTTCCGCGACGCCCACGAGATCTCCGGCGCGCTCGTCCGTGCCTGCGAGGAGCAGGGGATCGGGCTGGAGGACGCCTCCGACGAGCTGCTGCTGTCGGTGTCGCCGCACCTCGTCCCCGAGGTCCGCGAGGTGCTCACGATCGAGGGCTCCGTCGCGTCGCGCACGGGCGTCGGCGGCACCGCTCCGGAGCGCGTGGCCGAGCAGCGCGCGGAGCTCGTCGCCCGCGCGCAGGCCGCTGCGCACGCGCTCGGCCTGTAATCGCTCCGGCGGCGGCCTCGCCTCAGTGCAGGTCGCCGTCGGCGGCCGAGCGTTCCCACCGGGTGAACCGGACGGTCAGACCCGCGCGGGTGGGCGCGGCGAGGAACGGTCCCGCGGAGACGGTCGCATCGCCGGAGAAGGGAGCCACCCTGACCAGGCGCCAGGGGCCGTCGTCCGCCCGGGCGCGCACGATCATCGCGTCCGCCCAGCGGCTGACCCTGACCGTGATCTCGCTCTCGCGCCAGTCGTCGACGTAGCCGACCGACCAGTCGGATCGGCCGGCGGTCACGACGGCACCGAGACCGAGGTGGCCATCGGCGAACTCGACGCCCGCTTTGATCCAGTGCTCCTCATCGGCGCGCACGAAGAGCCCCGCCTGGTCGAACTGCCCCTCCCACGGCGCACGGAACGCGACCTCGATCGCCTCGCCGACCGCGAGCGGCGCGAGCAGCGCGTGCTCCGTGTCGTGCACGAAACCGTAGGCGGTGTGGCGCCAGGCGTCGCTGCCCTCGGCCGCGGTGGCGTCGAGGTGACCGTCGACGTGTGTCCAGGCGGGGGCATGGGTCCAGGTGGCATCGGTCCAGTTGATGATGCGTGATTCAGGCATATTTCCCATCTATAGCTGATAAGGGCATAAACAGCGAATATTCGTGCTACGGTTATGTCATGGTCGTCGCTGTGATCGCCGACATCGTCGGGTCCCGGGAACTCCGGGACCGCGGTGCTGCGCAGCGCGCGCTGGACGAGACCATCGCACAGGTGGAACAGGATCGCCCGCTGGCCATCCACCCGCTCACGCCCACGGTAGGGGACGAGCAGCAGGGCGTCTACCGCGCACTGCCTGACGCGCTCCTCTCCCTCCTCAT
The DNA here is from genome assembly GCF_057364585.1 of Microbacterium sp. CFSPD4_SD4. Classification (NCBI taxonomy): domain Bacteria; kingdom Bacillati; phylum Actinomycetota; class Actinomycetes; order Micrococcales; family Microbacteriaceae; genus Microbacterium; species Microbacterium sp. CFSPD4_SD4. The sequence goes on from NZ_JBNFOC010000003.1 coordinate 306,726, forward strand.
GGTCCAGCTCCGCCTCCCGGAGGGTCTCGCCTTCCGCTTCGGCATCGGCGTCGGCGAGGTCAGGCCGGTCACCTCGGTGCACGGCGAGCTGGCCGACGGACCCGGGTGGTACGCGGCACGCGCCGCGATCGAGACCGTCCACGCACGCGAACAGCGCGCCGTGCCGCGCACGCGCACCTGGATTGTCGGCGCCCCGGGTCAGGATGAGGTCATGGAGACCGTGATCGCCGCGTCCAACGCCTACGTCCTCGCGCGCGACGAGCTGGTGGGGGCGATGAGCACGCGCGAACGCCACCTCACCTACGGACGCCTGGTCGGCCGGTCCCAGCAGGAGCTCGCCGCCCAGGAGGGCATCTCGCAGCCGAGCGTCTCCAAGTCGCTGCGGAGTGCGGGAGCCGCCGCTCTCATCGAAGGCGTGGCCGCGCTCCGGGGGGAGTCCGCATGATCCTCGCCGGCTTCGTCCTCCTCGCCGTCGGCGCGACCGACCTCGTCCGGCAGTTCGTGCCGCGGCGGTGGATCGGCTTCGTCGTGGCCGCGGCCGTGGTCCTCCTCCTCGGCATCGGCGGCGATGCGCTGCTGCCCGCGCTCCTGGGGCTCGGTGCCGGGGCGCTGTGGGCGTGGAGCATGCCGGACGAGGGGCCGTCCCGGGCCGGTTCTGGCCGGCGGTCGCGCTGGCCGCCCTCAGCATCGCCGCCGTGGTCTGGGGCGGGTCGAGGAGCGCGTCCGGTCTCATCGGCGAGCTCTGGACGCTCCGCTCGCCCTTCGGCGAGGTGCCGTTCGATCTCGCCGTGCTCGCGCTCGGTGCCGGCGTCTTCCTCCTCGAATCCGCGAACCTCGTCGTCCGTGCGGCTCTCGACGGCGAGCACACCTGGCGCCCGGCCGAGGTCTCGGGGACCGTCGCGCCCGAGCCCGTACCCTCCGACCGGTCGGAGGCCGACGCCCCTGCGGTGTCCGCCGTGATCCCCGCCGATCCCCGCCACGGCTTCAAGGGCGGGCGGCTCATCGGCCCCCTGGAACGCGTGCTCGTGATGATCCTCACGCTCGCCGCGGCCTACCCGGTGCTCGCAGCCATGCTCGCCGCCAAGGGCATCGTCCGCTTCCCGGAGATCTCCCGCGACGGGGAGACCGGCGCGCGTGCCGAGTACTTCCTCGTCGGCAGCCTCGTGAGCTGGGTGATCGGCCTCGGTGCCGCGTTCCTCGTCTGGTGGGCGGCGCACAGCTGACACCCCCGCCCGCGACGCAGCGGGACGGTTGCGCGCTGCTAGCCTGGAGCGCGTGTCAACTCCCGCTCTGACGACCGCGCCGCAGGCGATTGACCCCACGTTCGAGAACGTGTGGGACGAGATCGTGTGGCGTGGCCTCGTCCACGTGTCCACCGACCAGGAGGCGCTGCGCGCCCTGCTCGCGGGAGACCCCGTCACGTATTACTGCGGCTTCGACCCGACGGCACCGAGTCTGCATCTCGGGCACCTGGTCCAGCTGCTCCTGCTCCGCCGCCTCCAGCTCGCCGGGCACAAGCCGCTCGGTCTCGTCGGCGGCTCCACCGGCCTGATCGGCGATCCCCGGCCGACGGCGGAGCGCACGCTCAACACCCGCGAGACGGTGGCGGAATGGGTCGACCGCCTGCGCGGCCAGGTCGAGCGGTACCTCAGCTTCGAGGGCGACAATGCCGCCCGCATGGTGAACAACCTCGACTGGACGGCGCCGCTCTCCGCGATCGACTTCCTGCGGGAGATCGGCAAGCACTACCGCGTCGGCACGATGCTGAAGAAGGACGCGGTGGCCGCGCGCCTGAACTCCGACGCCGGCATCAGCTACACCGAGTTCAGCTACCAGATCCTCCAGGGGCTCGACTTCCTCGAGCTCTACCGCCAGTACGACTGCGTGCTGCAGACGGGCGGCTCGGATCAGTGGGGCAACCTCACCAGCGGCACCGACCTCATCCACCGGGTCGAGGGGGCCTCGGTCCACGCGATCGGCACGCCGCTGATCACCAACAGCGACGGCACGAAGTTCGGCAAGAGCGAGGGCAACGCGATCTGGATCGACGCGGAGCTCACGAGCCCCTACGCGTTCTACCAGTTCTGGCTCAGCACGGCCGATGCCGACGTGATCGAACGCCTCAAGGTCTTCACGTTCCTGACCAGGGCCGAGATCGAGGAGTACGCCGAACTCGTGGCGACGGAGCCGTTCCGCCGCGCCGCCCAGAAGCGCCTCGCGCTCGAGGTCGTCGCGACGGTGCACGGCGTGGAGGCGACGGCGGCCGTGATCGCGGCGTCCGAGGCGCTGTTCGGGCAGGGCGACCTGACCACTCTCGACGCGGCGACGCTGCGCACGGCTCTGGACGAGCTCCCGCACGCGACGGTCGCCGCCGGCACTCCGGTCGTCGACGCACTCGTCGCGACCGGGCTGGTGTCGAGTCTGTCGGAGGCCCGTCGCGCCATCGCGCAGGGCGGGGTGTCCCTCGACGGCGAGCGGGTGGAGGACGACTCCGCGACCGTGCAGGGCACGCTTCCCGGTGGTGTCTCGGTGCTGCGTCGCGGGAAGAAGACTCTCGCCGGCGTCTTCCTCGGCTGATCCCGGTCAGGCATGCCGTTCACCCCGAGTCACGCGATCGTGGCGTTGCCGTTCGTGCGCACGCCCCTGGTTCCCGCGGCGATCGCGATCGGAGCGATGACGCCGGACATCTCGCTGTTCCTGCGGAACATCGGGCTCAACTACGGCTTCCTGCACGATCCGGTCAACGTCCTGTGGACGGCTCTGCTCGCGCTCGTGCTCTTCCTGCTGTGGCGTGTGCTGCTGCGCCCCGCGACCCTGGAGCTGCTGCCGGACTGGGTGAGCACGCGGCTACCCGCCGGGTGGGGCGCGAGCGGATTCCGGGCCGGGGTCGAGGCGTTGACCCGCGACGATCGTCCCCGGTATCGGGGTGCGCGGTCGCTGTATCCGGTCCTGCTCGTGCTCTCCGCGATGCTGGGGGTGCTCTCGCACATCCTCTGGGACGCGTTCACGCATGAGTCGCGGTGGGGCGTCGATCTGGTGCCCGCGCTCGCGAACTCGTGGGGTCCGTTCGACGGCTACAAGTGGCTCCAGTACGTCTCGAGCGCGCTCGGCCTGCTGGGTCTGGCGATCTGGGCGGCACTGTGGCTGCGTCGTGCGACCCCGCGAACGCATGCGCCCCGGATCCTTCCGACGGTCGTGCGGATTGCGTGGTGGCTCTCGCTGCCGGTGATCCTCGTGCTCGCCTGGGTCGGCGGACTGCTCGCGTTCGGCCCGCTCTCCGCCGATTTCACGGTGCAGCATCTCGCGTATCGGGTGCTGCCGCCGGCCTGTGCGGTGTGGGGCCTGTTCACCCTGGTCCTCTGCGTGGTCCTCGCCGTGCGGCGGCCGCGCTCCGCGGTCTGACCCGCAGCGGACCCGGCACGTCGGGAAGCCGGGTCACCAGCGTGGTGCGTCCGTACCCCATGCGTGCGGGGCCTCGAACCTGAGCCCGGGGAGAGCGGGTGCCGCCGTCACGACCGCCGTCCCGTCCACGTCGAATCGCGCGAGATGCGCCGAGGCGTCGATCTCCGGCGCGCGCACGGCAGCGGTCGTGCGCGGCATCCCCAGCAGTTCGGCGGCGACCCGGCGCAGGGAGGTGCGCACGATGCGCGAGCGCCCGTCGCGGGAACGGAGCAGGCGGGTGAGCGCGGCGGCGAGAAGATATCCGCTGCTGTGATCCAGCGCCTGGGCGGGGAGGGCGCCCGGCCGTCCGTCGTCGCCCTCGATCATCGCGATGCCGCTCTCCGCCTGGACGAGACTGTCGAAACCGGCGCGCTCGGGATGATCGGGTCCCCAGGCGCTGAGCTCCGCGACGAGGAGACCCGGGTGCTGCTCGACCAGAGCGTCGGGGGAGAGGCCGAGCCGGTCCAGCGAGGCGGGCCGATATCCGAGCACGACCGCATCCGTCGACTGCAGGAGGGCGTGCAGCTCCGGGGACCGGGCGTCGAGGCGTGCGGAGCGCTTGCCATGGCCGGTGTCGAGGTGCTGCCACGGGAGCTCGGGGAGCTGCGGCGGGTCGAGACGCAGCACCTCGGCGCCGAGGAGAGCGAGCGTCCGTGTGCACACCGGCCCCGCGATCACTCGGGTGAGGTCCAGGACACGGAGGCCGGCGAGCGGAGCGCGCGCCGAGACGGCGGGAGACGAGGTCCGTCGGTCCTTCGTTCGTCCGCCCTCGGGGTCGGCGACCGCGACATCGAGGAGCGGAGCAGCTCGCTGCGCCCGGTCGGCCTCGGGGTCCTCGTGACGCACGGCCACCGCGAGTCCGCCCGCCGCGGAGATGAGGCCCACGGCCTCGTCGGTCGAGAGGGTCGACATCCTGCGGGTCACGGCCTCCGCACCCGCCGAGCCGGACAGACCGAGTGCGCGGCGAAGCGCTCGAGCGTGGTGCGGGTAGTTGCCATGTGTGCGGACCCACCCGTCGCCGCTCTCCCAGAACCCGGAGAGCGGCGCCCACACCGGCGGGGGAGTTCCGTCGACCAGCAGGTAGCGGTCGCTCCGGTAGGCGACGGCCACGCGTCGGGGATCGATGGACCCGGGGTCGAGTCCGGCGGCCACGGTCACCGCGGCCACACTGGCGAGAGCCAGCTCTGCGGTCGCCGTGCGCGAGGCGAGGGGCACCGGATCGAGAGTGCGGAGTGACGCGAGGGAGTCCGCGGGGAGGGGCGCGACGCCCGTGTCCCGCCACACACGGACGAGCAGATCGGCAGTGGTGTCGGAGGAGGGAGTGCGCATGGGCGTGATGCTACTCCGCCCCCGGATACCGCCGGAAACAGCCGCTGATCCGGCCGAATCCCGGCGCGGGGCGCCCGCGACACGCCCGGGGTGGTGCGCCCGATTTGCCAGACCCCCGGAATCCACGTAACTTATTACTTGTTCGCCCCACAGGGAAGCGGAGAAGCCCAGAGCTTCACCCCCCTCAAGCGGAGAACCACTCCCGATCCACTCTCACTTGAGAGATCCGGCGCTTGCGCCTAAGATGGGAGATCCACCCCTTCTGCGGCTGTCACCGGCTGCGCAGCGGATCCAAGATCCGCGCGGCGCGCCGATTTGACAAGCGGGTCGGGATGGCTAAGATAGAGAAGTTGCCCTGCGGGCCTGGTCGTGATGGCTGGGTCGTGGGAGCATCCGATCCTTGAGAACTCAACAGCGTGCACTTGTCAAATGCCAAATTATCCTCGTCTAGCTTCGGCTGGGTGAGAATTCCTTTGGATCAAAGACCAAC
>NZ_JBNFOC010000004.1:0-274402 GCF_057364585.1 Microbacterium sp. CFSPD4_SD4
GCCATAGCGTGAGGGAAACGCCCGGTCACATTCCGAACCCGGAAGCTAAGCCTCACAGCGCCGATGGTACTGCAGGGGGGACCCTGTGGGAGAGTAGGACACCGCCGGACTCCTTTTAGTCAAGAAGGCCACCCAATGCTGGGTGGCCTTCTTGCGTTAACGCGTGAGGCGTCGCCTCAGCGGGCCAGGCGCGCCTCGAGCGTCGCCGCTGTCTCGCGCACCGCGTTCGCCAGCACGACCTCTGCACCGTCGTCGCCGGCCCAGGTGACCGCGACCGCGGCGACCGGCCAGCCGGCGACGTCGCGCACGACGGCGCCCACCGAACGCAGACCTTCCGCGACCTCGCCGTCCTCCGTCGCATAGCCCCGAGAGCGTACGTCCCGGAGGAGTTCGCGCAGCTCCCCGGGGCGGCGGGGCCCTCGCCCGGTGCGGTCGGAGAACGCCGACGCCTCCGGGTACAGCGCCCGGACCTGTTCGCGGGGGAGGGCGGCGAGCATCGCCCGCCCGGTCGCGGTCAGGTGCGCGGGGAGGCGCACGCCCACGTCGGTCACCAGCGCCGGCCGCCGGGGCGCACGCTCCTCGACGATGTAGAGCACATCCCCGCCGCTCATGACCGCCAGGTGCGCGCTCTCCCCGAGCTGGTCGGAGAGAGCGGCGATGAGCGGCCGGCCGAGTCGCGCCAACGGCTGCTGCCGTGCATAGCCCCCCGCCAGTTCGAACGCCGATGTCCCGAGCCCCCACCGGCGCTCCTCCCGGAGGTGGAGCACGAAGCCGTGGGCAGCGAGCGTGCGCAGCAGGTGATAGACCGTCGATCGCGGAAGAGCCAGCTCGCGGGCGATCGCGGACGCGGCCACCGGCGCCGGCCGGCCCGCCAAGTAGCTCAGGATGCGCAGGGTCTGCGCCGCGGCCGGCACCTGGGCGTCAGCGGTCTCGGAGATGTCTGGGATCACAGACACAGGTTGCCACGAAGCCGTGTGCACGTCGACCCCGCGGGTGTGGAATCGAGACATGAGCGATCCAGCCCCTGTCCTCGTCGGCGCCGCCCCTCTCTCCCCGGCGGAGGTCGTCCGCGTCGTCCGTCACGATGCGCCCGTCGTCGTCGACCCTGCGGCGCTGGCCAGGGTCGCCGAGACCCGGCGAGTGATCGACGGCCTCGCCGCGGACCCGCACCCGCACTACGGGGTGTCCACGGGCTTCGGCGCGTTGGCGACGACGTTCATCGCTCCGGAACGGCGACTGCAGTTGCAGGCGAGTCTCATCCGCTCCCACGCCGCGGGAACCGGCGCCGAGGTCGAGCGGGAGGTCGTACGCGGGCTCCAGCTGCTGCGCCTGCAGACGCTCGCGTCCGGCCGCACTGGGGTTCGCCCCGTCGTGGTCGAGACGTACGCCGCGCTGCTCAACGCGGGCATCGTGCCGGTGGTCCGCGAGTACGGCTCGCTGGGGTGTTCCGGGGATCTCGCGCCCCTTGCCCACATCGCCCTCGCGGCCATGGGCGAGGGCGATGTGCGTGACAGCGCGGGCCGGCTCATCCCGGCGGCCGACGCCCTCGCGGACGCCGGCATCGCACCGCTCACGCTCGTGGAGAAGGAGGGCCTCGCCCTCATCAACGGCACCGACGGGATGCTCGGCACGCTGGTGCTCGCGCTCCATGATCTGGAGACGCTGCTCCTGACCGCGGATGTGGCGGCGGCGATGTCGGTGGAGTCGCAGCTCGGCACCGATGCGGTGTTCGCCGCCGATCTCATGGCGCTGCGTCCGCAGGCGGGGCAGGCGGTATCCGCCGGTCACCTCCGGGCGCTGCTCGCCGGGTCGCCGATGGTCGCGAGCCACAAGGGCCCGGAAGACGGCCGTGTCCAGGACGCGTACTCCCTGCGCTGCTCGCCGCAGGTGCACGGCGCCGCGCGCGACACGCTCGGGTATGCCGAAATGATCGCGGAGCGCGAGCTCTCCAGCGTCATCGACAACCCGATCATCACCCTCGACGGCCGCATCGAGTCGAACGGCAACTTCCACGGGGCGCCCGTCGCGGCGGTCCTCGACTTCCTGGCGATCTCGATCGCCGACGTCGCCTCCGTGTCCGAGCGGCGCACCGACCGCGCGCTGGATCCGGCCCGCAGCCACGGGCTCCCGCCGTTCCTCGCGGCGGAGGTCGGGGTCGATTCCGGGCTGATGATCGCCCAGTACGCGGCGGCCGGCATCGTCTCGGAGCTCAAGCGTCTCGCGGTTCCCGCCTCGGTCGACTCCATCCCCTCCTCGGCGATGCAGGAGGACCACGTCTCGATGGGCTGGGCCGCAGCACGGAAGCTGCGTCGGGCGATCGACGGCCTCTCCCGCGTCCTCGCGATCGAGATCCTCACCGCCGCCCGCGCGCTGGATCTCCGCGCGCCGCTCGAGGCGGGCCCGGCGACCGGCGCCGTGCGCGATCTCATCCGCACGGTCGCCGCCGGCCCCGGCCCTGACCGCCACCTCTCGCCCGAGATGGAGGCCGTGACCGCCCTCGTCCAGTCGGGTGCCATCGCCCGTGTCGCAAAGGAGCACATGCATGACTGAGGAGAACGCAGCGCGCACGGTACGCGCAGCCCGCGGTGCCGAGCGCACCGCCAAGAGCTGGGGCGCCGAGGCGGCCAAGCGCATGCTCATGAACAACCTCGATCCCGAGGTCGCCGAGCACCCGGAAGACCTGGTGGTCTACGGCGGGACGGGCAAGGCGGCACGCAGCTGGGCGGCGTACGAGGCGATCGTCCGCACGCTCGACGAGCTGGAGCCGGATGAGACGCTGCTCGTCCAGTCCGGCAAGCCGGTGGGCGTGTTCCGCACCCACGAGTGGGCGCCGCGCGTGCTCATCGCCAACTCGAACCTCGTCGGCGACTGGGCGACCTGGCCGGAGTTCCGCCGTCTGGAGGAGCTGGGGCTGACCATGTACGGCCAGATGACCGCCGGCTCCTGGATCTACATCGGCACGCAGGGCATCCTGCAGGGGACGTACGAGACGTTCGCCGCGGTCGCCCGCTCGCTCGGGCGCGATTCCCTGCGGGGGACGCTGACGCTGACGGCCGGTGCGGGCGGGATGGGCGGGGCGCAGCCCCTCGCCGTGACCCTCAACGAGGGCGCGGTCCTGATCGTGGACGTCGACGAGACGCGGCTGGCCCGCCGTGTGGAGCATCGGTACCTCGACGAGTACTCCACCGACCTCGATGCGGCGGTGGCCCGGGTCGTCGCGGCGAAGGACGCCGGTCACGCCCTCTCGGTCGGCGTCGTGGGCAATGCCGCGGAGATCTTCCCTGAGCTCCTGCGGCGGGGCGTGCCCATCGACGTGGTCACCGACCAGACCAGCGCCCACGACCCCCTCGCGTACCTGCCGATCGGTGTCGACGTGGCCCGGTGGAAGGAGGAGGCGGCGCGCGATCCCGAGGAGTTCACCCGGCGGTCGAGGGAGTCGATGGCCGCCCACGTCGCCGCGATGGTCGGCTTCCAGGACGCGGGGGCGGCCGTGTTCGACTACGGCAACTCGATCCGCGCGGAGGCGCAGCTCGGCGGCTTCGACCGGGCGTTCGCGTTCCCCGGATTCGTCCCCGCCTACATCCGCCCGCAGTTCGAGGAAGGGCGAGGACCGTTCCGCTGGGTGGCGCTGTCCGGAGACCCGGAGGACATCTTCAAGACGGACCGCGCGATCGCCGAGCTCTTCCCCGAGGACACGGCCCTGCACCGTTGGCTCGACAAGGCGGGGTCGGCCGTCCACTTCGAGGGTCTGCCGGCGCGCATCTGCTGGCTCGGCTACCAGGAGCGGCACCTCGCCGGACTGAAGTTCAACGAGATGGTCGCCTCGGGAGAGCTGTCCGCGCCGATCGTCATCGGCCGTGACCACCTCGACTCCGGCTCCGTCGCGTCGCCGTACCGGGAGACCGAGGCCATGAAGGACGGCTCCGACGCGATCGCCGACTGGCCGCTGCTCAACGCCCTCCTCAACACCGCCTCCGGGGCGTCGTGGGTGTCGCTGCACCACGGCGGCGGCGTGGGGATCGGACGCTCGATCCACGCCGGGCAGGTCACGGTGGCGGACGGTTCGGCCCTCGCGGCGGAGAAGCTCGCCCGGGTGCTGACGAACGACCCCGGCACCGGTGTCATGCGACACGTGGACGCCGGGTACGACCACGCCAAGGAGGTCGCCCGCGACCGCGGACTGAAGGTGCCGATGCTGTGACGACGACGCTCATCTCCGGGATCGGGGAGCTGACGACCAACGTCGCCGCGGGGGGCGACCCGGCCGGCACGCTCCGCGAGGCGGCCGTGCTGATCGACGGCGCGCGGATCGCGTGGGTGGGTTCGTCCGCTGCGGCTCCCGCGGCCGACGAGATCGTCGACGCCGGAGGTCGGGCCGTGATCCCCGGATTCGTCGACAGTCACAGTCACCTCGTCTTCGGCGGCGATCGGGCGGCGGAGTTCGAGGCGCGCATGGCGGGACAGCCCTACGCGGCGGGCGGCATCCGGTCGACGGTCCAGGCGACGCGGGCGGCGACCGACGACGAGCTGCGTGCCCGACTGCACGGGTTCATCGAGGAGCTGCGGACGCAGGGGACCACCACGGTCGAGATCAAGAGCGGCTACGGTCTCGCCGTCGCGGAGGAGGAGCGCCTCGTGCGCCTCGCCGCCGAGGTGACGCCGGAGGTCACGTTCCTCGGCGCGCACGTGGTCCCGGTCGAGTACGCCGACGATCCCGATGCCTATGTCGACCTCGTCGTGGGGCCGATGCTCGACGCCTGCGCCCCGCACTCCCGGTGGATCGATGTCTTCTGCGAGACCGGCGCCTTCACGGTGGCGCAGTCGCGACGGATCCTGGAGGCGGGCAGGGCCCGGGGCCTTGCTCCTCGGGTGCATGCGAGCCAGCTCGGTCCGGGCGACGGCGTGCGGATGGCGGTCGAGCTGGGGGCGGCATCGGTGGATCACGGCACCTACCTCACCGACGCGGACATCGCCGCGCTCGCCGCGTCGGACACGGTGCTCACGCTGCTACCCGGCGTGGAGTTCTCCACGCGCCAGCCCTATCCGGATGCGCGCAGACTCCTCGACGCGGGTGTGACAGTTGCGCTGGCGTGCGACACGAACCCGGGGTCCAGCTTCACGTCGTCCATGGCCTTCTGCATCGCCATCGCCGTGCGGGACATGGGCATGACCACGGCGGAGGCGGTCTGGGCCGCCACCGCCGGCGGGGCGCGGGCACTCCGGCGGGACGACATCGGCCGGATCACCCCCGGGGCGCGCGCCGACCTCGTGCTGCTCGACGCCCCCTCCCGCGTGCATCTGGCGTATCGCCCGGGTGTGCCGCTGGTGCAGCGCGTCTGGAAGGACGGGACGGCCGTCGTCTGACCGTCCCGCCCGTTACCGCAGGGCTTCGGCGCAGACCACGGCGGCAGCGGCGGACCACGCCTGTGGACGGCAGGCGGCCGGGTAGGGGACCGGTCTGCCGCCGACGATGCGGGGTTCGCCCGAGTGCAGCTCCGGCACGCGGTAGTCGAAACCCTCGGCGAGATCGAGCAGCTGGGCGGCGATGCGTCCGGCATGATCCGTGAGGCCGGCGCGGAGCATCCCGTGCACGGCGATCGCGGTGTCGTGCGTCCACACGCTGCCGCCGTGGTAGCTCAGCGGCCAGTACCCCGAGGCCTCCGTGGACATCGTGCGGACGCCGTAGCCGCTCGACATCGTCTCACCGACGAGCAGTTCCGCGCAGGCGCGCTCCTCGTCCGGATCGAGCAGCCCGGTGCCGATGAGGTGGCCGATGTTGCTGGTGAGCGTGTCGACCGCGGCGCCGTGGGCGTCGAGGGCGATGGCGGGGTACCGCCCCTCCGGCGTGGTGACCCAGTAGGCGTCCCGAAAGCGTCGCCGCAGGTCCGCCGCCCACGAACGCAGGTGGTCGCCGCCGGCCGCGCCCAGCTCGTCGAGGAGCGCTGCTCCGCGCACCGCGGCCTCGTAGGCGTATCCCTGCACTTCGCTGAGCGCGATGGGGCCTTCCGCCAGACGACCGTCGCGCCACTGGATCGAGTCGCCGGAGTCCTTCCAACCCTGATTCGCCAAGCCGTGGCCCGACTCATCCGCATAATCGATGAAGCCGCTGCCGGAGGCGTCGCCGTGCTCGATCATCCACGTCAATGCGCCGCGCAACGCGGGCTCCAGGTCCCTCAGCTCCGTGATCGTCAGGCCGGCCTCGCGCGCGTCGGCGAGGAGGCAGATCCACAGCGGTGTTGCATCGACCGTGCCGTAGTAGAGCGGAGGCAGCAGCACGCCCTCGCCGGGGAGGGCGAGCTCCGCGCTACGGAGCTCGTGCGCGATCTTGCCCGGGGCCTCCGCGGTGCCGGGGTCGTGCGCCGTGCCCTGGAGACGCGCGAGCACCCGCAGGGTGGAGGCGGCGATGTCGCGGTCGGCGGCGAGGGCGAGACGGGCTGCCCAGAGCGAGTCCCGTCCGAACAGGGTGAAGAACCAGGGAGCACCCGCGGCGTAGAACGCCTCGTCCGGCTGGTCCGGCAGGGCCAGTCGCAGGGCGTCGAGGTCGGCGCAGGCGCGCTCCAGCCAGCGCGCGGTGCGAGGGTCCGCTCCGGTGGGGACGGGACGGACGCCGGCTGTCCGGGGCGACGACGTCACGACCAGGGTCGGATCGTCGAGGTCGACCGACCACGTCACCTCAGCCTCGCCGCGCGGAGGGACGGTCACTCGCCAGGCGAGCAGCATCTCCCGACCGTCGATCGACACGGCGGCGTCCACAGCGCGCAGCGTGAACGAGGCCTGCCCTGCGCGGCAGCGCTCGCCGTCCCACGACCACTCCTCGCCCCCGGTCACCCCCGCTTTGACGAGTTGCATGGGGGTGAAATCTGGGCGGATGCGCACCGCGAGCTCGGCCGTCACCTCGTGCTCGAGGTGCGAGGACACCCGCAGGGTCTCGGTCAGTCTCCCGGGCTCGACGGCGCGATCCCGATCGAGGCGCACCTTCGGATCGGCGGCGGCATCGTCGAGTCCGCGCAGCAGGCCGGTGAACAGCGCACGCTGCGGGACCGGTGACGAGCAGGCGATGGCTTCCAGGGCGGTGTCCCGCACCTCGAGTCCGATCGCGGCGATATGACGGACGTCGCCATGGTAGACGCCGTGGATCGGGGCGCCGCCGACGTCGCCGTCGCGGTCGGACCAGACCTGGGTGGGGGCATCGAGCACGACCACGGCGTCGTCGAGCAGCGGCTGGAGGTGGGGGCGGTCGGTCATTCCTTGACGGCTCCTTCGGTGGAATTCATGATGCGGCGCTGGAAGATGAAGAACATCACGGCGACGGGGATCGTCATGATGAGCGCCGCCGCGAGCTTGAGCGGGTACTGGGTGCCCTGGCTGAGCTGCCCGCTGGCGAGCGAGGCGACACCCTTCGTGAGGGTCGTCAGTGCGGGGTCGTTCGTGGACACGATGAAGTGGCTGAGCTCGTTCCACGACCCCTGGAACGACAGGATGACGATCGTGATGAGAGCGGGCGTCGCCATCGGGAGCACGACCGACCAGAAGGTCCGGAACGCCCCGGCTCCGTCGATCCGCGCCTGCTCCTCGACCGAGACGGGGATCGATTCGAAGAAGTTCTTCATGATGAAGACGCCAGCGGCGTCGACCAGCAGCGGCAGGATCATGCCTGCGTAGGAGTTGAAGATGCCGAGCTGGTTGATGACGAGGAACTTCGGAATGAGGAGGACGACGGTCGGCACCGACATCACGGCGACGAGAGCCGCGAACACGACTCCTCGACCGCGGAAGCGCAGACGTGCGAGCGCGTATCCGGCGAGGGAGTTGAAGAACACCCGCCCCGCGGTGACGAAGATCGTCACGATGGCGCTGTTGACGAACCACGACGGGAAGTCGGAGTTGGCGAAGAGCCGTTCGTAGGCGGCGAAGGTCCACGACTCCGGGAGCAGGTTCACGCCGGAGCTCGCGGCATCCTCGTCCGTCTTGAAACTCGTGAACACCTGGATCAGGAACGGGTAGATGTAGATGACGGCGAGCGCGATCAGCACGGTGTACAGCACGATCTGCCAGGTCAGCTGCGTGCGGGAGAGCCTCATGATGTCCCTCCCTCGCGCGCGACCTCGTACGCGCGGATGCGGCGCCGCGATACCGGCCGGTCGCGCAGCACCCAGCGCTGCAGCAGCGTGAAGATCACGATGATGACGAAGAGGATGAAGGCGATCGCGGCGCCCTGACCCCACTCCTGGTCCGTGAACGCCGTCTTGTACGACAGATACGCCGGGGTGAGGGTCGTCTTGCTGGGGGCGCCACGGGTGCCGGTGTAGATCTGATCGAACACCTGCCAGCAGCCGATGAGCCCGAGGGTGAGCACCGTGAACAGCGTCGGCCGCAGCTGCGGCAGGGTCACTCGCCAGAACCGCTGCCACCCGTTCGCCCCGTCCATCATGGCCGCCTCGTCTACGTCCGCGCCGAGATTCTGCAGACCGGCGAGGAAGAGCAGCATGAAGGTGCCGGAGGTCGTGAAGATGGCCATCAGGATGTACGCGCTCATGGCGATCGACGGACCGGCGAGCCACTCCCACCAGGAGATGCCCAGCATCCCGCCGCTGGTGAGCGCTGCGGGCCCTGTGTCGATGCCGACGCCGCTGAGCGCGAGATGCACGATGCCGCGGGGGTCGTTGAACCAATTCGGACCGTTCAAGCCGAACCAGGCGAGCACGCTGTTGACCGCTCCGCTCGCGGAGAACAGGAAGAGCCAGAGCACCGTGATCGCCACCGAGCTCGTGACGGAGGGGAAGTAGTACGCGGTCCGGAAGAACCCGCGGCCGCGCAGCACCGCTCTGTTCACCAGGACGGCGAGGAACAGGGCGATGGCCGTCTGCAGGGGCACGACGAGCAGCACGTACCAGGAGTTGTTGCGCAGCGCGGTCCCGAAGTCCTTGGTCGCGAGGTCGCCGTCGGCCAGCACGGCCGAGTAGTTCTCCGTGCCCACGAACGAGACCGACGGCGAGAGGGGGCTGCCGCGCCCCGCCCAGTCCGACATGCTGACCCACAGGGCCATGAGCACGGGGACCAGCAAGAAGACCCCGAGAATGAGGATGACTGGCGCCGTGAAGAGCCACCCCGCTGCGGCCTCGCCGCGGCGGAGTCCGGAGGCTCCCCCGCGGCGAGACAGGGCGTGTCCCGCCATCGCTACTCGACGATCGCTTCGAGGTTCGACTGCACGGTGCCGAGGATCTGTGCGGGGTCTCCCGTCTTCAGCGACTCGAGCTGCGCGTTGAAGTCGGCGATCACGTCCGCAGCGCCGTCCTGGTTGGGCGGGAACTGCGCGTAGTCCGCTCCCGCGAGGAAGGGCGCGAGGTCCGGGTTATCAGCGGTCCACTGGTCGGCGGCGGAGGTGATCGACGGCATCGGGCCGAACGCCTTCGAGAAGGCGAGCTGGCTGTCGGCGCTGGTGAGGTACTCGACGAGGTCGAGGGCCGCCTGCTGGTTGGGGCTGTCGGCGGCCATGCCCCAGCAGTTCGTGAACTGCAGGGTGCCCGGGCCGCCCGGTCCTTCGGGAAGCTCGGCGACGGTGTAGTCCACGGAGCCGAAGTCGTTCGCCATCGCACCGGTGATCCAGTTGCCTTCGATCACCATCGCGGCGAGCTCCTTCCCGAGTGCCTCACCGCCCCAGCCGGCCCCGACGTCCTTCGCGTAGGCGAAGGTGCCGTCGACGAGGTGGGTCTGCACGTACTCCAGCGCCTCGAGGTTCGCGGGATCATCCGCGATCGCCGTGCCGTCTTTCACGAGCCCGCCGCCGGCCTGTGCCATGAACGTACCGACGCGCTGGTACTCGGCGCCGAAGGCCAGACCCACGTGGTCGGCGGTGGTGAGCTTCTGCGCGACGGCCGCGAGATCGTCCCAGCTCTTCGGGAGGTCGGCATCGGTGAGACCGGCCTCCGCCCACATGCGCGTGTTGATCACGAGCGCGAGCGTGGAGAAGTCCTTGGGCGCGCAGTAGAACGTGCCGTCGAGGGTGAAATTCTCGACGAGGGAGGGGTAGAAGTCGTCCTTGTTCGAGAGTTCGTCGCCGTACGCCTGGAGGGAGCCGTTCGAGGCGTACCCGGCCATCTGCTCGGGTGCGAGGTAGAAGAGGTCGGCGGGGTTTCCGGCGGCGAAGCCCTGAGAGAGCTCCTGCGCCAGGTCGCTCGCCACCTGGAGGTCGACCTCGGTGCCGGACTCCTCGGACCAGGCGTCGAGCGCCGACTGCACTGCGGCGGTCTCGGCGTCGCCCGACGAGCCGATGAGGATCGTGAGGCCGTCGTCGGAGGAGGTGAGGTCCGTGTCGCCCTCGCTCTGCCCCTCGCCCGAGAACCCGGACCCGCACCCGGTGAGCACGAGGGTGGTGGTGATCAGGACCGCTCCGGCGCCGAGCCAGGCGCGTGTGGTCTGCCGTGTCATGTCTCTCTCTCCTTTGATGAGGGCCGGCGGGCAGGAATTTGAACGATCAAACTCTGCATGGAATACGCTAGGTGCGGCAGTGCGGACGTGTCAAGCCGCCGGGATCGAGGAGTGCGATGGCCAAGGCCCCCACGGTGGAGGATGTGGCGGCGCACGCCGGCGTCTCCCGCCAGACGGTGTCCAACGTCCTGAACACCCCGGACATCGTCCGGCCGGCCACCCGGGAGCGCGTGCTCGCCTCCATCGACGAGCTCGGCTACCGTCGGCACGCGGCGGCTCGCCGGCTGCGCCTGCGTCGGAGCTCGACGATCGGCATCCGGCTCGACCCGTATCTGGGCGGCATCTCGGGGGTGGTGCTGGATCGCTTCGTGCACGCCATCACAGAGCGGTCGAGTGATCGCGGCATGCGCATGCTCGTGTACGCGGCACGGACCCCGGAGGAGGAACTCAGTCGGCTCGCCGAACTATGGGACGGATCCGAGATCGATGCGGCGATCCTCACCGGCACCGTGCGTGACGATCCCCGTGTCACGCGGCTGGACGCGCTCGGTCTGCCGTTCATCTCCTTCGGCCGGCCGTGGGGGGACGACGACATCTCCGATCCGACCCATCTCTGGGTCGACGTGGACGGCGCGGCGGGCACCAGGGCGGCGACGACGTATGCGCTCGAGCACGGGAGCGCGGTGACCTTCCTGGGCTGGCCGTCGGGGTCGGGCACGGGGGACGATCGAGAACGCGGGTGGCGCGAGGCCCTCACGGAGGCGGGGGCGTACGGCGCCCGGGTCGTCGCCGAGGACTCGGTTCCCGAGGCGCGTCGGGCGATCACCCGCGCGCTGGAAGACGGCGTCCGGGCGGACGCCGTCGTCTGCGCCAGCGACTCTCTCGCCGTGGGGGCCCTGCTCGGCCTCGCCGATGCCGGGAAGGCCGTCCCGGTCATCGGGTTCGACAACACCCCCACCGCCGAAGCACTGGGATTCTCCAGCGTCGAACAGCGACCGGAGGATGTCGCGGAGGCGATCCTGCATATGCTCATGGGGCCGACGGGGGATGTGGTCGCACCGCGCCGGGTCGAGTCCGGCTCGGCGCACGCACTCATCACGCCTGAGCTGGTCGTGCGCTGATCAGGCACGTCGCCTGAGCCGCTCCTCTGCTCAGCGTGCCGCGAGGCCCGCGAGCAGCTCGAGCACGCAGAGGGCAGCGAGTCGCACGGTGCGACCGTCCTCGGCGTCCGCGGTCGCGTCGACCTCGGCGATGTCGGCGCTCGCGACCCGCGGATCGGCGGCGACACCACGGGTGAGGGCGCGCAGCTCCCACGCCGCCAGGCCTCCGGGGACGCTGGCCGGGCACCCCGGTGCGACCGCGCGGTCGCAGACGTCCACGTCGATGTCGAGGTGTACCCGGGCGGCGTCGCCCGCGCCCGCGACCTCGACCGCCTCGGCCACGACGTCGGCGATGCCGCGACGGCGCACGTCGTCGAGGGTGATGACCCGGATGCCCCAGTCCGCCGCGCGGCGGGCGTAGGCGGCGGAGTTCGCGAAGTCGGCGAGGCCGATCTGCACGATCCGGGTGGGGTCGATGCGGGCCGTCGGGACGCCTGCCGCGGTGGGGACGTCCTCGACGAGCCGCCGCACCGGGGTGCCGTTGGAGACGCCGTCGCGCAGGTCGAAGTGGGCGTCGAACGTGATCAGGCCCGTCGCCCGGGCGCCGAGCGCGACCGGGTAGGTGAGGGAGTTGTCGCCGCCGAGGGCGATGACGAGGTCTGACGCTCCCGCGAGTTCCCGGACCCGCTCGATCGTCCGCGCCTCTCCCGCATCGCCGTCCGGCTCCGGCACGTCCCCGGCGTCTGCGATGCGGAGCACCTCGTCCAGATCGATCGTCGGTGGGCCGAGGACCGTCGTGCCGTAGCGGGGGAGCGCCTCGCGGATCGCGGCCGGGGTCGCGTGCGCCCCGGTCGGGGACAGGGAGGTGCGCCAGGTCGGGACGCCGAGCAGCACCGCATCGGCCGTGCCCTCGAACGCGGGCCAGGCGCCGGCACGCGGCCAGAGCGGATCGTGGGACAGTGCCATGTCAGACTCCCGGGATCAGGGCGTGGGCGACGGTGAAGATCGCGAGGCCGGCGAGGGCGCCGACGACGGTGCCGTTGAGGCGGATGTACTGCAGGTCGCGGCCGACCATGAGCTCGATCTTCTCGGTGGTCTCGGCGGGATCCCAGCGCTCCACGGTGTCGGTGATGATCGAGGCGATGTCGTGCCGGTACCGGTCGACGAGGAAGACAGCCGCATCGGAGACCCACGTGTCGACGCGGCGCTGCAGGGCGGCGTCGGTCGTGAGCCGCCCGCCGACCTCCTGCAGCGCCTGCACGGCGCGGCGCCGCAGCCCGCTCTCCGGGTCGGCGAGGGAGGTGAGGAGTCCGTTCTTGGCGGTGTTCCACGCCTCCGCGGCGAGGGCGCCGACGCGCGGGCTGTCGAAGAGCGCGGCCTTGGCGTTCTCCAGCTTCTCGCGCGTCGCGGGATCGTTCTGCAGGGCGTCCGCGAGGCGGGACAGGTACCCGTCGATCGCGAGGCGGGCCGGATGCCGCGGGTCGGCCTGCACGGCGCGGACGAACTTGACCGCCTCGTTGTACACCGTGTCGTCGATGAGGCGGTGCGCGATCTTCGGCATCCATCCGGGGAGACGCCGGGAGACGAGTCCGGTGAAGGAGGCCGCGTTGGCGTCGAGCCATCGCCCGATGCTGTCCACCGCGAGGTCGACGGCACCGTGGTGCGCCTCCGCCTCCACGATCTTCTCCAGCCACGCTCCGGCGGGCGGCCCCCACTCCGGCGCGACGAGATGCTCGCGCGCGAGGTCGGCGAGGAGATCGCGCACGTCGTCGTCGCTCAGGGCGTTCAGCACGGCCGTCGCGACCGTCGCCCCCTCGGCCGCCACGCGCTCGGCATGCGGGGTCTCCCGGAGCCACTCCCCGGCGCGGAGGGCGATCGCGGTGCTGGTCAGCTTGGTGCGCACGACGTCGGCGGCGAGGAAGTTCGTCTCCACGAACTCGCCCAGCGTGCGGCCGATCTCGTCCTTGCGGTTCGGGATGATCGCAGTGTGCGGGATGGGCAGGCCGAGCGGACGGCGGAACAGCGCGGTCACCGCGAACCAGTCCGCCAGCGCGCCGACCATGCCGCCCTCCGCCGCGGCGCGGACGTACGCGAGCCCGCCGACCCGCTCCTGGAACGCGAACGCGACGACGAAGGCGAGGGCCATGAAGATCAGCGCCCCGAGCGCGACGGCCTTCATCCGCCGCAGCGCGCGCCGGCGCTCCTGGTCGGCGACGGAGAGCAGCGTCGTGGGTGTTCGCGGCATGACGTCATCCTTTCACGGGGCGAGTAGCCTCGATACGTGATCGAAGACATCAAGAAGCGCGCCCTGCACCGCACCAGCATCCTCGAGGGTCAGATGCGCGGCGTCGCGCGGATGATCGAGAACGAGGAGTACTGCATGGACATCATCACGCAGTCCCGCGCGATCCAGCGCTCCCTCGAGTCGCTCAACCGTTTGCTGCTGGAGAACCACCTGCGCACGCACGTCACCCACATGTTCGAGGACGGCGGCGAGGAGCGCGACAAGGCCGTCGGCGAGCTCCTCAAGGCGTTCGACTTCGACCGCAAGTAGCGGCCGGCGGGGGACGCCTCTCAGCCGACCGCGTACCCGTCGGCGACCGCCAGCGCCTCCTCGATCGCCCCCAGACCCCGCACCAGCTCCGCCTCCTCGATCACCAGCGGCGGAGCGATGTGCACGCGGTGGAAGTGCGTGAAGGGCCAGACCCCTGCCCGCTTCGCGGCGGCGGCGAACGCCGTCATCGGGGCGGCGTCGGCACCGCTCGCGTTGAACGGCACCAGCGGCTCCCTGGTCTGCTGATCCCGCACGAGCTCCACCGCCCAGAACAGCCCGCGACCGCGCACCTCGCCCACGCTCGGATGCGACTGCGCCCACGAGCGCAGGGTCGGACCGACGACCCGCTCGCCGAGGTCGCGCACCCGTTCCAGGATGCCGTCGCGGCGGAACACCTCGAACGTGGCCACACCGGCGGCGCAGGCGAGAGGGTGCCCGGAGTACGTCAGTCCGCCCGCGAACGGGACGGTGTCGAAGGCCGCGGCGATGCGGTCGGAGATCACGACGCCGCCGAGGGGGACGTAGCCCGAGTTCACGCCCTTCGCGAAGGTGATCAGGTCGGGGCGGGCGTCGAAGGCATCGATCCCGAACCACTCGCCGAGCCGGCCGAACCCCACCATCACCTCGTCCGCGATGAAGACGATCCCGTAGCGATCGCAGAGCGCGCGTACCCCGGGCAGATAGCCGGGCGGAGGAAGCAGCACGCCGTTGGTGCCGACGACCGTCTCGACGATGATCGCGGCGATGGTCTGCGGTCCCTCGAGCTGGATGGTCTGCTCCAGATGCGCGAGGGCGCGCTCCGTCTCCTGCTCGGTCGTCTCGCTGTGGAACGGGGAGCGGTAGAGGTACGGTCCGAAGAACCGCACGGCCCCGGTGTCCGTGACGTCGTTCGCCCAGCGGCGGGGGTCGCCGGTGAGGGAGATCGCGGTCGCGGTGGAGCCGTGGTAGCTGCGGTACATCGAGAGCACCTTCCGGCGGCCCGTGGCCTGCCGGGCCATTCGCACCGCGTACTCGTTCGCCTCCGCGCCGCCGTTCGTGAAGAACACCTTCTCGAACCCGTCGGGAGCGACCTCGGCGATGAGACGGGCGAGCTCCCCGCGCACATCGTTGGCCATCGACGGCTGGATGGTGGCGAGCCGCCCGGCCTGCTGCTGGATCGCTGCGACGAGGTCCGGGTGCTGGTGGCCGAGGTTGAGGTTCACGAGCTGGCTGGAGAAGTCGAGGTAGGCGCTGCCCTCGTAGTCCCAGAACGTCGAGCCCCGACCGGTGGCGACCGGCAGCGGGTCGATCAGCGCCTGCGCGCTCCAGGAGTGGAAGACGTGGGCGCGGTCGTCGGCGCGCACCTGCGCCTCGGCGTCCGGGGCGGGGAGCGGGAAGGAGAGTCCGTGGCGGTCGGTGAAGGTCGTCATCGTGATCGCTCCTCGTCAGTGGTTGCTCGGGAAGCCGAGGTCGATCTGCGACGGGGTGTGGTCGGGCCACCGCGTCGTCACGACCTTCGACCGCGTGTAGAAGTGCACGGACTCCGGGCCGTAGATGTGCGCGTCGCCGAAGAGCGAGTCCTTCCACCCGCCGAACGAGTACGCGCCGATGGGCACCGGGATCGGGACGTTGACGCCGACCATGCCGACCTCGATGTCGAACTCGTATTGCCGCGCCGTCCCGCCGTCGCGCGTGAAGATCGCGGTCCCGTTGCCGTAGGCGTTCGTGTTGACGAGCGCGACCGCCTCCGCGTAGGAGCCCACGCGCACGACGGACAGGACCGGGCCGAAGATCTCGTCGTCGTAGACGCGCATGCCGGGCGTGACGTCGTCGATCAGGCTCACCCCGAGGAAGAAGCCCTCCCCGTCGAACGGCTTGGTGGTGCCGTCGACGACGACCGTGGCGCCCTCGCCGGGAGCTTCCGTGACGTAGGAGGCGACCCGGTCACGGTGCTCCGCGGTGATGAGGGGCCCCATCTCGCTCGCCGGGTCCGTGCCGGGGCCGATCGAGAGGCCGTCGATGCGGCGGGCGATCGCGGCGACGAGGTCGTCGGCGATGTCGCCCACGGCGACGAGTACGGACACCGCCATGCAGCGTTCGCCCGCGGAGCCGTAGGCCGCGGAGACGGCGGCATCGGCGGCCGCGTCGATGTCGGCGTCGGGCATCACGACCATGTGGTTCTTCGCGCCGCCGAGCGCCTGCACACGCTTCCCGGCGGCGGACGCCCGTCCGTAGATCGACCGGGCGATCGGGGTCGACCCGACGAAGCTCACCGCCTGCACCTGCGGGGACTCGAGGAGCGCGTCGACGGCCTCCCGGTCGCCGTGCACGACGTTGAGGACGCCGTCCGGGAGACCGGCTTCGCGGAACAGCCGTACGAGCCAGACCGCGGCGGACGGATCCTTCTCGCTGGGCTTGAGGACGACGGTGTTGCCGCACGCGATCGCGGAGGCGACCATCCACAGCGGCACCATGACCGGGAAGTTGAACGGGGTGATGGCCGCGACCACGCCGACGGGCTGCTTCACGGAGTGCACGTCGACCCCGCGGGCGACCTGCTCGCTGCGCTCGCCCTTGAGCAGGTGCACGAGCCCCGCGGCGAACTCGACGTTCTCGATGCCGCGGGACACCTCGCCGGCCGCGTCGGACAGGACCTTGCCGTGCTCGGATGTGACGATGGCGGCGAGCTCGTCCGTCCGTTCCTTGAGGAGCTGACGGAGCCGGAAGAAGACGTCGGCGCGTTTGATGAGGCTCGTCTCCCGCCACGCCGGCAGGGCGGCAGCAGCGGCGGCCACCGCGGCGTCGACCTCGGTGGCCGAGGCCAGTGCGACCTCTTTCGTGACGGCACCTGTCGCCGGGTCGAAGACGGGGCCGCGGCGCGCCGCCTCGGCGGTCTCGGTGCCGTTGATGACGTGACGGACGATGTCCACGGGTGCTCCTTCGCAGAGGGGATCGCGTCTCGCACACTCTGACCGAGGGTCGCTACGCTGGGGCTCGGCCCATGCTGACAGGAAACGGAGCGGGTGCGGAGTGGCAGAGCGTCAGGACTTCTCGGTGGATCGGACACATCGTCCGGAACGACCATCCTCGGCGCTGTGCGTCGGGGACGTGCTCGCGCTCCCCGTGGTGCAGGCGGGGGCGCCGACCGTCCTCGTCGGGGGCCCGGCGCTCGACGCCGGGGTGCGGTGGGTCCACGCCTCGGACAGCGCCGCCGTCGCCCGCCTGCTCGACGGCGGCGAGCTGCTGCTCACGACCGGCGCGGCCTGGCCGACGAACCCCGTAGCGCTGCGCGTGCTCGTGGCGGAGCTGGCGGCGGTGGGGGTGTCCGGCATCGTCATCGAACTCGGCCCGCGGATGCCCCGCGTCCCGGCCGCGGTCGTCGAGGCCTGTGCCGCCTCCAGCCTCGCCCTGATCGCGCTCGGGGTGGAGGTCAAGTTCGTCGCGGTGACCGAGGCCGTGCACCGCGCGCTGATCGAGGCCCAGACCGCGGCGCTCCGCGAGCGTCAGCGCCTGCACGACCTCTTCACGACCCTCAGCCTCCGCGGCGCGCCGGCCGACCTCATCGTGTCCGAGGTCGCCCGCGCGCTCGATGCCCCGGTCCACCTCGAGAATCCGGCGGGGGAGGTCGTCGCGGTCGAAGCGCTCCGCGCCCCGGTCGGCGAGGCCCTCCGCCAGGCGGAGCGGGGCGGCGATCGGGTGCCCGTGCAGGCGCGCGGTGTGCGCTGGGGCTGGCTCATCGCGGCGGAGGGTCCGCCGCATCCCGCCGGTCGGTCCACGGTCCTGGAGCTGGGAGCGACGGCGCTCGCCTTCGGCTGCCTCGCCGATGGGGAGGGGGCGTGGACCGTGCTCGCCCATCGCAGCCTCGTCGAGGACCTTCTCGGCGCACGGTTCGCCCGCGAGGAAGACGTCGAGGTCCGGCTCCGAAGACTCGGGCTCGACCTCTCGGGAGGGACCGTCTCCGGCCTCGTCTTCCGCACGGACGAGGACGCCGAGACGCTCGTCGCCCGCGCGCGTGCGGCGGGGCTGTCCGCGGTGGGGGCCCGGCGGGGAGCGGACCTGGTCCTGCTCGTGGCCGCCGGAGCCGACGCGCTGACCGATGCCGTCCTCGCGCACCTCTCCGACGGTGCGCCCGTGACCGTCGGGCCGAGCGCCGAAGGCGTCCGCGGCCTCCTGGCCTCGATCCGCGCCGCGCTCGACCTCGCCGCACGGCCGTCCGGGGGCGACGTGCCGGCGGTCCGCCGCGTCGCCGACCGGCCCCTCGAACGCCTCGTATCCGCTCTGCGCGACGACCGGCGGCTCCAGGCGCACAGCGAGCAGATGCTGGAGCCGCTCGTCCGTCACGACCGGGATCGCCGCGGAGACCTGCTCGCGGTCCTCGCCGCCCTCGTCGCGCACCCCGGCAACCGCTCCGCGGCGGCGGCCGCGAGCCATCTCTCGCGCTCGGTGTTCTATCAGCGCCTCGCGCTCATCGGCGACCTGCTCGGCGCGGATCTGGACGACGGGGAGACCCTCGCCGCCCTGCACCTCGCCCTCCTCGCCCGCCGTCGCGAGGAGACGCGGCCGCGCTGAGACCGACCGTCAGCGCGTGCCCCAGGCGAACTGCTGCTTCTGGAGCTTCGCGTAGATGAAGGTCTCGGTCGACACCACGCCCGGGATCGGCCGGATGCGATCGTTGACGAGGGCCAGCAGATGGTCGTCGTCCTCGCACACCGCCTCGACGAGCACGTCGAACGATCCGACCGTGATCACGACGTAGTCGACCTCGTCGATGTCGGCGATCGCCTCGGCCACGCCTCGGGCGTCCCCGGCGACCTTGACGCCGACCATCGCCTGCCGGTGGAAGCCGAGCTGCATGGGATCGGTCACCGCGACGATCTGCATCACTCCGGACTCGGTGAGCCGCTGCACGCGCTGCCGGACGGCGGCCTCGCTCAGGCCGACGATCCGGCCGATCTCGGAGTACGAGCGCCGCCCGTCCTCCTGCAGCATCTCGACGATGGTCTTGGAGATCGCGTCGAGGGTATGGTCCTTCTTCGACGGTGCCATGGTGTGATCTTGGCACCGCGGACGGTCGTGGACAACGGGGTGTGCGTGCGCCCGCTCAGGCCTCGATCGGGCCCAGCCAGGCGCTCGCCGCGGTGGCGTGCGCCGACTCCGGGTCGGAGGGATGGAACGCGCCGGCGAGGACGTCGCGATACAGCCGGGAGAGCTCGTTGGCGCTGAAGTACGAGCCGCCGCCGGCCACCAGCATGGCCTCGTCGACGACGTGCTTGGCCATCGTCACCGCGCGATGCTTGACGCCCGAGAGCGCGGGGAACCAGCCCGCGCCGCGGTCCGCGCGCTCGTCGACATCGCGGGCGAGTACGGCGATCTGCGGAGGGAGGGCGTCGTAGGCGAGGGCCATGTCGGCGATCCGCCAGCGGATGTCCGGATCCTGGCTGTACGCGGCGCCGCTCTTCTTGGAGCGACGCCGATGGGCCGTCGCCACGGCCAGCTCGAGGGCCCGCCGGGCGATTCCGGTGTAGACGGAGGCGAGGAGGATCTCGAAGACCGCGAAGATGCCGAAGACGATCGGGTCGGGGCTCGGGCCGGGGTCGATCCGCCGCACGACGTGCGCCGCCTCCGCGACGGCCCCGTTGAGGCGCGTGGTCCGGCTCTGGGTGCCGCGCATGCCGAGGGTGTCCCAGTCGTCGGCGGTGGTGACCGCGGACGTGCGGTCGACGAAGGCGAACACGAGCTTCGGCGCGTCCGGGCTCGTGGTGTCGAGCCCGTGCAGGCCGAGCTTCGTCCACACCGGGGCGAGCGAGGTGAAGATCTTGGTGCCGGTGAAGGCGTAACCCCCGGCGCCGTCCGGCACCGCGGCCGTGTCGCTCCCGAACAGCACGAGGTCGTTGCCGCCCTCGCTGATGCCGAACGCGAAGACCTCGCCGGCCACGGCGCCGTCCTGCACGAACTCGAGACCGGGGACCCCGCGGTCCGAGAAGACCTTGGCGACGCCGGTCCAGACGAGGTGCATGTTGATCGCCAGGGCGGTTGCGGGCGCGGCGCCCGCGAGCCGCTGCTGGAGGAGGGCGGCCTGCTCGAGGCCGAGTCCCGCGCCGCCGCGCTCCCGCGGCACGAGGATCGACAGGTAGCCGGCCGCGCGGAGCTCGTCGAGGTCGGCCTGGGGGAAGGTGTTCTCCCTGTCGTGGAGGGGGGCGCGCTCGCGGATGCGGTCGAGCAGGTCGTCGGGGAGATACGCCGACGGGTCGAAGTCGGTCATGCCAGAGCCTCCAGGAGCTGTCGGATGGATTCCTCCGGGCGGTCGCGATGCACCGAGTGGCCGGCGCCGGCCACGACCGACAGGGAGATGCGGGGGTTGCTCGCGAGCACCTCGTCGGCGAGGGCCCCGGTGAAGATGCTGGAGACAGCGGGATCGGCCCCGATCACGTGCGTGGGCACGGTCAGACGGGCCGCGTGCGCACGGACGTCCCACGGCTGGTTCTGTGCGCTCGTCTGCTCGACCGCCCACGCGCTCGCCCGCCGGACGGCGTCGACCTTGAGCTCCTGGTCCTGCGGATGCCAGTGCGGGTGCTCCTGCCGCACCGCGTCGAGGCGGTTGTCGGCGAAGGCGCGTTCCTGGCTGCGGCGGACGACGGCCGCGTCCTGCTGGACGACATGGGATCGCGGGATCGATGAGGACGAGGCGTCGTGTCCAGTCCGCGTCGTCCGCGGCGGCCACCGTCCCGGCGGCGCCGCCGAGCGAGTGTCCGACGACGGCATCCCAGGCGCCCGCACCGGGAGGGCTCGTGGCGGCGAGGTCCGCGGCGTACGCTGCGACGGAGTAGTCGAGCGTGCGCGGGGCGTCTCCGTGGCCGCGCAGGTCCACCGCCGTCGCGTGCCAGCCGGCCGCTGCGAGGGCGTCGCCGAGCCGCCACATGAGCGCGCCGGATGATCCCAGACCGTGCACGAGGAGGGCGCGTCGCGGCGCAGCGACATCGCCCCAGCTCAGGCGGGGGAGGGTGACGGGAGCGGGCATGGCACCAGCCTACGACCGCGCCGGGGCGTGGCGGGCGGCGTCAGCGCGCGGGCTCCAGAGGCGGCAGGTCGGCCGCGATGCGGAGTACCCGCGCGGCGGCCTCGTGTCCGGCGGCCAGGCGGGTCTCGAGGTCGGCGCCGTCGAGCGTCGCGGCGAGGAACCCGGACGCGAAGGCGTCGCCGGCACCGACGGGCTCGACAACGTCGACCACCGGCGCGGGAACGAACACCGGGTCCGCGTCGCCCGCGAACGCCGTCGCGCCGACGTCGCCGTCCTTGACGACGAGTAGGCGGCAGTGCGGGAGGTGGGCGCGGATCTCCGCTGCTGTGGCGGTGCCCCAGATGCGCTCGGCCTCGTCGCGGCCGACGAAGGCGATGTCGGCGGCGTCGGCCAGACGAGCCAGGGTGGCGGCCGCCTCTTCCGGGCTCCACAGCGCCCGGCGGTCGTTGACGTCGAACGAGACGACGGCTCCGGCGGTGCGCGCGTCGGCGAAGAGCTGGTCGACCATCGCCAGGCACGTCGCGGACAGCGCCGGGGTGATGCCCGTGGTGTGCACGATGCGCACGCCGGCGAGCTGCGCGGGGGACAGGAACCCCGGTGCCATGCGCGAGGCGGCCGAGCCGCGGCGGTAGTAGTAGACGGCCGACGACTCCACGCCGGGATCCTTGAACATCACACCGGTCGGTGCCTCGGCGTCGAGTTCGGTCCACAACTCGACGCGACGCCGTTCCAGCTCGGCGGTGAGACGTCGGCCGAGGGGATCGTCGCCGAGGCGGGAGGCCCAGGCGGCGCGGTGGCCCGCGGCCGCCACGCCGACCGCGACGTTCGCCTCCGCGCCCGCGTGCGTGATCGACGCCGTGTCGGCGGACGCGAGGTCGGCGCCGGTGGGAGTGATCAGCGCCATCGACTCGCCGACGCACACGATCGCGGGGGAGGAGGACGGGACGGAGGGGCTCATGAGGGGGTGACCGCCAGGGGCTCGGTATCGGGATGGGGGCTCGCGTCGCGGTGACGCAGATCGGGGAAGGAGCGCACGAACACGATCGAGACGAGCAGTCCGACGCCCGCGAAGATGGTGGCGGCCAGGTAGGCGCCGCGCCAGTCGCCGACGTCGACGAGGAAGCCGGCGACCGCCGATCCGGCTGCGGCGCCGATGAGCTGGCCGGTGCCCGCCCAGCCGAAGGCCTCGGCGGTCTCGCTGAACTTCACGCTGGCCGTGGTGATGGCGAACAGCACCGCGAGGGCGGGAGCGATGCCGACGCCGGCGAGGATGAGCGTGCCGCCCAGCCAGAAGACGTTGAGCATCACCATCGTGAGGGCCAGGCCCACGGTGACGATGAGCAGGCGGCGCGCCATGGCCCACGGGCCGATCGGGATGTGGCCGAAGGCAAGACCGCCGGCCAGGCTGCCGGCGGAGAAGACGGCGAGGATGAGGCCCGCGGCGAGGCTGCCGTGCTCGAACGTCGCGACCACGCCGACCTCGACCGCCGAGCAGGCGCCGATGAGGAGGAAGCCGATGACCGTCGCGAGGAGCACGGGCGGCTTGAGGACGACCTTGCCCAGCGCATTGCGGCTGCGTGGGATGCGCACGCGGCCGACCTCGGGGGAGAGGATGAACCACGCGCCGCCGGCGACGAGGACGATCGCCACCAGGAGCAGACCCTCCATGGTGCCGACCTGGGTGGAGACGAGGGTGATGACCACCGGGGCCAGCACCCAGATGATCTCCTGCAGGGAGGCGTCGAGGGAGAACAGGGGCGTGAGCTGGCCGGCGTTGACGAGCTTGGGGTAGATCGTGCGGACGGCCGCCTGCACGGGCGGCGTCGACAGGCCGGCGATCATGCCGAGAGCCATGTAGCCGGGGACGGAGAGCGGCAGCAGCCCGAGACCGAGCACGGCGATCACGCAGACGGACAGGGTGAGGGTCAGCACCCGCCGCATGCCCCAGGCGCCCATCCACCGGCTGGTGATGGGGCCGGCGACCGCCTGGCCGACGCTGGTCGCGGCGAGCACGAGGCCCGCCGATCCGTACGATCCGGTCTGCTGCTCGACGTGCAGCAGGATCGCCAAGGACATCATCCCGTTGGGGAAGCGCGCGGTGAGCTGGGCGGCGATCATGCGGCCCACTCCCGGCGTGCGAAGAAGATCCCGATAGCCCGCCACTCGACAACGGTACCGGGCGGCGGCGACGTCGGAGGGACGGGCCGGTGACCGACACGCCGCGACACGCCGTGGACACGCCGACGGTCGAATTCCACAGGCCTGGGGATGTCGGAAGCCCCTCCTAGGGTGCCCCCTGTGGATGGATCTCTCACAGGCTCCTCCCAGCCGCGATTTCCCGCGGGTCGACGACCCCGGGAGAGGGGGTCCGCCTGTGGAAGAAACGGTGGACAACCTGTGTTGTATCTGTAGAGAGCGGTGGAAAAACTACACGGATGTAACTACTACCCCTTGTGGTCGCACCGAATGTCCGTCCCTATATGTAGTATTGAGATCCCGGCGGAGGTCTGCCGGAGAAACCAGAGATTTGAGGGGTTCAGATGTCGATCACGGTGTACACCAAGCCTTCCTGCGTCCAGTGCAACGCGACCTACCGTGCCCTGGATGCCAAGGGCATCGAGTACGAGATCCACGACCTGTCGGAGGACCCGACGGCCCTGGAGCAGGTCAAGGCGCTCGGCTACATGCAGGCGCCGGTCGTCGTCACGGACGAGGACCACTGGTCGGGCTTCCGTCCCGACAAGATCGACGAGCTCGCGTCCCGCCTGGCGTAGTCCGACAGGCTCGCCACCCGGCCCTTCGACAGGCTCAGGAACCCAAGGAGAGAGCTATGAGCGCCGTCGCGACCGCAGCGCCGCTCCTGGTCTACTTCTCGAGCGTGTCGGGTAACACCGCGCGCTTCATCGAGAAGCTCGGGCTTCCCGCCCGACGCATCCCCCTCCACCGGAACGAAGAGGACCTCGTCGTCGACGAGCCCTTCGTGCTGGTCACCCCCACCTACGGCGGGGGCGTCGGGCGCGGGGTCGAGAAGGGGGCCGTGCCCAAGCAGGTGATCCGGTTCCTCAACGACGAGCGCAACCGGCGCCACATCCGCGGGGTCATCTCCGCGGGCAACACCAACTTCGGCGACGCGTTCTGCCTCGCCGGCGACATCATCAGCCGCAAGTGCCACGTGCCTCACTTGTATCGGCTCGAGATCTTCGGCACACAGGACGACGTGGATCGCGTGAGCGACGGATTGGAACGACGGTGGAATCTTCAGTGACCGAGACAGTGGCATTCAAGGTGAACCCCGCGTACGAGGGCCTGGACTACCACGCGCTCAACGCGATGCTGAACCTGTACGACGCGAACGGGAAGATCCAGTTCGACGCCGACAAGCGCGCCGCGCGGGAGTACTTCCTGCAGCACGTGAACCAGAACACGGTGTTCTTCCACTCGCTCAAGGAGCGCCTGGACTACCTCGTGGAGAAGGAGTACTACGAGGGCGCCGTCATCGAGAAGTACTCGTTCGACTTCGTGCAGAAGCTCAACGACCTCGCCTACTCGAAGAAGTTCCGCTTCGAGACGTTCCTGGGTGCCTTCAAGTACTACACGAGCTACACGCTGAAGACGTTCGACGGCAAGCGCTACCTCGAGCGCTTCGAGGACCGCGTCGTGATGACCGCGCTCGCCCTGGCGGACGGCGACGAGAAGCTCGCCGTGAACCTCGTCGAGGAGATCATCTCCGGTCGGTTCCAGCCGGCCACCCCGACCTTCCTCAACGCGGGCAAGGCCCAGCGCGGCGAGCTCGTCAGCTGCTTCCTGCTGCGCATCGAGGACAACATGGAGTCGATCGCCCGCGGCATCAACTCCGCCCTGCAGCTCTCGAAGCGCGGCGGCGGCGTGGCCCTGCTGCTGTCGAACATCCGCGAGGCGGGCGCCCCGATCAAGCAGATCGAGAACCAGTCCTCGGGCATCATCCCCGTCATGAAGCTCCTCGAAGACAGCTTCAGCTACGCCAACCAGCTCGGCGCGCGTCAGGGTGCCGGTGCGGTGTACCTCAACGCCCACCACCCCGACATCATGCGCTTCCTCGACACGAAGCGCGAGAACGCGGACGAGAAGATCCGCATCAAGACGCTGTCGCTCGGTGTCGTGGTGCCGGACATCACGTTCGAGCTCGCCAAGAACGACGAGGACATGTACCTGTTCTCGCCGTACGACGTGGAGAAGGTCTACGGCGTCCCGTTCGGCGACATCTCGGTCACCGAGAAGTACCGCGAGATGGTCGACGACCCGCGCATCAAGAAGACCAAGATCAACGCCCGCGAGTTCTTCCAGACCGTCGCCGAGATCCAGTTCGAGTCCGGCTACCCGTACGTCATGTTCGAGGACACGGTCAACAAGGCCAACCCCATCAAGGGGCGCATCAACATGTCGAACCTCTGCAGCGAGATCCTGCAGGTGAACACGCCGACCACCTACAACGACGACCTGTCGTACAAGGAGATCGGCAAGGACATCTCCTGCAACCTCGGCTCGATGAACATCGCGCTGTCGATGGACGCCGACGACCTCGGCCAGACGGTCGAGACCGCGATCCGTGCGCTCACCGCGGTCAGCGACCAGAGCCACATCCGCTCGGTCCGCTCGATCGAGGACGGCAACGACCGGTCGCACGCGATCGGCCTGGGGCAGATGAACCTGCACGGCTACCTCGCCCGCGAGCACGTCTTCTACGGCTCGGAGGAGGGTGTCGACTTCACGAACATCTACTTCTACACCGTGCTGTTCCACGCGCTGCGCGCCTCGAACCAGCTCGCGATCGAGCGCGGCACGGCGTTCGACGGATTCGCCGACTCGACCTACGCGTCCGGCGAGTTCTTCGACAAGTACATCGACCGCGCCTGGGTCCCGGAGACCGAGAAGGTCAAGGAGCTCTTCGCCGGCAAGCACATCCCGACGCAGGAGGACTGGGTCCAGCTCAAGGCGTCGATCCAGGAGCACGGCATCTACAACCAGAACCTGCAGGCCGTGCCGCCGACGGGCTCGATCTCCTACATCAACAACTCGACCTCCTCGATCCACCCGATCGCCTCGAAGATCGAGATCCGCAAGGAAGGCAAGCTCGGTCGCGTCTACTACCCGGCGGCGTTCATGACGAACGACAACCTGGAGTACTACCAGGACGCGTACGAGATCGGCTACGAGAAGGTCATCGACACCTACGCCGCGGCCACGCAGCACGTCGACCAGGGCCTGTCGCTGACGCTGTTCTTCAAGGACACCGCCACCACGCGTGACATCAACAAGGCGCAGATCTACGCATGGCGCAAGGGCATCAAGACGATCTACTACATCCGTCTGCGTCAGCTGGCGCTCGAGGGCACCGACATGACCGAGTGCGTCTCGTGCATGCTCTGACACTTCGACAGGCTCAGTGACCCAGGAACTAGGACAAGAATGACTCCTCACTCCCCGCTCAAGCTGGTCTCCAGCGTGCAGGCGATCAACTGGAACCGCATCCAGGACGACAAGGACCTCGAGGTCTGGAACCGTCTGGTGAACAACTTCTGGCTGCCGGAGAAGGTGCCGCTGTCGAACGACGTGCAGTCGTGGAACACGCTCACCCCCGACGAGCAGCTGCTCACCATGCGGGTGTTCACCGGGCTCACGCTCCTCGACACGATCCAGGGCACCGTCGGCGCGGTGTCGCTGATCCCCGACGCGATCACGCCTCACGAGGAGGCCGTCTACACGAACATCGCGTTCATGGAGTCGGTGCACGCGAAGAGCTACTCCTCGATCTTCTCGACGCTCGCGTCGACGAAGGAGATCGACGAGGCGTTCCGCTGGTCCACGGAGAATGTGAACCTTCAGAAGAAGGCGCAGATCATCATGGACTACTACCAGGGAGACGACCCGCTCAAGCGCAAGGTCGCCTCGACGCTGCTGGAGTCGTTCCTGTTCTACTCGGGCTTCTACCTGCCGATCTACTGGTCGTCGAAGGCGAAGCTGACGAACACGGCCGACCTCATCCGCCTCATCATCCGCGACGAGGCCGTGCACGGGTACTACATCGGCTACAAGTTCCAGCGCGGACTCGAGACGGCCGACCAGGCGCGCAAGGACGAGCTCAAGGACTACACGTTCTCGCTGCTCTACGAGCTCTACGACAACGAGGTGCAGTACACGCAGGACCTCTACGACGGCGTGGGGCTCACCGAGGACGTCAAGAAGTTCCTGCACTACAACGCCAACAAGGCCCTCATGAACCTGGGCTACGAGGCGATGTTCCCCTCCAGCGTCACGAACGTGAACCCGGCGATCCTGTCGGCGCTCTCCCCGAACGCGGACGAGAACCACGACTTCTTCTCCGGCTCGGGCTCCTCCTACGTCATCGGCAAGGCCGAGGCCACGGAAGACGACGACTGGGACTTCTGAGTCCTGCGCGGTGGGACGCAAGCAGAGTAATGCGTCCGACTCCGGCCGACCCGACCCTCGGGCTGGCCGGAGGCGCCGTCGGGTGACCCACCGTGAGCCTGACGATCGCGGTCCGGTCGTCCGCTGTCAGCGCTCAGACGGAACGGTCGGGCTACGGCACGTACTCGCCCGATGTGTAGTCGGCGACGAGCTTCAAGGTGCCCGCTGACGGCCGCGCGGACACCCACACGGTGCGCGGATCCCACAGGTTCCCAGGCACCGACAGTTGCGGCGTCGCCCCCATCTCCGCGGCGAGTTGTTCCGGGGTCATGCCGTCGGGTGGGCGAACGGTGAACGTCACCGAGCAGCCGCCGCTTCCGCAGCCTTCGCTCTGGCCGACCACCTGCGCGCCGGCAGGGAGGGGCACGGCTGACAGGGGAGGAGTGTCGCCCTCGTCCGCCATCATGAACAGCCAGCCCAGCCGTGCGAGGTAGAACACGATGAGGAGAGCTGCGGCGACGATCAGGCCGACCCGGATCCTGCGGCGCCGGGTCGCACCCTTCTCCTGCGGACCGTGGTCGGCTAGCGGAGCGGGTTCCATGGCGTGAGCATACCCATCGCACCCGGAAGATCCATCCGCCGCAGAACGAGCATGACGTTCACAGGGCGGCGGCCTTCGCTCCGCGCCGACTGCGGCGAGAGTCTCCGCACCCGCGGCATCGGATACGCAACGACGCCCCAGCGCTGAGGATGTACGGGAGTCGGCGTGCGGTATTGGAGGATGGAGAGTGGCCGTGCCGAAGGTTCTCAGGCGCATGGTGGTGCGGACCTTCGGCTATCAGAGAGAGGTTCTGGATGAAGATGCCGACGAGTCGCTCATCGCAGAACCCCCCGCGAGGCTTGCTCCGACGTGTGCTTCATCTGCTGGGCGCGGCTGCGGGCGCGATCCTGATCGTTGTCGGGGTCCGCTTCGGCACATCACCCGATTTTCAGTACATGTGTGGGCCGGGAACCTATGGGGCCCCTGCAGTGGTGCCACGATCCTCGCCCTCGCCTGTCTCATCGCGGGGGCGGTGCTGTATGGGCAGTTCGGAACCCGCCGGTGGCTCTGGGTACCCGGTGCCGGTGCTGCGGGCGCGGTCATCCTCGCCGAGTATCAGGGCGTTCCCGTGAACCCCTTCTCTTTCGCCGTCGTCCTCATCCTCGCCGCAGCGGCGGTTGCGACGAGTGTGATCGGCATCATCAAAGGGCATGTTGCGCGTTCCGCGAAGTAGCGCGGTCGTCTCACGAAGGCAGAGTCGCAAGCAGACAGTGCACCGGTTTCGATGATCGTGACGGGGATGGTCGTGCCTGGGGGCGTCCGACCCCGGCCGACCTGACCGCCAGGCTCTGACGTTCTGGTTCCGGCCCGTGATCGCGAGCCGTGGAGTGACGGGGAGTCGGTAGACCGCCGACTCGCGTCGATCAATCGCCGAGTACCGGGACGCCCCAGATCCGTGCCGCATCGGAGATGAGGCGATCCATGCCATCCGGCGACTCCCGGCGAAGCGGCGCGTCGTCCCTGGTCACCGGGACCGGGATCGCGACCTGTCCCGCTTCCTGCGAGACCACGATCACCAGGGTCGGATAGAGGAAGGCGCCCTCCTGGATGCCGCCCCTCGTCACGCCCTGGATCCGGTCCCGGGGAATGCTGTAGGCCGTGAGGAGACGCGCTCCGCCGCGGACCAGCCGAAAGCCCGAGGGCTCGATGACCCCGGTGGGGCTCGCCGTGAGCAGGCCGCGGGGTGCGGCGCCGAGTCCGAGAAGGGGGATCGTGCGCGAGAGGTACGCGGCCACGCCGTTGAGGGCGTAGGAGCCGAAGATCCGTGCCTGCGGCTCACGCTCCCGCAGTGCTCGCCGCTGGGCGCGCTGCACTCGTTGGATGCGCCCGAGCACGATCCAGATGATCAGACCGGCGAGTGCCACGCCAGCGCCGAACACGAGCGAGGTCGCGACGGGCGGCTCGCCGTCCAACAGGGGGCGCACGAGCGCCCCCCAGACGAAGAACGCCGCCAGTGCGGCAGCTATCGCGAGCATCAGTCTGTTGGCGGGCGGGTTCCGGCGCACGAGATCAGCCGCCCCACAGGAACGCGGCGGCGGGAAGGAGCGCCAGGACGCCGAGCACGGCTCCGACGACGGGCCACGCATACCCTCCGCCGTCGGCGCGGGCGAAGACGAGCCCGATCACGCCGAGGATGAGGGCGATGCCGCCGAAGAGGACCGCGAGCGGCAGCGTGAGGAACACCAGCCATCCGTAGTTCGGGTCCGCCGTCCCCGCCAGGACGAAGACGATCGCGGTCGGCAGGATCCCGACGACCGCCGTGGCGGCGGAGGCGACTCCGCATCCGAAAGCGCGGCGACGGGGCAACGGAGGGATCTGAGTCACCCCGCGATCCTAGCGATCACGCGACTCGGCGAGGGCGAGCCCCGGCCGCTCGCGGAGGAAGCCCTTCCTTTCCGCATCGGTTTCGGCTGGACTGTGCGCATCGGTGTCGAACCAATCGGAGGGTGGGACAGATGTACCGCAGCAATGGGAACTACGAAGCATTCGCACGACCCCGGAAGCCGGAGGGGGCCGACGACAAGACGGTCTGGCTGGTCGGCGGCGGTCTCGCCGCGATGGCGGCCGCGATCTTCATGATCCGCGACGGGCAGGTCGCGGGGGAGCGGATCACGATCCTCGAGGAGCTGGGGCTGCCCGGCGGCGCGCTGGACGGGATCAAGTACCCCGAGAAGGGGTTCGTCATCCGCGGCGGCCGGGAGCTGGAAGATCACATGGAGTGCCTGTGGGACATGTTCCGCTCCATCCCGTCGTTGGAGATCGAGGGTGCCAGCGTGCTCGACGAGTTCTACTGGCTCAACAAGGACGACCCCAACGTCTCCCTGTGCCGGGTGACCGAGAAGCAGGGGCAGGACGCGCATACGGACAAGCTCTTCACTCTCTCGGAGAAGGCGCAGAAGGAGATCGTCGCCGTCATCCTCGCCACCCGTGAGGAGATGGAGGGCAAGCGGATCGACGAGGTGTTCGGCGACGACTTCCTCGGCAGCAACTTCTGGCTGTACTGGCGGACCATGTTCGCGTTCGAGGAGTGGCACTCGGCGCTGGAGATGAAGCTGTATCTGCACCGCTTCATGCACCACATCGGCGGGCTGCCCGACCTGTCCGCGTTGAAGTTCACGAAGTACAACCAGTACGAGTCGCTCGTGCTGCCGATGCGGAAGTTCCTCGACGACCACGGCGTGCAGTTCCGGTTCCATCACACCGTGACCGACATCCAGTTCGACATCGAGGACGATCGCATCCAGGCGACGCGCATCGACTGGATCGCCGACGGCGAGCCCGGCGGCGTCGACCTCGGTCCGGACGACCTGTGTCTGGCGACGATCGGGTCGCTGACGGAGAACTCCGGCAACGGCGACCAGCACACCGCTCCGGAGCTCAAGACCGGCCCGGCCCCGGCCTGGGACCTCTGGAAGCGGATCGCCGCGAGGTCGCCGGTGTTCGGGCGACCGGAGGTGTTCTGCAGCGACATCGACAAGACGAAGTGGGAATCCGCCACGGTCACCACCGTCGACGAGCGCATCCCGAAGTACATCGAGAAGATCTGCAAGCGCGACCCGTTCAGCGGCAAGGTCGTCACCGGCGGGATCGTCACCGCGAAGGACTCGGCCTGGCTGATGAGCTGGACGGTGAACCGGCAGCCGCACTTCAAGGCGCAGAAGCCGAACGAGATCGTGGTCTGGGTGTACGGGCTGTTCGTCGAGACGCCCGGCGATTACGTCAAGAAGCCGATGCAGGAGTGCACGGGCGAGGAGATCGCGCAGGAGTGGCTCTACCACCTCGGTGTCCCGGTGGAGGACATCGCCGAGCTCGCCGCGTCGGCGGCCAAGACGGTCCCGGTGATGATGCCGTACGTGACCTCCTTCTTCATGCCGCGCCGGGCCGGCGACCGTCCGCAGGTGGTCCCGGAGGGAAGCGTCAACTTCGCCTTCCTCGGTCAGTTCGCCGAGACGACGCGCGACACGATCTTCACCACCGAGTACTCCGTGCGCACGGCGATGGAGGCCACGTATCAGCTGCTCGACGTGGAACGCGGCGTGCCGGAGGTCTTCAACTCGACCTACGACATCCGCTACCTCCTCAAGGCGACCGCGCGGCTGCGCGACGGCGAGGCCGTCCACATCCCCGGCCCGAACTTCCTCCAGGGTCGCCTCCTGGACAAGCTCGACAACACGCAGATGGGAGAGCTGCTGACGGACTTCGGGCTCATCCCCGCGCACGGCGCCACGGTGCCGCGCCCGCGGGACGACGATGCGATCGCGTGAGCATGCGCTCGACGAGACCGATGCCCGGGAACCCGTGGCCGCACGACATGACCCTCACCGTCGAGGACCGTCCGCACACGCTGCTGGAGCTCCTCTGGATCCGCGAGGCGCACGGGCTGGATCCCGCCGATGACGCGCTCCCGCCGCCGCTGGTCGATCGACCGGCGGCGGCCGCGCGGCGCGTGGACGAGGAGACCCGGGCGCGCTGGACGGAGGTCTGGCCCCGCATCTGGGGCGACGCGGTCGCGCACGCCGCGACCGAACCAGACCAGGCGCTGCTCGACCGCGCCGTCGCCACGACGCTGAGTCCGGATGAGCGGGAGGCGGTGCTCACTCGGCTCGTCGGGCCCACAGCGCGGGACGAGTTCGGGGTGGAGGTGTCCGATGATGCGGCGTACCGCGCGTGGGAGCGGCGCGGTTCCGAGGCACATCTCGCGACGCACCTCACGACGATCGCGGACAGCCCCGAACGCCGTGACGTCGCCACCCTGGCCGACGCGTGGCGTCGCGGCCTCGCCAGGGTGGTGACGCTGCCCTGCCGGGGGACGTACGTCCGGCAGATCGGACCGCACGCGCTCCTGGTCACCGATGAGGTGCGGAGCGACGCCGCCGCGTACCGCGCGGCGCTGGAGTCGTTCGGTCGAGGTCCCTCGGAGCGCCCGTCGAGGGCGTGACGCCCCGCGGGTCGAGTCAGAGGACGAGCGGGAGGAACGACACGATCAGGCCGAGGGCACCGACCGCGGCGAAGACGACCCCGACAGTCCGCAGGACCCGGCGCAGATGCGGCGGCTCACCGATCCGGATGCGAGCCGGGTCGTTCGAGCTGTGGAACCCGTCGAGCCATCCATCGGTGGTGGCCGTGGGCTCGCGGCGGCGCAGCGGTCGCTCGTGGAAGTCGCCGCCGGCGAACCAGCGAGCGGTGGGGCGGCCGTCCCGATCGATCACGGCGATCTCGACGGGGATCCACTGCCCCTCGACGAGCCGGATCAGCAGGGCCACGATGAGGAACGGGATTCCGACGCCGAGGCCGATCCAGGACAGCACCTCACCGACGACGGAGAGGGTGTCCACGAGCTGCACGACTCCATCGTAGAGAGAGGAACCGGTGGGAGAGTCACGCCGTCGGACGGGATCGCGGGCGGTGGGCCTGCTCCAGGTTCCTCCGAAGCCGGTCGCGGCTCTGTCCGTCGACGGACATCGCCCACATCGGGGTTCCGGGGGCGCTGCGCCAGGACGCGGCGAGCGGGCTGTCGTCGACGGTGTCGAAGCCGAGCTCGTCGTAGAGCTTCGTGACGAATGCGACGGCGTCGGCGTGATCGCTCGAGACGACCAGAGCCGTCCGATCAGCGGCTCCCCTCGGCCGCGCGAGCCTCACCAGGGCCGGCACGGAGTCCCCCGGCGTCCGCGCGGGAACACGGCTGTGGAACTGGATGTGGCTGAACTCCTGGGCTCGGGGCACACCCGACCCCGCGGGAGCACGCCCTGGCGCGGGCGCTGCGCCTGGACGCCGACCTCGTCGCTCACCTGAGAGCGCTCGCCGCAGAGCCGCCCGCCGTGGGGGCCTCGTCGTCGGACGACGTGCTGCCGCAGACGGCGCTCGACCTCATCGAGGCTCTGGACCAGCCCGCCTTCCTCGAAGACGCCGGTCTCACCGTCCTCGCCGCGAATGCCGCGGCCCGCGACCTCAACCCGCGCCTGCGGCCGGGCCGCAATCAGCTCCGCGACCTGTACCTCGATCCTCAGGGGCGCGCCATGCACCCGGCTTGGGAGGGAGTCGCCGCGTGCATGACTGCCGGCCTCCGGTACGCGATGGGCGCAGGGGACGACGCGCGGCTCCACGCGCTGGCCGCGGAGCTCTCCGGGGCCAGCGCGACGTTCCGACGGATCTGGGCGCGACACGACGTCCGTGCGCAGCGCGGCGCCGTCGTCCGCCTCACCCACGCGGAACGGGGCGAGCAGATCTTCACCCGCGAGCAGCTCCGCCTGAACGGGACGGACGGGCTCGCGCTGGTCATCTACTCTCCCCGCGCAGGGGCCGACCCCGCGACGTCCCGGGGATAGTCTGACCGGCATGACGGACTCCGCAGACATCCCCACGTCACGCCCGTTGGACGCCTGGCTCGAAGCGCTCAGCCAGCCCACCGGGTCGCCGGGTGGCGGCGCCGCGGCGGGGGTGATGCTCGGCCTGGCGACCGGTCTGATGGGCATGGTCGCCGGCTACACCCGCGACGACGAGGCCGTCACCGAGATCTCCGGCCGTCTCGACGGCACTCGTGCGGAGCTCCTGCAGGCGGTCGAAGCCGACGGCGTGGTCTCGGCGGATCTCGGCGCCGCGCTCGCACGGGCGCCGGAGGACCCCGGGCGGGAGGAGGCGGTGCGAGGCGCCGCACTCGATGCCGCGGCGTCCGTCGCGCGGCTCGGTCGCCTCGGCATCACCGTGGTCGCCGAGGCGCGCACGCTCGCCGACCGCGGGAACCGGCACCTCGCGGTGGATCTCGCCGTCGCCACGACCGCCCTGGAAGCGGGCCTGTCGGGCGCGTCCCTGAACCTCCGCGCGAACCTGCAGCTCGCTCGCGCGCATGGCGCGTCGGCGTCGATGCGGACGGGGCTCGATGAGGAGGTCGGGCGGCTGGCGGAGGCGCACACCCAAGTCGCCCGCATCACGGCGGCGCTGTCCGCGCGCCTGGACTGACGCCGTGGTGCCCGAGAGGGCGCTGCCCGGGTGGCTCTTGATAGCATCCCGCCCATGAGCACGCCGGACTCCGATGCCACCCGGCCCGAGCACGACCGCGCCGCGATCAAGGAGCGCGTGTACGCGACCTTCACGGGCCTCGCCATCGTGCTCGTGCAGAACTCCAACGTCGAGCACACCAGCGCCCCGCAGGCCACCGTGACCCTGCTCATCGGCATCGTCGCGATCGCGCTGGCGGGCTTCGCCGCCGATCTTGTCGCACACCTCGCGACGCATGGCAGCTTCCCCCGGGGAGCGGACCTGCGCGAGGTCCTGGGGCTCACAGGCACGGCGCTCGGATCGGCGGCGGTGCCGCTGCTCGTCCTGCTTGCCGCCGTGCTGGGGTGGATTGAGCTGCGGACGGCTCTCACCATCGCGTCGATCGTCTACGTCGCGATCCTCGGGCTCATCGGGTACGTCGCCGTCCGCCGGACCGGGGTGAGCTGGTGGCAGCAGCTCATCGCACTGGGCATCCTCGTCGGGCTCGGCGGCGTCGTCGTGCTCGTGCAGCAGCTCGCGCACGGACACTGACGGACACACCCGTTGCGCGGACCGTGCGCATGGTTCATCCTGAACGTGCTGCACGGGCCGGCTTGGGGGGCCTCGACGGTCAAGCTGCGGCCGACGGAGCGCCTGCCACTCACCTCCCTCCCCCGGCGGGCGCTCCGCTGCGAGAGCGATCTGCCGCCGTACCGACGCCGTTCGACTCACCCGGGTGATCATCATCCCCGCCCCTGTGATCGTGCGGCCCTCAGGCTTATCGTCGGTGACCAACGGCGGGCTGTCGCAGTCGGAGAACCCGTCACTCGGATCATCGGCGAGATCGAGGGACACCATGCACACGGAGACCACGCGCGCACGCTCGCGGACAGCAGGGGCACTTCTGGCGACGGCCATCGCGGCGGCGATGGTGCTCTTCGGCGCGACGCCGGCGTCCGCGCTGTGGGATCCCGACCCCGTTCTGCCGCGGGCGGGCTTCTTCACGCAGGTCACCATCACCGGCTCGCAGTACCCGACGAACGTGACGGGTGAGCTCACGACCCTGGCGCCGACTCCCGGCGCGTACCCGGCGACCGGCGCCTCGGTGGAGGCCGTGAGTCCGCAGCTCATCACCATCGCCGACCCCGTCTCCGGAGCGACCGCGTCGGCCTACTGCATCGACTTCAGCACGGAGACCGGCATCGGCGCCGGCTACAACATCGGGGAGTGGGACGCGTCGAACGTGCCCAACCTCGACTACATCAACTACATCCTGAACAACTACTTCCCCTTCAACACCGCGAACCCGCTCTCCGGTCTCCCGCTCTCGCAGCAGGTCGCCGCGGTGCAGAGCGCGATCTGGTACTTCAGCGACGGTTTCGTGCTGGCGACGGGGACCAACGCGACCATCCGGAATGCGACGGCCGCCGTCGTGCAGGCCGCCCTCGACAGCGGCGGCCTCCCGGAGCCGGCTCTGCCGACGCTCGCGATCGACCCCGACACCACCACGGTGCCGGAGGACGGATCGATCGTGGGACCCTTCACGGTCTCCGGCACCACCAGCGGCACGCTCGACGCGGCCGTGGGCGTGGAGGTCTTCCTGGACCAGGCGGGAACCCAGCCCGTTCCCGTCGGTACCGCGGTCGCTGCCGGCACGCAGCTCTGGGCGCGGTGGAGCGGGCCGGCTGCGCCGGTGAACGGATTCCGGATCACGGCCCAGGCCTCGCTCACCCAGGGCACGGTCTATCTCTACGACACGGAGTCGTCGGACAGGCCCGCGGCGCAGAAGCTCGTCCTGGCGCAGACGACTACGCTCCCGCTCCGCACCGGCGTCCGCGCGACCCCGTATGCGTCCGGGGAGGTCAGCGTGCAGAAGATCATCACCGGAGACGGCGCGGGGCTGCAGGACGCCATCACCATCGACCTCGCCTGCACTCCCGCCCCGGCTGAAGGCGTCGTCGTCTCCGCCACGATTCCCGCGGGGGCCACGAGCGCGGATCCGGTGGTCTTCACCGGCCTGCCGGACGGGGCGACGTGTACGGTCAGCGAATCCGCGGACGGCGCCAACGATGCGGTCACTCTCGCGGCGCAGACCATCGAACCGGAGACGGTGACGGTCGACGCGGCCGCGACGGAGCCCGTCGTCGTGACCGTGACCAACACGTACGACCCCGTCGAGACGCCGAGCAACGGTGGCGGCGGCGGTGAGGGCGGCTCCGGCGGAAGCGCCGGCGAGGGCGAGGGACTCGCCGCCTCCGGGCCGACACTGATGACCGGTCCGCTGACGGTCGCCGGCCTCGGGCTGGTGATCGCAGGTGCCCTCGTCCGGATCCGTCGTCGGGCGAACCTCCGCTGAGCAGGTGGGGGCGCGGCCTGGCCGCGCCCCCACCTGGGGATCAGGACCGCGGGGCTTCGTCTCGCCGCGGTTCCCCTCCGTCGTCCTCGTTCGCGATGCGGATGCGCCGACCCTCTTCGATGTCCTTCCGCTCCTTCTCCGCCCGCTTGTCGCTCTGGCGGGTGTCGCGCGCGGGAAGCTGGATGTCGCGTTCGGCGGCGATCCCGGCCTGGAGCTGGCGGCCGCGTTCCAGTTCGGCGTCGAACTCGGCGCCGAACAGGAGGGCGAGGTTCGCGATCCACAGCCAGAGCAGGAACACGATGACCCCCGCCATCGATCCGTAGGTGCGCTCGTAGTTGGAGAAGGTGGTGACGTAGAGCACGAAGCCGAAAGTGGCGATGGCCAGCACCACGATCGCCACGAGGGCGCCCATGCTGATCCACCGGAACTTCGGCTGCTTGGCATTCGGGGTCGCGTAGTACAGCATCGCCACGAGGAAGACGACGACGAACAGCAGCAGGGGCCACTTGGCGATGTTCCACGCGAGCTGCACGCCCGCGCCCGCGCCGATCGCGTCGCCCAGCGCCGACACCACACCCCCGGAGAGCACGAGCACGATGGCGACGATCGTCAGGGAGACGACGGTGATGAGCGTGACGAGCAGCTGCATGGGGCGCAGCTTCCAGAACGGCCGCCCCTCCTCGATCTCGTAGATGCGGTTCATCACCCGGCTGAACGCTCCGACGTACCCCGACGCCGACCAGAGAGCGAGGAGTATTCCGAACACGAGCGCGATCCCGGCGCCTGGCGCCTGGGAGATCTGCTCGATGGGCCCGCGGAGGGCTTTCGCGGTCTCCGGCGGGGCCACGTCGCCGATGATGCCCAGCACCGCGTCGGCGGCGGCCCCGCCCTGGCCGAACACACCGAGCAGCGAGAAGACGGCGATCATGGCGGGGAAGATCGAGAGCACCGCGTAGTACGTGAGGGCCGCCGCGCCGTCCATGCACTGGTCGGCGGAGAACTCCCGGACGCTCTTGACGAGGACGTACTTCCACGACCGCTTCTGCAGATCGGTCGGGCTGTCCGGCTTCTCGTCGTGCTCGGGCGGTGGAGCGGACGCGGATCCGCTTCGTGCTGTGGCTGCCTTCGACATGGTTCCTCCTCGCGTCGGCGCGAGCGCTGCTCCCGCGATCCAGTCCTATGAGGAGAGGAGGTGTTCCGGCACGGGGGTTGCGCGAACCCGAGTCGAGGGGGATCCTCTGCCGGCGGAGGGTCATGCGGCCGGGTACGTGACCACCGCGTCCGCGCGGACGACGGCGCCGCCGCTGAGCTCCGCCCTATCGACGTGCCCCGGACCGAGGATATGGCGGACGACCTCGTCCCGCGCGAGGAGGTGGTCGGCGATGATCCGTCGATGGCATCGCCACCACACGCTCTCCGAGCACATGACCGTGACGCGCCGCGCGCGACCCTCGGCGCGGAGCTCATCGAGGGCGCGTCCGAAATCCGCGGACAGGGCGTGATCGGCGTAGTTGTGGAAGCTGCGGTTCTGCCACCACGCGTTGGTCTCGAAGGGCACGTCCCTGCTCACCGGGCGTCTACCCGTCAGCGCCTCTTCGCGACGGTAGGCGATCCCCGCGTCCTGCAAGGAAGAAGCCAGCGCGTCCTGGTCGAACTGCGGGTACAGCTTCGAGCCGGGGAGACGCCGCACGTCGACGACACTCTCCACGCGGCTCTCCTGCACGAGCCCGAGGAACTCGTCGATCGTGCGGGTGGAGTGCCCGATGGTGAAGAACGGCTCAGACATGAGGCGACCGTAGCCCACTCGTCCCCATCCACGGACGACCCTTGCCCTGCCGCGGTCCCCGCCCCTACGGTGAGGTGACGGGTGGGAATCCGCACCCGGGGCGGGGGCCGTTCGATGAGAAAAGTCCGATTCGGAGTTCTGGGCGTGCTGCTGGCCGCGGTCGTCGGCATCGGTGGTGCTCTTCCCGCCGTCGCCGCCGAACCCACTGCTCGGCTCTCGCTCTTCAAGGCGATCGAGAACCTCGACACGGGGGCCAGTCTCGGAGACCGCACCCTGTGGACGATGCACGCGGTCAACGTGGCCACGGGGGAGACCTTCACCGGCGACGGCCTCAACGGCATGCAGTCGCGCCTCATCCCGCCCGGCACCTACCGCATCTTCGAGACCGGCGGCG
Source organism: Microbacterium sp. CFSPD4_SD4 (assembly GCF_057364585.1). Lineage (NCBI taxonomy): Bacteria > Bacillati > Actinomycetota > Actinomycetes > Micrococcales > Microbacteriaceae > Microbacterium > Microbacterium sp. CFSPD4_SD4. Next base: position 39,096 of record NZ_JBNFOC010000004.1, read on the forward strand.
TGGCCGGGTACGCCTTCTTCTCCTGGAACTGCGACGGCGACGTGACGACGCAGCCGGAGCGTACGATCACGATCACCGCGAACCAGTCGATGACGTGCACGGTGCAGAACAACGCGATCCGGAGCAGCCTCACGCTCGTCAAGAACGTGCAGGGCGGGGGCGCGGCCCCGTCGGAGTGGACGCTGCGGGCCCAGGGACCGTCGACCATCGAGGGGGCGGGAGGCTCCGCTGCGGTGCAGAACCAGCCGGCACGGATCGGCACGTACACGCTGAGCGAGTCCGGCGGACCGGGGAGCTATGTGGCAGGACCGTGGACGTGCGAGCGGCGGGATCTGACGACCGGCGCGACCGCCGCCGTCCCCGTGGCCGGTGATCAGTTCGAGATGACCCTCGGCGGCGCGGTGACCTGCCAGATCACGAACACCGGGGATCTGCCCCACCTGACGCTCGTCAAGGAGGTCGTCGATCCGGCGGCGACCGGATACCCGCTGGCCGCCCCATCCGACTTCGTCCTGACCGCGAGCGGACCCGAGCGGATCTCCGGCCCTTCCGGGTCGGACGCCGTCGACCACGCCTCCATCGACCCCGGTGCCTACACGCTCGCCGAGAGCGGTCCCGCCGGATACAGCGGTGGCGCGTGGACCTGCGTCGACGCCACGAGCGACGGCGGGATCGACGGGGCGCTCCTCTACGTGCGGGAGGGCTCCGACATCACCTGCCGCATCACCAACACCTTCGCGGGCGGTTGGCTCACCCTCGTCAAGAACGTGGTGGGCAGCGACCAGCCGCCGTCCGACTGGACCCTGACGGCCGCCGGACCGGAGACGGTGACTGGTGCCTCCGGATCCGCTGCGGTCACCCGCGTCCCGGTGCCGGTCGGCGACTACGCGCTCGCCGAGGCGGACGGACCCGCCGGATACGCGGCCGGGCCATGGTCGTGCACGGGCGGCGCCCTGGCGACCGACACCGTGACCGTCGGCGCCGGAGCGGACGTGACCTGCACGGTCACGAACACCCTCGAGGTCGGCCAGCTCACGCTCGTGAAGAACGTCGTGAACGCCGGCGGCGGTCCCCTCACCGCGCAGGACTGGGAGCTCACCGCGACATCGGCCGACACCGTCATCAGCGGCGTCTCCGGCTCCGGCAAGGTGAGCTTCGCGGCGGTGGCTCCGGGGACCTTCACCCTGTCGGAGGCGAGCTCCGCTCCGGAGGCGGGCTCCTATGTGAGCGAGGGCTGGTCGTGCGTCGATGACGAGGGCACTCCCGTCGGCTCCGGCGACACCGTCGAGGTCGTGCCGCTGGAGAGTGTGATCTGCACCGTCACGAACCGGTGGACCCAGTCGACTCTGACGCTGCGCAAGCAGGTCGCCTCCGCCTTCGGCACGCCGGCGCTGCCCTCGGCGTGGACCCTGACCGCAACCGACGGTGCCGCCACGGTGTCGGGACCCGCCAATTCCCCCGCCGTCACGCAGGCGGCCGTCGCCCCCGGCGCATGGACGCTGAGCGAGCAGGACGGCCCCACCGGCTACGATCCGCTCGGCTGGAACTGCTCGGGCGGGACGGTGACCGGCGACGTGGTCCAGGTGCCGCCGTCCGCAGACGTCGTGTGCATCCTCACCAATGCATCGATCACGCCGAGCCTGACTCTCGTCAAGCAGGTCGTGAACGGCGAGCGCGGACGCGCGGTGCCCGGCGACTTCGAGTTGAAGGCCCGTGGTCCGGGCAACGCGGCGCTCTCCGGCCCCAGCGGCTCGGAGTTCGTCACCGATATGCAGCTTCCGCCGGGGGAGTACATCTTCTCCGAGGACGGCCCGAGCGGCTATGAGGGTGAGTGGTCCTGCACCGGCACGACCTGGGACGGGACCACGGCGACGCTGGGATTCGGAGAGGACGCGATCTGCACCGCCACGAACACCTTCGTCGGCGGCACTCTGACGCTCCGGAAGACCGTCGTCGGGGATGGCCCGGGAGCCCCGGCCGGGCCCGCCGACGCCACGGACTGGACGCTGCGTGCAATCGGTGGCGGGGAGTTCCCGCGCCCGCGCATCGAAGGAGCGTCCGGCGAGACGGCGGTGACCCTGGCTCCGCTCGGGGCCGGTGCGTTCCGTCTCTCGGAGCGGGCGGTCGCGGGCGCGCCCACAGCGGACTACCGCAGCGACGGTTGGGAGTGCACCGGGGGCGTGCTGGAGGGCGACATCGTCCAGGTGACCGCAGGGGTCGACACCGTGTGCACGGTGACGAACGTCTACGACCCCCGCTCCGGTCCCGACCCCGAGCCCGAGCCGGAACCCGAACCCGAACCCGAGAATCCGGATCCGGGCACGGATGTCGACCCCGGGACGGCGACCGGGGCGGACGGTGGGGCGGCCTCCGACCTGGCCACGACGGGTCTCGCGCCGGGCGCGGCCGCGGCGGCAGGCGCCGGTGGTCTGCTCGTGCTCCTCGGTGCCGGACTCCTCGCGGCGCGGCGGCTTCGGCGCGCGCGGCACGGGCATCCCGGATCGCGCTGATCCGACCCCTCCGCCCACGCACGGCGGGTCCGCCCTCGAGAGGACGGACCCGCCGTGCCGAGGCTCAGCCGGCGGCCGGTGCGATCTCGTTCGGCGTGACCTCCAGTTCGGTGCTCGCGAGCACCTCGCCGGTGGTGAGGTCGACCGCGTGCACGCTGTCCGCGGCCGGCTCGGTCACGTACGCGATGTCGCCCGCGACGACGATGGCGGGGTGCGGGTCCTGCCACTCGGCGGGCCCTTCCCACGCCTCGATCACCGGGTAGGAGTCGGTGATCTCGCCGGTCTCCGGGTCGAGCACGTGGATCGCGCCGTCGGCGCCGAGGATGTAGGCCAGGTCGCCCGGGCCGCGCGCGACGTCCCGGAAGGTGTACTCGGCCCCTTCGGGCAGGGACACGACCTCGGACGTCATCGCCGCGGTGTCGATGAGCGTGACGGCGCTCAGCAGGTAGCCCTCGGCGTCGGGGTCGTTCTTGTAGTCCCCGACGATGATCGGGCTCGTCTCGCTCACGTACGCGTTGCCCATGCGGCCGTACGGCTGGTCGGGAGCGGCGAGCTTGGTGATCTCGCCGTCCTTGTACACGAGCGCGCCGTCCTCGCACCCGAAGACGACCACCTCGTCGGCCGCGGTCCCTTCGCCGTGGACGCCGGGGCACTGGTCGGACGAGGCGATCTCCGTACCGTCCGCATCGCGCACGACGATGCCGGTGCGACCGTCCGCATCGCCCGCCGTGGTGAGGAACGTGCCGTCCTCCAACAGCACCGAGACGCCGTGGTGCGCCTCGACGCCGTCGACGGTCTCCACCGCCGGGAGACCGCCGTCGCCGAGGTCGGCGGTGTCGAAGATCGTGGTGTCGCTCGTGCCGTCGGCGTAGAGGATCGTCTTGCCACCGTGGCGGACGACATGGCCGGGGGTGTCGGCCGCGAACACCGTGTCGGTCAGGACCGCCTCGTCGGCTGACCCGGCCCCGGTGTCGAGCACCTGGAAGCCTTCGCTCATCGTCACCATGACATGGCGACCGTCGCCGGCCGGGTTCAGGCGCGTGAACGGCTCGGAGTCGAAATCGGCGACGGTGTCGAGGGTCTCGCCGTCGAGGACGAGGATGCCGCCCTCATACGAGACGGCCACCCGGGGACCGGCGTCCGGTTCCGGGGCGTCGCTCGCGGAGCCGGCTCCGGCCGTGGTCGAGCAGGAGGCGAGCGTCACGGCGGCGCCGAGGGCGACGGCCCCGACCAGCGCCCGGCGCAGGGGGAGTGTCTTCATGCGGTGCTTCTTTCTTGTGAGGGGTGGTCTCAACGGGTGAGACCGGAGGCGATGCGCTCGGTGTTGACGCGCATCATGGTCAGGTAGTCCGGTGCGCCGCCGTCTTCGGCGGTGAGCGACTCGGTGAAGAGCTCGATCACTTCGATGTGGACGTCGGCCTCGTCGGCGAGCGCCTGGACGAGCCGGTCGGGGGAGGAGGACTCCGCGAAGACGGCGGGCACGCCCGTCTCCTCCACGGCACCCACGAGATCGGCGAGGTCGGAGGCCGAGGGGGCCGCGAGCGTGGTGCCGCCCGGGATGACGGCACCGACGACCTCGAAGTCGAAGCGGTCGGCGAGGTAGCCGAAGACGTGGTGGTTGGTCACGAGCGCCCGACGGTCGTCGGGGATCCGGGCGAACGCGCTCGTCATCTCGTCGTCGAGCGCCGTCAGCTCCTCGCGGTAGCCGGCGACGTCCGCCGCGAGGGTGTCGGCGTCGACTCCGTCGAGCGCGGCCAGGGCGGGCTGCAGGGCGTCGACGACGTCGATCATCCGCGCCGGATCGGTCCAGAAGTGGGAGTCCGGCATACCCGCGGCGTCGCCGTCGCGGTAGTCCAGGACCTCGATCGCGTCGCCCGCGACGAAGGACGGCACCTCGGCCGCGACGGCCGCGTCGAGATGCTGCTGCAGGCCCTCCTCGAGCCCGAGCCCGTTGGAGACGAGCAGGTCGGCGTCCCGCAGCGTGGCGGCCTCCTGCGCCGAGATCTCGAACGAGTGCGGGTCGGCGTTCGGCTTCATGAGGGTGACGACGCGAGCCTGAGCGCCGATGAGCTCGCCGACCACATCGCCCAGGATGTTCGTCGAGACGACGACCACCGGTCGCGTATCGGCGGGAGGGGCGCAGGCGGTCAGAGCGGCGGCGGTGAGCGCGGCGAGAACGGCGGCGAGGGGGCGAAGGAGGCGCATGTCAGCGTCCCGTCTCGGCGACGAACGCCGGGGCGTCGGCGGTATCGAAGGTCCGCGCGAGGCGGGCGTCGTCGGCGTAGTCGATCTCGAACAGCCGGTGCTCCGCCGGGCCGCTCAGATAGGCGCGGTGCTGATCGGCGATGAGGGCCGGAGCCTCGCCCGCCGCCAGCGATGCCGCCACCAGCGGGGTGGTCTCCGCCCGCACCGTCCCGTCGAGCGCGCTGAGCACGAGCACGCGTCCGTCCTGCGTCAGCGCCAGAAGGGTGTCGTCCTCATCGCCGACCGCGGTGACCTGCGCGAGGGGAGTGGGGGCGGTGAGCAGCGTCCAGGCCTGCGCGCGGGTGTCGAGGACCCGGATGTCGGTCGGTCCGGCGAGGCCGGCGACCGTGGGGCGCCCTTCGCGGTTGTGGAACGCGGACACGGCTCCGGCCGGCGCTCCGTCCGGGTACGGGATGCGGTCCACGGTGAGCGCCCCGGCTTCGACACGGGCGAGCAGCGCACCGTCGGCGCAGCCGATGACCGCGCCGACCCTGGTCGTGATCGTGCCGGTCGGTGCGGCGCAGTCCTCCCGGAGGCCGGTGCGCTCGCCGTCCGCCGTGTAGCCGACGACGACTCCGCCCGTCTCCCCGTCGGCCTCGGTCACCAGCGCGAACGACCCGGCCGGCACCACCAGCCCCTCGTGCGGGGAGCGCTCGATGCGGAACAGCTCACGGATCTCCCCCTTCGACAGGGCCTCCGTGTCGAGGAGGACAGCTTCTCCGGATCCGGAGAAGGAGATGCCGGTGCCGCCGGTGGTCGAGCTGTTCGTCGTCGCGACCGTCGCCGCGCCGTCGCCCTCCACCGTGCCGAGCAGGGCGGGATCGGCGCGGTAGTAGTGGAAATGGTCGACGTGGTCCCACGTCCAGACGCCGCTGTCGACGACCTCGACGCCGTCGCCGGTGTCTGCGAAGAGGTACCGGCCGTCGGTCGTCAGGCCCTCCGGGGCGGCCACCGTGCCGATGTCGGTGACGCTCTCGTCAAGGAGGTCGAGGTGGGTGACCCGACCCTGCGCGTCGATGGTCGTGAGTCCGAGCTGCGGTTCCGCGACCTCTTCCGCCCCGGCGATCGCGCCGTGGCCGTCTCCGGCGGAGGAGGAGGCGGCGGGGCTCTGCGCCGCGGGTCCGGCGCAGGACGCGAGGGGGAGAGTCAGGGCGGCGACGGTGATGAGGGGAAGGAGGCGGGAATGCACGAAGAGCCTTTCGGGACGAGTCAGGAGGCGGCGACAGGGACGGGAGGGGCGATCGGCCGTCGGGTTCGCACGGCGACCCGCGCCGCCCAGGACAGACCGGCGAGGCTGATCGCGGCTGCGGCGACGGACGCTCCCGCGGCGGTGGCCGCATACCAGGACGCGAGGAGACCGGCGAGGACGGCAGCCACGCCGAAGGCGCACGCGAGGGCCATCCGCGTGGGCAGGCGCGACGTCCACTGTCCGGCGGCGACCGCCGGGGCGAGGAGCAGACCGACGACGAGCAGCGAGCCGACCGCCTGGTACGACGCCACCACCGCGAGGGTCACCAGTCCGACCAGGGCCTCCTGAGCCCACCGGGGGCGGAGCCCGAGCACCGTCGCGATACGGGCGTCGAGGGCGAGCGCGACGAACGGCCGATGGCAGAGGGCGGCGACCGTCACTCCCACGACCGCGGCCGCGGCGAGCAGGAGGAGGTCGGCGCGGGTGATCGCGAGGATGTCGCCGAAGAGGATCGCCGTGGCATCCGTGGCGAAGCTCCCGGAGTGGGAGATGACGATCACCCCCAGGGCCAGCATCGCGACGAAGAGCAGTCCGATGCTCGTGTCGTAGGAGAGCCGGGCGCGTCGTTGCAGGGCGCCGATTCCGATGCTCATCGCGACGGCGCTGACCGCCCCGCCGACGAGCACGGGTGCCCCGAGCACCGTGGCCAGCGCGACGCCGGGCAGCATTCCGTGCGCCAGGGCCTCACCGAGGAAGGCCATCCCGCGGACGACGACCCAGGTGCCGACGACCCCGCAGAGGACCGCGACGAGAGCGCCGCCGATGAGTCCGCGCTGGAAGAACTCGAGCGTGAACGGGGTGAGCAGGGCGGCGAGCGAGGGGGTCACGGAACGCGAGCCTATTCGTAGTTGAGAATGATTATCAAATTCATAAACTGGAGACATGACGAGAACCCTCCGTGCTGCCGACGGCGCCCTGCGTCTCGACGGCGTCTCCGTCCGGCTCGGCGACCACGAGGCCCTGCGCGGCGTCACCTTGGAGGTGGAGGCGGGTGAGTTCGTCGTCGTCACCGGTCCGAACGGCGCGGGGAAGTCGACGCTCCTGGAGGTGGCCGCCGGGGTGCGCTCACCGACCAGGGGGCGGCGGAGTGCGACCGGGCCGATCGCCTTCGTGCCGCAGCGCGCCGCAGTGCCCCCGGGCCTTCCGCTCACCGCGCGAGACGTCGTGACGGTCGGGACGTGGCGTCGGCTCGGGGCCTTCCGCCGGCGGGATCGGCGGGCGCGTGCGGCGGTGGCGGCGGCGATGGAGCGCACCGCTGTGTCGGCTCTGCAGCGCCTGCCGTTCGCGACGCTGTCCGGCGGCCAGCAGCAGCGTGTGCTCCTGGCTCACGGGCTCGCGGGGGAAGCAGGCGTCCTGCTCGTGGACGAGCCGACGACGGCCCTGGACGCCGCATCGGTCCGTCGCATCCGGGCAGTGCTGCGGGAGGAGGCGGATCGCGGGGCGGTCGTCCTCTGCGTCACACACGATGCGACCCTGATCGCCGATGCCGACCGCGAGGTCGCGCTCCGCGACGGCATGAGGCTCTCTGCGTCGCGCTGAGGGGACCAGCCGCTCAGCGGAGCGCGATCAGAGGCCGTGGCCCATGTCGAAGTCGGAGAGCGCGGGGACCTCGATGTCGCCGGGAGACGACGAGTCGCTCCGCGGCTTCGGGAACAGGCGGTGGGCCTGCAGTTCGTCGACCTCGGCGGAGAAGTCGGGATCGGGTTCCCCGGTGTGGTGGGGGCTGACGAGCACGTCGTTGCCGACGCCGACGAGGAGGTCGGCCCAGTCCTTCTCGCCCTCCAGGAGGATCGGGATCTCGACCGCTTCGGACTCGCCCTCCCTGGCGATGGCGGCGGCCAGGGCGAGCAGCGTCTCCGCGACGTCGTCAGAGGTGATGAGCTGCTGGCCGGCGTAGGAGACGAGTTTCATGCGGGCATCATCGCCTGCCCGCCGCCGTCGCGCACGGGGGTTGCGCTCGCGGGCGAGAACCGTTAGGTCGCTCCGCCTTCGAGTATCTAACTGGGTGAGGTACCGCACGTCAGCGCAGGTAGGCATCGACGAGGAGGGCGCCACGGATGTCGCGGAGCCGGTCGACCAGCCGGGTGATGCCGCTCGCACCGAGGGAGGTGAGCGGGAGGTCGAAGGGCCCGAGGGGCTCGAGCTTCCCCATCCGCACCCGCACGACCTCCCAGCCGGCGCCGCGCACCGCGCGATCCTTCCGGCGATCGGTCTCCTCCCTCTTCCCGACGTGCTCCAGCCCGTGTCGGCCGACCGTGTCGTACTCGATCGCGATCCGCAGTTCCGGGAGCAGGATGTCGGGCCACACCTCCGTATGCCGGAAGAACGGCCGCGCGACCTTGATCGCGTTGACGTCGTCGGGGAACACCAGTCGCGCCGCCAGTGCCTCCCGCAGCTTCCCCTCCGCCGCCGAAGCCGGCTTCGGAGCGCACGCGCTCAGGAACGCCGTGCCCGTCGGCAGCGCGGGAGTCTTCGTGCACAGCGCCGGCGCGGGCTTCTTCGGGCGAGCGGGGAGTGCCCGCGCCTCTCCGAGGATCACGGGCTGCGGACGCGCCAGCGCCGCGCATTCGGGGCACCAGGACGAGCGCCGTCGCACCCGCCCCGGGCGTTCGCGCTGCTCGGTCGGCGTCGCCGCGAACAGATGGCCGACGGCGCATTCCCAGCAGAGCAGCACATCGGCCGCCAACGGGATCTGCGAGAGCGTGATGCCGTGGTTGAGCTCCGGGTGATACTGCCGGATGAGCTCGGGGTAGGCCGCCCACGCCGCCCGGTAGGTGCCGACCGCGTAGGGCACGTCGAGTCCGCGCGAGAACTGGCGTCTCGCCCACCACTGCTGCACGGGCTCGGGCACGACAGCGACGGTAGGCGAGGCCACGGACATCGCCGCTGCGGAGTCACCAGGGTGAACATCGACGGCTGCTCTGTCGTGTCCGCAGGGGCGCGCCTAGGGTCGGTGGCGAAGACCGGTGCCTCTGCGCGCGTGGAGAGCATCTCCGATCGCAACCGAAAGCAGGAAACCATGGCTGAACTGATCGTCATCTCCTATGACACCGAGAGCGACGCGGAGGGTGCTTACAACCGCGTCCAGGCCCTGCAGGACGACCTCGTCGTCGAGCTCGCCGGCCTCGCGCTCGTGAAGGTGGACGGCGAGGGCAAGACGAAGGTGGAGTACCCGGGCGCCGGGAGCAGGATCGGCCTCGGCGTCGCCTCCGGCGCTCTGTTCGGTGCGCTGATCGGCATCCTGTTCTTCATCCCGGTCGCCGGCCTGGTGTTCGGCGGCCTCCTCGGGGCCCTGTTCTCCGGCCTCGACAAGACCGGCATCGACGCCGAGTTCCGCGACCGCGTGAAGGCCACCGTGACGGCAGGCAAGTCCGCCGTCGTCATCTACGCGCTCAAGCTCACGGAGGACAAGTTCGCCGAGGCGCTGGCCCCGTACAACGGCACCGTCGTGCAGACCTCGCTGTCGAAGGAGGACGAGGCCGAGCTGGTCAAGGACCTCGGCGGCCACTGACCGCCGACCGATGCGCCCGTCGTGGATCCGTCCGCGGCGGGCGCATCGGGTGTCGGGTGTCGGAGGGGCGTGACAGGCTGCGAACGTGGACACGCTGAGCCTCCGGCCCTGGTCGGCCGACGATCTCCCTCTCCTGCACGCGGCGAACGCCCCGGAGATGACGGTGCACCTCAACGGGCCGGAGAGTGCGGCGGAGGTGCAGGCGCGTCACGAGCGGTACCTGCGTCTCGTCGCGGGGGACGAGGCCCTGATGTTCGCGATCATCGACGACGAGGGGCAGCCTCTCGGCTCGATCGGCGCGTGGCGGATCACGTGGCACGACGAGCCGGCGTGGGAGACCGGCTGGTTCGTGCTGCCTGCTGCACACTGCCGGCGAGTGGCCGCCCGGGCTCTGGCTCTGCTCGTCGATGTCCTCCGCGATCGCGCAGGGGAGGGGCGTTCGCTGCTCGCGTTCCCCGCGGTCGACAACCCGGCGTCGAACGCGGTGTGTCAGCGGGGCGGATTCACCCGTCAGGGAACCCTCACGGAGCAGTTCCGCGGGGCCGAGCTCACGGTCAACGCGTGGGTGCTCGACCTCGCCGCCGACTCCTCGGCGCGATGACCTCGTCGGGTCAGCGGCGCACGCGCGCCCTGGTCTTCGCGACGCCGGCGAGGGTCGCTCGCACCGGCGTTCCGAGGTAGAGGCCGAGGGAGGCGCCGGAGGCGAGCGCGATGCCGATCACGGCGGCGTCGATCAGCGATCCGCCGACGGTGAGCATCCCGGAGGAGGTGCCCGCTGCGTGCACGACTTCGAGGAGGCCCTGGAACACCGCGACACCGGGCACGAGCGGGACGATCGCGGCGGTCGTCACCGCGACCGAGGGCACGTGCAGATTGTGCGCGATGAGCATGCCGACGAAGCTCGCCAGCAGCGCTCCCACCGCGCTCGCCGCGGCCGGGTGGAGCTGGAGGGCGATGGTGCCGGCGTAGCCGGCGAGGGTGACGGCGCTGAGCAACGCGCTGACGAGGATGATGCGGATGCCGGCGCCGTTGAACACGGCCACGGCGACCGCGATGATGATGGCCCCCGCGAATTGGTTGAGCAGGGGCCCGAAGGGCGCGGGGTCGTCCGGCAGCTCCATCGTGAAGCCCAGCACGCCGCCGAGCTCCAGCCCGACGAGGATGCCGATCACCACCCCGAGCGTCTGCATCGTCAGGTCGAGGATGCGGCCACCGGCGGTGAGGGCGAAGCCGTCGATGGCGTCCTGCGCGGCGCCCACCACCGTGAGCCCGGCGAGCATGAGCACGATGCCCGAGGCGACGATGATCGAGGGGCGGATGCCGACGAACGGTTCGATCCCCGCGCTGCCGAGCGCCGACACGGCGACCGCGACGACCGTGGTGACGAGGCCTCCCGCGATCTGGCTGAAGAACAGCGGCACTCGCAGCCGGGCCAGGCCCGCCTGGGTGAGCGCCGCCCCCAGCGCGGCGACGAAGGTGAGGCCCACGATGAGCGGGGAGGCGCCGAGCATGATGCTCACGCCGACCGCGAGGAGCGCCCGTGCGACGATCACCACGGACTGCTGATAGCGGAAGGGCACGCGACGGATGACCCGGAACGCGGTGCGTGCGGATTCCAGATCCAGGCCGCCGTCGATGTCGGCCACGAGCGCCTGCACGCGCTGCAGCTTGGCGTGGTCGGGGGCGGCCACGCGGACCACGCGGACGAGCGTCTCGGGCCACACCTCCCCGCTGAGGTGGAAGGACACCGTGATCGAGTTGTAGGTCACATCGACCTGGACGCCCTTGAGGCCGTACGCCTCGCAGACGCGCGTGATGGCGAGCGTGACCTCGTGAGCGGAGGCGCCGACCGCGAACATCGACTCCCCGATGCGCGTCGCCAGATCGAGGACCCGCGGCACCGTGTGCTCGTCGATCACGGGCATCGCCTCGGTGTGGGCGACGGAGGACGGATCCGTGTGCAGCAGCCGGCGGACGGACAGGAGCAGTCGCTGGGGGGAACGCGCGGGCATATCTCCCATTCTCCCGCGGACGAGGGCCACCCGATCGACGGCCCGTCTGTCAAGGCCCGAGACGGCCCCCCGGCCCTGCTTCTACAGTGGGGTCTCGCCGCGCCGCTCCCGACGCCGTGGCAGGAGGATTCGACGATGACGGATGACTCGCTTCCCACGGAGGCGCTGCTCGATGGTCGCTACCACCTCCGGGAGTGCGTCGGGCAGGGCGGGATGGCGCGCGTGTACCGCGCGGAGGACTCGCTCCTCGGGCGCACGGTCGCCATCAAGATGCTCCGCGCGGAGACCGAGCAGGGTGCCGCCTCCGAGCGCGCCCGCGGCGAGATGACCGTGCTCGCCTCCCTGAATCATCCGGCTCTGGTCACGCTGTATGACGCACAGCTGCATCCGGGGCGGGCCGAGTACCTGGTCATGGAGTTCGTCGACGGGCCGACACTCGCCGAGCGGATCGCCCAGGGGCCGCTGCCCTCGGACGAGGTGGCGGCGCTCGCGGCCGATCTGGCGGAGGCCCTCCATGTCGTGCACGGCGCAGGGATCGTCCACCGCGACATCAAACCCTCCAATGTCCTGCTCACCGGGCGCCCTCTCACCGGGAGCCGGTCGGGTGCCAAGCTTGCCGACTTCGGGATCTCGGTGCTCGTGGACGCGGCCCGGCTGACGTCTCCCGGAACCGTGATCGGCACCGCGGCATACCTGGCGCCGGAGCAGTTGAACGGCGCCGCGCCCGCGCCGCCCGCCGACATCTACGCGCTGGGGCTGGTCCTGCGCGAAGCGCTCACCGGAGAGCGCGCCTTCGCCGAGGCGGAGGGGATCGGTGCCACCCTGGCCCGCTTGATCGAAGCGCCGGTCATCCCGGAATCCGTGGGCCCGGCGTGGTCCGCGCTGCTGCAGCGGATGACAGCGACGGATCCGGAGGACCGGCCGACCGCCGCCGGCGTCTTCGCAGCGGTGTCCGCCCTTGCGCACGACCCCTCGATTCCGCCGCGGCCCCCGGTTCCGGCTCCGATCGCCGCCGCAGCGCTCGCGGAGCGGGAGCCGGCCGGTCCGTCTGCTCCGACACGAACCCTCGTGCTGCCCGCTCCTCCGTCTCCCGAGGGCGGGATGCTCCGCTCCCGGACTCCTCGCGTGCAGCGGGCGCGGCGACGCCGCGGACTCCTGACCGGAGCCGTGGCGGTCGCGGTCGCCCTCACCGTCGCCGGAACGCTCTGGGCGGCCGGAGCGCTCAACCCGAACCCTGTGGTGACCCCTGTCGACACCGAACCGACCCCGCGCTCGTCGCCCACGCCGGCGGTCGTCGTGCCCGCGACCGTGCCGGAAGAGGCGGACACGCCGGCGACCCCGGTCGAGGCCCCGGCTCCGGAACCGGCGCCCGACGTGCCGGACGACAAGAAGGCGGAGAAGGCTCAGGAGGCAGCTCAGAAGGCCGCAGACGAGCAGCGGAAGGCCGAGGAGGACGCGCAGAAGAAGGCCGAGAAGGCTCAGGAGCGCGCCGAGAAGGAAGCGGAGAAGGCCCAGGAGAAGGCCGAGAAGGCGAAGGGGGAGGAGGACACCGACCTCGAGGATTGAGTGCTCGGGCCTGTGCGCTCCTCTACGGCGGAGCCGGTGTCAGACGGCGAGATCCGCGAGCTGCCGGGAGGCGGTGCTCGTCTCCGTCGGCTCCGGCACCAGATACAGGCCGTTCGGCGTGTTCGCGGTGAACGCCAGCGCGTCCACCCACCGCCGGTTGATGGCCGGAGGCCTGCTGCCGAAGAACTTGAACACGATGTTCGAGTGCGCATGCACCCAGACCGTCGTCCGGCCGCCCCCGACGGAGGCGTCTTCCTTCCACGAGAACGGCATCGGTTCGCCGCGCCGGAGCTTCGTCGTCATGACGAGCTGGATATGTGTGAGAGCGCGGTCCTCGATCTCGATCTTCGGACCGCCCTCATAGATGAACTTGCCCATTCGATGGATCCTTCGTTCCATCTCCACAGGAACCCGTTGCCAAGAGGCGCAACCATGCCGATCGCTGGTGGGGATGTCTCCACGCTCTCACCGATCCGGGCTTTGTACCACCCCTCCTTCGTCCATCCGGTCGCGGCGGACGTCCCGGTTCTCAGATGCGGCGGGGGCCGGGGCCGCTCTCGCCGAGGGCGTCCTCCGGATTGAGCAGGCGGCAGGCCTTGAGGGACAGGCAGCCGCAGCCGATGCAGCCCGCGAGCTCGCGCTGCAGATGCTCGAGCTGGGTCCGCCGCTCCTCGAGCTCGGCGCGCCAGCGCTTGGCCACGCGGCGCCAATCGCCGTGCGAGGGCGGGGCGTCGACGGGCAGGGTCTGGAAGAGCTCTTGGACCTCGCTGAGCGGGATGCCGATGCGCTTGGCCACCACGATGATCGAGATCCGTCGCAGCATGTGGCGGCGATAGCGTCGCTGATTACCCGGCGTGCGCGTCGACGCGATGAGGCCGAGCTGCTCGTAGAAGTGCAGCGCGGAGGGCGCGACGCCCGTGCGTCGGGTGACCTCCCCGATCGGGAGGAGATCGTCCGGTTCCATCCGCCGCCCTTCCGTAGACCTCAACAATAGTTGAGGAACGGGCGGAACGGTCAGCGCGAGGTCGGCGGAAGCTTGTCGACGCCGTGGCGGTTCGGCTTGTCCGGCTCGGCCGCGGTCTCCGGCGTCACGTCCGGGCTGTCCGCCGGCGCGCCCGACGTCGGATAGTGCGGCTCGTCGATCTCGACGGCCTTGTCCCTCTCGTCCGCCGGGGGCAGGTGGTCCAAGGGCTGCTTGATGTCATCGGGGTGGTGGCTCATGGCCCCAGGGTGCGCTGTGCCGCGTGCGGCACCCAAGGGGGTTGTCATCCGGCCCGCCGTGTGGTCGGTGGGTGGCGCTACTACGGGTCGAGCGCCATGCTCCGCGCCGAAGGCGGTCCGGATCTCATGCTCTGGGAGGCGCCGGGGCACGCGCCGATGAAGCTCACGGTGTCGGGGGAGGAGCGGCCGCTCTTCTTCCTGCGCACGACCGAGATCCACGCGCTCGCCGAGCGGTTCGCGGCAGAGGGCGTCGAGGTGGTGAGCTTCGACGACGGCGGCTTCGCCCTCTTCCTGAAGTTCTTCGACCCGGACGGCACCCTGCTCGGACTCATCCAGCACGCCGCCTGAGCCGGCGTCGCGAGCGGGTCGTCGGGCTCCGCGGCCCTGTCGGTGGGTGCCGGGCTGGGCTATCGTCGGGGCACGGCTCCGCGCGGAGGGGCTGCGAGGAGGGGCGCATGGAGCAGGTCGACACGGTGATCGTGGGCGCGGGCGTGGCGGGATTGACGGCGGCGCGGCTGCTGCAGGATGCCGGGCGGACGGTCGTGGTGCTCGAAGCGCGCGACCGGATCGGCGGCCGGGTGCACACGGATCGGACCGACGGCATCGTCGATCTCGGCGCCTCGTGGATCCACGGTGTCGACGGCAGCCCGGTAGCGGCGGCTGCCGAGGCCTTCGGCATGCGGACCGTGGAGTTCACCGTCGGCGGTTTCCAGGTGGACAGCCGGCCGATCGCTTATCACGGCCCCGACGGGCGCCCGCTCTCCGCCGAGGAGACGCGCGCCTTCGCCGCCGATGTCCACGCGGTGGACGCCGTGCTCCCGGACATCATCGCCGCCTCCCGCCCCACGGCCTCCTACCGCGACGTCACGGACGAGGCCCTCTCGCGCCAGGGATGGAGCGCCGAGCGTACGCAGCGGGTGCGGGAGTACCTGGAGCATCGCGCCGAGGAGCAGTACGGGGCGTGGATCGAGGACCTCGCCGCGCACGGCCTCGACGACGACGCGATCGAGGGCGACGAGGTCGTGTTCCCCGACGGGTACGGCGTGCTCCCGGAGCGCCTGGCCGAAGGCCTCGACATCCGGCTGGAGCACCTCGTCACCCGTGTCGACTGGAGCGACGACGGCGTCTGGGTGCGGACCTCGCACGGCGACTTCTCCGGGGACACGACCGTCATCACGGTTCCCGTCGGCGTGCTGCAGGCCGGAACCATGGAGATCGTCCCTCCGCTGCCGCCGGTGAACGCCGAGGCGCTGGGGCGGCTGCGCATGAACGCCTTCGAGAAGGTCTTCCTGCGGTTCCCGACGCGGTTCTGGGAGGACGGGGTGTACGCCCTCCGGCAGCAGGGCCCCGAGGCGCTATGGTGGCACTCCTGGTACGACTTCACCGCGCTGCACGACGAGCCGCTCCTGCTCACCTTCGCCGCCGGGCCCGCCGCGGCAGCCACGCGGGACTGGAGCGATGCGGAGGTGCAGGCCTCGATCATGGCGCAGCTCCGCCGGCTCTACGGCGACGGAATCCCCGATCCGATCGGGATGCGCCGCACGGCCTGGCAGGACGATCCGTTCGCGCACGGGTCGTACGCGTACATGACGGTCGGGTCGACCACCGCGGATCACGACGACCTCGCCACCCCGGTCGGCGGCGTGCTGCACCTCGCGGGCGAGGCCACGTGGACCGACGATCCGGCCACGGTGCCGGCGGCCCTGTTCTCCGGGCATCGTGCGGCGGAGCGCATCCTCGGGCGGGCGGTCCCGATCGAACGACTGTGGACACCGGAGTGACACGCCCCGGCGCGGGCAGTGTGGCCGTCGCCATACGTGCGGTCAACCCCCTGCGTCATTCCTCGCCGCCGCGCATATGGTCGTCGGACCGAACAGAGGAGGAGAGCATGAGCGACCCCCAGAACACGCAGGGCACCCCCGGCGCCGACGAGGAAGCCGACACGGCCTCCGGCGGCGCTCCCGACGACAGCGGTGAGAGCACCGACGACGTGCTCGAGCGCGAGACGACGGACGACGAGGGCAAGCCCCTCGAGAACCCGTCCGGCGGCTGACCGCCGCACCGCCCGAGGGTCAGCCGCGCCCCAGGTGGCGCGGCTACTCTCGGGTCATGCGCCGCATCGCTCTCGTCCCTCTGCTGCTCGCCGTCGGTCTCCTCGCCGGGTGTGCGCAGGTCACCCAGGCCGCGGGAGACGCGTTCGGAGTTCCGGTCGCGGAGACGTGCGCGACCATCGACGACGCGTACGCGCAGTATCAGGAGCTGCTGAGCCAGGGCGACGCGTCCGCGGAGCAGCTCGATGCCGCGCGCGACGACCTCGTCGCCACCCTCGACGGCGTCGCGGACGGAATGGACGGGCAGCTCGGCGACCTCATCCGCTCCGGCGCCGATCAGCTCGGCGGCATGACCGACCTTCAGGCCCCGGAGACGGTCGAGGCGATCGAGCGCCTCCACGACGGACTCTCCTCCTTCTGCGGCTGAGCCGGCTCGCGCGGTCGTGTCGCGACGTACCACTGCCGGAGCAGCAGCACGATGAGCAGTGCGTCGACGGCGTCACCCGCGTAGAACATCAGCTCCGCTCCGATCCGCGCGTCCCCGGGGTCGACACCCACCGGAGGGTGTGCCCACAGCCACTTGGCGAGGATCGAGTGCGCGGCGATGAAGACGATGAGGACGGACGCCCGTACGGTGACGGAGGCTCGATGCGGATCGGGATCGAGGCCGAGGATGCTCGCGGTGAACAGATACCCCGTCAGCAGGACGTGCAGGTGCACGGCAGCATGCAGCCACGGTGAGGCGTGCATGAGGGGGAACAGCGGCGTGGCGTAGAGGAGCCACAACCCGCCGATGTTGAGGGTGCCTGCGACCACGGGATGCGTGAGCACCCGGATCGGGGCGCTGCGCAGCACCCGGGAGAGCGCACGGGCCTCGGTGACGGGAAGGGCGCGGAGGGCCAGGGAGACCGGACGCCCGAGCACCAGGAGGAGCGGGGCCAGCATGCCCACGAGGACATGGTCGGCCATATGCACCGGGAAGCTGCTGTGGGCCAGGGCGGCGAACGGTCCGACGGTGCCGACCGCGGTGCACAGCAGACCGCTCATCCAGGCGGCCGTCCGTGGCCGCGGCCAGGGACTGCGGTCGCGGGTCCGCCGCAGCGCGACGAAATACAGCACGGCGGCGCCGAGGAGGAGGACGAGGGCGAGGAAGGGGAGGACGTCGATGCCCGCGCCCGTCGCGTCTGCATCGAGGCCCGGAAGCCGGGGCGGGTCGTCGTGCCCGTCGTGCACGGCTGTCACCCCCTCGGGGCGGGTCGGGTCCGCCACACCGTGAGGGCTCCGGCAGCGAGCAGCCCGATAGTTGCGAAACCGCAACTATCGGCGTATGGTTGATCTCGATCAACTTTCTATGCAGGAGCATTCCCCCGTGACACACACCTCATCCTCTTCCGAGACCGCGCGCTCGGCCCGCGAGGTCTTCACCGCGATCTCCGGCCTCATCGTCGGCATGTTCGTCGCCGTGCTCTCCGGCACGGTCGTCTCGACCTCGATGCCCGTCATCATCGCCGACCTCGGCGGCACCCAGTCGCAGTACACCTGGGTCATCACCGCGAGCCTTCTCGCCACCGCCGTCTCGACGCCGATCTGGGGCAAGCTCGCCGACCTCGTCGACCGCAAGGTCCTCATCCAGATCTCGCTCATCCTCTTCACGGTCGGCACGGTCATCGCCGGCTTCTCGACCGACACGAACATGCTCATCGCGGTCCGCGTCGTGCAGGGCATCGGCGTCGGCGGCCTCATGTCGCTCGTCATGATCGCCGTGGCCCTCATCATCTCCCCGCGCGAGCGCGGCAAGTACATGGGCGTCGTCGGCGGCATCATGGCCCTCGGCACGATCGGCGGCCCGCTGCTCGGCGGCGTCATCACCGACGCCTGGGGCTGGCGCGCCAACTTCTTCGTCGGCGTCCCGTTCGCGATCGTCGCGCTCGTCCTGCTGCAGTTCACCCTGCACCTGCCCAAGCCGCAGCGCGGCACCAAGGTGTCCATCGACTACTTCGGCATCGTCCTGCTCGCCGTGGGCGTCTCGACCCTGCTGATCTGGGTCTCCATGGGCGGCAACCAGTTCGACTGGGACTCCGGGACCAGCATCGCCCTCGCCGTCACCGCGGGCGTCGCCATCGCCGCCTTCGTCGCCGTGGAGTTCTTCGTCAAGGAACCCATCGTCCCGATGTCGCTGTTCCGCAACCGCACCTTCACGCTGTCGGTCATCGCCTCGATCGCGATCGGCGTCTCGATGTTCGCGACCTCGGTCTTCCTCGCGCAGTACTTCCAGCTGGCCCGTGGCGCCACGCCGACCGAGTCGGGCCTGATGACCATCCCCATGATCATCGGTCAGATGGGCGCGTCGATCATCATCGGACAGCTCGTCAGCCGCTTCGGCAAGTGGAAGGGCTGGATGGTTACCGGCTCCATCCTCGCCACCATCGGTGTGAGCCTGATGGCCACCCTGCGCTACGACACCCCGTTCACCCTGGTGGCCGTGTACATGTTCGTCCTCGGCGCCGGCCTCGGCATGGTCATGCAGAACCTCACCCTGATCGTGCAGAACGACACCGCGCCGCAGCAGCTGGGTGCCGCCTCGTCGAACGTCAACTTCTTCCGCACGATCGCCGGCACCATCGGCGTGACCGTCATGGGATCGCTGCTGTCGACCAGCGTGGCCGACTTCATGAAGGACGGCCTGAAGGGCTTCGTCCCGACCACGCCCGACGAGATCAGCGCCCTGGAGCGCCTGGGCTCCGGAGACGTGCCGAAGGTGGGCGAGCTGCCCGACACGATCCGCACGATCGTCGAGAGCGCCTACGGGCACGGCATCGCGGACGCGTTCATCCTCGCCATCCCGCTGGCCGTGATCGCGATCATCGCGATCGCGTTCATCAAGAACAAGCCGTTGTCCACCAAGAACGCCGCGGAGCAGCTGCGCGAGCAGGCCGAGGAGTCCGTCATCGAGGTCTCCGAGGCCGAGGTCGGCGCCAACCTCTCGACGGGGACGATCCGCACCGGGCAGGCCGGACCGGCGACCACCACGGGGTCGGTGAGCGTGCTCGAGCGCGACGATCGGAAGCAGGAGCGCTGACATGATCGCGTCCGAGGCGGTCGGCACCCCCGACGTCGACACCGCCCTCAGCGACCTCCAGGCGCATCTCAACCTCATCTTCGCGCGGACCCGGTCGCTGTGGAAGGAATCGGCGTCCCGGGTCCACCCGGAGCTGCAGGTGGCGGGGTACAAGCTGCTCACGTTCATCGACCGGGCGGGCTCGGCCAGCGCGCACGAGCTCGCCGAGCGCTTCGAGATGGACAAGTCCGTCGTCAGTCGCCAGGTGCGGATGCTGGAGGACCTCGGGCTGATCGCCTCCGTGCCGGACGAGCGTGACGGCCGGCTCCGGGTGCTCACCGCGACGCCCGCCGCGTGCACCGCTCTCACCGAGGTCCGGCGAGAGTACGGCACCCGGCTCCGCGCCGTGATCGACGAGCTCACGCCCGCCGAGATCGACGCCGCGTCCAAGGTGTTCCGGCTCCTCGCCGAGGTCTGAACCGGGCCCCGCGACCGCCTGCGGTCGCGGGGCTTCGCCGTACACTGGCGATATGCGCGCCTCGTCCGACGATCCCGCCGACGACGCTCCCCTCGACGATCTCGACCAGGCGGTCGCCCGCGTCGAGCACGAGCTCGGCCGTCTGTTCGCCCGCATCCGCGTCGGGTGGCGCGAGGCTGCCGCCACCGTGCATCCGGACCTCCAGCCGCTCGGGTACCAGGTGCTGACCTCGATCCTCGCCGGACGGGCGACCTCGGCGGGGGCTCTCATCGAGCGCCTGCAGACGGACAAATCCGCCGTGAGCCGGCAGGTGCGTCAGCTCGAGCAGCTCGGGCTCGTCGAGAGCATCCCCGATCCCGAGGACCGCCGCGCCCGGGTGCTGGTGGCGACCCCGCTGGCCGAAGAGCGCGTCGCTCTCGCCCGCTCCCGGTATGAGGGGCGCATCGGCGAGCGACTGCGCGGCTGGACGGCCGCCGACCTCGACCACTTCGCGAACCTCGTCGCCGATCTGGGCGGTTGATACACCGGAACACCTGGTCGATTCACGGGAATACAGCGGCCGGCCGTGTCCTTGGTCCCTCTGTGACTCTCTACGACTCCGCCGACTTCGGCTCGCTGCACCTGTCCAACCGCGTCGTCATGGCGCCGCTCACCCGCACGCGTGCGGACGCCGACGGCGTGCCGACCGCGATCATCGAGGAGTACTACCGTCAGCGCGCGGGGCAGGGGCTGATCATCTCCGAGGGCGTCTGGCCCGTCCTCGAGGGCAAGTCGTACCCCGGGCAGCCGGGGATCGTGACCCCCGCCCAGATCGACGGATGGCGACGCGTGACCGACGCCGTGCACGCCGAGGGCGGCACCATCGTCATGCAGCTCATGCACGGCGGCCGGGTGGGCCACCCGGAGATCTCCGGTGAGCCCCGCGTCGTCGCCCCGAGCGCCCTGGCCGCCCCCGGCCAGACGCGGACGCCCCAGGGCAAGGCCGACCTGCCGGTCGCGCACGCCCTCACCCTCGACGAGATCCCGGTGGTCGTCGAGCAGTTCGTCCAGGCCGCGCGGAACGCGATCGCGGCCGGCTTCGACGGCGTCGAGGTGCACGGCGCCAACGGCTACCTCGTCCACGAGTTCCTGTCTCCCGTGTCCAACGTCCGCGACGACCGGTACGGCGGCTCGCCGGAGAACCGCGCGCGCTTCGCGATCGAGGTGACCACGGCGGTCGCCGCCGCGGTGGGTGCCGACCGGACCGGCATCCGGCTCTCTCCGGCCCACGGCATCCAGGGCGTCATCGAGGACGACGCGGCCGACGTCCTCGCGACCTACACCGCGCTCGCCGAAGGGCTCGCGCCTCTGGGGCTGGCCTTCGTCGATGTGCTGCACGCCGAGCCCGCCGGAGAGCTCGTCCAGGCCATCCGCCGGGCGGCGGGCGCACCGCTGATCGTCAACACCGGCTTCGGCGTCGAGACCACCCGTGCCGCGGCAGAGGAGCTGGTGGCCGAGGACTGGGCGGACGCGGTCGCGGCCGGGCGTCCCGTCATCGCCAACCCCGACCTCGTGGAGCGCTGGCGGACCGGGGCCGAGCTGAACGAACCGCGCCCCGAGCTGTTCTACGGTTCGACCGCCGAGGGGTACATCGACTACCCGTCCCTGGAGGTCGCGCGCGCCGGCGAGTGATACGGAGCGCCCGCTGTCACACGACGATGTCGTCGGCCGTGTGCAGCGGGCGCCATCCGGTCTCGCGGATCCCGCGTCGGGGGAGGACGTCGGCGTCGGGCAGCGGGCCGAGGTCGACTCCGGTGAGGGTGGTGACCTCGGCGACGGGCACCTGGAAGGTGCGGAAGGCTCCGAGCGACGCGACGGCGAGGACACCCTCCCTGGTGTCGACGAGCTCTGTCTGGTCGAGGAGGAACGCGGCGGCGGCGAGTCGGCCCTCGGAGCTCCAGGCCGCGATCTTCCAGAACCGGAGGGGGATGCGGATGCCGCGGTACGGCGGGTCGGTGTCGGCGAGCACCGGGGCGGTGAAGACGGACAGGCGCTGTGCGGTCGTCTCGGCATACGCGAGCACGTGGTCCTCCAGCCCGAGCCAGAGGTCTTTCGACTGGTTGAAGACGGCCGCCTGCGGAGCCGCGTTGGGGTAGGTGAAGGTGGCTTCCATGGCCGCGCGGGCGTCGGAGCGCTCGCCCCAGCCCGGATCGCGGCGGCGCACGAGATGCCCGCGGTCGAGGTCGTTCCCCGCATAGACCGCCGGACCCGCCTGCTCCTCTGCGGGCACTCGCGGGTCAAGACGCCACTCACCCGTCCGGGGGAGATCTCGCAGGCGGGCGCCGTCGATGGTGACGGCCGTCACCGCGGCGAGCCGCCGCTCCGGGTCCAGCAGCACCGTGAACCGGGGAGCGGGGAGGGTGCGCACCGCCATCGGAGGCACGGGCAGCGGAAGCGGGATGCCGAGGAACCCGGGGTCGTAGCCGTCCGTCATGCCTCCATCGTGCCCCGGCCCGCCGACATCGGGTGGCCGCCGCTCAGGCCGGGCCGTTGTCCTCCGCGCGCCGTGCCGCGGCCTCCCGCATGCGGCGGCGGACGCGCAGCGCGATGAACACCAGGAGCAGCAGGATGAGCAGGCCGACGACCACGTCGGAGATCACGCCGCTCCACTGCTCGAGGATCGGCCGGATGGCGGGGCCGAAGGCGAACCCGAGGCCGATCCAGATGCCGTTCCAGACGGCCGATCCGACCAGGGTGTACAGCGTGAACTTCCACAGCGCCATGCGCTCGATGCCGGCGGGGATCGAGATGAAGGAGCGCACGAGAGGCACGCAGCGGCCGAACAGCACCGCGCCGCCGCCCCAGCGGGCGAAGAACGCCTCCGCCTTGTCGAAGTCGTCGTGGTCGAGGAGGGGGATGCGTCCGACGATGCGTCGGGTGCGGTCCCGGCCGACCGCCGCGCCGAGTCCGTACCAGATCCACGCGCCGACGAGCCCTCCGAGGGTGGCCGCGGCCCAGGCGCCCCAGGCGTTCATCCGGCCGTCGTAGGCGAGGAAGCCTGCCGCGGGCAGGATCGCCTCGGATGGGATCGGGGGGACGAATGTCTCGATGAGTACCGCGAGGCCGACGCCGACCTCGCCGAGGGTCTCTATCAGGCTGAGCACCCAGCCGATGAATCCGTCGTAGCCGGGGGCGGAAGCGGCGAGGGGCAGAGTGCCGGGGGTCATCGTGTCCTCTGTCGGGGGATCGCGGTGATCGTGCGGAGAGCGGGTCCGTCGGAGCGGACATCGCCTCTGCACGGTATCGCCCTTCCCTGGACCCCGCCTGCGTGCGCAGGGAGCGGGAGGAGCCGGCGTTGTCAAGGCGCTCGCCGCCGTCCGACGGTACGGAGATCATGGAACCCCATCGACCGAGGAGGCAGCATGACCGATCCGCGCCAGGACGAGACGACCGGGTTCCAGGGGGAGCCCCCGACCGCCAACAACGGAGAAGGCGACGCCCCGGAGGTCGACGTGACCGATCTGGAGCCGGAGGAGATCGAGGACGGCGTGGAGGTCGGCGACCGTCCCTGATCGGTGGGGGTGGTTTTGACATAGGTCAAAATCTCCCCTACCGTCGAGTCATGGGCACGGCGGAGAGCAGAGACGGCGAGACCGATGCGATCAGCGGTGTCACCGCCGCCGAGATCTCCGAGAGCGTGCGCGACCTCGTCGAACGGGGAGCCCTCGTCGCCGGCGACCGCCTCCCGCCTGTCCGCACCCTCGCACAGCGCCTCGGCGTCAATCGCAACACCGTGCTCGCGGCCTATCGCTCCCTCGTGACGGCGCGCATTGCGACCACCGGCGGGCGCACCGGCACGACGGTGCTCGGACCGGCTGCCACGCCGGATGAGGGCTTCACGCCCGGAACGGCCCTGCGTGACATCGCCAGTGGGAACCCCCAGGCGGCCCTGCTGCCCGATCTCGCCGCGGCCTCGCGACGGTGCATCCCCGATCCGTCCTCTACGGCGAGTCGGTGATCGACGCCGAACTCGCCGAGTGGGCGACGCGCTGGATCGCAGAGGACCAGCCGCGCCCCTTCCGGCTCTCGGTCACCGCGGGCGCCGTCGACGCGGTGGAGCGGCTGCTCGCCCAGACGCTCGTGCACGGCGACCGGGTGGGCCTCGAAGACCCCTGCTTCCTCTCCAGCATCCAGACCGCGCGGCTGGCCGGGTACACGCCCGTCGCCATCCCGGTCGACGAGGAGGGGCTGACCGTGGAGGGAGTGCGCGAGGCCCTGGAGGCCGGCGTGCGCGCGATCGTCTGCACGCCCCGTGCGCACAACCCCACCGGGGTCAGCACCAGCGCCGCCCGCGCTGCGGAACTGCAGGAGGTGCTCGCGCCCCATCCGCATGTCCTCGTGATCGAGGACGACCACTTCTCCCTGCTCGCCCCCACGCCCTACGCGAGCATCATCGGCCCGGCGCACGAACGCTGGGCCCTCGTGCGGTCGGTGTCGAAGTTCCTCGGGCCGGACATGCGCCTGGCGGTGACGGCCTCGGACCCGGTCACGGCGGAGCGGCTCGCCCTCCGGCTCAGCCCCGGGACGATGTGGGTGAGCCATGTCATGCAGCAGCTCGCCGCGGCCATGCTCCGTGACGAGGAGGTCCATCGGCTCATCGCGACGGCGGGCGCCCGCTACGTGGCCCGCAACCGGTCCTTCGTGGCGCTCCTCGCCGCCCGCGGGGTGGAAGCCTCCGGGGAGAGCGGCCTGAACGTGTGGGTCGACGTCCGCGACGACGCCGGCGTGGTCGCGGATCGGCTGGCGCGCCGTGGCTGGCTCGTCCGTCCGGGTTCCGAGTTCACCCTGGAGGACGAATCCGCCGGGGGGCGCCACGTGCGGGTGACCGTGCACGATCTCGACGACGCGGAGCTGCGCCGCCTCGCCGACGATGTCGCCGCAGCCGCCGGACCGGCCTCGACCGAGGAGGGCGCGTGATGCAGGGCGAGACGGCGGGTGTCTTCCGGGTCGGGCGGTCGTCGCGACTGGACGGCGTGCTCTACGACCTGCGCGGTCCGGTGGCGGAGCGGGCCGCAGAGCTGGAGGCCCGTGGCGAGCAGATCCTCCGCCTGAACATCGGCAATCCCGCCCCGTTCGGCTTCGAGGCGCCGCCGGTCATCGTGGAGGCGCTGCGAGCGGCGCTTCCCCGTGCCCACGGCTACTCCGAGTCCCCTGGTCTGCCGGAGACGCGCGAGGCGATTCGCGCGCACTACGCGCGCCGTCCCGGATTCCCGGCCCTGGGGATCGATGCGGTGACCGTCGGCAACGGGGTGTCCGAGCTCGTGGGCCTCACCCTGCAGGCGCTCCTGGAACCGGGGGACGAGGTGCTCATCCCGAGCCCCGACTATCCGCTGTGGACGGCGTCGACCGTCCTCGCCGGAGGAGAGCCGGTCCACTACCCCTGCGTCGAGGAAGCCGGCTGGCGTCCCGACCTCGAGGCCATGGCTGCGGCGATCGGACCGCGCACGGTGGCCATCGTCATCATCAACCCGAACAACCCGACCGGGGCGGTGTACGACCGCGCGACGCTGGAGGGCATCGCCGACCTCGCCCGTCGTCACGGACTGCTCCTGCTCTCGGACGAGATCTACGACCGCGTCGTGTACCCGGGCTTCACGCACCTCTCCACGGCGCAGGTCGCGCCCGACGTGCCGTGTGTGACCTTCGCCGGACTGTCGAAGACGCACCGCGTCGCCGGATATCGGGCGGCCTGGGCGCTCACGACAGGGTTCGCCGCAGACGACGCCTTCCTCTCGGGAGTGCGGCTGCTCGCCTCGATGCGGATGTGCGCGTCCGTACCGGCTCAGCATGCGATCACGGCAGCGCTGGAGCACGACACGTCGCTCGACGCCCTCGTCGCGGAGGAGGGGCGTCTGACGCTGCAGCGCGACGCGGCGACGGCGGCGCTGCGGGAGATCCCCGGTGTCGCGGTGCAGGAGGCCGGTGGCGGGCTCTACCTCTTCCCGCGGCTCGATCCGGAGGTCTACGGCATCCAGGATGACGAGCGCCTGGTGCTCGACCTCCTCGATGCGGAGCGCATCCTCCTGGTGCACGGGCGGGCCTTCAACGGCGCGGACTCCGACCACGTGCGCGTCGCCTTCCTGCCCGAGACCGACGTCCTCGTCGACGCCGTGCAGCGCTTCGGCAGGTTCCTGCAGGGGTACTCGCCGCCGGGCGCGTGAGGACACCTGACCCGGTGGAGTGACCGAGTGGCCAGGTCGCGGTCCGCAAGACCGTGTACGCAGGTTCGATTCCTGCCTCCACCTCCGATCCGGCTCTCGACGAGCCGTTCCCGACGAAGGGCATCTCCATGCAGAAGGACTTCATCCCGGCCGCCGCGCCGCTCATCGGCGACGACGAGGTGGCAGCCGTCGAACGGGTGCTCCGCAGCGGGATGCTCGCGCAGGGCCCCGAGGTGGCGGCGTTCGAGCGCGAGTTCGCGACCCGGTTCGTGGACGGTCGCACCACCGTCGCGGTCAACTCCGGGACGAGCGGGCAGCTCCTGGGGCTGCTCGCCTCCGGTGTGGGGCCGGGCGACGAGGTGATCGTGCCGTCCTTCACCTTCGCGGCGGTCGCGAACTCCGTGGTGCTGGCCGGAGCGACGCCGGTGTTCGTCGACATCGAACCGGCGCACTTCACGCTGGATCCGACCCGGGTCCGTGCCGCGGTCACCGCCCGCACGAAGGGCATCATGCCCGTGCATCTGTACGGGCACCCGTTCCTCGTGGACGGTATCGAGGAGGTCGCGCGCGACCACGGTCTCGCCATCTACGAAGATGCCGCGCAGGCCCACGGCGCGGCGTGGCGGGGGAGGCCGGCGGGGACCATCGGCACGTTCGGCATGTTCAGCCTCTATCCGACGAAGAACATGACGGCGATCGAGGGCGGCATGGTGTCCTGTGCGGACGAGCAGGTGGCGCGACGTATCCGTCTGCTCCGCAACCAGGGCATGGAGACGCAGTACGCGAACGAGGTCGTCGGCTACAACAACCGGATGAGCGAGGTGCATGCCGCGGTCGGTCGGGTGCAGCTGGGACGGGTCGGCGCCTGGACGCGGCAGCGACAGGGGAACGCCGCGTTCCTCGACGCCGCGCTCGCCGGCATCGACGGGCTCACGGTGCCTGCGGTCGCGGAGGGCGCCGAGCACGTCTACCACCAGTACACGGTGCGGATCGCCGCGGGGGAGCGCGACCGGGTACGCGACGCTCTCCGCGACGAGCACGAGGTGGGTTCCGGCGTCTACTACCCGATCCCGAACCATCGGCTGCCCTCGCTGGCGCGCTTCGCTCCGACCGATGAGTTGCCGGAGACCGAACGCGCGGCGCAGGAGGTGCTCTCCCTCCCCGTGTACCCTTCGCTCACGGCCGGCGATCTCGACCGGATCGTGACGGGAGTCGCAGCGGTGATGTCGGCCGGCGGCTGACTTCAGGCGGCGAGGCCGAGCCAGGCGCGGGGGGAGCGGCCGAGACGCTGGGTGAACGCCCGGGAGAAGGCAGAGGCGCTCGCGTAGCCGAGGTCGGCGGCGACAGCGCTCACCGACATGCCGGCGCGCAGCTGCTCCTGAGCGATCGTGAGGCGCCACTCCGTCAGGTAGTCGCCCGGCGCGCGACCGACGACCTCCTTGAAGCGCGCCGCGAAGGCGCTGCGCGACATGGCCGCGGTGCGCGCGAGCGTGTCGAGGTTCCAGGGCTCGCCGGGTGCTTCGTGCATCGCCACGAGCGCGGGTGCCAGACGCTCGTCCGAGAGTCCGGGCAGCAGTCCCGGGGGAAGCGCCAGCTCGCCGGAGTGGTCGAGCATCCAGCGGAGGAGCTGGATGAGCACGACCTCGAACATCCGGTCGGCGAGCAGGGGACGACCGCAGCGCACGTTGTCGACCTCGGCGAAGAGGAGGTCGAGCGCAGGCGCGAGGGTGGACACCTCGTCGAGCGGCAGGACGATCACGGAGGGGAGGGTGCGCACGAGCGGGTGGGTGGCCCCGCCGTCGAAGTCGATCGTGGCGCAGGCGAAGTCGGACTCCTCGGTCGGGGCGTTGAGGAAGGTGTGATCGATCGGGCGGGGGAAGAACAACAGGCTCGGGCGGGTGATGGTCTCGCGCTCGATGCGTCCGTCCGGGCGCTGATGCGTCACCTCCATCTCGCCGCGCCGCAGCACGTGGAGGAAGCCGTGGCCGGCGCTCGCCGCGAAGACCGTGGTGCCGCAGAGCGGTCCGGTGTGGAACAGGCGACTGCGCACTCGGAAGCGGTCGAGCAACGGGGTGAGGCGGTCGAGCGGCGGCATTCCTCCATTCTTCTGGACGATGTGTCATGAATGCAAGATCAAATGATACGTATCGTACTCACTGCCGCGGAAGACTGAAGGGGAAGCCGAACCCGGCTCGTCTCGAAACAAAGGAGCATCCCATGCCCAACGTCCCTCTCGTCGACCGTGAGGCCGCCACCGGCCCCGTCAAGGACCAGCTTGAGCAGATCGGCTCCGCCTTCGGCGCCGTCCCCGCCATGTTCCGCGCGGTCGCGAACTCGCCTGCGGCCCTGACCAGCATGTGGAGCGCGTTCGGCGCCTACGGTGGGGGCACGCTCGGTGCGGCCCTGGGTGAGCAGATCGCCGTCGCCGTCGCGAACCGCAACTCGTGCGGCTACTGCCTCGCCGCGCACACCGCGCTCGGCAAGAAGGCCGGCCTCTCGACCGAGGTCCTCGCCGAGGCGCAGGAAGGCACCTCCGACGACCCGCGCACCGCGGCGCTGCTGGCCTTCGCGCTCAAGCTCGTCGACGAGCGCGGCCAGGTGACCTCGGCCGATGTCGACGCCCTCCGCGCGCACGGCTGGAACGACGAGCAGATCGTCGAGACCATCGGCCAGGTCGCGCTGAACCTCTTCACGAACTACGTGAACATCGCGCTCGACGTGCCGATCGACTTCCCGACGGTGCCGCTGCGTCGCGCCGCCTGAGGTCGAGGGGAGCAGAGGCCGGATTCGCTGGGGGTCCGGCCTCTTCCGCTGCCCCGGCCGGCTCGCTAGGCCTCGACCGCATCCAGCCAGTCGGTGAGGACGCGGGTGGCGAGCGTCTCGAGCCGGGGGCCGAGGGCGCGTGCCTGCTCCCGGATCACCCGCGGGTCGATGCCGTTGTGATGCAGTTCGTGGGCGTGGCCGATGAGCCAGCGCTCGATCGTGCGGTGGTCGGCTTCCAGGTGGAACTGAAGGCCGAGAGTGCGCCCCACCGCGAAGGCCTGATGCGGGAAGCCGGGCGTGTGCGCCAGGGACTGCGCCCCGGCGGGGATCGCGAACTCGTCCCCATGCCAGTGCAGCACCGGCTCGCCGTCGAGCGGGGCCAGGACCGACTCCCGGCCCTCGGGCGTCAGCGTGAGCGGACCGAAGCCGATCTCGACCGCACCGGTCGGCCGGACCGCTGCGCCCAGGGACTCGGCGAGGAGCTGCGCGCCGAGGCAGACGCCGAGCGTGGCGCCGCCGCTGTCGAGTCGCGCCGCGACGGCGGCCTTCGAGGAGCGCAGGAACGGGTAGCGATCGTCGTCGTACACCCCGATCGGACCGCCGAGGACGATGAGCAGGTCGGCTCCGGCGACGGCGTCTGCGTCGAGTTCGTCGATGCCGGCATCGAGGAGGGTGGTCTCGTAACCGCGCTCCGCCAGCAGAGGAGCGAGGATCCCGAGGTCTTCGAAGGGGACGTGGCGAACGGCGACGGCCGTGCGGGGCGTGCGGGACGCGGACATGCACTCTCCTCGGATAGATTCGACCTATGCCAAAAATAGCACAGGAGGTTCAGGGCTCCGAAGTGATCGTGCACGCCGCGGGGGTCCTGTTCGACTGTGATGGCGTGCTGGTGGATTCGGTCCCCTCGGCGGCGATCGTGTGGGATGCCTGGGCCCGCCGGTACGCCCCGGGATTCGACTTCCTCCGAGACGCCCCGCACGGCATGCGACCGAGTGAGGTGGTCGCGGCGATCGTCGGGCCGGAGCGGGCCGCCGAGGCGACCGTCGATCTCCTCGCGCGAGAGCTCGCCGTCGCCCCGGCGACCACCGGGATCCCGGGGGCCGCTGCCCTGCTCGCTGCGCTGCCGTCCGAGCTCTGGGCGGTTGCGACGAGCAGCAACAGGGCGGTCGCGACCGCGCGGATGCGGGGTGCGGGCATCCCGGCACCCGCCCTGCTCGTGGCCGCCGAAGACGTGGACCGCGGCAAGCCCGCTCCCGACCCCTACCTCCGCGCCGCGCGTCTGCTCGGGCGGGACCCGCGGGACTGCGTGGTCTTCGAGGACTCGGCACCGGGGATCCGTGCGGCGCGGGCGGCCGGCGCGGGGCTCGTGGTCGGAGTGGGCGCCGGCTCTGCGGCGGCCCACCCCGACCTGATCGTGCACGACCTCGCCCGTGTGCGCTGGAGCGGCGAGGCGCTGTGCCTGCGAGTGCTCAGCGGAGCGCGCTGAGGGCCTCGTCGATGACGTCCACCGCGACGTCGAGCTGCTCGTCCGTCGTCGTGAGCGTCGGCAGGAAGCGGATCACGTTGCCGTCGCTGCCCGCGGTGAGCAGCAGGATGCCGCGCTGGGCGGCGAACTCCGCGACCATGGAGGCGGCCCCGGCCAGCGGTCGCGTCGTGCCAGGGGTGCTCAGCTCGAAGGCCTGCATGGCACCGATCCCGCGGACGTCCCCGACGACGGCGTGACGGGAGCGCAGGCCCTCGAGCCGCGCGGACAGATGCGCGCCGATCCGCCGGGCGTCCGCGAAGAAGGTCCCGTGCTCCAGCTCGTCGAACACCGCGAGGGCGGCGGCGATCGAGACCGGGTTTCCGCCGAAAGTGCCGCCGAGGCCGCCCGGGTCGGGTGCGTCCATGATCTCGGCGCGACCGGTCACCCCGGCCAGGGGCAGCCCGCCGGCGATGCCCTTCGCCGTGAGCACGAGGTCCGGAACGAGGTCGAAGTGCGTGCTCGCGAACCATGTCCCGGTGCGCCCGAGGCCCGTCTGGATCTCGTCGGCGATGAACACCACGCCGTTCCGCGTGCACCACTCCTGCAGGGTCGGCAGGTAGCCCGCGGCAGGGACGACGAAGCCGCCCTCGCCCTGGACGGGCTCGGCGATGACGGCGGCGAGGTCGTGGACGCCGATGCGCTGCTCCAGATGGGCGATCGTGCGCGCCGCGGCCTCCGTCCCGTCGAGGCCGTCCCGGTAGTGATAGGAATTGGGGACACGGTGGATGTCGGGAGCGAACGGGCCGAACCCGGTTCCGTACGGCGCCGCCTTGTGGTTCATGGCGAGCGCGAGGTTGGTGCGCCCGTGGAACGCGTGGTCGAGGGCGGCGACAGCGCGCCGTCCCGTGTGTCTCCGGGCGATCTTCACCGCGTTCTCGACCGCTTCGGCGCCGGAGTTCGCGAAGGCCGTGCGGGTCTCGTGGGTGCCGGGCACCTTCTCCGCGAGCAGCTCCGCGAGGCGCACATAGCCCTCGTACGGGGTGACGGTGAAGAGCGTGTGCGTGACCCGATCGAGCTGCTCGGCCGCGGCGGTGACGGCGGCGAGGTTGGTGTGGCCGATCGTCGTCACGCCGATGCCGCTGCCGAGGTCGAGGAAGCGGTTGCCGTCGACGTCGGTGACCCAGGGGCCGTCGGCGTGCTCGATGTAGACGGGAAGCACGCTGCCGACGCCGCGGGGGACGACCCGTTGCCGGCGCTCGTGGAGCGCCCGGCTCCGCGGCCCTGGGACCTCGGTGCGCAGGCGCGGAGCCGTCAGTGCGGTGTCGGAGAACAGGCCGGGTGCGGACATGAGAGGGCTCCTTCGCGAAGGGGGTGTCGGCGGGCGCGCGACGTGGTCCCGAAGCTATGTTAGATTTTGACCTATGTCAAAGTCTGAGCCTGTCGGAGACGGCGCCGCGCGCTACCCGACGGCCGTCACCGCCGCGGATTTCCGTGCCAACCTCGCCGCCGTCCGCGCCCGCATCGACGCCGCCGCCGAGCGGGCGGGACATGATCCGGGTGCGGTGCACCTGCTCCCGGTGAGCAAGACCGTCCCGACCGAGCGGGTGCGGGTGGCCATCGACGCCGGCCTGCGCCGGCTCGGGGAGAACAAGGTGCAGGAGGCGGTGCGCAAGAACCGGGAAACGGCCGACCTGGACGTCGATTGGGTCGTGATCGGCCACCTGCAGACGAACAAGGCCAGGGACGTCGCCTCGTTCGCCGCCGAGTTCCAGGCGCTCGACCGGCTCCGGGTCGCCGAAGCCCTGGACCGGCGCCTGCAGGCCGCAGGGCGCAGCCTCGACGTGTACGTGCAGGTGAACACCTCGGCCGAGGACTCGAAGTTCGGGATGCCGCCCGACGAGCTTCCGGGCTTCCTGAAGGCGCTGCCGTCCTACGGTGCCCTCCGTGTCCGCGGGCTGATGACGCTCGCGCTGCTCACACCGGACGACGCCCGGGTGCGGGAGTGCTTCGCGCTGCTGCGCACTCTTCGGGACAGGGCGCTCGAGGAGACCCCCGAGCTCATCGGCGACGGCGCCCTCTCGATGGGCATGTCCGGCGACTATGAGATCGCCGTCGAGGAGGGGGCGACGTGCGTGCGGGTCGGGCAGGCGATCTTCGGTGCGCGTGCCGTCCCCGACAGTCACTACTGGCCGGAGGGTTGAGCCCGCTCAGTCCTCGGTGCGGAAGCCGGCCGCCTTGTGCGTGCCGTCGCAGAAGGGCTTGAGCGCGGAGAGCCCGCAGCGGCACAGGGCCACGGTGCGTCGGCGCGGGTCGATCACCGTGCCGTCGCTCGCGTGCAGCTCGATCTCGCCGCGCACGAGCAGCGGGCCGTCGGGGTACGCGGTGACCGTGACCGGTTCGTCCCGGCCGCTCATGCGGTCGTCCTCTCCCGCAGTGCCGAGCGCCCTTCGCTCCAGGCGTCGAGGGTGTGGGCTCCGGCCCAGCCGTCGACCGTGAGGCACGCGGCCGCGCCGAACAGGATGTCCGCCAGCAGTTCCGGACGGTCCTCGGCGAGGCTGCCCGCGAGGTCACGGGCGGCGATCTGCTCGTGCACCGCGTCGGCCTCCACATGCTCCTCGAAGTACGCGGCGACCTCGTCGGCGAACCCCAGCCGGTGCAGACCGTCGGCGTAGAACCGGCACGGGATGGACGAGGTCATCTCGTAGGCGGCGAGATGACCGACGATCGCGCCGACGAGCCGGCGGTTGAGTCCGAACAGGCTCATCATGTTGTGCGAGGCGAGCGTGATCGCCGGGGCGTCGTCGACATAGGCGCCGTACGTGTCGTCGAGTCCTGCGGCGCGCAGCGCTCGGGCGTAGAGCTCCGCATGCACTCGCTGCGGGCGGCCGCCGCCGTACTCGTCCGACTGGATCTCCACGAGCGCGGCCTTGGGGCGCCCGGTCAGCCGCGGAATCGCCCACGAGTGCGGATCGGCCTCCCGCAGCGTGTACACCGATCGCAGGATCAGGGACTCCTCGGCCTGCTCGCGGGTGGCCTTCCTGGCGATGTGGCGCGACAGGCTGGGGCCGGTGTCCGCGGCAGCGAGGGCGAACAGAGCGCGACCCACGGCGTCGACCGTGGGTTCGGGAAGCTCGGGCACCGGCACGGTGTCACGCAGTGCGGCCTCGAAGGCGTCCTCGAGGATACGGCGTGCCGTGACCACCCCGGCATCCCACTCGAGACTCGCATCCAGCTGCGGAAGCGAGCCGTAGGAGGACGCGTAGAGGACGAACAGGGCGAGCTGGATGTCGTCGTCCCTGACCACGTCGTCGCTCGCGGCGACGGCTGCGGCGGCGAGGTCGGGGAGGGTGGCGGCGTCGTCACCGCGACCCGTGAGGACACCGAGGACGGCGCTCGACAGGGGGCCGCGCGGCGAGAAGGCGACGGCGGTGTCGGCGTCAAGGGTGGAAACGGTCATGAGGAGGGGCTCCCATCGGATCGATCACCCGCATCCTCACCCGCGCGAGCGGAGACCACCAGGGACTTGACGCCGAGGCGCTCGGCAGGCAAGCGCGCCCGCCGTCACGGGCACCCGGCGAACACGTACCCCTCCTCGTCCGGAGTGACGAGGTCGCGATCGCGGAGCACTGTCGACGCCGGGGTGTCCGGGTCGGCACACAGCTCCGCGAACGGCCGAGGGAGCTGATCCGTGTACTCGATGTCGATCACGTGCGGCCCGTAGACCGCGGTGTACGCGCCGCACTCCGCGTAGGCGGCGCACTCCTCCGTCACGGCGAAGTCGAAGCCCGCGCGCTCCTTCAGGGCGTCCGCATGTTCGGCCGCGTTCTTCTGCCCGGCGGCGAGCCCGACGCCGTGCGCCGCGTCGACGAAGAGCTCCGCGAGGGCGAGGTTGTCGTCCAGGCTCAGGGCGCCGTCCGCGCGCGAGAACGAGTCGAGGTTGTCGAACTCGACCGCCTGGAAGCCGGAGTCTGCACAGCCCTCGATCCACGGGATCACGATCTCGGCGATGCGGGACCGCTGTGCCGCGCTGCCGGTGTCCAGGAGGGCCTCGTCGGGCCAGTCGGGATCGACGACCACCTCGTCGCCGTCGTGCAGGAGCAGGTCGTCGGGCCAGGTGTCCAGCTCGCCCGGCTGGGTCTGGAAGCCGTTGACGTAGCAGACGGAATAGAGGCCGGCGGCGGGCTCCGCGCTGCGGTCGCGGGCGACGATCCCCACACCCTCGGGCGGGTCGTAGGCGCCACCGAGCTGGTAGTCCGGGAGGGCGGCGGTCGGAGGCAGCGCGACAGCGGCCGACGGCGCCGTTCCCTCCGCGGGGAGAGTGGACGGAGCGGTGCAGGCGGAGAGGGCGAGGATCCCGACCGCGACGAGGGCCGTCGGCGCCAGGGAGACGCGTGCGCTGCTTCGACCGCGCGGGGGACGAGGGAGGCTCATCGCGGCTGAGGCGTCGGCTGCGCGGGGGCGTCGGCGGGCGGGGCCGCGGCCTCCGAGGGGTTCCGGCGGATCCCGATCCACGACACGACGCCCCCGAGCACGAGGAGCGCCGCCGTGACCCAGGCCGCGTTGTGGAACCCGTCGAGGTCGAGGGTGCCCCCGACGATGGTCGACAGCATCGCGACCACGAGCAGACCGGCGACGCGGGAGACGGCGTTGTTCACGGCGGAGGCGATGCCGGAGTGGTTCTCGTCGATGGCGCCGAGGATCGCGGCCGTCAGCGGGGCGACGGTGAGCGACAGGCCCAGGCCCATCACGATCATGGCCGGGAGCACCTGGGCCCAGTAATCGAAGGCGGCGTTCACGGTCAGCAGCATCAGCGCTCCGACGGCCATGATCAGCGGTCCGACCGTCATGAAGATGCGCGGGCCCCAGCGCCCCGCCCACCCGCCGGCACGGGAGCTCAGCAGGATCATGAGGATCGTCATCGGCAGGCTCGCGAGCCCCGCCGCTGTCGCGCTGAGTCCCGCCCCCTGCTGGAGGTAGACGCCGACGACGAAGCCGTTGAGCGAGAGCGCGGCGTACACGAACAGCGTGGCGAGGTTGCCCCACCCGAAGTCGCGCACCCGGAACAGCCAGAGCGGCATGAGCGGCGTGGCCGAGCGGCCCTGGCGCCACAGGAAGACGGCGAAGAGCGCGGCCCCGGCCACGGCGGGGATCCAGATCGCGGGGGAGGCCCACCCGAGGTTCGGCTGCTCGATGAGGGCGAAGACGATGGCGCCCAGCCCCAGCGCGCACAGTGCACCGCTCCACCAGTCCACGCGGACGCCCCGCGGGTGCTCCGGCAGATGCAGGCGGGCGAGCAGCACCAGCGTCACCCCGATGGGGAGGACGTTGATGAGAAAGACGAAGCGCCAGGACAGGAAGTCGACGAAGAGCCCGCCGAGCAGCGGACCGACCAATTGAGCGGCCGTGGTGAAGGCGGTCCAGACGCCGATGGCCCTCGCCTGGAGGTCACCGCGCATGGTCGCGGTGATGAGCGCGAGGGAGCTGGGGACGAGCAGGGCCCCGGCCGCCCCCTGGGCCCCGCGGGCCACGATGAGCATGAGCGGGTCGATCGCGGCGGCGACCGCGACGGACGCGATGCCGAAGGCGATGAGGCCGATCCGCATCACCAGCACCCGTCCGTAGGCGTCGGACAGGGAGCCGGCGAGCAGGATCAGCGCGCTGAGGGTGATGAGGTACGCGTCGACGACCCACTGCTGCGTGGTGATCCCGCCGCCGAGCTCCTCGCTGATGGCGGGAAGGGCGACGTTCACCACTGTCCCGTCGAGGAACGTGACGAACGAGGCCAGCACGGCGATCGCGATGACGAGCCGCTGGAGCGGGGCGAAGGATGACACAGGCCGACCCTACTCCGGGCGACGGACGCGAGGGCCGGTCAGTCAGCCGGTGTTCCGGTACCTTCCTGCAGGAGCCGTCGGAGCGCGGGGAGCCCGTCCCGTGCGTGCGCCGCACGCTGCCGTGCCGCGCCGGTCCCGTCGGCCCGTATCCGGGCGAGGCCCGCCCGCACCGCGTCCGCATCGCCGAGCTCGTCCAGCACCGGTCCGATGTCGTCGAGAAGGTGCTCCGCCACCGTCCAGGCCGGGGCGATCTCGCCCGTGAGCGGATCCAGGAGGCGGGCCGTCATCCCGGCTCGCGACGCCATCCAGATCGACGCGTCGATCGTCTCCGTCTCATCGGCGACGATCCGCTGCCCGGACGACAGGGCGATCCCGCGGGTCAGCAGCGCGGAGAGGACGGCGTCCTCCGCGGTGAGCTGCGTGTCCGCGACGCGCGCCTCCACGGTCGGGTAGTGCTCGGAGAGGCGCACCGCCCAGGAGAGGGAGGTCGCCTCGCCGATGGTCCCGAGGTCGAGGAGCTGGCCCACGCGCGTGCGGTAGTCGTCGACGTCGGCGAACCGGGGCGGACACCACGACGAGGGGAGTCGGCGGATGAGCATGCTCCGCCAGCTCGCGAAACCCGTGTCGAGACCGTTGCCGAACGGGCTGTTCGTGCTGAGGGCGAGCAGCAGGGGCAGCCACGCGCGAAGCCGATTCAGAGCGCGGACCCGCTCCTCCTCGTCCGGCACCTCCACGTGCACGTGCAGGCCGTTGACCTCGTGCTCGCGGGTGAGGTGCGCCAGCCGTCGCGCGACGTCGTCGTAGTGCGCCGACGGCGAGAGGCGCGGCGAGCGGAGAGTGGTGAACGGGGCGCCGGTCGGTGCCGCGATCGCGCGCCGGACGCGTGCCTGCCTCCCGATGGCCGTGCGCAACGCCGTCAGCTGCTGGACGGCCTCGGCGCCGGTGCGCACCGGGTCGGTGAGCGCCTCGACCTGCGAGGCCAGGTACTCGGTGGTCACGCGTCCGGCGGTGACGTCATCGCCGATGCGCTCCAGGATGTCACCGCTGAGGGCGACGGGGACGAGCGAATCCTCATGAGCAGGAGGAACTCCTCCTCGATCCCGAAGCGCGTCATCCGGGTCAGTGGTTTCGCAGTTCGGAGATGAGCTCGGCCTTGCGCTTGCCGCTGTAGCCGGTGAGACCCAACTCCTTCGCGCGCTTCCGCAGCTCGGGAACGGTCCAGTCCTCGTAGTCCCCGTGCTTCCCGCCGCGGCGGCCGACCGAGCTGCGGCCGTCTCGTGCGGCCGCGTTCGAGATGCGGGCGGCCTTCTCCTTCGAAGCCCCGTCGTCGCGGAGCTCTTCGTACAGCTCCGGATCCTTCAGCGAGTTGTTGCGTCGTCCTGGCATTGCTCTGCTCCTTCGCGCATCGGGAGGGGGGAAGTCAACCCCCTCCAGAGAGGGTGTGGTTCGGGTCTAGCGTGAGGTCACCGCAGTCGGGCGCCCGCGCCCCCAGAGAAGGGAAAGACCGATGAACATCCTCCTGATCATCGTCATCGTCATCGCCGTGATCCTCGCGATCACCGGAGGACTGGTGCAGTCGCTCCAGTTCCTGCTGTGGGTCGGTCTGGTGCTCCTGGCCATCGCCGTGATCGCCTGGCTGATCCGAGCGATCACCGGCAGCCGCAAGGTCTGACCCGAGTGCGGAGGGGGAGGCTCGCCATCGGCGAGCCTCCCCCTCTTCATGGGTTCAGCGGGTGGGGGATCAGCGGTTGAACGCGTCCTTGACGCTGTCGCCGGCCTTGCCCGCGGCGTCCTTCACGTTCTCGCCGGCCTGCTTCGCGTCGGCCTTCACCTGATCCGCCTGGCCTTCGGCCTCGAGCTTCTCGTTGTCGGTGAGCTTGCCGAAGCCTTCCTTGACCTTGCCACCCAGCTTCTCAGCGGAATTCTTCATGTCATCTGCGCCACTCATAAGAGGCTCCTCTCCTGGACGGATCGATTGCTCTTCGAGCGTCGCACCGGCGTCGCGGTCCGTCCACGGGATTGACATTCACCGACGGGCGTGTCAGCGTTCCGCCCCCATCGACTCCCGCCCGCACAGGGGTTAGCCTGGCGCCAGGCGGGTGTCCTGCCCGTCGTCCTGGACGAAGGGAGCGGTGTGCGATGGACGCGATGATGATGGGTGCCATGTCCAAGAACATGGAGTCGATGCCGGACATGGCGATGATGGACATGTCGGTGCTCCAGGCGTGTATGGACGCGTGTGCCGCCTGCGAGCAGGCCTGCACGGTGTGCGCGACGCAGGAGATGGACTGCGCCCCCGCGTGCATGAACTGCGCGGACATGTGCCACACGATGATGCGATCGATGCTCCGCATGCAGGGGATGACCCCGGCCACGATGATGGCGATGCTGGACGCGTGCATCGCGATGTGCCAGATGTGCATGGACGAGTGCATGCAGCATGCCGATCACAGCGACGTCTGCCGCCTCTGCGCTCAGGCGTGCCAGGCCTGCATGAACGCGTGCATGGCGGTCCGCGACATGATGATGGCGAGCGCCTGACCCGAGGGGGTCAGGCCCTGGTCACACGACGGCGACGTTGAAGCGGGTGCGTCCCACGGCGAGCACGGCGTAGTCGAGGTGGAGGGCGACCGGGCTGCCGATGGCGGCCTCCAGCGCGGCGCCGGAGCCGTTCCACAGCGTGTGCATGGTGCCGTCGAGCGTGCGGACGACGAGGTCTCCGGCGACCGGATCCGCCGCGATCACGAACGCGTCCGCCCATCGCGCCGGGGTCGCCGCGGCGAGACGCTCCTGGATCAGGTGCAGGGCGTGGCCGGGGGCCGACGAGGAGCAGCGGCCGCCGTTCCGGCACATGCACGTCGCACGCTCACGCACCTCGAGGGGCGGACGGCGGTGCAGCGGCGTGGACACGGGGACTCCTTCGGATCGGCGTCCGGCCAGAGTACGTCGACGAGGTCGGGATTCCGCAGCGCTCCCGACACGCGACGAAACAAACGGGTGTAGGCTCGCCGGGTGCTGTCGTCGATGAGTGCCCTCGGGGCGCGGAGCGGAGCTGCAGGCGCGTTCAGCGCCGCAGGCAGAGGCTGAGGACCGGCCGGGTGCGGAACCCCGTCTCCGGTGCTGCGTCGTACCCCGGCATCGTCCGGGTGTTCCTCCGATCCGTCTCGCCGTTCCGGCGATCA
The DNA here is from genome assembly GCF_057364585.1 of Microbacterium sp. CFSPD4_SD4. NCBI lineage: Bacteria > Bacillati > Actinomycetota > Actinomycetes > Micrococcales > Microbacteriaceae > Microbacterium > Microbacterium sp. CFSPD4_SD4. The sequence goes on from NZ_JBNFOC010000004.1 coordinate 78,440, forward strand.
CACCGAAAGCTCTTCCCCTCATGCGTCCCATCGACGAGCGCGCCCTGCGCGCCTCCTTCTGCAACGCCTCCCGCAAGGAGGTCTCCGACATCACTCTGCCGCCCGGCTTCGCCGAGACCGATTTCGACCGGCTCGACTACCTCGGCTGGATCGACCCGAAGCTGCCCCGGCGCGCCTATGTCGTCGTGTGGATCGACGACGAGCCCGTGGGCGTCGTGCTGCAGCGCGCCGAGCAGCGCGTGCTCGCCCGCGCCCAGTGCTCGTGGTGCGAGGACGTGACGCTCCGCAACGACGTGCAGCTGTACGTCGCCCGACGCGCCGGGGCCGCCGGCCGCAAGGGCGACACGGTCGGTGTGCTCGCGTGCGCGGAGTTCGGCTGCAACGCGGCGGTGCGCAAGCTCCCGCCGCTGGCCTATCCGGGGTACGACCGCGAGCTCGCGCGCGAGATGCGGATCCTGCGGCTGCAGGAGCACGTGACCGGATTCGTGCGCGAGGTCGCCCGGACCGACTAGGCCGTCACGGCGCGGACATGCGCGAGGGCGGGTGCCGCCCACGCCGCCGACAGGCGGGCGAACGCCTCGAAGCTGCGTCCGCCCGGCCAGTCGGCCGGCAGCATCGCCGGGGGCAGTCCCGGATCGGTGTAGGGCAGCACCCGCCAGCGGTCGATGAGGTGCACGTACGCGGGGAACGGCGCATCCGGGAGCGCCGCGAGCGACGCCTGGAAGGCTTCGTGCTCGCCGCGCAGCGCGCCCAGGTCCCACCACGCCGCCGCGGCCTCGGCCAGCGTGCCGGCCGGGGCGGGGGCCGACGCGTCGAACAGCGTCGCCCAGCGGCGGGCACCGAGCTCGTCGAGGATCTGCTCCGCCTCCGCCCTGAGGTGCCCGGGGCAGATCCACAGGGCGGGAGAGACGACGCCGGCGCCGATCCACTGCAGGCGCCGGCGCAGTTGATGACGCACGCTGCGCGCACTCTCCGGGATCGAGAACGACACGAGGCACCACGGATCGTCGTCGGTCATCTCCTGCATCCGGAAGATCCGGCGGTCGCCGCGCTCCAGCATCGGCACAGCCGCCGGGCTCAGCCGGTAGCCGACGGCGTCGCGGCGCTCCGGCAGGAGCAGGCCCTTCTGCTTGAGGCGGGCGATGCCCGTCCGGGCGGGAGCGGCGGGGATGCCGAGGTCGGCGGCCAGCGCCACGAGATCGGCGGCCGAGATCCAGCCTCCGAGCGGGCGCAGATACAGGCCGATCAGGGTGCGCAGGAGCGAGGCGGTGCTGCCGGGGCGGGCGTCGATGTCATCGAGCACGACCGGCGCCGCGGGGTCAGGAGACACCGGACTCCAACGCATCCCTGACCGCGAGCACCCCGGCGACGGTCTCGGCGTGCGAGGTGCTGAGCGGCGACAGCCCGAGCCGGATCCCATCCGGGAAGCGGAAGTCGGGGATGACGCCGTCGGCCCAGAGCCTCCGGGTGACCTCCCGGAAGTCGGGGTGGCCGATCGTGATGTGTCCGCCGCGTCGCGCCGGGTCGCGAGGGCTGAGCAGGCGGACGTCCAGCGGCGCGAGCAGCTCGTCGTACGCCCGGACCGCGAGTGCGGTGAGCGACTCCGACTTCGCGCGCACGCCGTCGATCCCCGACTGCTCGATGAGGTCGATCATCCCCTGCATCGCGAGCATCGAGGTCACCGGCGGCGTGCCACTGAGGAGCTGACGGATGCCGTCGGCGGGAACGTACTCCGGGCCCATGGCGAAGATGTCGGCCGCGCTCCACCAGCCTTGGATCGGCTGCCGCAGCAGGCCCTGCAGGTCGTGGCGGAGGTAGGCGAACGCGGGCGATCCCGGGCCGCCGTTGAGGTACTTGTAGGTGCAGCCGACGGCCATGTCGACGCCCCAGTCGTCGAGCTGCATCGGCACGACGCCCGCCGAGTGGCAGAGGTCCCACAGCATGAGCGCCCCCGCGTCATGGACGACGGCGGTGATGGCGGGCATGTCGGCGAGGGCGCCGGAGCGGTAGTCGACGTGGCTGAGCGAGACGAGCGCCGTCCGTTCGGAGACCACGGCGGCGACGTCGTCGACCGTGACGCCGTGCACCGGGTCGGGCGTGATCCAGCGCAGCGTGGCCCCCATCTCCGCCGCGACGCCCTCGGCGAGGAACCGATCGGTGGGGAAGTTCCCCTCCTCGATCACGAGCTCCGTCCGCCCCGCGGATCCCTGCGCCGCGCCCCTGGGCCCCTGAGCCTGTCGAAGGGCCCCCCGCATGAGCTTGTACAGCAGGACGCTCGTGGAGTCCGACACGACCGTCTGCCCCGGCCCCGCGCCGAGGGTGATGGCGCCGATGCGGTCTCCGAGCTCCATCGGCAGGGCCATCCACTGCTCGTCCCAGGAGCGGATGAGGCGTGTGCCCCAGTCCTCGCGCACGAACGCGGCGAGCTTCTCCGGCACGTCGCGCAGCGGGCGGCCGAGCGAGTTGCCGTCCAGGTAGGCGGTGACGCCCGGGGCCTCGACGAACGCGTCGAGGTGCGCGGCGAGCGGGTCGGCGGCGTCCAGGGTGCGGGCGGCGTCGAGGAGGGCGGTGTCGGCGGAGCGGTCGGTCATGTCACACCTTCAGGTCGGCGGGGGTGAGGGGGCGGGCGGCCAGGGGATCGGCGGATCCCGGTGGCAGCAGGAGGAGGAGAGAGCGGGGATCGAGCGGGTCGACCGGCGCGAGGGCGCGGAGGAGGGCGTCGTCGTCGAGCCCGGCGGTGCGGAGGGCGGCGACCTCGGCGGGGTTCAGGTCGACGGGGGCCGGGCCGTTGCCCATATCGGTGCCGTAGCGGACGGTGCCGCCGGCGGCATGGAAGCGGGCGACGTTGTCGATCGCGATGGCCCTCGCGGCGGGGTCGTGGATGGCGAGGGTGCTGACCCAGGAGGCCCGGACGGCCTGCTCCGCGATCTCCTCGTCATCCAGACGCTCGGTGAACGGGGCGTGCGCGAGCTGCGTCGCTCCGAGGCGGACGACGCGCTGCGCCTCGCCAGGGCCCTCGGCGTGGGCGACGACGGGGAGGCCGTGCGCAGCGGCGAGCTCGACGATCGCGCGGAAGAGGGCGTCGGAGAAGGTCGGGCCGGCGGTGCTGTTGCTCGCGATCTTGATGAAGGACGCGCCCGACGCCGCCATCTCCGCCACGGCGGCCGCCGCCCCGGCGGGGTCCGCGATCTCCCGCACCGATCCGGCCGGAGCCCATGCCCGATCCGAGGGGTAGCCACCCGGCGAAGTGAGGAAGGCGCCGGCGTACCGGACGGTTCGCAACTCAGGAGAATCCGGCCCCACCGTGCGCGAAACCGCGCCGGCGCCGCCTCCGTCGGCCAGTTCTCCTGCATTGTGGACGGCGATAGACGCGACGGTCGACGGGTCGCCGCCGAGGTCGACCACCCGCCCGAGGCGCGACGAGGCCAGGAGTGCATGGTCGACGAGCTGCAGATGCACGTGGTGGTCGGTGAAACCGCCGACGATGCGTCCGACCAGGGCTGGGGTGCCGGGGGAGGGCGCCTCGTCGCGGAGCTGGGGGCGCCCGTCCGCGCCGAGCCCGACGACGCCGTCGCGCCAGCGCTCGCCGTCGAAGAACGTCGCCGCGAGCATCAGGAGCCGATCTCGGTGCGGACGGTGTAGAGCTCCGGGAAGAACGTGAGGTCGAGGGCGCGCTGCAGGAAGCCGACGCCGCTCGATCCACCCGTGCCGACCTTCATCCCGATGGTCCGGGACACGGTCTTGAGGTGACGGAAGCGCCAGAACTGGAAGTTGTCCTCGAGGTCGACGAGGTCCTCGCAGGCCTCGTAGAGGTCCCAGTGGGTGCGCGGGTCCTGGTAGATCGCGCGGATGGCGGGTACGAGGGTCGGGGTCTCGCGGTACGGCTGGCGCACGTCCCGGTCGAGGATCTCGTGCGGGACGGGGAGCCCGCGGCGCGACGCATAGCGGAGGAACTCGTCGTACAGCGTGGGCTTCTCCCACTCGGTGGTGAGGAGCGCAAGGTTCGCCGGGTGGTCGCGGAAGACGCTCAGCATCTTCTCGTTCTTGTTGCCCAGCGCGAACTCCACGGCGCGGTACTGCACCGACTGGAAGCCGGACGAGTTGCCGAGCGCGCCACGGAACTGGGCGTACTCCGTCGGGGTCAGTGTCGCGAGCACCGACCACTGCTGCGTCATGACGTCCTGGATGCGCTTGACCCTGGCGATGCGCTTGAGGGCGTCACGCAGGTCGTCGGCCGCAAGCAGCTCCCGCGCCGAGCTGAGCTCATGCAGCAGCTGCTTCAGCCAGAGCTCCGTCGTCTGGTGCTGGATGATGAACAGCATCTCGTCGTGGTGCTGCGGGTCGCTCACCGGGTGCTGTGCCGTGAGGAGCTGGTCGAGCGCGAGGTACGAGCCGTAGGTCATGCGACCGGAGAGGTCCGTGACGATCCCGGACTCGAGGGCGCGTTCGTTCTCGGTGTGCATCCCGTGAACATATCACTTTCGTGCCGGTCGTCACAGAGACGTTATGTCCAAATCCCGACGCATCGGCACGACCCGGCGACGGTGGCATGGGTATCCGGAGGATTCGGTCGTGCACCTGTGCCCGGGTCGTGCATCCGTGCCCGGGTCCGCCTGCACGATTCGGAGACGGTGGCACGGGTATCCGGAGGATTCGGGTCGTGCATCCGTGGCGGGGTCGTGCAACGGTGGCAGCCTGCGCCGGACGAAAGAGGCCGGGTCAGCGGGTGTGCGCGTCGAGGAAGGCGATGGTGTCCGCAAGCGCCTTCCGGGCCTCGGGGAGATCGAGGTGGAACTGGTATTCGTGCGGGAGCTCCGGCTCGTGCGGCGCGGGCCAGAACACCGGCGTCACGTCGACCCCGAGCTCCTGAAGCCGCTTCGACATCGGGATCGACTGGAGCCAGGTGAGCCCGTCGCCGTTGCCGCCGGAGATGTAGGTCGCGGGGAAGTCGGCCGTGACCCAGTCGACGGTCGACATCGTGGCGCCTGTCGAGTCCTCCGCCCAGGTCTTCGTGCCGGAGTACGCCCACATCGCCGACTTGAAGCCCCATCCGGCGACCCCGTCGAGTTGTGCCAGTGCGGCGAGGTCGTAGACGCCGCAGTTCAACACGGTGGCGACGAGCTGATCGGCGCGGATCGACGGGCGGATGCCGAGGATCTCCGCGTAGTCCGGATTCGTGATGAGTGTCGCCATCTGGCTGGCGAGCTGGGCCCCGGCGGAGTCTCCCGCCAGCACGATGCGGCGCGGATCGACGCCCAGTTCCGCCGCGTGCGCGTCGATGTAGGCGAGGGCCTCGTCGAGCTGGTGGACGGCGAGCGGATACACGCCCTCGGGTCCGCGGGTGTAGTTCACGCCGATGGTCGTGTAGCCCTCCGCGGCGAGGATGCGGAGGTACGGATCGACGTCCTCCTTCGATCCCGAGATCCAGGCGCCTCCGTGGATCCACACCACGGTCGGCAGTGCGCCGTCGGCGGAGGCGGGGCGGAAGACGTCCATCGTCGTGTCCGCGCCGGCGTCACCGTAAACGACATCCTTCCGCTCGTCGAGGGCGGTGTCCGGGACGTGCTTGGTCATCTCGGCGGCGGTCTCGTCGCCGCCTTTCGTGAACACGGAGCGGATGATCATCGCGGACGGCCACGGGGTGAGCGCGCCGACGATCGCGACGACGGCGGCGACCGCGGCGAGGGTGCCCACGGCGATCTTCGTGCGACGCCAGGGCGTCCGACCGGTCTTCGCGGCCACGGTTCCGGCGGTGCTGCGGGAGTCTTCCACGGCCTCAGTGTGCCAGCATCCGCCGTCATGGACCGGGAATGACGGGCGTCCTCACCCGGCGAGGCTCGCGAGGAGACGCCGGAGGCCGTACTCGAAGGCGCGGTCGACGTCACCCCCGAGTCGGAACGCCCCAGACAGTTCCATCTGCAGGAATCCGGTGGCCCAGGCGGTGAAGAGACGCGCGGCGTCGAGAGCGTCCGTCTCGCCGACCGCGGTGGCGCAGGCGCGGATGACGGGGGCGGCGGAGCGTTCCAGGGCCTCGCGGGAGACCGCGGCGTTGAACATGAGGCGGAAACCCTCCGGATGCGCATGAGCGAAGGCGCGGTAGGTCCGGGCGAGCGTGGAGAGGTCGTCGCCGGCCGCCTCGAGCTGGGTCGCGAGGGCATCGACGGATGCCGTGGCGACCGCGACTCGCAAGGCCTCACGATCGCGCACGCGCTTGTAGAGGGAGGGGGCCCGCACGCCCACACGCTCCGCGACCGCCTGCATCGTGAGTCCCGCAGGACCGTCGGCCTCGATGATCTCCTGGCCGGCCGCGACGATGGCATCGATCGACGTGCGTTCGGGGGTGGGCATGGGTCCTCCTCGATGGCTATTGACAGTAGCCATGATAGCTACGTAACGTAGCCATCGCAATCGCCCGAGAGGATCATCATGAAGCTCGCCCCCCATCTCCACCGCCTCGGCAACGACATCGTCGCCTCGTACCTCATCGACCTGCCCGAGGGCATCACCCTCGTCGACGCCGGGTTGCCCGGGCACTGGCATGACCTTCAGCGGGAGCTCGCCGTGATCGGCCGCCCGCTGTCCGACATCCGCGGACTCGTGCTGACCCACGGCGACAGCGACCACATCGGATTCGCGGAACGACTGCGCCGCGAGTCCGGCGTTCCGGTGTACATCCACGGCGCCGATGCACACCGCGTGCGTACCGGGGAGAAGCCGAAGACCCCGATGGGTCCTTCCCGGATCGGTCCCATGCTCGGGTTCCTCGCCTACGGCCTCCGCAAGAGTGCGCTCCGCACGCGCCACGTCACCGAGGTGTCCGAGGTCGCGGACGGCGACGTGCTCGACCTCCCCGGGGCCCCGGTCGTCGTGGGTCTTCCGGGGCACTCGCCGGGGAGCATCGCGGTGCACGTCCCGGCGGTCGGCGCGGTGTTCGTCGGCGACGCCCTGACCACGCGGCATGTGCTCACGGGAGAGGAGGGCGCGCAACCCGCCCCGTTCACCGACGAGCCCACAACAGCCCTGGCCTCGCTCGACCGCCTCGCGGCGCTCGAGGCCGAGTGGGTCCTTCCCGGCCATGGTGCTCCGTGGCGCGGAACTCCCGCCGACATCGCCGCCGCGGTCCGCGCCCACGCCTGACGCTCGCCCCTGTCGGGTTCACCAACGCCCCTCCCCGCGTCTGCCGAGGTGCACTTTCCGTCCCGCCCGAACGCCGCACCACGGTGCCGGATCGATAACGCACCGCCGTCGCGCGGCGGAGGTGCATTTCGCGTCCCGCGACGGGGACTCCGTGCGGGATCGAAAACGTGCCCGGTGGGCCCGCGCGAGGGGCGGAATCCGTCCCGCTGGCAGGGCTCGCCGGCGTGCGGGATCGAAAACGGGCGCGAAACGGTGTGCGGAGGTGCGATTTCCGTCCGGCACGGGCGCGGGATGCGGGCCCGGGGGAGGGGGTCAGGGGGAGAGGAGGGTGGCGGTGTCGGTCACGGTGATCTGCGGGGGATACAGGGACATGACCTGCACGGCGGCGGAGTGGTTCTCGGCCGTGGAGCCGGCGCAGGCATCCGCCACGAGCGTCACGCGTGCCCCGGCGTCCGCGGCGGCGAGAGCGGTGGACACGACGCAGCAGTCCGTGGACACCCCTGCGAGCACGATCCGACCACCGCGCCCCACGATCGCCTCCAGCTCCGGACCCCACTTGCCGAACGTCGGGAGGTCGACGGTGGGATGAGGCGACAGGCCTTCCGCCTCGGGGACCAGCGCGTACAACGGGTCGTCAGCGGGGCGGTCGGCGAACGGCCACGCGGCGAAGTACTCGCCCCAGGAGGTCGAGCGGTCGGCCGTCGGCAGCCACCGGGTCACGAGCACGCGCTCGCCGAAGGCGTCCGCGAGGCGCCGGATGTTCGTCATCGCGGCGGCGAAGAACGGCGAGCCCCAGGCCGAGTCGGGCGACGCGAAGATCACCTGCGGATCGACCACCACGAGCCAGCTCTCGTCTGCGGAACCGGCCGCCTCCTCGGCCCCGCGGCCTGCCGCCCCCTGGGTCCCTGAGCCTGCCGCCCCCTGGGTCCCTGAGCCTGTCGAAGGGCTCACGACTCCTGCCGCCGGATCTTCCCCGCCCGCGCGAACCAGGTCACGAGGAACGAGAGCACGAGGGCGACGAACACTCCGAGGTTCGCGTACGCCCAGTCCCCGTCCGCCCCGCCGACGAGGAACAGGAGGTATCCCTGCCAGTTGTTCCACGGCGCGGCGTCCGCGAAGCCGTTGAGGACGAGGCCCCAGCCGATCACGCTCGCGACGACCATGGTGCCGATCGAGGTCCAGTCCCAGGCGCCGTAGCGGCCGCGGCTGTCGAACAGGGCCGCCTCGTCGTAGTCCTTCCGCCGCCGCAGGATGTCGGCGATGAGGATGCCGGCCCACGAGGCCAGCGGCACGCCGAGGGTGATGAGGAAGCTCTGGAACGGGCCGAGGAAGTCGGTCGCGAAGAACACCACGAAGATGGTGCCCGCGGTGAGGATCGCGCCGTCGATCGCCGCCGCGGACGGGCGTGGGATGCGGATGCCGAGGCTGAGCAGGGTCAGGCCGGAGGAGTAGATGCCGAGCACCGCGCCGGAGACGAGCGCGAGCACGGCCGTGAACAGGAACGGCACGAGGACCCACACCGGCAGGATGCTCGCGAGCGCGCCGATCGGGTCCGCGGCGATCGCGTCCATGAGCTCGGCGTCCGATCCGGCGAGGAGCAGACCGAAGACGACGAGGATGACCGGTGCCACCGAGCCGCCGATGGTGTTCCAGGCGACGATCGCCCCGTCGGGCGCGGTGCGCTTCTGGTAGCGCGACCAGTCCGCGGCGATGTTGATCCACCCCAGCCCGAATCCGGTCATCACCATCACGAGCGCGCCGACGACTTGGCCGATGCCCCCGTCAGGACGGGCCAGCACCGCGGCGAGGTCGATGGTCGGCGCGGCGAGGATGATGTAGACGATCGTCACGACGCCGGTGATCCACGTCAGCACCGACTGCAGCCGCATGATCGTGTGGTAGCCGAGCACGGAGGCCGCGACGATCAGCGCGGCGACGACCACGGTCGCGAGGATCTTCAGCCACAGACTGTCGCCGTCGCCGCCGAGCTGCGTGATGACGGTCGCCGTCGCGAGCACGGCCATGATCGCGAGGAACGTCTCCCACCCGATCGACGTGAGCCAGGACACGATCCCTGGCACCTTCTGCCCCTGCACGCCGAACGCGGCCCGGGAGAGCACCATCGTCGGCGCCGACCCGCGCTTGCCTGCGATCGCGATGAGCCCGCAGAGCAGGAACGACACGACGATGCCGATGACCGAGACGACCGTCGCCTGCCAGAAGGAGATGCCGAAGCCGAGCACGAACGAGCCGTACGACATCCCGAACACCGACACGTTCGCCGCGAACCACGGCCAGAACAGGTCACGGGGCTGGGCGGTCCGCTCGGACTCGGGGATGATCTCGATGCCTGCACGCTCGATGAGAGCCGGCCTGATGTCGGTCATCCTCACATCCTGGCACTCCGGGGGCGCACTCCGCGCGGCCCGATTCAGCCGGCGAAGAAGGCTCCGGCCACGCGGGTCAGGTCGTGCAGGTCCGAGACCCCGGCGAGCTCGCGGGCGGAGTGCATCGAGAGGATCGGGATACCCACGTCGACCGTGCGGATGCCGAGCCGGGTCGCGGTGATCGGGCCGATCGTCGAGCCGCACGGCACGCTGTTGTTCGAGACGAACTCCTGCGTCACCACCTCGGCCCGATCGCACCAGTTCCGCCAGGACGCGGCGCCGACCGCATCGGTCGCGTAGCGCTGGTTGGCGTTGAGCTTGAGGATGGGTCCGGAGCCGAGCACGGGCTGCACGACGGGGTCGTGCCGGCCGATGTAGTTCGGGTGCACGGAGTGCCCCACGTCGCTGGACAGGCACCACGACGACGCGTACGCCTGGCGGCGGGCGGAGCCATCGGCGCCGAGCCCCGCGTAGAGCCGCTCCAGCACGTCTTCGAGGAAGGGGCCTGCGGCCCCGGAGCGCGACTCGGAACCGAGCTCTTCGTGATCGAACGCGGCGAGGATCGCGATCGGCGCGCCCGCCACGGGGGCGTGTGCCGCGAGGGCCACGACGCCCGCGTGCACCGAGGCGAGGTCGTCGAGCCGGCCGGAGGCGAAGAACGCGTCGTCCTTGCCGAACACGGCACCCCGCGCGGCGTCGGCGACCACGACGTCGTAGCCGCGGATCTCTGCGGCGTCCACGCCGGCGGAGTCGGCGAGCTCGGCCAGCAGATCGGCCTCGGTCGGATCGCCCAGACCCCACACCGGCTGCGTCTCGGTCTGCTTGTCGAGCGCGAGGCCGTTGTTGACCCCGCGATCGAGGTGGATGGCGAGCTGGGGGAGGCGCAGCAGGGCTCCGGTGTCGGCGAGGACGACCCGGCCGTCGGCGAGGGCGAGCCGGCCGGCGAGGCGCAGCTCCCGGTCGAGCCAGGAGTTCAGCAGCGGACCGCCGTACACCTCGACGGCGGCCTGCAGCCAGCCGCGGGCTCCGGTGGTGGGCTGCGGCTTGAGCTTGAAGCCGGGGGAGTCGGTGTGCGCTCCGAACACGTGCACGGGCGTCGTGGAAGACGCATCCTCCGGCACCACCCACGCGATCGTCGCGCCGTCGCGGACCACGAGGTACCGGCCTCCGGGCTGCGCAGGCCAGGCGTCCTCCTCCTGCAGCCGCGTGAAGCCGGCCTCCTCCAGACGGCGGGCGGTCTCGGCGGCGGCATGGTAGCTCGACGGGGAGGCGGCGACGAAGTCGGCGAGGTCTTCGGCGTGGGCGAGGGCGTCCGGGGTGACGGGCATGGCATGACCTTCCTGCGCAGGGTGTCCTTCGAGCGTAGTCGCGCCCGGTCGCCGCGCCCCTCCCGGTCGGGGATAGGGTGGTGACGATAGCGCCTAGGGTTCCGGGGTCTGCACCCGTCTGGTCCGAGCGGCGCCACGGTCCTCCTCCGCAGGAGGGCCGTCATCTGACAGGACAAAAGCCCGGAGGACCCGATTCGTCGCGCCCGCGGCGGAGGGAAGGGTCTTCCGTGTCCGCTGTCGCTCTCGTCCTCGTCCTCGCCGCCGCGATCGCCCACGCGTCCTGGAACGTCATCGCGCACGGCATCAGCCGCGCCGGCTCGCCGTTCCTGTGGTGGGGTGCGGTCGCCAGCACCGCCGTCTGGATCGGGGCCGTGCCGTTCACGGGCGGACTCGGTGCGGCCGACCTCGGCTCGTTCGCACTCGGGGTCTCCGTCTCCGCGGTCCTGCACGTCGCCTACATGGCCGTGCTGCAGCGCGGCTACCGGGAGGGCAGCCTGTCGACCGTCTATGCGACGGCACGCGGCACCGGCCCCTTCCTCTCCGTGATCGTCGCCGTGCTCCTGCTCGGCGAACGCCCCTCGGCCCTGGCGCTCGTCGGCGTCGCCGCGGTGATCGCCGGTGTGGTCGCGATCGGGTTCGTCGACCGCCGTCCGGCGGGCAGCGGGCGCCGCATCGACCCCGGCCTCCTGTTCGGTGCTCTCACCGGCGTGGCCATCGCGGTCTACACGATCTGGGACGCCCACGCGGTGCGGGAGTGGGAGCTGTCCCCCGTGGCGTTCATGGTCGGGACGACGCTGCTGCAGGTGCCGTTCTATTCCGTGGCGGTGCGCGGACGATGGGGTGCTGTCGTGGCGCTGGGGCGCACGCAGTGGCGCCGCATCCTGGCCTTCGGCATCCTGTCGCCGCTGTCCTACATCCTCGTGCTGACGGCCATCCAGATCGCTCCGGTGGCTCTCGTGGCACCGCTGCGGGAGGTCAGCGTCGTGCTCGTGAGCCTGTTCGGCGCCTTCGTCCTGCGCGAGTCCCGGCCCGGCTGGCGGATCGGCGCCTCGCTGGTCGTCCTCACCGGGATCGTGCTGCTCGCGCTCTGAGGCCGCGGCTCACCGGAAGGTGACGAGGCCGGCGTGGGCGGCCGTGACGAGGATCTGCACGCGGTCGCGCAGGTGCCACTTCGACATCATGCGACCGAGGTGGGCCTTCACGGTTCCCTCCGAGACGATGAGCGCCTTCGCGATCTCGGCATTGGACATGCCCTTCGCGAGGCACTGCAGCACCTCCTCCTCGCGCTCGGTGAGCGGTTCGAGGGTCTCCGCCGCCGCGGTGGGAGTGGAGTCGCGCACGTGGCGGATGAGCATCGACGCGATGCGGGGCGACAGCGAGCTCGCTCCCGCGAACACCTCGCGCACGCCCGTGACGATCTCCTCCGCGCTGGAGTCCTTGAGCAGGTAGCCGGAGGCGCCTGCGCTCAGCATGGGCAGCACCGTGTCGCTGCCGTCGAGTGTGGTGACGGCGAGGATGCGCACGTCGGGCCACCGTTCGGCGATCGCCGCAGTCGCCTCGATGCCGTTCATCTCCGGCATCTGGACGTCCATCATCACGACGTCGGGCTTCTCGCGCTCGACCGTCGTGAGGGCCTCCACACCGTCCTCCGCCTGCGCCACGACCGTGATCTCGGGCGCGCGCGACACGAAGTGCGACAGCGCGGAGCGGACCAGAGGATCGTCATCGACGATCACCACGCGGATTTCCTGCATGGAGGAAGCCTAACGGCGTGAAGCGGGCGCTCTGAGGATGTAGACCTTTGGCTATCGAGGTCTGGACGAACGCCAGATGTGCGCTCCGCTCGCCGCCGAGAAGATGAATACAGACATCGACAAACGGCACTAGAACGGAGGTGAATGTAATGACTTTCTGGCAGCAGGTTGGCAAGCTTTTCGGTTTCACTCGCTAGGATAGCTGGCGAATAGGAGACAGTGCACCATGGCCTTAGACCAGTCAAAACGGGCGGTGCCTGACATTTTCCGACTCGCACGCGGCGAACGCCTCACACGCGTGGAGAGCATCGTCATCCTCGCGATCATCGGCGTGATGGTCGCGATCGACGTCTTCACTCTTTTCACGGATCCCACCGTGAATCCCCTCGCCTCCGCGGTGAGCATCGCCTCCACTCTGGCTACCGCTCTGTTTCTCTGGTCGCCTCTGATCGCCACGTGTGCGATCGGTGTCGTCCTGGTGGCCTCCTTCTTCACGGGGACCGAATCGCAGGTCCTCATCACCGCCGCCCTGGCGTCTGCGCTGGTCATGCGCCTGGGCTGGACCCCTCTTGTCCTCTCCTACACCGGAGTCTTCCTCGTCGCTGCGTCGGTCATGGCGTACGGAGACTCCGATGTCCCCGTCAATGTCGGCATCTACCTGATTGCGGCCACGGTCGCCGGGGCCATCGGCCTCGGACTCCGGCTGGCCTTCGACCGGGGACGTCGCCTCGAGCACGAGCTGGAGGCTGCGGCGGAGCAGGAGCGGGAAGCCGTCCTCGCCGAGCGACGATGGATCGCCGGCGAGTTGCACGACAGCATCGCGCACCACCTCACGGTGGTGTCGCTGCACGTGCAGATGCTCGAAGACCCCGACGCCAGCGATGGCTCCCGGGAGGCGATCCGTGTCGCCGCCCGGAAGGCCATGACCGACCTCCGTTTCGTGATCGACCTCGCCGACGACGGCCCCCGTGCCGCGGGTATGCCGACGGGCGACCTCGTCGCGGCGGTCGAGGAGGCGCAGACCGAGTTCGAAGCGGCCGGGCACGCCGTCATCCTCGACGGCGACCCCGGCGACGAGCGCATCCCCCGGGCCGTGGAGATCGTGCTCGCGCGCATCGTGCGCGAGTCGGCAACGAACGTCCTGAAGTACGCGGGCCCCGGCACCGTCGAGATCCGTCTCGCCGTGGACGACGACAAGGCCCACCTGTCGCTGCGGAGTCCGCTGCCCACGACGCCGCGTCGCGAGCTCTCCTCCAGCCGGACCGGACTCGGACGGATGGCCGAACGCGTGATGGGCGCCAGCGGCGAGTTCAGCGCCGGGGAGGTGGACGGGCATTGGCTCGTCTCCGCCGTGTTGCCGGTGGTGTGAGCCCCGCGTAGTCTGAGACGACGCCCGTGATTCCGGGCCTGAGACCGTAGACGAAAGTCTACGAGTGTCTCGACATTCGGCACTTCAGCGGCCTCGCGGCGCCGACATATCCTGAAGGCTCCCCAGATAAAGCGTCCCCAGCGCTGCGATCGCGGGCGCGATCTTTCTGGCTTCTTAAACTCCCGCGCCCGCGGTCGCGAATCTGTTCCGGGCCTCAGCCGCCCACCGCTCTCATGTAGTGTCCGTCCGTCGATATCCCGGATGCCGCCACCGTGAAGCGCACCACCTCGCTGAGGTAGCGGTCTTCCGATGCTTCGAAGATGCGCCCCTCGGCGTCCCGCGACGTCCGCGTGAGGCGGAGGATCGGGGTTCCGCGCGGCACACGCAGGAGCGCGGCGTCCTGGTCGTCGGCGGCCACGGCATCGATCACGTGCTGCAGGGTGACGATGGGATGGCCGACCGAGGCGAGGTACTCGGTGATCGACACCTCGTCGAGGTCCACCTCGAACAGGCGTCGCCCGACGTCCTCGGTGTACGCGAGGCGCTCCAGCATCGTCGGTCGACCGTCGAGAAGCCGCAGCCGGACCACGCTCACGATCGTGTCGTCGCGTCCCACGCCCAGGGCCGAGGCGAGGTCTCCCGCGCGACGCAGGCTGAGCTCCTGCGTCTGCGCGCCCGGCGAGACGCCGAGGTCCCGCGCCCAGCGGGTGAAGGGAACCGAGACGTCCACCGCCTGATTCGCCTTCCGTGCCACCACGCGCGCGGGCGGCCGCGGCCCGTCTCGATCAGCCCCTCGGCGCGGAGGGCAGCCAGGGCGTTGCGGATCGGACCGCGAGACGTGCGCCAGCGGTCCGCGAGCTCCGCTTCGGTCGGCACGTCGTCCCCGGGGCGGAGCGTCCCGTCGGCGATCCGCGCGCGGAGGTCGTCGGCGATCTGGGTGTACACAGCTTCTGCCACATAGGTACATTACTTCGTTCGACGCCGTCGCACAGTCGGCGTTGCGCGCCTGTTCACCCAAGCGAATGCCGGGTGAACGCCGCCTGAACTCTTCCGAGATAGGTATACATCTCGGCCGCGGGGCTGGGAGAGTCGTCCCTGGATCACTCCTCCCACCCTGAAAGGTCCTCATGAAGCTCCGCGCTCTCCCTGCCCTCGCCGGCGCTGCGATCCTCGCGCTCGGCCTCGCCGGCTGTTCCGGATCGGCCGACGCCACCGACGCCTCCGCCGACGCTCAGTCGGTCGGCGGATTCGCCGTCGACGAGAACACGCTCGTCTTCGGGGTCGTCCCCGACTCGGTGGACACCGAGACGAACTACCAGCCGCTCATGGACTACATCGCCGAGGCCACCGGCAAGACCGTCGAGTACCACGAGTCCACCGACTACGCGGCTCTCATCGAGGCCGCCGTCGCCGGCAAGGTCGACGTCGCCTCGTTCTCGGGGTTCACCTACGTCACCGCGACCAACAACGGCGCGAAGCTCACCCCGATCTCGTCCATCGTCACCGAGGAAGGCCTGGAGCCCGGCTACTACTCGCAGGCGATCGTGCCGGCGGACAGCGACATCTCCAGCCTCGAGGACTTCGCGGGCAAGAAGGTCTGCTTCGTGGATCCCTCGTCCACCTCCGGCTACCTCTTCCCGTCGTACAACCTCCTCGAGGCGGGCGTCGACCCGAAGACCGACATCACCCCCGTGTTCGCGGGCAAGCACGATGTCAGCGTGCAGAAGGTCGGCGAGGGCGTCGAGTGCGAGGCCGGCTTCGCCGAGGACTCCGAGGTCGAGAAGTCCGACAAGGTGAAGGTCATCGCCGAGACGATGGTCCCGGGCGCTCCGCTCGTCTACTCCTCGTCCCTGCCGGACGACGTGGCGACGCAGCTCGTCGACGCCCTCGGCGAGGTCACCATCGACGACATCATCGCGGCGGGCATCGACAGTGCGGACTCGGACGCGTTCCGCAGCGTGTTCTACGCCACCAAGCCGGTGGACGACGCCTACTACGACCTCATCCGCGACATCTGCGCCGAGACCGAAGCCGAGCAGTGCCAGGGCTGACGCCCCGCGCCTGACGACAGGAGAAGCCATGACCGCGGCATCCGACACCCTCATCCGCCTCGCCGGCGTCACGAAGACCTTCGGCAGCACCACCGCCCTCAAGGACGTCACGCTCGAGGTGGCGCGGGGAGAGATCGTCGTGCTGCTCGGGCTCTCCGGTTCCGGCAAGTCCACGCTGCTGCGGCATCTCGACGGCCTGGAGCTGCCCAGCTCCGGGTCCGTCGAGGTGCTCGGCGCGTCCGTTCCCTCGATGAAGGGGCGGGCGCTGCGACAGCTTCGCAGCAGCGTGGGCTTCATCTTCCAGCAGTTCGAGCTCGTGCCTTCGCTGACCGTGCTGGAGAACGTGCTGACAGGGTCGCTCTCGCGGATGCGCGGCCCGCGGCTCGGGCTGTGGAGCTATCCCCGCGCCGCGAAGCTCACCGCGCTGGAGCACCTCGACCGCGTCGGCCTCCTCGACCGCGCCTACCAGCGCAGCGACACCCTGTCCGGCGGCCAGCAGCAGCGCGTGGCCATCGCCAGGGCCCTCATGCAGAAGCCGGCGATCCTCCTGGCCGACGAGCCCGTCGCCTCCCTCGACCCGGAGTCGAGCGAGCAGGTGATGGCCCTCATCCGCGAGATCGCCGCCGACGAAGGCCTCACCGTCGTGTGCAGCCTGCACCAGGTCGACCTCGCGATCAGCTGGGCCGACCGGATCGTCGGGCTCCGGCACGGCGAGGTCGTCCTGGACACCCCGACGGACGGACTCACCAAGGCCGAGGTGATGGAGATCTACGGACGCGTCGCGACGACCACGGCGGAGATCCGCGCCGTGCAGGTGGAACTCGTCGACGCCGTGACGACGGTGGGGGCGTCATGACGACGGTGGGGGCCTCGACACGGGGCGGTTCGACGGGCTCAGCGAATCAGGGCGGAGGGAGCGTCGCGGAGCGGGCGCCGAAGCGGCCGCTCTCGGCGGAGCGCATCGCGGCGGGGCTCACCCTCGTCGTCCTCGTCGTGCTCGGCATCGTCGCGGTGCGCGACGTGGGCATCTCGATCCCCGCGATGGTGCAGAGTTGGGGCAACGCCGAGAACTTCCTCGCCCGGGTCGGCGGACTCTCCTTCCCCGCGCCGGCCGACCTCGCCGGGCTCATCGCCCTGACCGTCGGCCTCGTGCTCGTCGGCACGCTGCTGGCGGCCGTGCTCTCCGTGCCGATCGCCTACCTCGCCGCTGCGAACACCACCCCGGGCGCCGGCTGGCGCGCGGCGGCCCGCTTCCTCGGCGTCCTCACCCGTGCCCTTCCAGACGTCGTGCTGGCCATGGCCTTCGTGCTGATGTTCTCGCTCGGCACGCTGCCCGGCATCCTCGCGATCGGCATCCACTCGATCGGCATGATCTCCAAGATGTTCGCGGACGCCATCGAGCAGATCGACGAGGGGCCGCGTCTCGCGATCCGCGCCGCCGGCGGCTCGAAGCTCCAGGAGTTCACGGCGGGCATCCTCCCGCAGGTGCTGCCGAGCTGGGTGGCGACGGTGCTGCACCGCAACGACATCAACCTGCGCGGGAGCGTCGTGCTCGGCTACGTGGGCGTCGCCGGCCTCGGTCTCGAGATGTCCTATGCGTTCAAGGCGCTGAACTACGGCAAGGGTCTCGGGATCGCGCTCGTGATCTTCGTGCTGTGCATCGTGATGGAGATCATCTCGAGCACGGTGCGGGGCGCGATGCTCGGTGAGCAGAAGCAGACCCGTTCCTGGATGGACCGGATCGTGCACCCGCGCCTGCGTCGGCGGTCGCACGCGCCCGCCGAGGGCCGCCCGGCGTGGGCGGCGAGCCCGGAGACCGCGGTGCGTCGTCCGTGGACCGCGCAACGCGTGCGCCACACCGCGGCCGGTGTCGTCGCGCTCCTCGTCGTGATCGGCAGCGTCGTCGTGAGCCAGATCACCTGGTCGGACCTGTTCACCTTCTGGGCGAAGCTGCCCGACGTCGCCGCCCGGTTCTGGCCGCCGTCGTTCGGCAGCTACGACACGGTCGCGATGCTGGAGGCCATGCGGGAGACCGTCGCCATCGCGCTCGCCGCCACCGTCCTCACGCTCCTGCCCTCGCTGCTGCTCGGTTCGTTCGCCGCGCGAAACGTCGCCCCGCACGCGGCAGGGCGCGGCACCGCCCGTCTGCTGCTCGTCGGCATCCGCGGCATCCCCGAGCTGATCCTCGCCATCGTCCTCGTCGTCATCACGGGTCTCGGCGCGCAGGCCGGCGTCATGGCGCTCGCGATCGGCGGCATCGGTCTGCTCGGCAAGCTCATCGCCGACTCCTTCGAGGAGGTCGACCGCGGCCCTGAGCGCGCGCTGCGGGCGGTGGGCGCCACACGGATGCAGACGTACACGTCGGCCACGCTGACCCAGGGCACCCGAGCCCTCATCGGGCACAGCTTCTACATGCTCGACACCAACATCCGCGCGGCCACGATCCTCGGCATCGTCGGCGGCGGAGGGGTCGGCTACTACCTGCTGAACGCCAGCCAGGGCTCGCGCTACGAGACCGTCACCGCGATCGTGCTGATGATCCTCGTCACCGTGCTCGCCGTCGAGGGGCTCGCGATGTGGATGAGGAAGGTGTTCCGATGACCGGGGCGAAGCAGAATCCGGACCTCGTCGTGGTGGGGGCCGGCATCGTCGGTCTCGGGGCCGCCTTCGCCGCCGTGCGCCGCGGGCTCCGGGTCGTCGTCGTCGAGCGCAGCGCCGCCCCGACCGGCGCCACGATCCGCAACTTCGGCCACCTCTGCATCGGCGCGCAGGGCGGAGAGGCACGGCGATACGCGGATGCCTCCCGAGAGCTCTGGCTGCAGCTCGCCCGGGACGCGGGGTTCTGGCTCCGCGAGTCGGGCACGCTCGTGGCCGCCCGCCACGAGGACGAGTTCGCCGTGCTCTCCGCGGCGGCGCGGGACGGCGGCATCCGGATGCTGGAGGCCGCCGAGCTCCTGGGCCGTGCGCCGCTGCGTCGGGACGGGCTCGTCGGCGGTGCCCTCATCGAAGCCGACCTGCAGACGGACCCGCGCACGGCGGCGACCGCGATCGTGCGCCACCTGACGGCACAGGGCGTCGAGTTCCGCTTCCGCACCGCGGTGACGGCCCTCGGCGCGGGACGGGTGGAGACCACGCGCGGGGCGATCGACACCGGGGCGGTCGTCGTGGCCGTCAACCACGACATCGACCAGCTCCTGCCCGAGGTCGCGGAACGGCACGGGGTCGTGCGGTGTGCGCTGGACATGATGCGCGCGGCCGTCTCCTTCCCTCGTCCGCTGACCGCGCCTCTGCTGACCGGCTGGTCCCTCATCCGATACGGGAGGTTCGCCGAAGGACCGCAGGCCCGGGTCCTCCGTGCGCGCCTGCACGCCGAGCGCCCCGACCTCGCGGCCCTCGATCTCAATCAGATGTACACGCAGCTGCCGGACGGCACGCTCATCCTCGGAGACTCCCACGCCACCGACGCCGCCCCGTCGCCGTTCCAGCCGGAGGCCGCGTTCACCGCGTTCCTCGACGAGGCCGAGGCCCTGTTCGACGGGGCGGCGCCGCGGGTCATCGAGCGGTGGCAGGGCGTGTACGCGAAAGCCCCCGGCGAGTTCCTCGTCGACCGCGGAGACGACGGCGTCCTCGTGCTCGCCGCGACCACCGGCATCGGCATGACCTGCGGCCTCGGGCTCGCCGACCTGAACCTCACCGCCGCCCTCGGCGGCACCCCTGCTCTGGAAGGAACACCATGACCACTCCGATCGAACTCGTCGTCCTCGACATGGCCGGCACCACCGTCGTGGACGACGGCGTGGTGGAGCAGGCGTTCCAGCGCGCCGCCGAGCGCACCGGCGTCGCCGCGCGGCTGCCCTGGGAGGATGCCCTCGGCTACGTCCGGGAGACGATGGGGCAGTCCAAGTTCGACGTCTTCCTCCATCTCGCGGGTGGCGATGCGAGCGCGGCGCGGCAGGCCACCGCGGCGTTCGAGACCGCATACGCCGAGATCGTCGCCGAGAGCGGCGTCGCGGAGATCCCTGGAGCGGCGGACGCGATCCAGGGGCTGAAGGACGCGGGGCTCACCGTCGTCCTGACCACCGGATTCGCTCCGGTCACGCGACAGGCGCTCATCGATGGGCTCGGGTGGGGAGGACTCATCGACCTCGCCCTGTCTCCGGTCGATGCCGGCCGCGGACGCCCCGCGCCCGACCTCGTCCTCACCGCCCTCCTGCGGACGGGCGCGTCA
Organism: Microbacterium sp. CFSPD4_SD4; assembly: GCF_057364585.1. Classification (NCBI taxonomy): domain Bacteria; kingdom Bacillati; phylum Actinomycetota; class Actinomycetes; order Micrococcales; family Microbacteriaceae; genus Microbacterium; species Microbacterium sp. CFSPD4_SD4. Next base: position 98,694 of record NZ_JBNFOC010000004.1, read on the forward strand.
GCGGTGCAGGCGGTGGCCGTCGCCGGCGACACCGTGAACGACGTCGAGTCCGGCCGTCGTGCGGGGGCGGGCTTCGTCGCGGGGGTCCTCACCGGGGCCCACGATCGCGCGGCGCTGAGCGGAGCGGGGGCCGACGTCGTGCTGTCCGACGTCACGGCGCTGCGAACAGCGCTGGCGCAGCGCGAGCTCCTTCCTGCCGTCGCCTCCGTCTGAGGTCGTGTCATGGGAATGGTGCTGATCCGCCCACCCGGCCACCGGAGGGACGTCGCGCTGCGCCCCGCCGCCACCGCGATGGTCTGGATCGGCGAAGGCCACCCGCACGAGACCATCGCCGTCCCCGGGGTCGCGCTCGGTGACCGGGACGTGCTCGTCGCCGTGGAGATGTCGACGATCTGCGGATCGGACGTGCACACCGTGCAGGGCCGCCGATCCGCGCCCGCGCCCCTCGTCCTCGGGCACGAGAGCGTCGGTCGGGTCATCGCGCTGGGCGACGACGGTGCGGAGGCGGTGGACGGGACCCCGCTGCGGATCGGCGACCGCGTGGTGTGGTCTGTCACGGTGTCGTGCGGCACCTGCGATCGCTGCCGGCGCGGCCTCACGCAGAAGTGCCGAGACCTCGGCAAGTACGGTCACGACCGCGTCGGGGCGCACGGCGACCTGACCGGAGCCTTCGCCAGTCATGTGCAGCTGCGGGCCGGCACCGCGATCGCGCGCGTACCGGAGGCGCTGCCGGCCGCGGTGCTGGCTCCGGCCGGCTGCGCGACGGCGACGGCATGGGCGGCCGTGGCGCGAGCGGCGCGTGACATCGATCTCGACGGTGCCGCGGTGCGCATCCACGGTGCAGGACTGGTGGGGATCAGCGCCGCGGCGATCGCGGCCGAGCACGGGGCCGTGGTCGAGGTGCGCGATCCAGACGACGATCGCCGTGGCTTCGCCGCCCGCTTCGGAGCCACCGCGCTCGACCGTGACCCGGACGTGGTCATCGAAGCCTCCGGACACGCCGTCGGGGAGGCGCTCGCCGGCGTCGCCGTCGGCGGCACGGTCGTCCTGGTCGGGAGCGTGTTCCCGTCGGCGCCCGTCCCCCTGGAGGCAGAGGATCTCGTCCGCCGTCTCGTCACGGTGACCGGCGTGCACAATTACGGCGCTGACGACCTCGCAGCAGCGGTGTCGTTCCTCGCGGGGCGCGGGCGCGCCTATCCGTTCGCCGAGGCCGTGGGCGCCGTGCGACCGCTGCTCGACATCGACGCCGCTCTCACGGAGGCTGCGGCGCCGGGGCCCCGCTGCGGGTGGGGCTGGTGCCGGGCCGCTGAGCCCTCAGTCGGACCCGGTGCGCCGGGGCCCTGCGGGGTGGAGTCCTTCGGCGTGGAAGGCGAGCAGGCGCACCGCGGCGTCGACGCTCGCCGACAGGATCTCGTCCGGGTCACCGGTCAGGGCGAGCCTCCGGTGCCCGGCGTCATCGGCGGTCGCCCAGCCGAGGTACACCGTGCCGGCGGGATGACCGCCCTCCGGACCGGGCCCGCCCACACCGGTCGTCGAGACGCAGATGTCGGCGTCGAAGAGCTCCCGTGCGCCCCGGGCGAGCTGCTCGGCGCAGGCGGCGGACGTCGGGTCGGTCCCCGGGGTGAGCCCCAGCACCCTCTCCTTCACCTCCGTGAAGTACGCGACGATACCGCCGGCGAACCACCCCGACGCCCCTTCGCCCGCACCGATCGTGTTCGCGAGGCGTCCGGAGGTGAGCGACTCCGCCACGCTCACGCGCAGACCTCGGCTGCGGGCGAGCTCGCCGAGGTGCTCGAGGTCGGGTGTCTCGTTCGGTGCGGTCATCGGGGCGCTCCTCTCGTCGGTTCCCCCTACGCTACGGACCGCGTGGCGCCCTGACGCAGGGGATTGACAACGACGCCCGCGTCAAGCCCCTGGAGGGTCGTCGTCCGGCGCACCATCGTCGAGGGGAGCCACACGGACGAAGGAGGCGGACATGGCGGAGGATGCGCGGGATACCGCGGGGATGCGGGCGGTCTTCTGGATCTGGGCGGGGATCATCGGCGTCGGGCTCGCCGTGATGATCGGCCTGCCGCTGGGAGGGCGATGACATGCGCTCGCGGATCAAGGACCACGCCCTCAGCCTCTTCTTCCTCGCCCTCTTCGTGCTGGCTCTGGCCGGCCAGGCCGTCGCCGGCTACCTCCGGAACAACGACGAGCTCCTCGACCACGGGCAGCCGACGATCGGCTTTGGAGACTTCCTCTGGTCGTCCGACTTCGCGGTCGACGTCGCCGAGAACTGGCAGTCGGAGTTCCTGCAGTTCTTCCTCTTCATCGCCGCGACGATCTGGTTCGTGCAGAAGGGCTCCCCGGAGTCGAAGAAGCCCGGCGACGAGGGACCGGGCAGCGATGCCGATCAGCTCGTCGGCGCGCACGCCCGCCCGGACTCTCCGCGGTGGGCCCGGGCGGGCGGGTGGCGAGCGGCGGTGTTCGGCAACTCGCTGCTGCTCGTGATGGGGGCGGTTTTCGTGCTGTCCTGGCTCGCGCAGTCGCTCGCCGGGACAGTGGTCATGAACGAGGAGAACGCGATGCACGGCCTCGCCGCGATCACCTGGGGCGACTACGTGACCAGCTCCGACTTCTGGGACCGCACCCTGCAGAACTGGCAGTCCGAGTTCCTCGCGGTGGGGACGATGGTCGCGTTCGCGATCTACCTCCGCCAGCGGGGGTCAGCGGAGTCGAAGCCCGTCGGCACCCCGCACCATCAGTCGGCCTTGGAGTCCGACTGAGACCGCTCGTCGTTGACGTCGGCCTGGGACAGCCGCTCGTCGTCGGCGTCGTAGCCCGCACGCGCCTCCTGCAGCGGCTGGTCGGAGTACTCGCCGCCCTGGCGTCCACCGAACGGACGGCCGTGGTCGGCGAACTCCTCGCGGGCGAAGACCAGCTCCCACGGGCCCACCGTGAAGCGCGATCCGGTACGCAGCGTCTCCGTGCGGTCGCCCGGGTGGGTCGCGTCGGCATCGGGGTTGGAGTTCATCTCACCGTCGGCGTGCAGGGTCACCACGTACTCGTCACGGTCGTCGTGCACGACCGTCGCGTGCACCGGCTCGGTGTCGGCGAGGCGCAGCTCGTTCCCGGCGGCCGATCCGATGCGGACCTCCTCCATGTCGAGCGCGAACTCGGTGCGCTCGTCGTCGCGCCGCACGCGCAGTCGCGGGTTGCCCGCGCCGCGCTCGGCGTGGGTGGTGCCGGGCGTGTAGCCCTCGTCGGGACGGTCGTCGATGTGGCGGTCAGTCATGGCGGTGCCCTCCTCGGGTGTCGATGATTCGAGGCTAATCGCCGCGCGGATCGCGCGCAGGGCCTTGACTTCGACGCGCGCATCGCCCTCCGGGGCTGATTTGCCGTGCGCCCCGCCCGAGGGCTTACCCTCTACCCATAGGCCGATCCCGGCAGTGTCCGCCGGGCTGAGGACCACCCGACCGAGGAGCATCACCCGATGGGCAAGTTCATCTACGAAGGCAGCGTGAAGACCGAGATCGAGGACCGGGCACTCACGCACCTGCAGCTCGTCATCACGGCCAAGCTGCGTCGCGGCGAGCCGTTCCCGTTCAACTGGCGCGAGGACGCCAGCGTCGGCGGCGGCCGGACCACCGTCTGGATCCAGCCGGGCAGCTCTCTCGTCTTCAAGTACTTCGGCAGCCGCCAGCCCGCGGTCAACCGGGCCTGGGTCGAAGCGCTCGCCTTCACCGCGAATTCCCCCAGCGGGCTCTACCTCGTCCCCGAGCCCGCCGAGGGCGCCGAGCCCCCGCACGGCGACGTCTCCTCCGCCGGCTGACACCTGCTGTCGCGGAGACCGCCCCGGGCTGTCAACCCCCTGCCGTCCCTCCTCCGGACCCACGAGGCTCGATCACGACCTGATCGACAGCCCCATGACAGGAGGAGCGGACATGACCGACACCACCCGCGACGGCGGCCTCACCGACCCCCGACACGCCCACCACGAGGACGGCTTCCCGGCGCAGAGCCAGGACCAGCCGGGCCTCACCGAGAAGACGACCCCGGAGCCGGACCACGGCGAGCAGTCCTACGTCGGCCACGGCCGGCTCGAGGGACGGCGCGCTCTCATCACCGGTGGTGATTCCGGCATCGGACGGGCGGTCGCGATCGCCTTCGCCCGCGAGGGTGCCGACGTGGCCATCGCGCACATGCCCGAGGAGCAGGCGGACGCGGAGGAGACGCTCGCGCTCGTCCGCGAAGCCGGTCGCTCCGGCGTCAGCATCCCGGGCGACGTCCGCGAGGAGGCCTTCGCGACCGATGCGGTGCACCGTGCGCGTCGCGAGCTCGGCGGACTCGACGTGCTCGTGCTCAACGCGGCCTATCAGCACGACATCGACGGCTTCGAGAACCTCGACACCGAGAAGATGCGCCGCGTGTTCGACACGAACCTCGCCGGCCTCGTCTTCTCGGCCCGGGCTGCGTTCCCCGACCTCGAGCCGGGATCCAGCATCATCGTGACCTCGTCGGTGCAGTCGGCGCAGCCGTCGCCGGGACTCATCGACTACGCCATGACGAAGGCGGCGCAGGTCGCGTTCGTCAAGGCGCTCGCGGAGGAGGCCGGGCCGCGCGGCGTGCGCGTCAACGCCGTCGCGCCGGGGCCGATCTGGACGCCGCTGATCCCCGCGACCGGATGGGGGCCGGAGCGCCTGGAGACGTTCGGACAGGACACCCCGCTCGGACGCGCGGGGCAGCCCGCAGAACTCGCCGGTGCCTACGTGTACCTCGCCTCGGCGGAGTCGTCGTACGTATCCGGCGCGGTGCTCGCGGTGACGGGTGGCAAGCCGCTCTGATCCGCGCGAGGACGGCGCAGGCGGCGGGGAGGCAGGGCCCCGCCGCCTAAGCTTGTCTGGTGCAGAGACCCGCGGCATCCGGCCCCCTCATGGGCGTCGCGCTCGTCATCGGATCCTGCCTCTCGCTGCCGTTCGGCGCCGCCGTGGCCGCGCAGCTCTTCCCCGTCCTCGGGCCGTGGGGCGTGACGTCGCTCCGCGTCGCGATCGCCGCGCTGCTGCTGGTCGTCATCGTGCGCCCGCGGCCCCGCGCCTGGACCCGGTCGCAGTGGCTCGCCGCCGTGCTGTTCGGGGTGTCCCTGGCCGCGATGAACGGGTTCTTCTACGCGGCGATCGACCGCATCCCCCTGGGGCCCGCCGTGGCCATCGAGTTCCTCGGGCCGCTCGTGCTCGCCGCCGTGCTGACCCGCCGTCTCGCCGACGCGGTCTGGGTGGGCGTGGCCCTGCTGGGCATGGCGCTGCTCGGCGTCGACGGCCTCGTCGGCGCCGAGCCCCTCGATCCGCTGGGCGTCGTCTTCATCCTCATCGCGGCCGGATTCTGGGTCATGTACATCCGGATGAGCGCGCGCGTCGGCGCCCTCATCCCCGGCAGCAGCGGTCTCGCGATGGGACTCGTCGTCGCGGCGGTGCTCCTCATCCCCGTGGGCGTGCCCGCGGCGGCGACGGTGGCGCTGGATCCGCAGCTCCTCCTGCTCGCGGCGGTCACCGCGGTGCTGTCGTCCGTGATCCCGTACAGCTTCGAGCTCGCGGCGCTCCGCCGGCTCCCACAGCGGGTGTTCGGCGTGCTGCTGAGCCTGGAGCCCGCGTTCGCGACCCTCGCCGGGTGGCTCATCCTCGGACAGGACGCCACGCCGCTGCGGCTGCTCGCGGTGGCGCTCGTGGTCGCCGCGAGCGTGGGGACGACGCTGGGCGTGCGCCGCGACCGGAGGGGCGACGGCCCCGCGGGACCGTTCACCGCGCCGATCCCGCTTCCCGACTGACGCCTCTCCGGTCGGGCGGCTCTCACGCCCGGACGGCCACCGGCTGCGGCAGCGGGTACCGATGGCGCAGGATCACCCGCTGCACGAGGGTCCACACCACGGTGACCGTGAGGTAGAGCGCGGCGGCCAGGGGGACGAAGGCGGCGAAGACCGCGGTGAGGTAGTGCAGCGCGGCCATCATCCGGAGCATGCCGGGGGAGCTGAGCGGAGAGTCGTCGCCCTCGACGGGCGCCGGTCGGAACACCCGCCGGGTGACCTCGGCGACGGCGATCATCACGGCCAGCAGCACGCCGAAGACCGCGAACGTCGCCGGGGTCGCGGTGCCGCCGAACAGGGCCGACACCAGGCTCGTGCCGAGCGGGGCGCCGAAGAGGTCGTGGGTGAGCAGCTCGTTCGGGTGTCCGGCGATCTCCGGTCGCAGGAACAGCGTGTAGAGCAGGCCGACGACCGGTGCCTGCGCCAGCACGGGCAGCATCCCGGCGAAGGGCGAGGTGTTCTCGGCGCGGTAGAGCGCCATCATCTCCTGCTGCAGGCGCTCCGGATTCTTCCGGTGGCGCTGCTGCAGCGCGCGCAGCTTCGGGGCGAGGCGGGCCCTGGTCTGCTCGGCTCGGGCCTGGGAGATGCCGACGGGGATGAGGAGGGCGCGCACGAGGAGGGTCACCAGGACCACGGCGAGGGCGGCGGCGGAGGGGCCGGCGAGGGGTTCGAGAAGGGTGGAGAGGCCGTTCAGGGCACCGTAGGCGGCGTCCAGGAGCGCGGCGAGGGGAGGGAAGGCGAAGATGTCCACGGGAAGGTCCGTTCGATGAGGTCGGGAGGGTCGGCGAAGGCCGCGTGGTCCCGGTCGGACGGACTACGCGGCGGTCGCGACTCCCGGCGCTCGCGGACGAGGGTGTCCTGCGGCATCCGGATCGCTCTGAGGCAGGAGGGTTCCGACATCGATCGCCCGCAGCGGGTGCGGGGCATCGGCGGAGGCCTGGTGGCGCACGCTCAGCACGAGCGCGAGTGTGAGGACCGTGACGGCGAGCAGCGCGATCGCGAGGCCGAGCGCGGCGGCATCCGGCATCGTCACGAGGCCGATCGCGGCCGCGACGAAGCCGAGCATCTGCCCGAACCACTCGCTCATGCCGCGAGCTTACCCCGTTCGAATCGCCTGAATTGCTGTATCCGGGCCGCCGATGGAGCCATTCAGGCGATTCGAAGGGCGTACGGTCGGGGTATGGCGACAGAACTTCTGGGAGTCGAGCATCCGATCGTGCTGGGACCGTTCGGGGGGAGCTCGTCGGTGGCGCTGACGGCGGCGGTGAGCGCGGCCGGCGGGCTGGGATCGTACGGGCTGTACGGCTACGACGGCGACCGGATCCGCGCCGTCGGGGCCGAGCTGCACCGCGCCACGGAGCGGCCCTTCGCCCTGAACATCTGGCTGCCCCTGGGGGACGAGGTCGCGCCGAACCCGCAGCACGCGGTCTTCGCCCAGGCGCTGGAGCCGTTCTACGAGGCCGTCGGGGTTCCGGTGCCGGCCCGGCCCGAGCGCTACGTCCCCGAGCTCGACGAACAGCTCGACGCGGTGTGGGAGGTCGCCCCGGCCGTGCTGAGCGTGGTGTTCGGGGTGCCGTCCGCCGCTCTCGTCACCGAGGCCCGCGACCGCGGCATCCGCGTCGTGGGCACCGCCACCACGGTCGCGGAAGCCGTCGCGCTCGCCGAGGCCGGAGTCGATGCGGTCGTCGCCTCGGGATCCGAGGCGGCCGGGCACCGGGTGTCGTTCCTCCGCCCCGCGGCCGAGTCGCTCGTGGGAACCGTCGCGCTCGTGCCGCAGGTCGTGGACGCGGTCGACGTGCCCGTCATCGCCGCCGGCGGGATCGCAGACCGCCGCGGGGTCGCTGCGGCCTTCGCCCTCGGCGCCTCCGGCGTGCAGGTGGGGACGGCGTTCCTCGCGACCGCCGAGTCCGCCGCGACGGCCGCGCACCGCGACGCCATCCGGACCACCGCCGCCGACGAGACCGTGCTGACCAGGGCGATGAGCGGACGCCTCGCCCGCGGAGCCCGCAACCGCGCGGTGCGGGCGATCGAGGCGAGCGGCACGATCGCCCCGTTCCCGATGCAGAACTGGCTCACCGGACGCTTCCGCACGGCGGCAGGGGAGCAGAATCTCGGCGAGCTGCAGTCGCTGTGGATGGGGCAGGCCGCCCCTCTCGCGCGCGGGACCACCGCTGCCGAGGTCTTCGCGGAGCTGGCAGCCGGAGTCCCCGGCCGGTGAGGAACGCCAGGTTCCTGGCTAGAATGGCGTCATGTCCACGCAGAACGTCTTGGAAGCGCGCAACAACCTCTCGCGCCTGATCGCCGAGTCCCAGGCGGGTGAGGACGTGGTCATCACGAAGCGGGGCACTCCGGTCGCCCGTCTGGTCCCCATCGGTCCGGTCGACGTGGTGCGGAGCGGCCGCCTCCTCGTCGAGTGGATCGAACAGCATCCGCTTCCGCCCCGGCTCGCACGGACCGCCGAGGAACTGGACGCGCAGGTCGCCGAGAACCGGGACGCCTGGGAATGATCTATCTCGACTCGTGCATCCTCATCTACGCCATCGAGGACCGCGGTCGGAGGGGCGATGCCGTGCGTCAGGCACTCCGCGACGTCGATGACGAGGTGGCGTCGAGTCCGCTGGCGCTCCACGAATGCCTCGTGCTCCCCGCCCGCGAGCGCAATCCGGAGCTCCGTGACGGGTACCTGGCTCTCTTCGAGCGGATGGAGATCGTCGCGCTCGATACGACCGCGTTCGTCCGATCGGCCGAGCTCCGGGCCGACTTCGGCCTGAAGACCCCGGACGCGCTGCACCTCGCCGCCGCCCAGCTATCGGGGTGCACGGAGCTGTGGACGAACGACAAGCGCCTCGCCGCCGCGTCGCACGGGCTCGCCGTGGACATCCTCGACCGCTGAGCGGCCGGGCGCTACAGGATGACGGTCGAGCGGCCGTGCACGATCACCCGGTCCTCGGCGTGCCACTGCACGGCCCGGGCCAGCACCAGACGCTCGACGTCGGCGCCCCGGCTCTGCAGCTCTGCCGCGGACTCGGAGTGCGTGACCCGCGTGACGTCCTGCTCGATGATCGGCCCCTCGTCGAGGTCTGCCGTGGCGTAGTGCGCCGTGGCCCCGATCAGCTTCACGCCGCGCTCCTTCGCCCTGGCGTAGGGGTTCGCGCCGATGAACGCGGGCAGGAACGAGTGGTGGATGTTGATGACCGGGGCTTCGAGGCGCGTGATGAAGTCGTCGCTGAGGATCTGCATGTACCGGGCGAGCACGACGAGGTCGACGTTGCCGCGGAGCAGGTCGAGCTGACGCTCCTCCATCGCCTGCTTGTCCGTCGAGGGGATGTGCACGAACGGCACGCCGAAGGAGCGGACGGCCTCGGCGAGGTCGGGGTGGTTCGAGACGACCATGGTGATGTCGATGTCGAGCTGCCCGCGCTGCGTGCGCCACAGCAGCTCCATCAGGCAGTGGTCGTACTTCGACACGAAGATCGCCACGCGCTTGCGGCGGGCGACGTCGTGCAGCGACCACTCCATGCCGAAGCGCTCGGCGACCGTCGCGATGTCGGCCTCCAGCGCGGGGCGCGCGGCGGCCAGCCCGTCGAGGTGGATGACGGTGCGCTGGAAGAACCGCCCGCCCTCGGAGTCGGTCGAGTGCTGGTCGAGCGAGATGATGTTGGCCCCGTGCTGGGCGAGCACGCCGGCGACCGCGGCGACGATGCCGGGCTGGTCGTCGCAGGCGATCAGCAGGCGGGCGGTATCGGGCTGGGTCATGGCTGCTCCTCGGGGTGTGCATCGATTCTGCCGTGCCGCGCGGGTGGGGAGCGAATCGCCCACAGCGTCGCTACCCTGAGACCGTGGATGCGAGCGACGTCGGACTGGTGCTGATCCCGCTGCTGGCGGTGGCCGCACCCCTTCTGGCTCGCGGCGTCCGCCCGCTCGTCCGGGTGCCGATCGTCGTGTTCGAGCTCGTCCTCGGGATCCTCGTCGGCCCCGCCGTGCTCGGCTGGGTCGAACCGGGCCCCCTTCTGGAGAAGCTCAGCGACTTCGGCCTGGCGGTGCTGTTCTTCGTCGCCGGCTCGGAGATCGACTTCCGCCAGGTGGCCGGGAAGCCCCTCGCCCGGGCGTCGCTGGGCTGGCTGCTCAGCGTGCTGCTGGGCATCGGGCTCGGGTTCTTCTTCGCCCCGGGCGAGGGCATGGTCGTCATCGGGATCGCGTTGAGCTCGACCGCTCTCGGCACGCTGATGCCGATCCTGCGCGATGCGAAGGAGCTGGACACCCCGTTCGGCCGTGCCATCAGCACGATCGGCGCCGTGGGGGAGTTCCTGCCGCTGATCGCGATCTCGATCTTCCTCAGCACCCGGACGACGCCCCTGGCCACGGCGGTGCTGCTGACCTTCGTCGTGCTGGCGGGACTCGCCGTCCTCGTCGCGCACCGGGTGCCGCACGGGCGCCTGCACGGCATCGTGCGCGCGACCCTCCACACCTCCGACCAGTTCGGGGTGCGCTTCGTGATCCTCCTCATCGCGGCCCTCGTCGGCCTCAGCGTGATGCTCGACCTGGACATGCTCCTCGGCGCCTTCGTCGCGGGGGCCATCTGGCGCATCATCATGGCGCGGGCGCCCGAGAAGGATGCGGCGGAGGTCGAGAGCAAGATCGAGGGTCTGGCGTTCGGCTTCCTCGTCCCGGTGTTCTTCCTCTACACGGGGGTGACCTTCGACCTGCAGGCGCTGGTGACGTCTCCCTCGGCGATGTCCCTGGTGCCGGTGTTCCTGCTGGCGCTCCTGGTGATCCGCGGATCGGCCGCCCAGCTGTCCGCCCCGGCGGGCGCGAGCGGACGCGACCGCGCCGCGCTCGGCCTGCTCGCAGCCACCGGGCTGCCGATCATCGTCGCGGTCACAGCGATCGGCGTGGATCAGGACATGCTCGACTCCGGGACCGCGGCCGCGCTGGTCGGGGCGGGCATGCTGTCGGTGCTCCTGTACCCGCTGATCGGGATGACGCTGCGGGGCGATCGTGCGCAGGTCGCGGGTCCGCGCCTTGCCGACCAGACCACGCTGGGGGAGCTGTGACCACCGCCTCCGCCCTGCTGACCCAGGCCGTGCAGGATCTCGCCGGCGCCCCCAAGGAGGGGCTGGGCGAGGAGAAGGACTCGCGCTGGCGCGGGCGTCGGATCGTCCGTGTCGGCGAGGCCTGGCACCTCGGCGTCATCCTGCTCACCGACACGCATGCCCTGGCGACGGCGGAGGTGCTCCGCGCGGCGGACCCGGGGCGTCGGGGATACACCGCCGAGTCGGCGCGCGCACGGGCCGAGCGCCGGGCCCTCGCCCTGCGCGGCGGCTTCCACGAGGGGGATGTCGTGCACGTCGGCTGGAGCGTGATCGATGTCGACGCGGTCGACGCGGGAGGCTCCTCCGGTCCGCTCGCGCTCATCGACAGCGCGCCGTCGGTGCGCTGGAGTCAGGCGGGCGGTTTCATGCCGCTGGACGCCTACCTGCGCGAGCGCGTCCCGCTGCTCCGCGGTGATGCCCCGGCCTGATCTCAGCCGAACAGCTCGGCGTCGACCGTCGCCTCGTCTGTAAGGGCGAGCACATGCGCTCCGACCCACCGCAAGGAGTCAGATCTCTATGCGCGTGGCCCTGTCCGTCAGGCGCCATGGCACCGGAAAATCCGCAATCTTCATGCCATTCGAGGACGTGTGACTGACCTCATCGGCATAGGTATCCGCGTCTTCGCGGTTGTCGAAGACGCCGTAGATGCCCGCGTCATCCTCGTCGTCGAACACGATCCAGCCAGACTTCATCCCTGCATTCTGCCGGCGACGCCACCTCTACGCGCCGGGTATCGCTCAGCCGAACAGCTCGGCGAAGCGGCGGAGCAGAGCGGCGCCCTCGGTGACCGAGGCCGCGAGGACCTCCTGCTGCACCGCGTCGAACTGCGCCGGATCGAAGTACCCCGTCGTGCGGTAGAACGTCATCCGATCGGCGAAGTCGCGCGGCGTCGGCTCGGGATGGAACTGCGCGGCGTACAGGTGCGTCCCCACCCGGTAGGCCTGCACGGGGCAGGCCGCGTTGGTGGCGAGCAGCACGGCCCCCGGCGGAGTCGTCGCGGCGCTCTCCTTGTGCGCGGTGAAGACGGTGAGCGCGGGGCCGGACGGGCCGAACACGGGATCGACGGCGCCCTCCGGTGTCGTCTCGATGACCGTCGCGCTCGCCGCCTCCGGCATGGTCGTCACGACCTCGCCGCCGAGGAGCCGGGTGAGCACCCCGATGCTGAAGCAGGTGAAGAAGGCGGCGATCCGCTGTTCCCGTGCGGCGCGGGCGAGCGTCTCCAGATCGGCCTCCACGCGCCGCTGCACCGGGGTCTTCTCGACGTCGGTGACGTTGAAGGGAGAACCGCCGATGACGACCCCGCGGTATCGATCCAGGTGGGCCTCGGTCAGCGGCTCGTGCAGCAGATCGAGACGATCGACCACGTCGACTCCGAGCGCCCGCCGGAACGAGGCGTGCTCGGCATCCGCCGCCCCGGTCTCGGGTCGCACGCAGACGTAGAGAAGCGAGGCCATCAGGCGATTCTAACGAGGGGGAGGGTGCCGGCCCGACGGCTCAGCGCGAGGAGTTCGCGGTGCGGCCACGGACGATCCCGACGAACGTCTCCACATCGGGCGTCGTGCGGGCACGGGGCCAGGCGAGGGCGACCGTCGAGACCGGGCCGTCGGCGAGGACCCGGTAGTCGGCGTCCTTCCGGTGGTGCAGTCGGGCCAGCGACATCGGCACGAGGACGATGCCGACACCCGTCGCCGCCGTGGCGATCGCGTCGGCGGTCGACAGGGGGCCGCCGCGTGCGGGGTTGGTGCCCGGCACCTCCACCGGCCCGAGCACGTCGTCGGACAGGGAGTGCAGCACCTCGCCGTCGAGGTCGGCGGTCGTCAGCTCGTCCGCCGCGAGCAGGTGCGAATCGGTCGAGGCCACGACGACCGGGACCTCGTCGTACAGCGGGATGACGTGCAGGGCGTCGTCGTCCAGCGGGAGGCGCACGAGGGCGGCGTCGAGATCGTCGAGCGCCTCTCGCTGCCCGGAGACCTCGATCGGGACGAGTTCGAGGGCCACGTGGGGCAGGCGCCGCTTCCACGTGTCGATCCACTTGCCCGGCGTCGCTCCGGGCACGGCACCGAGGCGGAACGTCCGCGGCTCCTCGGGTGCGGCGGCCGGTGCGTCGAACACCACCTTCTCGGCGCGGGGTGCGCGGCGCGGGGACGGCTTCCCCTGGCGTGGGCCGCCGCCCGCGGCACGGCCCCGGTGGGCGGGTGAGCCCTTGCCGGAGCCCTTCGCGGGTCGTCGTCCCTGGTGCGCCATGGGATCCAGGCTACTCGGCGTCCTCCGAGTCCTCGGCGGGGGAGTTCCGCTGGGTCCGCCGGACCAGTCCGGCGACACCGCCGACGAGGAACAAGGCCCCCGCCGTGAGGAGCACGATCGTGAGCAGGGTGGCGGGAGTCATCGTCCCGACGCCGTCGGCCAGCGCGGCGCGGCGCTCCGCATCGGTGAGGAACCACAGCGCCCCCGCGGCGATCGCGGCGAAGGTCGTCCCCCAGATGACGGCTGCCCAGCGCACCCGGGGTGCGGTGACGGTCTCGGTGCTCATTCCTGGCCCTCCTCGGGCTCCTGCAGGGTCACGACGATGACGCCGCTCGCCTGGTCGATGGTCACGGGCTGGATCGTCGAGGGACTGCCCTCCTCGGCGGAGATGTTCGCGGAGATGACGTTCTCGTCACCCCGCGGCGTGGCGGCGATGACGCCGGTGTCCATGACCATCGGATCGTCCGGATCGACGCGGAGCCAGCTCACCTCCACTCCGTCGCCGACGGTGCCGCGAAGCTGCAGCTGTACGCCGGCGTCGACGAAGATCTCGGTCCGCCCCGACCCCTTCTCGATCTCGATCGGGCGGGGGCCGCCGTCGTGCCGGTGGAGCTGCAGGTACAGGTCGCCGAACGGCTGTCGGACGTGCGCCTCCTGGTTGTTCGTGAGAGAGGCGTACCCGAGGGTGAGGCCGGGCATCGTGGACAGGAAGCCCGTGAGGAGACCCGCGGCCAGCGTCACCACGGTGAGGAAGGCCAGGGCGCCGCTGCGGCGACGGAGCGCTCCGGCCGTGATCATCGCCAGGGCCAGGACCAGCGCGCCGGACAACAGCCCCAGCGCGCCGCCGAAAGCTTCACCGACGGCGAGTCCCACGCCGGCGCCGACGACGATCGCGAGTCCGAGGGCGGTCATGACGAAGGCGAAGCCGGCGCGCGGATTCGACGCGCGGCGGATACGTCGGCGCTCCGCGGCTGCGGCGGCGAACACGGCCGCCTCGGCCTGACGCTCCCGGCGGAGCTGGTCGCGTGCGGCTCGCTCCGCATCCTGCTGCTGGCGGCGCCAGGCCTGATCCTGCTCCTTCCAGGCGGCGTGCTGGGCGCGCCAGGCCTCCAGCGCGGCGGGGTCCTGGGTGCCCGGAGGCAGGGGTGCGGGAGGTGCGGGAATGGCGAGGACGTCGTGCCCGACGGCGTCGGCGAGCGGTACCGAGACCGGAGCGTCCGTGGCCGTGGAGGGAATGGCGTCCGCCCCCGTGGCGGGACCCGAACCCGCGTCGGGGGCGGACGCGGCCGGGGCCGCCGGATCTGCGGAAGCCCCCGCCGGATCCGGCGCGGAAGCGCCCGGAGTGCGGCGCGCGGCACGCACGATGAGGAAGAGCAAGGCGGCGGCGAGCACGAGCCCGACCACCCAGGTGACCGTCGACAGTGCCGACCAGCCGTCGTAGCCGAGGCCGAACAGGCGCCCGGCGAGCGGCGCCGTCGGGAAGAGGCCGATCACGGCGAGGGCGAGGATGCCGAGCTGCACGGGGTCGTACCGGCGCTGCAGCAGATCACGCAGATGCACGCGGCCGTCGACGTCCGGCAGCACCGCCCAGGCGAGGGCGTACAGGAACAAGGCCGGAAGACCGAAGAGGGCCGCGACGACGAGGACCCCGCGCACGATCAGCGGATCGATGCGGAGGCGGATCGCGAGGCCGGCGGCCACGCCACCCAGCCAGCCGTCCGTGCGCACCACGCCGAGGCCGGCGACCCACAGCAGGAACCTGTCGGCACCGCGCGGTCGGCGGGGGGCTTCCGGTGCCGGTGCCTCGTGGTCGGCGGGCGGTGGCGGAGCGGTCGGAATCGTCATGAGTCGATCCTCGTGGTCGGCAGCGCCGCGGGGCCATGGGGGGATCCCCTGAGCGCACCCTGATTCCGCGACAGGGAGGTCCCGGAGAGCGGAGGCGGATGATTGGATGACCGTATGCCCTCCGCCGTCTCCACGCTCCCCGGCCCCGCGCCGGCGACTGCGCGTCCGGCGCTGGCCCGCGATCGCGATGCTCTCGTGACCGGAGTGAGCGCCGGGCTCGCACGCCACCTCGGTGTGCGCGTCGGGCTGGTGCGGGCGCTGTTCGTCGCCCTGACGCTCTGCGGCGGCGCGGGTGTGCTCCTGTACGCCTGGTGTTGGACCTTCATGCCGTGGACGGAGGGGACGACGGCGCCGACGCGTCGCCTCCCGGTCGCCTGGCTCCTGCTGGTCCCCGCGGCCGTCGGTGCCCTCGTCGTCGTGGTGTGGCGCGGGGGCAGCGACTGGCTGAACGGCTCGATCCCTCCGGGAATGGCGGCCGTGGTCGTCGGCGGCACCACGCTGTGCGCGACCGCCTCCGGGCTGTGGGCCACGCTCATCGATCGCACCGACACGGCCCGCGGCCCTCGGCACACCACCACCGTCCGCATCCTCGCGGTGCTCATCCTCGGCCTCGTCGTTCTCCTGCTCCTCTCGTGGCCGATCGCGCGCTCGGGTGTCGTGCTCGTGCTGCTCCCGCTTGCCGGGCTGGTGGCGGTGGTGGCCTCGGCCCTCATCCCGCGCTGGCGGGAGCTGGCGGGGGAGCGCGTGCGCCGCATCCGGGAGGAGCAGCGCAGCGTCATGGCCGCCCACCTGCACGACTCGGTGCTGCAGACGCTCGCCCTCATCCAGAACCGGGCCGGGGCATCGAGCGAGGCGGCACGGCTGGCCCGCGCGCAGGAGCGGGAGCTGCGTGCCTGGCTGTACGACGGCGATGCTCCGGCGGACAGCGACCTGCCGACCGACCTGCGCGACTACGCCGGAGCGCTCGAGATCGACCACCCGGTCCGGATCGAGGTGGTCTCGGCCGGGCTGTCGGCGGAGCGGGCGAGCGGGGAACTGGCGGCCGCGGCCCGGGAGGCGATGCTGAACGCCGCCCGGCACGCGGGCGGCGAGATCTCCGTCTACATCGAGGGTCGTGTCGACGGCGTCGACGTGTTCGTCCGCGACCGCGGTCCCGGATTCCGGCTCGACGAGGTGCCCGGCGATCGGCTCGGCGTGCGGGAGTCGATCATCGGGCGGCTGCGTCGCGCGGGCGGCACGGGGTCGGTGCGCAGCGACGACGCCGGTACCGAGGTGCATCTGCGCCTGCCCACCATCTCGTCCCCGGAGCGGGGACCGATCCGACAGGAGCCCCGTGGCTGACCGTCTCCGCGTCGTGATCGTCGACGACCACTCCATCTTTCGCTCGGGCCTGCGGGCCGATCTGGATGCGAGCGTCGAGGTCGTGGGCGAGGCGGCGGACGTGCCCTCAGCGATCGCCGTGATCGTGGAGACGGCCCCGGACGTGGTGCTCCTCGATGTGCACCTCCCCGGCGGTGAGGGCGACGACGCGACGGGTGGGGAGGCCGTGATCCGAGGGACGCGACCGACCACGACGCGGTTCCTCGCGCTGAGCGTCTCCGATGCGGCGGCCGACGTCGTGCGGGTGATCCGGGCCGGGGCGCGCGGCTACATCACCAAAGGCTCCTCGGGCCGCGAGGTGAGCGACGCCGTGCGCGCCGTCGCCGAGGGGGACGCGGTGTTCTCGCCGCGGCTCGCGGGGTTCGTGCTCGACGCGTTCGGCGCCGTGGCCGGCGAGACGGCCACCGCGACGGACGAGCTCGACCGCCTCTCCTCGCGCGAGCAGGAGGTGATGCGACTGATCGCCCGCGGCTACGCGTACAAAGAAGTAGCCGCAGCCCTCTTCATCTCCATCAAGACCGTCGAGACGCACGTGTCGTCGGTGCTGCGCAAGCTGCAGCTCTCCTCCCGCCACGAGCTCACCGCGTGGGCCTCCGAGCGGCGACTGCTCTGAGGCCGGTCAGGCCGCCAGCCAGAGACCCTTCTGATCAGTGGCGACGGTGAGCCCCGCCGCGACCGTCTCGTCGTCGCCGATGCGGGCGCCTCGCACGATGCGGGCCCCGGCGCCGATGTCGGTGCGGACGCCGACGTGCGCGTGATCGCCGACCGCCGCGCCCTGGCCGACGTGCGCGTGGGCGTCGATGTACGCGCCCTCGCCGATCACGGCGTCCTCGTCCACCCACGCACCGCGGGCGACGATGGCCCCCGCTCCGACGCGTGCTCCCGGTTCGATGTAGGCTCCCGCCTCGATGTGCGCCTTCGGATGCACCTTGGCGCCATGCGCGACGAGACCGCGACCGTTGGCGTGCTTGCGGTACCGCAGCGTCGCTCCGTGGTCGTTCTCGATGTCGACGTAGTTCTTGCCCACGATTCCTCCCGTGCTCCGGATATATCAACAACCACGGGAGGGGGAGATTCATTCCCGCGGATGGATACGGCTCAACGCTGGCACCGAGGGCACCAGAACGTGATCCGCTCGCGGGTCGGATCGGCCCCCAGCTCCCCGCGGCGGATGAGCGTTCCGCAGCGTCGGCAGGGGCGGCCGGCGCGTCCGTAGACCCACGTCGCCTGGCCCGGGCGATCGATGCCGGTGAAGGTGCGGTTGCGGCGGTCGCGGTTCGCGCGGATGGTCCGCACGCCCAGATCGAGGAGGGCGGCGACGTCGACTTCGGGGGTCGGGGTGGTCGGCAGGATTCCGCGGAGGAACAGGAGTTCTGCCGCGTACTCGTTGCCGAAGCCCGCGACGTTGCGTTGATCGAGCAGGGCGACGTGGATGGCCCGGGTGTCGGCGCCGAGTCGGCGCGCGGCCTCGATCGGGTCCCAGTCGGCGGCGAGGGGGTCGGGGCCGAGGTAGCCGACGAGGTCGTCTTCATCGCGGGTGGGGACGACCTCGACTTCGGCGATGTCCACGCCCACGGCCTCGCGTTCGGCCGTGCCGACGATCGCCCGCACCTTGAACGCCGGATGCCGCCACTTCTCACCGGGCCGGTACACGAACCAGGCGCCGTCCATGCGCAGATGCGAATGCAGCGTACTCTCGCCGATCCGCAGCAGCAGGTGCTTCCCGCGAGGGACGGCGCCCTGCACGCGCTGTCCGGTCAGATCGAGGGTCGCGAAGCGCGGCACGCGGAGGTCGAAGCGCGTGACCTCGCCGCCCGCCAGGGCCTCGTCCAGGCGGCGGGCCGTGCGGAAGACGGTATCGCCCTCAGGCATCAGGCGATCCCGGTCGTGCGGTCGTGCCGTCCCGGCGCCGGTGCGGGGGTGGCGACCGCGAGCGGGGTGCGGGCCTGCATGTCGCGCGCCAGCATCGTGCTTCCCGCGACCGCGGCCGGCATCACGGCGACGGCGCCGCCCGGGATGAGGAAGCAGAGCTGGGTGGCGACCCCGAAGCCGAGCACGCGGGCGCGACTGCCGGAGAACAGCGCGGCGCGGGCGGCGGGGCTGAGATCGCGCGCATCGAAGGCTCGACCGGTCAGCTCCCGCGCGAGCAGGCGGCCCGTGAGGACCACGCCGGACACCGCGCCGAGGACGCCGCCGACACCGGGCACGAGGCCGATGAGGAGCACGAGGAGGGCGATGAGGATGCCGAGCACGACCAGTCGGAGACCTTCACCGACGGTGGTCCAGAAACTGCCGCCGTCGGCGGGAGGCGGGTCGCCGAGGTCCTTCTCCACGGCGTGCCAGATCCGCTGGTAGAACGGGTCGCCGATCGTGAGGGTGAGGGCGCTGAACACCGAACTGGCCAGCGCGAGCGCGGCGGCGACCACCACGAGGCTGACCGCGGTCCGCAGGAACCCGCGCCAGGGCTCGACCCATCCGTCGGCGAAGGGGGTGAGCCAGGCCGACAGCGAGGGCATCGACAGGATCAGCGGCACGAGGACGGCGGCGAGGAGCACGAGCGCGATGATCGCGGGGACGAGCCCGAGCGCCATCAGCCCCGGGCGGGTGCGCCACACGCCGAAGCCGCGGAACAGGGTGCGGACGCCGGCGGCGAACTCTCGGATCATGGCTCCAGGGTAGGGGTGGGTCGGTGGTGGTCGTGGTGAGGCCGGGTCAGACGGCCTTGCGGAGCGTGAAGCCGCGCGGCGTCTGCACGAAGCCCGCCTCCTGCAGAGCCCGCCCGAGGATCGTGCCGTAGACCCCCTCGCCGTTCACCTTCTCGACGGTGAGGGTGTCGAGGCGGCGGTCCCTGGCCGTCGTCGCGAGGTCGGCGGCGGCGGCCTGCAGCACCTCCTCGTCGTCCGTGAAGCACAGCACTGTCCGTCCGCCGCGCTCGAGCGACAGGACGAGGGCGCCGTCGACGAGCACCACGAGCCCACCGGCCTTGCGCCCCGGGCGATGCGACACGCCCTCGAGCTTCGGCCACCCGAGCGCCGCGCCGTACGGGTTCGCCGGGTCGGTGGCCGCCAGGGTGACGGCCTTCCGTGGCGGCGGATCGGCGAGACCGGCGTACGTGCGGAGACGGTCGACCGTGGCGGAGGCGGCGAACTGCGCGGCGCCGAGCTTCTCGATCACGTAGCCGCGGCGGCAGTGCCCCGCCTCCTCGAACCCGGCCAGCACGCGGTACGCCTGGGCGAAACCGCCGGGGACGCCCTCCGACTGCACGGCCCCGCGGGTGACCACCCCGTAGCGGTCGAGGAGCAGCCCGGCGGTGACGGTCGCGCGCCGCGCCGGATCGGTCTCGACCTCGGGGAGCAGCGACCAGCGACCGCCGATGGAGGTCGGGCGCGGAGCGGTGCGCGTGAGCGACATGCCGCGATAGGTGCGCGCACGCGGGGCGCGGCGCTTGACCTTGTGGGCCTGGGAGCCCCCGGTCAGCAGCGAGCGGATCGGCGCGAACGTGTCGTTGGTGACGTGCCCGGACCACGTCAGCGACCACAGGGCCTCCAGCACCGACTGCTCGTTCTCGGCGCCGGTCATCTCCTTGAGCTGCGCGGCGAAGTAGGCGCCGCCCGCCGCGAGGGCCGCGAGGAGGCGCGCCTCCAGCGACTCCGCGGCGATCTCCGCGTCCGGATCGGGGAGGGTGAATGGGGCGAGATCGGCCGGGTGCAGCGAGACCCACCCGTCGCGCCCGGGAAGCGTGCCGTGTCCCGACCAGATCACCTCGCCCGCGGCCGTGAGCTCGTCGAGCATCGCCGGGGTGTAGTCGCGCACCCGCGACGGCAGGACGAGCGACTCCCAGGCGCTGGCGGGGATCGGGACGCCGGCGAACTGCTCGATCACCGTGAGCACGCCGTCGATGCCCTCCAGGGGTCGACCGAGATGCTGCCAGTCCGGCAGGAACCGCGCATAGGCCTCCGGGGAGACCGGCTCGACCGACCCGCGGATCGCCGCGAGCGACCGCATCCGCAGCCGCCGCAGCACCTCGGTGTCGCACCACTCGATGTCGTCGCCGCTGCCGGCCGCGGTGGGGAGGAAGTACCCGCTCGTGAGGCGGCCGTTCGTCTCCAGACGTTGCAGGGTGTGCCGGGCGACCGCGGTGCCGAGACCGAAGCGCTCGGCGACGGCTGCGGTGGTGAAGGGGCCGTGGGTGCGGGCGTGACGGGCCACGAGGTCGCCGAGGGGATCCGCCAGGGGCTCGAGGAAGGCCACGGGGATGCCGGTCGGCAGGGCCGCTCCGAGCGCGTCGCGCAGGCGCCCGGCGTCCTCGATCGCGGCGACCCTGGTCACCCCGGCGATCGTGACGGGGATGGCCCGCCGCGCGGTTACGAGGTCGTCGAGCAGCGTCGCCGCGGTCGCTCCGCCGGTGGACTCCGGATCGAGGCGTGCCGCCACCTCGTCGGCGTCGAGCGGTCCGAGCAGCCGGAGCAGGTCGGCGACGCCCTCCAGGCCGCGCGCCCGACGCTCCGGGTCGAGGCGCTGGGCCTCGCGCTCGAACTGCGCGATGACGTCGGGGTCGAGGAGCTCGCGCAGCTCGACCGTGCCCAGCAGCTCCCCGAGCAGCGCGGGATCGACGGACAGGGCGGCCGCTCGGCGCTCGGCCAGCGGCGAGTCGCCCTCGTACATGAACGCGCCGACGTAGCCGAAGAGGAGGTCGCGCGCGAAGGGCGACGGCTGTCCCGGCTGGGTCTCGACGAGGCGGATGCGGCGGTCGGCGATGCTCGTCGCGAGCTTCCTGAGCGACGGCAGATCGTAGACGTCCTGCAGCACCTCGCGCAGGGTCTCCAGGATCACGGGGAAGGTGGGATGCCGGCGGGCGACCTCGAGGAGCTGGGCCGAGCGCTGGCGCTGCTGCCAGAGCGGCGTGCGGCGGTTGGGGTTCGTGCGGGGCATGAGCAGCGCCCGCGCGGCACACTCGCGGAACCGCGAGGCGAACAGCGCCGAGCCGCCGACCTCCTGCGTGACGAGCTGCTCCAGCTCGTCCGGATCGAACACGAAGAGCTCCGCACCGGGCGGCTCGGACTCGGCGTCGGGGATGCGCACGATGATGCCGTCGTCGCTCGCCACCGCGGAGCCATCGACGCCGAGACGCTCCCGCACGCGCGCATTGATGGCGAGCGCCCAGGGCGCATGCACCTTCATGCCGTACGGGGAATGCAGGATGACCCGCCAGTCGCCGACCTCGTCGTGTCCGCGCTCCACGGTGAGCGTACGGTCCGTCGGCAGGGTGCCCGTGGCCTCCCGCTGCTCGGAGAGATGCGCGAGGAGGTTGGCGCGCGCCTGTTCGTCGAGTCCGGCCGCGATGAGCCGCTGCTCCGCCTTCTCCGGCTTCGCGGCGGACACCTCGCGGGAGAACGCCCCGAGCGCCTCGCCCAGCTCGAACGGGCGGCCGATGCCGTCGCCGTGCCAGAACGGCACCTTGCCGGGCTGGCCGTAGGCGGGGATGACGTTGACGCGGTCGTGGGTGATCTCGGCGATGCGCCAGCTCGTGGTGCCCAGGGTGAACACGTCGCCGACCCGGGACTCGTAGACCATCTCCTCGTCGAGCTCGCCCACCCGGGCACCCGTGGACTCGCCGGCGACGAAGACGCCGAACAGCCCCCGGTCGGGGATGGTGCCGCCGCTGGTGACCGCGATCCGCTGTGCCCCCGGGCGGCCCGTGAGTGTGCCGGCGTCGCGATCCCAGACGAGGCGCGGGCGCAGCTCGGCGAACTCGTCGGAGGGGAAGCGGCCGGCCAGCAGGTCGAGCGTGGCCTCGTACGCGGAGCGGGGGAGCGACTGGAACGGGGCGGAACGGCGGACGGTCTCGAACCACTCCTCGACGCTGATCGCTCCGAGGGCGCTGGCCGCGACGGTCTGCTGGGCGAGGATGTCGAGCGGGTTCCGCGGCACCTGGATGGCCTCGATCTTCCCCGCGAGCATCCGCTCCGTCACGATCGCGGTGTGCAGCACGTCCCCGCGGTGCTTGGGGAACAGGGCCGCGCGGCTGATCTCGCCGACCTGGTGTCCGGCCCGTCCCACGCGCTGGAGCCCGGAGGCCGCGGACGGCGGCGCCTCGACCTGGATCACGAGGTCGACGGCGCCCATGTCGATGCCGAGCTCCAGGCTGCTCGTGGCGACCACGCAGCGGAGCACCCCCGACTTCAGCTCCTCCTCGACCTGCGCGCGCTGCTCCTTCGACACCGAGCCGTGGTGGGCCTTGGCGAGCACCGGTTCGGCGCCGGCGGTGGACCCCGCCTGTGCCATCATCGCGGCGGGCACGGTCGGCTCCGGAAGAGCGACCCCGATCCGCTCCGCATAGATCTCGTTCAACCGTCCGGTCAGCCGTTCGGCGAGGCGGCGGGAGTTCGCGAAGACGATGGTCGAGTTGTTCTGGAGGATGCGGTCGACGATCGCCTCCTCGACGTGCGGCCACACCGAGCCGGTGACCTCGGTGTACTCCGCATCGATCCCCGGGGCCTCCGGCGGCGCCCCGGGCGGGGGTGGCGGGTTGGTCATGTCGTCCATCGGCACGACGACGCCGAGCTCGAAGGTCTTCGATGCCGGGGGAGCGACGATCTCGACCGGGTCGGCGCCGCCGAGGAACCGCGCCACCTCGTCGATCGGTCGGACGGTCGCCGAGAGGCCGATGCGCTGCGCTGCGGTCTCCGCGCCGTGGGAGCGGCGGAGGGCGTCGAGGCGCTCCAGGCTCACCGCGAGGTGCGCGCCGCGCTTGGTGGCGGCGACCGCGTGCACCTCGTCGATGATGACCGTGTGCACGTCGCGCAGGGTGTCTCCGGCCCGGCTCGTGAGCATGAGGTACAGCGACTCGGGCGTCGTGATGAGGATGTCGGGCGGATCGGACACGAGCTTGCGGCGATCGCTCGACGTGGTGTCACCGGAGCGGACGCCCACCGTGATGCCGGGGGCGGTGAGACCGAGTCGCCGCGCGGACTGCCCGATGCCGATGAGGGGCGAGCGCAGGTTGCGCTCCACGTCGACGCCGAGGGCCTTGAGCGGGGAGATGTACAGGATCCGCGTGCGGGACCCGTCCTTCTTCGGCTCCTCCGGGAGGTCGGCGCGCTCGCGGAACACGCTGTCGATCGCCCAGAGGAACGCCGACAGGGTCTTGCCGGAGCCCGTCGGAGCGACGACGAGGGCGTGCTTGCCGGCGGAGATCGCCTCCCACGCGCCCGCCTGCGCCGGCGTGGGTGCGGTGAAGGCACCCCGGAACCAGTCCTGTGTGGCCGGGGTGAAGCGGTCGAGCACGTCGCTCATGCCTCCATCATTCCCGACCCCACCGACATCCGGCCCGGACCTTGACACCCGGCTGCGCCACCCGCACGACCTCGTTCCGCCCGCACGACGGAACCACGGTTCCGGTCGTGCGGGCGGACCCCGGTCGTGCAGACGGAACGACGGATGACGTCACCCGACCTCCCGCAACCCGCCGTCGGCATCGATCTCCAGGGTGAGGTCGAGGTCGAGCCGGGCGAGGAAGGCGTCGTCGTGACTCACGACGAGCACCGCCCCGCGGTACGCCCGCAGCGCCTCGACGAGCTGGTCGACCGTGTCGAGGTCGAGGTTGTTCGTCGGCTCGTCGAGGACGACGAGGTGCGGAGCCGGATCCGTGAGGAGTAGCCGGGCCAAGGCGACCCGGAACCTCTCCCCGCCGGAGAGCGCCGACACCGGGCGGTCGGTCGTCCCGCCCCGGATGAGGAACCGGGCGAGCCGATTGCGGAGCTCCTTCTCCGGGACCTGGGGTGCCGCGGCGGCCACGTTCGCGAACACGGACAGGCCCTCGTCGAGACCGTCCACCCGCTGCGGCAGGTAGCCGATCCGGTCGGTGAGCGCCTCCGCCCGGAGCTCCGGCCGCTCCCGCGCCTCGTCTCCGGAGTCGGGCGCGGCGCCGGAGACCAACCGCTCCAGCAGCGTCGTCTTGCCGGCGCCGTTGCGGCCGATGAGGGCCACGCGCTCGGGACCCTGGATCACCCACGACCGCTCCGGTCCGCCGAGCTCGGCGATCCGCCGGCTCCGCGACACGTCGGGGTCCGGCAGCTCGATCTTCATCGAGGCGTCGGAGCGGACCCGTCGCCCCGCGGCATCGTGTGCCGCGCGGGCCGCGTCCTCCTTCGCGCCGACCTCGGTGCGCAGCCTCCCCGCGGACACCTCGGCGGCCATCTTCCGACCGTGCGCGACGATCTTCGGGACGCGCTTCTCGACCTCGGCCTTCTTGGCGGTCCGGGCCCGATGGGCGAGCTTGACCTCGGCCTCGATCCGCTGCCGCTTCTCCTTGCGGAGCACCTGGGCGGCGGCGACCTCGGCCTGCTTCGCCGCGTCCTGCTCCGCGTCGAGCCACGCGCGCCACTCGGAGTAGGGGCCGCCGAACACGGAGAGGTTCCTTCCGTACAGCTCGGCGGTGTCGTCCATGAGCTCGAGCAGAGCGAGGTCGTGGCTCACGACGATGAGCGTGCCCTTCCAGGACTGCACCATCGCGGCGAGGGCCGCCCTGGCGTCGCGGTCGAGGTTGTTCGTCGGCTCGTCGAGGAGGGTGATGGGAGCCCGGCGCAGCCGGATGCCGGCGATCGCGACGAGCACGGCCTCCCCCCCCGGACAGCTCACCGACCGTGCGGTCGAGGAAGGCGGGGGCGAGCCCGGCCTCCGCGAGGGAGGCCTCCGCCCGCGCCTCGATGTCCCAGTCGTCGCCGACCGCGTCGAAGTGCGCGGGGTCGACGTCACCGGCGGTGATGGCCCGCACGGCATCGAGGGCGGCCGTCACCCCGAGGAGGTCGGACACCCGACGGTCCACGTCGAGGGTGAGCTGCTGGGGGAGGAAGGCGACCTCGCCCGAGGTGGTGAGCGTTCCGGAGGTGGGGGCGAGCTCCCCGGCGATCAGCCGGAGCAGCGTGGACTTGCCGGCGCCGTTGCGGCCGACCAGTCCCGTGCGCCCGGCGCCGAAGGCTCCGGACACGCCGTCGAGGGCGACCGTGCCGTCGGGCCAGGTGAGGGAGAGGCGGTCGAGGACGACGGCGGCGTGCGAGGAAGAGGGCTGTGACATGGGGTGTCTCCTGTCGAGTGCGAGGGTGCACTGACACCGAGCCCCTGCCGGACCGTGGAGTCACGGAAGCGGAGGAGGGCGTCTGCCGGGGAGTCGGCGATCGTCGGGTCAGCGCGCGAGAAGAGGGGCGCGGAGGCGACGATTCAGATCAAAGGACTTCCAGACACGGCGGACAGGACGCCACGACGATACCCGGGCGTGTCGCGCCGCGCAACTCCCGGGCGTGTCGCCGGTCCGCCGCGCGGGGGATGCGGGGCCGCGGGACGGCTCGTACCGTGGAGGCATGGCAGACGATCGGAACCCCAGTCCCGACGAGATGCGCGCACGGACGGGCCTCGGCATCGGTCTCGCGCTCGGCGTGGCCATCGGCGTCTCGATGGGGATGGCGCTGGACAACTGGATCCTCGGCATCGGGATCGGTCTCGCGATCGGCGTCGCCCTGTCCGTGGCGTTCCGCGGTTCCGCGGGCGGCAGGGGAGACGCGGCGGAGGGCGATGTCGATGACCCGGACTCCGCTGACGGCGCTCAGGACGGCCGGGACCCGTCCGCCTGATCCGCGCCGATCCCCTCGACCCAGGTCTTGAGGAACCGGTGCACGTCGCCGAGCTCCTCCTCGGAGATGCTGTGGGTCAGTCCGCTGTAGACGCGACCGGACAGGGACGTGTGCGCGGGGAGCCATTGCGCCGTGTGGGCGATCAGCGGCGCGGGGATGACGTCGTCGTGCGAACCGCGGCCCCAGAACACCGGGGGGCTGACCTCCGCGAGGTGCGCATCGCCGGGGAGGGGGTCCGGGGCGGCGTACCCGCTCAGCGCGACGACCGCACCGAACCGTTCGGGGGCCAGCCGCAGGGCCTGGAGTGACACCGCGGCGCCCTGGGAGAACCCGAGCAGCGCCACCGACGGCGCGTCCGCCGCGGCGTCGTCGAGCCAGCGCAGGAACGCCTCCGCCGCGAGGGTGACGGTGGTGGAACTGCGTCCGTCGAGCCCCTCGATCGGGTACCAGGAGCGACCCGGGGTCGGCCACGGCGGGGTCAGTGGTGCGGCGACCGAGGCCACGGCGACGCCGGCGGGGAGATACGGGACGATGCCGAAGAGGTCGTGCTCGTCGGCGCCGTACCCGTGCAGCAGCACGAGCAGCGGGAGCCCGGCGCGGTCGGTGTGCGACCAGCGCGTCGCCGCATCGTCGATCGTCAGGTTCTCGGTCACACCGTCATCCTGCCAGGGCTCGCGCCGGTGCTGCCATCGACGAGGACGGCTGGTAGAAAGGAGGCATGGCGGTGCGCACACCCGA
Organism: Microbacterium sp. CFSPD4_SD4; assembly: GCF_057364585.1. Lineage (NCBI taxonomy): Bacteria > Bacillati > Actinomycetota > Actinomycetes > Micrococcales > Microbacteriaceae > Microbacterium > Microbacterium sp. CFSPD4_SD4. Next base: position 125,462 of record NZ_JBNFOC010000004.1, read on the forward strand.
TCCGGAGCCGGAGCCCGAAGACGAGGGCCTCGGTTCGTTCCGCGATGCGAACCCGCCGGTGCCGGATGCGAACCCCGGCTGGCTGAGCGACGTCGAGCTGGAAGAGGCCCGGCGCCACCTTCCGATGCTCTACGTCGAGGCGATCCCCGTGCGCACGGACGGCTCCGGTCAGGTCACCGAGATCGGCGTGCTGCTGCGGTCCACCCCGCTCGGCGAGATCACACGCACGATCGTGTCGGGCCGGGTGCGCTTCGGCGAGACGATCCGCGACGCGTTGTTCCGCCACGTCGAGAACGACCTCGGGCCCATGGCCTTCCCGCTCCTGCCGCCGCAGCCGCTGCCGTTCACGGTGGCCGAGTACTTCCCGATCCCGGGGGTGAGCGCGTATCACGACGACCGTCAGCACGCCGTCTCCCTCGCCTTCGTGGTGCCCGTGACCGGGACGTGCGAGCCGCGCCAGGACGCCCTCGAGGTGACGTGGTTCTCCCCGGAGGCCGCCGCCTCCGACGCCGTCGCCGCCGAGATGGAGGGCGGCCGCGGCACCCTCATCCGCCACGCGCTCGCCAGCCTCGGCCTCCTCCGCTGACGCTCGTTCTTTCTCCCCGAGACCCCGGGTTCGCGTCGAGACCCCGGCTACGCCGCGCGCTGAAGGCGGGGTCTCGGCGAGAACCCGGGGCCTCGGCGGAAGATGAAAGCTTGTCTTCGGAGCGGAGGAACCGGTATTCATGACGGAGGTGATCTGCTCAGAACGCCCTGATCCGCGCGGTCGATGACCGCGTCCGTCCCGAAGGATGCCCATGGCGTTCGCCGCTCCGCTCCGCCGTCTCCGTGCGCTGGCCGTCACGGTCGCCGCCGCCCTCCTTGCCTCCGGTCTGGTCTTCGTCGCGACACCCGCGACCGCGGCCACGACCGCGCTCGACCCGGCCTTCCCCGGCGTCGCGGAAGCGCTCCCCACCGCGGTCGCCGCGGCTGCGGACGTCGCCGCGTCTCCCGGCCAGGCCGACCCCGAGAGCACCGCCACCGTCTCCGGTCGCGTCACGTTCCCGACCGGCGTCGACGTCTCGCGGGGCCGCACCTTCGTCGCGGCCTACGCTCCCGGCGCCGGCGTCCCCGTCGCGGCCGCTGCCGTCACCGACGGCTCGTACTCCCTGCGCGTGCCGCAGGGCGACGTCGTCCTCGGTGTGGTGTCCGAGGGGCGCGCCGTCTTCGACCAGGGCGGTCCGCAGAGCGGCGAGGTCCTGGCGGTCGGGACCGAGGGCGTCGTCCGCGACGTGCAGCTCGAGCGCTCGGCCCTGATCTCCGGAAGCGTGACCGCGCCGAAGGGGACCGACATCACCGGGCAGCGCGTCGTCGTCGCCGTCTACCCGCTCTCGGGGGCGGGGACCGTGGTGGGTGCCGCCGCCCCCGTGACCGATGCCGGCACCTTCGCCGTCGGCGGACTGCCCGCGGGCGCGTATCGCGTGGCCTTCGTCTCGGGAGCTGCGGGAGCGGTCTCGGAGTGGTGGGACGATGCTCCTCGTTTCGAGAAGGCGCGGACCATCACGCTCGCCGCCGGGGCCACGCAGTCCGGAGTCGTCGCCGCGCTCGAGCCGCTGCACCGGATGGAGACGTCCGTTCCCACGATCAACGGGACGGCGACGGTCGGGCAGACGCTCCGTGCGGCGCCGGGGGCGTGGACGTCGGGCGCCGCGCTCGGATACCAGTGGTACGCGAACGGCGTCGCGATCTCGAAGGCCACGGCATCGTCGCTCACCCTCACCACCGCGCACGCGGGAGCCCGCATCACCGTGCGCGTGACCGGGAAGAAGGCGGCCTTCGCGTCGGCGACCGTCGCGTCGGCGGCGACGTCGGCCGTGCTGCGCGTGCTGACCGTGCCGACCCCCACGATCACCGGCACCGCCACGGTCGGACAGACCCTCAAGGTCAAGACCGGGACGTGGACGGCGGGGACGCGGTTGACCTACCAGTGGTACGTCGACGGCGTGGCCGTCGCCCGAGCGACCGGGACCTCCTTCAAGATCCCGTCCTCCGCGGCGCTGAAGCCGGTGACGGTCGTCGTCTCCGGGACCAAGTCGGGGTACGCCGCAGCATCGAAGCGCTCGAAGCCGACGGCCGCCGTCAAGGGGATCCTCTCCGCGCCGACGCCCCGGATCACCGGCTCCGCGATCGTGGGCTCCCGTCTCACGGCGGTCGCGTCGACATGGACCGGCGGCACGCGGCTGAGCTACCAGTGGTACCTGAACGGTCGCGCGATCGCGCGGGCGACCGGCTCCACGCTGGTCGTCACCGCGGCCATGGTGAAGTCCAGGATCACGGTCAAGGTCACCGGGACGAAGAGCGGCTACGTCACGGCCGCGCGCACCTCCGCGCAGACCGCCGCCGTGACGTATCCCGCCCGCACCACGCCGGTCTCCACGTGGAACTGCCCCGCCTGGGCTCCCATCAAGGGCAACGCGCAGTCGATGATCTACCACGTGCGGAGCGGGGCGTACTACGCGAAGACCAAGCCCGAGGTGTGCTTCTCCACGGAGAGCGCCGCCGTCAAGGCCGGTTACCGCAAGTCGAAGCGGTAGCCGTCCCTCCGCCGAGACCCCGGCTTCCCGCCCACACCCCGGCGTCGACCCACGGATACCCCGGGGTCTCGACGCGAACCCGGGGTCTCGGCGATCAGGGGGCGGGGCGGGGTCAGGGGCGGGTGAGGCGGGCGAGGGCGTCGACGAAGGCGTCGACGTCGGACTCCTCGGTGTCGAAGCCGCACATCCAGCGCACCTCGCGGCGGGCGGCGTCCCAGTCGTAGAAGCGGAACACGTCGCGGAGCTGATCGGCGACGCCCTCGGGCAGGGTCGCGAACACGCCGTTCGCCTGCGTCGGCTGCGTGAACTCCACCCCGACGATCGATCCGTCGGCGAGGCCGTCCTCGATCCGCGCGCGGAGCCGGGCCGCCATGGCATTGGCGTGCCGGGCGTTCCGCAGCCACAGGTCGCCGTCGAGCAGGGCGATGAGCTGCGCCGAGACGAAGCGCATCTTCGACGAGAGCTGCATGTTGAACTTGCGCGCGTAGTTGAGGCCCACGGCGACGTCCGGGTTCAGCACGACGATGGCCTCGCCGAGCATGGCGCCGTTCTTCGTGCCGCCGAAGGTCAGCACGTCCACCCCGGCGTCGGTCGTGAACGCCCGCAGCGGCAGATCGAGGGCGGCGGCCGCGTTCGACAGGCGCGCACCGTCGACGTGCAGCTTCATGCCGCGCGCGTGGACGTGATCCGCGATCGTGCGGATCTCCTCCGCGGTGTACAGAGTGCCGAGCTCGGTGGACTGCGTGATCGACACCACGAGCGGCTGCGCGCGGTGCTCGTCGCCCCAGCCCCACGCCTCGCGGTCGATGAGCTCGGGGGTGAGCTTGCCGTCGTCGGTGGGGACGGTGAGGAGCTTGAAGCCGCCGATCTTCTCCGGCGCTCCGCCCTCGTCGACGTTGATGTGCGCGGTCGAGGCCGCGATCACGGCACCCCAGCGCGGCAGCATCGACTGCAGACCGGTGACGTTCGCCCCGGTGCCGTTGAACACGGGGTACGCAGCGGCGGTGTCACCGAAGTGCGCCTGGAACACCTCCTGCAGGCGGGCGGTGTAGGCGTCCTCGCCGTAGGCCACCTGATGGCCCCCGTTCGCGGCCGCGAGGGCCGCCAGGACCTCGGGGTGGATGCCGGAGTAGTTGTCACTGGCGAAGCCCCGGATGGCGGGGTCGTGCGGGATGCTCACCGGACAAGCCTAATCGCCTTCCCCTACCGGATGTCCGAGGCCCGCTCTACCCTCGAACCCATGGAACGCAGCGCGGCGAAGACAGCTTTCGCGAACGTCCTCGTCAACACGTTGATCGCCAACGTCACGACGAGCTTCCTGTGGTTCGCCCTCACCTTCTGGGTCTACATCGAGACCCGGTCGGTGCTGGCCACGGGCATCATCGGCGGTGCCTACATGCTGTTCGTCGCGTTCTTCGCGATGGTGTTCGGCACCATCGTCGACCGTCATCGCAAGCACCGCGTCATGCTCCTGTCGAGCGTCATCTCGGCGGCGGCGTTCCTCGTCGCGGGCGTCCTCTACCTGTGGCAGCCCGAGGCGTCCCTGCTCGACCTCGGCGGGCCGTGGTTCTGGCTGTTCTCCGGCGTCATCCTGTTCGGCGGGGTGATCGAGCAGCTCCGCAACATCGCGCTGTCCACCACGGTGACGCTGCTGGTGCCGGAGGAGAAGCGCGCCAACGCCAACGGTCTCGTCGGCACGGTGCAGGGGCTCGCCTTCCTCGTCACGAGCGTCTTCTCCGGCCTCTCCATCGGCTTCCTCGGCATGGGGTGGACCCTGGGGATCGCGATCGCGGCGATGGCCCTCACCTTCGCGCACCTGCTGTTCATCCGGATCCCGGAGTCCGAGCCCGAGGTCGACCCGGAGGCGAAGAGCGCCGTCGACTTCCGCGGCAGCGTCCAGGCGATCCGCCAAGCTCCCGGACTGTTCGCGCTCATCGTCTTCTCGACCTTCAACAACCTCATCGGCGGCGTCTACATGGCGCTCATGGATCCGTACGGGCTCACGCTCTTCGACGCGCAGATGTGGGGGTTCGCCCTGGCCTTCGCGTCGACCGGATTCCTGATCGGCGGGGGACTGGTGGCCAAGTTCGGCCTCGGCAGGAAGCCCGTGCGCACGATGCTGCTCATCGTGATCGCGATGGGACTCCTCGGGGCGATCTTCATGCTGCGCGAGTGGTGGCCGCTGTACGTCCTCGGCATGTGGGTGTACATGGCGCTCGTGCCGCCCGTCGAGGCCGCGGAGCAGACCGTGATCCAGAAGGTCGTCCCGTTCGCGCGCCAGGGACGGGTGTTCGGCACCGCGGCCGCGATGGAGGCGGCGGCGGCCCCGATCACCGCGTTCCTCATCGCCCCGATCGCCGAGTTCCTCGTGATCCCGTACATGGACAGCGCGCAGGGGCAGCGGCAGTGGGGGTGGCTCCTCGGGGAAGGTGAGGCGCGCGGCATCGCACTCATCTGCCTCTTCGCGGGTCTGATCATGGTGGTCGCCGCGACCCTGGCCTTCTTCACCCGGTCGTATCGCACGCTCACCGAGCTGTACGCGACCGCCCCGGATTCAGCTCCCGACGAGGCTCCCGAGCAGGCTGCCGACGGTGCACACGAAGCGACCGGCGAACCGGACACGTTCCGCGACGCCCCGCCGATCGTCCCCGGCATACCGCCCGAGTCCCGGTGACGATCCGAGCCCCGGTGGCGGTTCGAGGAGCGGGGCTCAGCCCAGCTCGAGCACCCGGTCGTTGAGGTCCGCGGCGTCGGTGTCCCAGAGCCCGACGAGACGCGCCGCGAGAGCATCGGGGTCGAGGGCCTTGGCGCGGAACACGACGGCAGCGGCCCGCAACGGTTCGTCGGCCTCGCGCGCCGTCTTGGCGTAGCCCTGAGCGACGGCGCGGGTCCACGCTTCGCTCGCCGCCTTGACCGCTGCATAGTTCGCTCCGCCGGCGAGGGGGCGTGCGACGGCGGTCGACGACACGATCGCGAATCGTCCGGCGGCGGAGGCGCGGAGGGGGCCGTCGAAGGCGCGGCTCGTCGCCCGCACCGCCTCCAGCGCCGGCAGCAGCGCCGCGAAGTCGTCGTCGGTCTGCCCGGCGAGTCCGCCGCCGCCCCGCCAGCCGCCCACGAGGGGCACGACCGCATCGACCGTGTCGAGCCGATCGGCGAGCGTCGTCATCTCGGCGAAGGATGTCGCATCGGCGACCGCGGTCTCCGCCCCCGCCTCGGCCAGCGGACGCAGCCGCTCGTCCGTGCGGCCGGTGGCGATCACCCGGGCACCGGCATCGCGCAGTGCTCGCGTCGCCGCGAGTCCCGCCGCGCTCGTTGCCCCCGCCAGCACGACCACGCGGCCCTGCGCTCCCTGGCTCGTCGGCGTCGTCATGCGGTGTCCTCTCGGTCGGAGATGCCTCTGCGGCCGGACCCGGGATCCGGGTCTCCGGCCGCAGAGGGGGTGCGCCCCAGCGTCACAACGGAGCGGTGCGGATCAGTCGTCCGTACCGCGGATGCCGACCGTCGACTCGATGACCGGCTTCATCTTCTTGTCGAGGGTCTCGAAGAACATCGACAGCGGGAACTCGTCGTCCAGGACCGCGTCGGTGTAGCCCTTCGGAGCCCCGGCGAGGATCTCGTCCGACAGGCCGCGCGCCCACTGCGAGGCAGGATGCGGAGTCAGCGTGCCGCGGACCAGCTCGTAGGCGGCGAGCCAGTGCGCGACCTTGGGGCGGTCGATCGAGTGCCAGTACAGGTCGTCGATCGCGTCACCGAGGGCCACCACGGCGTCCGGCACGTTCTCCCAGTCGAAGGCGAGCGCCGTGTCGGTCCAGTGCAGCACGCCGCGCTGGTGCAGCCAGGCGAACAGGAGCTGACCGCCGACCGCGTCGTAGTTGCGCACGCGCGTTCCGGTGATGGCGAAGCGGAAGATGCGGTCGAAGATCACGGCGTACTGCACGAGGTGCGCGTACTCGTGCATCTCCCGCTCGGTCTCCGTGAGCTCCTCGCCCGCGGCAACCCGGGCGTCCAGCGCCCGCTCGATCTTCACCGACTCGCGGAACGCCGTCATGTCGCAGCGCATCTCCTCCAGCGAGTAGAGGAAGAACGGCATCCGCTGCTTGATCATGAACGGGTCGAACGGCAGGTCTCCGCGCATGTGGGTGCGGTCGTGGATGATGTCCCACATCACGAAGGTCTTCTCGGCGACCTCCTGATCCTCCAGCATCGCCGCCGCACGCTCGGGGAGGTCGAGGTTGGTGATCTCCGAGGCCGCACGGACCACGCGGCGGTAACGGGCGGCCTCACGGTCCTGGAAGATCGCGCCCCAGGTGAAGGTCGGGATCTCGCGCATGGCGACGGTCTCCGGGAAGAGCACCGCGGAATTCGTGTCGTAGCCGGGCGTGAAGTCCACGAGGCGCAGCGAGACGAAGAGCTTGTTGCCGTAGTCGCCCGCCTCGAGTGCGGCGATGAACTCCGGCCAGATGGTCTCGACGATGAGCGCCTCGACCAGGCGGTCGCTGGAGCCGTTCTGCGTGTACATCGGGAAGACCACGAGGTGGCGGATCCCGTCGATGCGGTGTTGCTGCGGCTGGAACGCCACGAGCGAGTCGAGGAAGTCGGGCACGCCGAAGCCCTCGGAGGCCCAGCGCTCGAAGTCGGCGACGGAGGCGGCGAGGTAGTCCGCGTCGTGCGGGAAGGCGGGGGCGAGTGCCCGGATCGCAGCGGTGATCTGCCCGACGAGCGCGGTCGCCTGGTCCTGGGTCGCTGAGCTCGTCGAAGCGCCAGGGATCGAGCCGTCCTTGATCTGCAACTCACGGATGGCGATCGCGGCCTGCTTGAGCTGTGCCCAGGCGGCGGAGTTCTCCGCGATCGACGCATCCTCGACGACCTCGGGTTCGCCGACGACGGCCTGAACAGCGGAACTGTTGGCGGAAACGAGGGACATCGGAACCTCCGATCGCAGTGAAAAACGGAAAGATTCCGGTGATAACGGAATCCTGACGATAATCTTACAGCCATGGATGATTCTGTCGACCGTGCGATCCTGGCGACCATCTCCCGCGACGGGCGGGCGACGCTGTCGCAGCTCTCCGACGCCGTCGGGCTGTCGGTGTCGGCCGTGCAGTCCCGGCTGCGGCGGCTCGAGACCCGCGGCGTCATCACCGGCTACCGCGCGATCCTCGACCCCGAGCAGGTGGGCACTCCGTTGTCCGCCTTCATCGAGATCACGCCGCTCGATCCGGCCCAGCCCGACAACGCCCCCGAGCTCCTGGAGCACCTCGACGCGATCGAGGCCTGCCACTCCATCGCCGGCGACGCGAGCTACATGCTGTTCGTCCGCGTGCCGACGCCGCGCGACCTGGAGCAGCTCGTCCGCGACGTCCGGCTCGCGGCGAACGTGAGCACCCGCACGACCGTGGTCCTGCAGACCTACTACGAGCACCGGCCCATCATCCCCGTCTCGACCGCCGAGTAGGGCGGCGTCAGAGCAGCGCGCCGACGAGCGCCTCGCCCAAGGGGGTGCGCACGTGCTGCATGCGGGAACCGTCCCGCTCGCTCACCACGAGCCCGGCGTCCCGCAGCACGGTGAGATGGTGTGATGCGGTCGACAGCGCGAGCCCCGCATCGGCGGCCACCTCCGAGGTCGTGCGGGGCGACCCCGCGGTGAGGAGGATGCCGGCGCGCGCCGGGCCGAGCAGGGCGCCCAGGGCGGCCACGGTCTCGGTGGTGTCCCGTGCCCACCCCGCGGTCACGCCACGGGCGGGATAGAACAGCGTCGGCTGTGCCGGTGGCTCGGTGAGCACCAGGCAGCCCCAGGACGAGAGGACGGAGGGCACCAGCACGAGACCGCTGCCGCGACAGTCCACGTCCTCGCTGTGGCGGCGGAGCGAGACCCGCACCGCGCCCGCGCCCCACGAGACCTGGGGATGGAGGGCTCCGGCCATCCCGGCGATGCCGGTCGTCGCGATCGCCCGGGCGCGAACGGCGATGTCGGCCCGGAGGAGGCGCTCCAGCTGAGGCCAGGCCGGTGCCAACGCGGCCTCCCAGACCTCCTCCCAGGCATCGGCGATCATCGCACGGGCGCGCGCCGGCCGGGCGGACAGGTCGCGCAGGGCCTGACGCTGTGCACCCGTCGAGCGCTGGATCCGCTTGCCGAGGTCGACCGCAGCGGGTCGAGTGCCGCCTTCCGCAGGGCGGTGAGTTCCGCCTCGGGGGTCAGGTCGCGCGCGGCGTGCTGGTGAGGAAGTCCGGGAGGTAGCCGTCGTCGCCGATCACCGTCGCCAGGAGCGCGAAGGCGTCGCGAGGCAGCCCCTCCCGCGCGGTGCGGAGCCACCCCCATTGCAGGGGGTGCGCCGCCGGGCGGAGGAGCACGCGCACCGCATGCGCCAGTTCGTGCCCGGGGGAGATGCCGAACCGCACCGCCTGGATGTCGCCGGCACTCAGGTGGAACTCGACCCGGTGATCCGGGTGGTCGACGCCCTCGACCGGCGCGGAGTTTCGATCCACGTCGAAACTCTAGGAGGTGCGACGCCTGCTGTCGACACTGGGGTCATGACCGAGATCCACGTTCCTCTCCTCGTCCCGAGCGGTACGATCCGCATCGGCACAGGGCGCAGCCGCCGATTCGTCGGCGCCGACCACGGAGCCGCCGTCTCCTACTTCTTCGTCGAGAACCAGCCAGGAGAGGGGCCGGGGCTGCACTGGCACCCCTACTCTGAGACCTGGATCGTGCTCGAGGGCACGGTGCGGATCCGGATCGGCGACGACGTCCTCGTCGCGCGAGCCGGAGACACCGCCACCGCGCCCGCCTTCACGCCACACGGTTTCACCAACGCGGGGACCGGGCTCCTCCGGATCCTGTGCATCCACGCGTCCGACACGATCATCCAGACGTTCCTCGACGAGGACTGAGAGCGGAGACCACCATGTCCTTCCAGGCGTACCTCGACAAGGTCGAGACCCAGACCGGCCTCACGCCGCGGCAGTTCATCGCCCTCGCGCAGGAGCAGGGGTTCGACGAGAGCACGAAGTCCACCGTCGTCCTGAACTGGCTCAAGCAGGAGTACGGCCTCGGCCACGGCCACGCGCAGGCGATGGTCCACGTCATCCTCAAGGGGCCGAAGATCAGCGACAAGCACGTCGGCACGACCGGGGCGCACGCCGACAAGACCGACGAGCTCTGGCTCGACGGCAAGGACAGCAACCCGCACCGCTGAGTTCGCCGCCTCGCCGCGACGACTAGGATTCCGTGGGTGGCAGCATCCTCCCAGCGCAAGAAGAAGTCCGGTCGGCGCACCCCGCCGCGCACCAGCGGCAACCCGGCCAAGCGGCCGGTCGTCGAGGCGGGTCCCGTGACGATCGGCGACTGGATCGGCGCGGCTCGTCTGCGCACGCTGCCCCTGGCGATCGCCCCCGTCGTCATCGGCACGGGAGCCGCGCGCAGCACCGGGCCGGAGTTCCACTGGGTGATCGCGCTCGCGTGCCTCGCCGTCGCGGTCCTGCTGCAGATCGGCGTGAACTTCACCAACGACTACAGCGACGGGATCCGCGGCACCGACGCCCACCGGGTCGGCCCGGCGCGGCTCACGGCCTCCGGGCGGGTGAAGCCGCGCACGGTGCTCGTCATCGGACTCGTGTTCTTCGCGCTCGCCGCGGTGGTCGGTATCGCGATCGTCGTGCGGACCGGGCAGTGGTGGATGCTCGCCGTGGGTGCGGCCTGCATCGTCGCCGCCTGGTTCTACACCGGGGGCAAGAGGCCCTACGGGTACTACGGCCTCGGCGAGGTCTTCGTCTTCGTGTTCTTCGGGCTCGTCGCCACTCTCGGCACCACCTGGGTGCAGGTCTTCATGCTCCCGCAGCAGGCCTGGCTGGGAGCGATCGCCGCCGGACTGTTCGCCTGCGCCGTGCTGCTGGCCAACAACCTCCGCGACATCGATCAGGACCGCGAGGTCGGCAAGCGCACGTTGACGGTCCTCATCGGCCGCCGCGCCACGCAGGTCCTCTTCACGCTCTTCGTGCTCGTGCCGTTCGGCATCGCCGTGTTCCTCGCGTTGCTGTTCCCGATCGCCTGGATCGCGCTGCTCGCCCTTCTCGCCGGCCTCCCCGCGATCGTGATCGTCTGGACCTACCGGCAGCCGCGGGAGCTGGTCATCGCCCTCGCCCTGACGTCGCTCACCTCGCTGCTCTACGCGGGCGCCCTGTTCTGGGCCTTCGTCGGCTGACCTGCTCGCCGTCTCCCGCGCCTCGCCGGGCACAGCTTCGGAGCTCGCGACCGACACGCCGTCGTCTCGGGCCAATCCTCGGCGTGTCGTGCGGTCGCTCCGAAGTCGTGCCCGGCGACCCGGGCGAAGGGCCCGAGATGCCGGTCGAACCTATGGTTTAGCCGAGAGTTTTACGACCCGGTCCAACAATGAGACCTGCCTCGGATGTCCGAAGCACTGCGCGGCGAGGCCGTCAGGGGCGGTCGTCGGGGGTGCCGTCGACGAGTTCGTCCTCCGCGTCGGCATCGGCCTGCTGCCCGGAGACCTTGCCCTGCCGACGCTCATGCAGGCGGGCGGACGCGTCGGAGAGCGGGGTGCGGAGGAACAGCATCGAGATGCTCGCGCCGATGAGGGCCGCGAAGATCGCCGCCAGCCACCAGAACTCGCGGAAGATCGGGAAGAAGAACCACAGGATGGCCAGCGGGACGAGGAACGCCAGCAGGCGCAGCACGGTGTAGACGAGGAGGGGGGCGGGCTTCTTCACCCCTTCAGTCTACGTTCGCGGATCTGTGCCCCCTCCGTGACGCCGGAGCCCGAGAGCCGCGAACGGGATGCCCCGCACCACGCGCCGCCACGGGTGTTCCCCCAGGGTCCACAGCAGCTCGTCATCCGGGTCGAGGGCCAGATCCTCGCAGCCGACCGGCAGGGCCACCGGGTGTCGGGTGAGGGCCTGGCGAGGTCCCGACCACAGCATCCCGGGGCGCAGGTGGTCGGACTGCGACACGAAGTAGCGGTCGCCCCACCGCACGGCCCCCTGCATGTGCCGGATGCCGGGAGTGAACCGCTCGTGTTCGACGAAGCCGTCGTCGGTGCCGTCGGGGATCGTGAACTCGCCGATAGCCCCGGTCTCCTGACCCCGGTACTCGCCGATGAGCACGCGGGGGAGCGGCGTCCCGTCCGCGTCGAACACGCGACCGAGGAAGGAGCACCGCAGCGCCACCGGGTGGCGCCGCGTCCGCACCGCGACGACCGTCGTCCGCCGGTCCCGGCGGCTCGTGCCGCCGCGGATCCGCTGCGCCTCCGTGCCGTGCACGCGCCGGAGCGCCCCCAGGTCGAACTCCCAGATGCCCTGCCCTGTCGCCGCCGCGAACAGGCGGTCGCCGAACCAGGCGAGACCGCCCGCATGGATGGGCGCGGGCTGCAGGACGCCGTCGTCGTCGGCGACCGCCAACACGATGTCGATGCGGCGGGCGCGCGCTCGATCCACGAGGACGACCCGCGAGGCGAGGTGGCGACCGGTGCGATCCTGGCGGAACCAGCTCACCGCGAGGGCGCGCCGTCCGCGGCGCTCGCCGACGTCGATGCCCTGGGGGTACCAGCGCTGCGTCCACGAGCGGGCGGTGAGCCAGCGCAGCTCGATGCCGCCCCGCCGGCGGCGCCGACGCATCGGGCGCCACATCGTGTTCCACGGCCAGCGCATCCGTCCATCGTCGCCGATCCGGAGACCGCATGCGAATTTTCACGGATTGACCTAGGTCGATTCGCACGATCGAACAGACAGTTGTATCGTGTTACGTGTTGAGTGCTGACCTTCATGGAGTCGCGCTCGACGACTCCTCGCGGTCCGCTGGTGGGGGCCAGTACCGCCGCGAGGTGGCCGTCGCCTCACGGTGGCGGTTCACCGGATGCTCGCATCCGGCAGTGCAACGCACTGGGGGTGTGGCTCGTTCGGGTGCGGGCCACACCTCAGCGTCCGCCCTTCTTGACGCCGCCTGTGTCGTGCTCAGACCGTGCGCCAGTCGTGGCTCTCGATCGCCGCACCCGCCTGGGGCCCCATCTGGAGCATCCCGCCGTCGATCACGACCGAGGCGCCGGAGATGTACGCAGCCTCCGGCGAGGCGAGGAAGGCGATCAGGGCGGCCACCTCGCGGGCATCGCCCGGGCGGCCGAGCGGAATGCCGGGACGGTCCTCGGCGTGCGGGTCGGTGTCGGTCTGCCCGGTCATCGGGGTCGCGATCTCGCCCGGGGCGACGCTCACCGCGCTGATCCCGTACCGGCCGAGCTCGAGCGCGAGGTTCTTCATGAGTCCGCCGAGGCCGTGCTTGGCGGTGTCATACGCGCTCGCCCCCACCATCGGCTGGTGCTCGTGCACGCTGGTCACGGAGATGAGCCGCCCCCCGCGCCCCGCGGCGACCATCGACCGGGCCGCCCGCTGCAGGCAGACGAACGCGCCGGTGAGGTCGGTGTCGAGCACGCGGTTCCACTCGTCGAGCGTGACGTCGAGGAACGGGGTCTGGAGTCCGGCGCCGGCGTTGTTGACGAACACGTCGACGCCCCCGAGCTCAGCGATCAGCCCGTCGATCACGTCGCCGCAGGCGGGGATGTCGGAGACGTCGAGCTGCGTCACCACCGCGCGGGCGCCGTGGCTGCGCACCTCGTCCGCGGTCTCCTGGGCGCCGGCCTCATCGCGGTGCCAGGTGATGCCGACGTCGATACCCGCCGCGGCGAGGGCGACGGCGGTGGCGCGGCCGATCCCGGAGTCGGCACCGGTCACGATCGCGCGGCGGGCCTCGGCCTCCAGCCGCGCCTGCGGGTCACCGGCCTCCGCCATCGGCGTCGGGGTCTTGTCGTTGTGCTGAGATTCGGACATGTCGGCCTCCTGCTCGGGCGTCATCGGTGCGAGCGACGGTACGGCGGCGGCGCGGTGCGGTCGAACCGGTTGACGACACGCGGCAGCGACGCTAGCCGTCTCCGTCATCCGGCGACTCATGGTGTTATCCCAGGCAACGGTCCTGGCGGGGAGGATCACGGCCGGGTAACGTCATCCCCATCGCGGCGATCCGGGCGGTCCCGGGCCCCGGCTCATATCCGGAGGCGTTGCGGGTTCGACTCCCGCCGTCGCGTCCACTCGGTCCCGTGCTCGGCCGCTCATCCCGGATGATGGAGACATGCCTTCCGCCCCTCGCCCCGGACTCCGGGTCTCCGCGGGTCTGACGATCCCGGAGGCCGAGCTGTCCTGGCGATTCTCCCGATCGTCGGGGCCCGGCGGTCAGGGCGTGAACACCACGGACTCCCGGGTCGAGCTGGTGTGGGATGCGGCGCATTCGGGGGCCCTGGCACCGGCGCAGCGCGAGCGGATCCTGGAGCGGCTCCGCGGACGGCTGGTCGACGGCGTGCTCACGATCGCCGCGTCCGAGCACCGCGCGCAGCTGCGCAATCGGGAAGCGGCCAGGGAACGGCTCGCCGCGCTCGTCGCGGAGGCGATACGTCCGCCGGCGCCGGCCCGACGGGCGACGAAGCCGAGTCGGGGATCGAAGGAGCGGCGGCTGACGGCGAAGCACCGCCGCACCGACGTCAAGAGCCTGCGGCGGCGCCCCCGCGAGGACTGACGTCCGCCGGCGGCTCTGCGCTCCGCGAGCCGGTGAGCTGCTCCTCGATCGGGGCCCAGCCGTGTTCGAGGAGCGCGGAACCGGCGTCGAGTACCGCCTGCTGGTCGTCGCTCTCGGTGACGAGGATCTGCATCTGCAGGACGAACCGCGCGTACACCCGGACCTCGGGGGTGGGGGCCGGGATGCCGAGTTCGTCGGCGATGGCCGCGGCGAGTGCATCCTCATGGCGCAGCCACATCTTCGACGCGTAGTCGCGGAGCGCCGGCGTCTCGTTGAGGAAGCGCAGGAAGACGCGGGCCACGTCGTCGCCGTGCTCGTCGAGGTTGGCGCCGACCTCGGCCGCGTAGAAGTCGTGGATGGCCCGATTGATCGTCACGCCGGTCGGCCGGTCGCGCACCGCCGAGACGAGGCGATCGCGCTGCTCGTCGTCCTCGTCGAAGACGAGCGCCTCCTTCTGCGGGAAGTGGGCGAACACAGTGGTGGGGGAGACGTCGGCGGCGTCGGCGACCTCGCGGATGCTCACGTTGTCGAATCCGCGCTCCAGGAACATCCGGGTGGCCACGTCGGAGATGTTCTTGCGGGTCGCGGCCTTCTTGCGCTCGCGGCGGCCCGGGGGCGGGGGCGTCGTCATGCGGCCACCTTATCGCGCATCGGAACCGAAACTGTATTGACACCAAAACTGGTATCGCTACACTTTCGGTATGACTTCACCTCATCTCCCCGTTCGCGGCGCCGGCCGCGCCTGGGTCATGCTCGTCGTCCTGACGATGCTCACGGTCATCGGCATGACCGTCGTCCTTCCTGTCCTTCCGTTCGTCGTACTGCAGTACGTCGCGCACGAACAGGACCTCGCCCTCTGGGTCGGCGTGCTGGAAGCGGTCAACGGGCTGTGCGCCTTCCTCGCCGCACCGCTCCTGGGGCGGCTCTCCGACCGGTTCGGACGACGACCCGTCATCATCGTCGCGGCGTTCGGCGCGGCCTTCTCGATGGCGCTGTTCGGCGTGGGCGGGGCGATCTGGGTGCTCGTGCTCGCCCGTGTCATCCAGGGGCTGACGGCCGGAGACCTCCCCGCGCTGTTCGCCTACCTGGCCGACATCACGCCGCCCGAGAAGCGCGCGCAGCGCTTCGGCCTCCTCGGCGCGCTGACCGGCATCGGCACCATGATCGGCCCCGCCATCGGCGGTCTGCTCGCCGCGATCGACCTGCGCCTGCCCGTGTTCCTCACCGCTGCGGTCGGGCTCACGATCGCGGTCCTCAGCATCTTCCTGCTGCCAGAGAGCCTGCGGCCGGAGAACCGCATCGCCCGGATCGCTCTCCGCGACGTCCAGCCGTTCGGGGTGTTCCGTACCGCGTTCGGTCGGCCCGAGCTCCGCGGGCTGATGATCGCGTTCGCACTGCTCGCGCTGCCGTTCGGATTCTTCGTGAACAACTTCAGCGTGCTGGCCCTCGACGCCATCCAGTGGGGGCCGACGCAGATCGGCCTGCTCACGGCGGGGGTCGGCATCATCGACATCCTCATCCAGGGCGTGCTGCTCGGCATCCTGCTGCCGCGGATGGGGGAGCGCGGCGTGATCGTCAGCGCCATCACCGCGCAGGCGGTCGGTCTCGCCGGCCTCGCGATCGTGGCCTCGCTGCTCGCCCAGCCGTGGCTCTTCATCGTCGGAGCGCTCCTGCTCGCCGCCGGTCAGGGCGCGGCGCAGGCCGCGATGGACGGGGCGATGTCCAACGCCGTCGGCGACGACGAGCAGGGCTGGCTCGGAGGGGCCACGCAGTCCCTCAACGCCGCGATGGGCACGATCGCCCCGTTGATCGCGGCCGCCCTCTACACCGCGGTCAGCCATGCCGCGCCGTACTGGCTGGGCGTCGGGATCATGGTCGTCGCCGCACTGGTCGTCGCGCGGGCGCACATCGCGAACACGGCGAAGCGTGAGCCGCAGGGGCAGGAGGCCGTCGAGGTGGCCGAAGCGCGGGTCTGAGCAGAAGGACCCGGTGCAGCGTCGACGGTCCGCGGGGGTCAGCGCTCCCCGCGGACGAGCTCCACCCCCGCACCGGCGAACTGCCGCAGCGTGGCATCGGGGAGGAAGGCCCGGGTGAGGGCTCCGCCGATACGGGTGAGGTCGCTCTCGTCGCGGAAGAGGAGGTAGAGGGTCTCGTAGCGGGGGTGGAACTTCTCCTTGAAACGGTGCAGCGAGCGGAAGCCGTAGACGGGCTCGAGCGCGTCGGCGAGACGGTCGCTCAACGCGGCGATCACGCCCGCGTCCGGCGGGTAGTCGTGTGCGAGCGGAGCGCCGGAGAGCGACATGATCTCGGCGCCCTCCTCCGAGAACTGCTGGGCGGAGGCCCCGATCAGGTACTCCATCACCGGTCCGAAACCGCCCTCGCGGCGGCGCATGAGGTCGAGGGTCCAGCCGCGCACCACCCCGCCCTCCCCGTACACGGGCAGCCAGGAGAGGAAGCCGTCGACGTCGCCGTTCGGAGCGATCGCGAGCGCGAGGCGGACCTCGGGGTCCTCCGCCTCCTCCAGGGTCCCCAGCGTGAACCGCATCTCCGGAAGGTCCTTGTCGCCGACCCAGGCCTCCGAGATCGCGCGGAGCTGCTGCCGCAGGCCCCAGGTCTCTGCGGCGAGGTGGGTGAGCCGGAAGGTCATCTGCTCCCGCCCCGCCCGGTTGAGGGAGGTGCGCACCGGTTGCCAGCGCTTGCCGGTGAAGGTGAGACCCGGGAGGTCGACGATCGTGTCGTCCGCCACCACCAGGCTGCGCCAGGTCTCCGGGACCGCCGACCTCGTCGCCTCGTCCGCGCTGAAGAAGCACGGCACGAGTCCGGCGTCCTCGGCCGTGCGGATGAAGTCGCGCACCGCCGCCGCACGGGACTCCGCCGGCCCGATCGGGTCGGCGAGGGCCAGGGCGACGCCGTTGCGGCGCTGATAGGCCACGATCCCGCCGTCCACGCGGGCGTAGCCGTTGCCCTCCCAGGTCGTCATCCAGGACAGGGTGCCCCCGCCGTGCGCCCGCAGTTCGCGCCGGAGTTCGTCTGCGGTCGGGGCGGGCTGCCGGCCCAGAGCCGTCGTGCGCCGTGCGCGGAACGCCCGCCGCACCGCGACGAGATACACGAGCACGAGAGCCCAGAGCACGCCCGTGGCGAGCGTGAGCTCGGTCTCCGCGTCGATCACCATCTCGAGCTGTGCTTCGCTCGTGAGGATGATGAGGACCAGCACGAGGGTGGCGGCCAGCACGTTGAGAGGTCCGAGGATGACGGCGACGACCCACGCCCAGCGGCGACCGCGCCGCAGGCCGTTCGCGATGACCAGGATCACCGCGACGTCGATCGCCGTGTCGATGAATCCGCCCGATGCCGGGTCCGTGGGGCCGAACGGGCCATCGGTCGGCACGAGGACCGTGATGATCTCGATGGCCACGAGCGTGAGCACGGCCATCACGGCGATCAGCCGCTGCTCCCGGACCGTCGTGCGCCGCACGCGCAGGCTCCGGTCGACGAAGAGGATGAGCAGCACCGCGAACAGATGCTCCAGGTCGGCCAGCTTTCCCCAGAACATCATCGCGACGAACACGAATCCGAGGAGCACCAGCCACGCGCGCACCCGCCACGGCGGACGGAAGAGCCCGACGGCGGCGGCGATGCACGCCATGGTGCCGCCGGACGCGCCGACGTCGAGGGCCTGCGCCTGGGTCTGCGCCCACGCCCACGGCAGCTGCGACACCAGCAGCAGGAACAGAGCCGTCGCGAAGATCGCGAAGAGCTGTCCGACCGTGAAGTAGGCGAGGGCGACCCGGGTGCCGCGGCGGTGCTCCAGGTAGCCCATACCCCAGAACCCGGCGATGGTGAAGAGGTACACCCAGGGCTGGTTGACGAAGAACGTCCCCGTGACCGGCGTCCACCACTTGCCCTCAGCCAGGCTCGGCAGCCCATAGGCGACGGCGGGGAAGAGGGCCGAGTCCTCGAACGGCCGCCACAGCCCCTGCCAGACCACGCCCGTGAGCAGCACGAGACCGATCATCGTCAGCGTCGCCGGCGTGGTCCGCAGGGCCCCGAACAGGAGACGGGCTGACGAGGGGCGCTCCGAGGTCATGCGCTCAGCGTAGAGGTGGGGCCGCCGGTGGGCGACCCCACCGACCGGATCACTCGGCGACGGCCGCGGCGATCGCCTCCTCCAGGTCGTTCCACTCGACGAGCTCGACCTTCTCGCCGTCGACGAAGAAGGTCGGGGTGCTGCTCACGCCCAGCCGCTCGCCGTCGCGCCTGTCCTGCTGCACACGGGCGAGGGTTGCCGGATCCACGACCGCGGCGTCGTACGCGGCCAGGTCGAGCCCGAGCTCCTCGGCGAACGCACGGAACACCTCCGGCGTCTCCGTCGACTGCTCGCCCCACTGCGCCTGGGTCTCGAACAGGCGGTGGAACATGTCCTCGTAGCGGCCCTGCTGCGCGGCGGCCTCGGCGGCCAGCGCGGCCTGGGTCGAGTTCACGTGCCCGGGCAGGGGGAAGTACCGGGTGACGTACCGGATGTCGCCGTCGTAGGTGGCGCGCAACTCCTCCACGATCGGGTAGAACGCGCCGCAGGCCTCGCACTCGAAGTCGAGGAACTCGACGACCGTGACGGCGTCGGGGCCGCCCTCGTCGAGCACGTGGGAGTCGGTGCGGACGGTGGGCAGCTTCTCGCCGGCCTCGGGATCGGGCTGCGCGGGCTGCTGGCTGAGGGCATAGACGATGCCGACGACGAGCAGCACGACGGCGACGGCGACGGCGATGAGGGTCGCCTTGACGGGGGTCTTCATGGGGTCTCCAAACACGGGTGATACGACGAGGGGTGCCGCGGAGGCGGCCGGAGCCGGCGTCGGATCAGGTGCGGGAGATGGAGAGCTGGATGAGCGAGACCGCGGGCAGGAACGGGCGGGGGCCGGCGCGGAGGGGAGCGGTCGCCCGGGAAAGGAGGCCGCGGAGACGGATCCCGCTGCGGGTGCATAGACGCCGGAAGAGGAGGACGAGGGCGACGCAGCAGAGGGCGGCCATCGCGCACGCCGCCGCGTCGGCGGCCGGATCCGCGGGAGCGGGCTCGGCGACCGGTCCCGCGGTCCCCGCGGTGTCGGAGGCCTGCGAGACGCCGGGGGCGAGGCACAGGGTCGCGTGCGCATCCGCCGTCCCGTGCGAGGCCGACCATGCGCCGACGACGAGCAGGAGCGCGAGGCCGACGGCGATGACGATCCGGCTCTGCAGGATCCGCTCGGCGCGCGCTCGCGGCGTCGGGACGGGGGCGAGGGGCGGCATGTCCCGCGCAGTCTAGCAACGGACGCTTTGCCCGCCCCGGGCCCGTCCGACCCCGACATGCCTACACTGGAGGGGTGGCGAGACTACTGATCGTCGGCGGCTTCCTCGCCGCCGTGTTCTGGGTGTACAGCATCGTCGACTGTGCCGTGCAGCCGGCGACGCGGCACCGGGGCGTGCCCAAGGCCGCCTGGGTCGCCATCGTCGTCCTCATCCCCGTCATCGGCGGGATCCTCTGGTTCGTCATCGGCCGTCGCCGGGCGAACGACCAGGGCGTGCCGCGCACCGTCGCTCCCGACGACGACCCCGCGTTCCTGCGCAGCATCAGCAAGGCGGAGCAGGACGCCCGCATCCGTCGTCTCGAGGAGGAGCTCGCGCGGCTCGACGAGGAGACCGACGAGCCGCCCGCCGCGGATCCGCGCCCGTGACGTCGTCGCCGGCGATGGAGGCCGCGGCCTCCCTGTTCGCCGACCTCGCGTCCCACGGCGTCCGTGATGTCGTGCTGTCTCCCGGCTCGCGGTCGCAGGCTCTCGCGCTCGCCGCGGCGGCCTTCGCCGACGAGGGCGCGCTGCGCGTGCACGTGCGGATCGACGAGCGGGTCGCCGGGTTCACCGCCCTGGGCATCGCACGGGAGACCCGGGTCCCCGTCGCGCTCGTGTGCACCAGCGGCACGGCTGTCGCGAACCTGCTCCCGGCCACGATGGAGGCCTTCCACTCCGGGGTGCCGCTGCTGCTGCTCACCGCGGATCGGCCTCCCGAGCTGAGGGGAGTCGGTGCGAATCAGGCGACCATCCAGGAGGGTCTGTTCCACCCCTGGGTCCGGGCGCAGATCGACGCGCCCGTTCCCGGAGACGGCGAGTGGGACGGCCTCGCCGCGCGCGTGGTCGCCCTCGCGCTCGGGGCGGCGGAACCCGAGTCCGGGCTTCCCGGCGTCGCCGGCCCCGTGCACCTGAACCTGCCGTCCCGGGAACCGCTGTCGGGCGCGATGCCGGCACGGATGCTGACGCCGGGGGAGGCGCCGCGCCTGCCGGAGCCGGAGGCGTTCGCGCTGGAGCGCGGGCCGCGAACAGTTGTCCTCGCGGGCGCCGATGCGGGTGCCGCGGCGGAGGAGATCGCCCATGCCGGCGAGTGGCCGCTCATCGCGGAGATCGTCAGCGGCGCACGCTTCGGACGCCAGGTGGTGCATGGGTATCGCCGGCTGCTGTCCCGCGACGACCTCGGCGGACGCATCGAACGGGTGGTCGTGCTCGGACACCCGACGCTCAGCCGCGAGGCCGCACGCCTGCTGTCCCGCGCGGACGTGGAGGTGATCGCGGTCCGCAGGGGCGGCGAGGAGCTGAATCTGAATCACCGCACGCGCGCCGTCGCGGCCGTCACGGTCGCCCAGGGGGAGACCGACCGGGAGTGGCTCGGCGCGTGGATGCGGGCCGCCGCCGACGAGGCCGTGGATCTCAGCGAGAACGCCCCGGACACCGAGGGGCTCTCCTCCACCGACTTCGCCGCCCGTCGTGACGCCGTGCGCGCGGAGCTCGACGCCGTGCGGCGCCCGCTCGACCGGGAGCGCCTCGTGGATGCGGTGTGGCGGGCCACCTGGCCGCATGACCGACTGGTGTTCGGGTCGTCCCGCCTGGTCCGCGTCGCCGACGAGGTGCTCGGCGGCAAGAAGGTCCCCGTGCACGCCAACCGCGGTCTCGCCGGGATCGACGGCACGATCGCCACCGCCACGGGCATCGCCGTCGCCAGCCAGGCCGCCGGGGCTCCGGGCGTGACCCGGGTGCTGCTCGGCGACCTCGCGTTCCTCCACGACGTCGGTGCGCTGCTGTTCCCGAGCGACGAGACGGAGCCGCGACTCCAGGTCATCGTCGGCAACGACGGCGGCGGCACGATCTTCGACGGCCTGGAGGTGGCGGGCACCGCGCCGGCCGCGCACCTCGATCGCGTGTTCTACACCCCGCACGGGGTCCGCCTGGAGCACCTCGCGCTCGCCTACGGCTGGGAGTATCAGCGGGTCACCACGCGGACCGCTCTCGACCAGGCGCTGACGACGCCGCGTGGCGGTCGCCAGATCATCGAGGTGCCGCTGCCGCGGTGACTGGCATCATGTGCGTATGAACGCGCACACCTGGACGCAGAACCTGCGGGTGCGGCCCGGCTTCCGCCTCGCCGACGTCGATCCCGACAGCAAGCCCGGCTACGACCACGGCAAGTCCCGCGGCACGGCCGACCTCGAAGCCGGTCTCGAACGCCTGAACGACCTGCAGGAGCGGCTCTTCGCCGAGAACCGGGTGGGCACGGCGCAGGACGCGGTGCTGCTCGTCCTGCAGGCGATGGACTCCGCAGGCAAGGGCGGCATCGTCCGGCACGTGGTCGGGGGCGTCGATCCGCAGGGCGTCGCGCTCGCCGCGTTCAAGGCGCCGACGGCGGAGGAGCGGCAGCACGACTTCCTGTGGCGCGTCGAGAAGAGGGTGCCGGAGCCCGGGTTCATCGGGGTGTTCGACCGCTCGCACTACGAGGACGTGCTCATCGGACGGGTGCGGCAGCTCGCCGACGCCCCCGAGATCGAGCGGCGCTACGACGCGATCAACGCGTTCGAGGAGCGCGTCGCGGCCTCCGGCGTCCGCATCGTCAAAGTCATGCTGCACATCTCCCCGGAGGAGCAGAAGGCGCGGCTGATGGAGCGCCTGGAGCGCCCGGACAAGCACTGGAAGTACAACCCGGGCGACGTCGACGAGCGGATGCTGTGGCCGCAGTACATGGAGGCGTACCAGACCGTCTTCGATCGCACGTCCACCGAGGCTGCGCCCTGGTACGTCGTGCCGGCGAACGCCAAGTGGTACGCGCGGCTGGCCGTGCAGGAGCTGCTGCTGGCCGCCCTCGAGGACATCGATCCGCAGTGGCCGGTGGCCGACTTCGACGTCGAGGCCGAGAAGAAGCGTCTCGCCGCGAGCTGACTGCGCGGGGGGCTCAGGCGAGCGCGTCGACGAGCGGGCGGAACTTCACGCGTGTCTCGAGGAGCTCGCTCTCCGGATCCGATCCGGCGACGATCCCGGCCCCGGCGTACGCGGTGACCGCGATCGCGTCGCCGGTCGTCGTGAACTGCGCGCACCGCAGCGCGATGGCCCACTCGCCGTTGCCGTCCGCGTCGACCCAGCCGACCGGTCCGGCGTAGCGCCCGCGGTCGAACGGTTCGAGCTCCCGGATGGCGGCGATGGCCGTCGGCGTCGGGGTGCCGGCGACGGCCGCGGTCGGGTGGAGTGCGCGCACGAGGTCGAGGGCCGAGCGGCCGTTCTCCAGCTCGCCTTCCACGTCGGTCGCGAGGTGGAAGAGGTTGGGCAGCTTGAGGAGGAACGGCTGCTCGCTCGCCGCCAGGGCCCTGGTGTACGGGCGGAGGGACGCGAGCACGCTCTGCACGGCGTACTGGTGCTCATCGAGGTCCTTGGTGCTGGAGGCGAGGTGCGCGGAGGCGGCGGTGTCCGCGTCGGCGTCGGCCCCGCGCCCGATCGTTCCGGCCAGCACACGAGCGGTCACCGTCCGGTCCTGCACCGTGACGAGGGTCTCCGGGCTCGCGCCGATCAGTCCGTCGACCGCGAAGACCCAGGTGTCCGGGTATCCGGTGGCCAGCGCGCGGACGAGTCGCCGCAGGTCGGAGCCCGCGGGGATGGTGCCCTGGAGGTCGCGGGCGAGGACCACCTTGCTGAGCTCGCCGTCCGCGATGCGGGCCAGCGCGCCCCGCACGGCGTCCTGGTAGCCCTGGGGGCTCTGCGCTCCGGGGCCCACGGTGCCCGCCCAGTGCGGTCCGTACTCCGCGGCCTCGACGGCACCCGGCGCACGCTCGTCGTCGGAGCGGTGGATGCGGGTCTCCCAGAAGCGGTCGCCGTGGCGGCCGAGGATCCGCGACGGGATGACGAGCACGCTGTCGGCGCGCGAGTCCTCGTCGAAGGTGAAGGCCCCGAACGCGACGAGTCCGGTTCCGGGGAGACGCAGCGGATCGGAGACCTCGGCCGCCGCCGCGAGCCCCTGCCAGAGCGCCGCGAGGGTCTCGGCGCGGGTGCGCCCCTCCTCGGCCGACGGGCGGAGCTCGGCGACCGGATCACCCACCGCCACGATCCCGTCGCCGCGGCGGAACCAGGCGAGCGGGCGGGCGGGGTCCGCGAAGGAGAGGAGGTCTTCGACCGGATCGATCTCTCGGGTCTCCACGACCAGGGGGGTGTGCTGCACGACTCCAGCCTATTCCGCGGACGTAGGGTGGGCGGATGAGCGATGCGCGTCCCGCAGCCGGTGCCGAGATGATCTTCCAGTGGCGCAAGTGGGACGGGTCGCCGCACTGGCGCCACGAGTGCGTGTACCTCGGTGCCGACCGGTGGGGCGACTGGATGGGGCAGCCCACCGGCTGGCACAGCGCCCGCCCGGGGGCGGAGTTCCACGCGGCCACGCCGAACGTCACCCTTGTCCCGCCGAGCGCCGACTTCGCGCTCACCGTCAATCGCCGGCACCCCCGGGGGATGCGTGTCTACATCGATCTCGGGTGGGACGTGCGGTGGTCGGACGACCCGCTGCTCGCGACGGGCATCGACATGGACCTCGACGTCGTCCGTGTGGAGGGCGAGCGCGGCACCTGGGTCGACGACCGCGACGAGTGGGCGGAGCACAGCGCCCGCTACGGCTACCCGGCCCCCGTCATGCGACATCTGGAGGAGCTGGCGCTCGACCTCGAGACGAGGGTCAGGGAACGCACGGCGCCGTTCGACGACGCCACGGCCGATCCCTGGCTGGACCGACTCGAAGCGCTGGACCTCGCGCCTAGACTGGACGCGTGACCGCGAACGACAAGAACCGCGCCGATCTCGGCAAGGACCCCGCCCGCGTCAGCGGCATGTTCGACCAGGTCGCCGCCGGGTATGACCGCACGAACACCGCGATGACGTTCGGCAACGACGCGCTGTGGCGGGCCGCGACCACCCGCGCCGTCGCCCCGAAGCCGGGGGAGCGCATCCTCGATCTCGGAGCGGGCACGGCATCCTCCTCCGCCTCCCTCGCCCGCAGCGGCGCGCAGGTCGTCGCGGCGGACTTCTCGCCCGGCATGCTCGCCGAGGGGCAGCGTCGCCATGGAGCGATGCGCAACCTCTCCTTCGTGCAGGCGGATGCCACCGCCCTGCCGTTCGCGGACGAGGAGTTCGACGCGGTGACGATGTCGTACGCGCTGCGCAACGTGAACGACCCGAAGAAGGCGCTGCGCGAGCTCTACCGGGTGACCAAGCCGGGCGGCCGCCTCGTCATCAACGAGTTCTCCACGCCTCCGGGGAAGCTGTTCCGCGGGGCCTACCGGTTCTACAACGCGCAGGTGCTCCCGCGCGTGGCCCGGGTCGCCGGAACGAACGGCGACGCCTACGACTATCTGAACGAGTCGATCCGCGACTGGCCCGACCAGAAGCGGCTGTCCGAATGGATCAGGGAGGCCGGCTGGCAGGATGTCGCCTACCGCAACCTCACCTTCGGCATCGTGGCCCTGCACCGGGCGCGCAAGCCCGCGTGAGCACGGCGCGAACGGCGGCACCCGACGCAGGTAGGCTGGGAGCGTGACTTCGAGCCCCAGCGCCCCGGGTTCGCGACTCGCGAGCCGTCTCGGCTTCAGCGATCGCGTCTTCGTCGGTCCCGCCGCGCGTCGCATCGCCCGCACCATCGAAGACGGACTGGAGCTGGTCGAGACCGGGCTCGCGGACGACGTGCGTGTCGCCGACCCCCTCGCCGACGCCGCCAGCCGCTATCTGTACGAGGCCGGCGGCAAGCGCATCCGCCCCGTCCTCACGCTGCTCGCGGCCCAGCTCGGCGACGGCAACACCCGAGAGGTGATCGACGTCGCGAAGGCGCTGGAGATCACGCACCTCGGCTCGCTGTATCACGACGACGTCATGGACGGCGCGGACCGCCGCCGCGGTGTCCCCGCCGCGCAGACGGTGTGGGGCAACAACATCGCCATCCTCACCGGCGACATCCTCTTCTCGCGCGCCAGCCAGCTCATGTCGCGGCTCGGCGAGCGCGCCATCCGGCTCCAGGCCGACACGTTCGAGCGCCTCGTCCTCGGGCAGATGCACGAGACCCTCGGTCCGCAGCCGGACGACGACCCGATCGCGTTCTACATCCAGGTGCTCGCGGACAAGACCGGTTCGCTGATCGCGGCGGCCACCCAGGGCGGCGTGATCTTCTCGAACGCCCCGGCGGAGTACGAGGAGCCGCTGCGCGTCTACGGCGAGAAGATCGGCGTCGCCTTCCAGCTCCTCGACGACGTGATCGACCTGTCGGCCAAGCCCGAGGAGACGGGCAAGGTCCCGGGCACCGACCTGCGCGCGGGCGTCCCGACCATGCCATACCTCCTGCTCAAGGCGGAGGACGACGACGCCGCAGCCGACCTCGCCGCCCGCATCGACGACGGTGTGGCCCTCATCGCCGACGGCGCCGACCCGGCGATCCTCGACGGACCGCTGGACGAGCTCCGCGACCACGCCGTCACCCAGAAGACCCTCGAGCTCGCCCACGCGTGGACGCAGGAGGCGATCGACGCCCTCACCGCCCTTCCGCGCGGCACCGTGCGCGAAGCGCTCACCCGATTCGCCGAGACTCTCGCCGAGCGCTCCAGCTGACACCGTAC
Source organism: Microbacterium sp. CFSPD4_SD4 (assembly GCF_057364585.1). Taxonomy (NCBI): domain Bacteria; kingdom Bacillati; phylum Actinomycetota; class Actinomycetes; order Micrococcales; family Microbacteriaceae; genus Microbacterium; species Microbacterium sp. CFSPD4_SD4. The sequence goes on from NZ_JBNFOC010000004.1 coordinate 151,527, forward strand.
GGGCCCCGGGCCCGGGTGTCCGCCGCGACGGCACACGAAAGGACCTCCATGACCAAGCTGAGACTGGCCATCGTCGGCGCCGGCCCTGCAGGCATCTACGCCGCGGACATCCTGTTGAAGGCCGAGCGCAAGTTCGACGTGTCCATCGACCTGTTCGAGCAGCTCCCCGCCCCCTACGGGCTCGTCCGGTACGGCGTCGCCCCCGACCACCCCCGCATCAAGGGCATCATCACCGCCCTGCGCGACGTGCTCGACCGTGGCGACATCCGCCTCTTCGGCAACGTTCGGTTCGGCGAGGACATCACGCTCGACGACCTCAAGAAGCACTACAACGCGGTCATCTTCGCCACCGGGGCGATCCGTGACACGTCGCTGGACATCCCCGGCATCGACGCGGTGGGCTCCTACGGCGCCGCCGACTACGTGAGCTGGTTCGACGGACACCCCGACGTGCCGCGCGAGTGGCCGCTGGACGCCGCGTCGGTGGCGGTCCTCGGCAACGGCAACGTCGCCCTCGACGTCTCCCGCATGCTCGCGAAGCACGCGGAGGACCTCCTCGTCACCGAGGTCCCCGAGAACGTGTACGAGGGACTCAAGGCGAGCGCCGTCACGGATGTGCACGTGTTCGGCCGCCGGGGCCCGGCCCAGGTGAAGTTCACGCCGCTGGAGCTCCGCGAGCTGGGGGAGCTCCGCGACGTCGACATGGTCGTCTACGACGAGGACTTCGACTACGACGAGGCCTCGAAGGACGCGGTCGCGAGCAACAAGCAGGTCATGGTCATCGACCGCATCCTGCAGTCGTGGCGCAAGCGCGACTCCGTCAACAACGCCGGCGGCACCGCCTCGCGCCGTCTGCACCTGCACTTCTGGGCGCGCCCGGTCGAGGTGCGCACCGACGAGAACGGCCGTGTCGCGGCTCTCGTGTACGAGCGCACCCAGCCGGACGGCCAGGGCGGTGCGGTCGGCACCGGTGAGCTGCGCGAGGTACCCGTGCAGGCGCTGTATCGCGCGATCGGCTACTTCGGCTCGCCGCTGCCGGGCGTCCCCTTCGACAAGAAGCACGGCGTCATCCCGAACCACGAGGGCCAGGTGCTCGCGAAGGACTCCAACGACCGCGTCCCCGGCGTGTACGCGACCGGCTGGATCAAGCGCGGCCCGGTCGGCCTCATCGGCCACACGAAGTCCGACGCCATGGAGACCGTCCGTCACCTGATCAACGACCAGGGCTCGTGGTGGCACCCGGAAGACCCGTCCGAGGAGGCCATCCCGGCACTGCTCGCCGAGCGCGGCGTCGCCTGGACCGACCTGGACGGCTGGCACCGCCTCGACGAGCACGAGATCAGCCTCGGCGCGCCCCAGGAGCGGGCGCGCGTGAAGGTCGTCCCGCGTGAGGAGATGGTGCGCGTCTCCCGCGGCGAGTGAGTCGTCTCGGCGCCGGGGCGTGCTCCCGGCGCCGGGCCCCCGCGCCCCTAGGCTGAGGCCATGCGACCTCGTGCACTCCTGGCCCTCGGCGCCGTGGCCGTGCTCCTGCTGTCCGGTTGTGCGCCCGAACCCGAGGTGAAGCCGACCAGGACGCCGTCGGCCGCGGTCACGACCGCGCCGACACCGGGGGCCGAGGCGCCGACGCCCGCCTTCGACGTGGACTGCGCCGATGTCGACGCGGCCATGTCGAGTGCGCTCGGCGAGGCCGGCGGCGACGTCGCCGAGGTCCTCGGGGTCTGGTCCTCCCCGAGCTGGTACCCCGGACCGGCGCAGCACATGTTCCAGCGGGCCGGCGGGATCGCCTGTTCGGCGGGGACGGCGGAGCGCAACTGGGAGGTCACGATCCTCCCGGACGCGGACGAGGTCACGACGGGGGCGGAGTCCCGCGGCGGATACTTCGGTGAGGAGGCGCGCTGCGAAGGCGGCGGGTACTGCTTCTTCCAGATCGTCGACGGCGACGTGCTCGTCTCGGCCACGATCGTCGACCCGGAGCGCGGACCGGACGACACCGCGTCGCTCGAGGAGGTGCTGCGCGGGCTCGCCGCGACCGCCGTCGCCTCGCTGCAGCCCGTGGAGGTCCCGGAGAGCCCGGTCGCCGGGGTCGACTGCACGCGCTTCCTCACCGCCACCGAGCTCGCGGAGCGGGTCGGCGCCGAGGTGCACGTCGTCGACGCCTTCGGCGGCTGGTCCATCCCGGCCGAGGTGTACCAGGAGCGCAACGGCTCGCGGATCTGCTACTACGCCTCGGCCGAGGACGAGTATGCGGCACAGGGCTACCTCACCCTCACCACGCTTCCCGGCGGCGCCTGGGCCTTCGACCGGCTGGACGGCGAGGACACCGTCGACGTCGAGGGGGCGGACGCCGCCGTGACCGGCGTCGACGAGCTCGGCCGGTCGGTGCTCGACCTCCGGGTGGGGCAGGACTGGCTGCGTCTGACCACGTTCGAAGGGTCAGGGATCGACGACCTCGCCCCGATCGGCGCCGCCATCGCGGACGATTTCTCCGTGGCCCGCCCCGGCGGCGAATGACGGCCGTGGGCTAGCCTGGGCACGAGGGGGAGGACGCATGGCCGAGTGGATCCCGGATGTGCTCGGAGACGAGTTCGCCCAGCTCACCCTCGACCTCGGCAGTGACGAGCAGGGCCCGGTGGTGGCCACCCTCGTGCGCGCGCTGCCGGCTCCGGTCCCGTGGTGGGAGCGCGCTCGGCGCCGTCGCCCGCTGCTCGAGGGCGTGGACGTGCTCTACATCCACGGGTGGTCGGACTACTTCTTCCAGAAGCGGTTGGCCCGATTCTGGACCGCTCGTGGTGCCCGCTTTTTCGCCCTCGACCTCCGCAAGTACGGGCGCAGTCTGCGCGAGGGCCAGACCCCCGGCTACATCACCGACCTGTCCACCTACGACGAGGACATCGCCGCGGCCCTGGACGCGATGGGGCGCGGCGAGGGCGGCGAGGAGAGCGGGCGACGCCTGATCCTGCTCGGACACTCGACCGGAGGGCTGACGCTGAGCCTGTGGGCGGCCCGGCATCCCGGCGCGGCCGGTGCTCTCATCCTGAACAGTCCCTGGCTCGAATTCCAGTTCGCCCCCGTGCGCGCCGCGATCGCCCCGATGGTCGAGTTCCAAGCGCGGATCCGACCGCTCGACGTCGCGCCGCAGGTCGACCTCGGCTACTACACCCGGGCGCAGCAGGAGGTGGCCGACCCGGACGACCCGATGGAGGTCAACACCGCGTGGCGTCCCGTGCAGACGATGGCCGTGTACGCCGGGTGGCTCAACGCGATCCTCACCGGGCACAAGGCCGTCGCCGCGGGTCTGGACATCGCGGCGCCGGTCTGCGTCCTCCTGTCGAAGCGGTTCGTGCCGCCGACCCGGTGGTCGGAGGAGCTGACCGCCGCCGACTCCGTCCTCGTCGTCGACGACATCGCCCGCGCGGCCCTGCGGCTCGGCTCCTCCGTGACCGTCGAACGGATCGACGGCGCCCTGCACGACGTCTTCCTGTCCCGGCATGAAGCCCGCGAGGACGCGTATCGTCGCCTGCACCGCTGGGTCGTCGGCTGGCGCGCCGCTCAGACGTAGTACATCGCGCGTGCGAGGCGCTCCGCCTCGTCGCCGTCGCCGGCGCGCACCGCTTCGGCGAAGTCGGCGTACACCTGCCGCATCCGCTCGCGATCGCCGGGGCGCACCACCCAGGCGCGCAGGTTCCGGGTCACCGCGACGGCGACATCGTCGATGAGCATCCGGTGCTGACGGTTCCCGCTGTGGTCGGCGAGGTAGGCGAAGACCGCCCATCGCGCCCGTGCCGTGGACGCGCCGTCGGTGAGCGAGTCCTGCATTCGAGCGATGAGCTCCTGCACCCGCTCGCGCTGGACCGCGCTGAGTCGCGGCACCGCCATCCGGGCCGTGATGCCTCCCTGGTAGCCGGCGAACTCCAGCGATTCGGCCACCACCTGCGGCGTGACCATCGTCACCTCCGTGTACCGGCTCGGGTACATCGTCACCAGTCCCAGTCGCTCCAAGCGCTGCAGTGCTTCGCGGACCGGCGTCCGCGAGACGTGGAGCTCGTCCGCCACGTCGACGTCCCGGATCCGGTCGCCCTCGGCGAACTCTCCCTCCGTGATCAGCCGCCCGATGTGGTGGAACACCTCATCCGCCAGCAGCTGCTTGTTCTCTCCGATGCTCTTCGACTCGATCTGCGCCATGGCCCAGCCCCCGGTGGTTCTTGGTCTGCGACCGACGTCCGCTCCCGGGCGATGAGGGGAGCGACGGCCGCAGGATTGCCGTCATGCCTCCTCGGGGGGCCGATCCGCGTGGGGGCGCGCAGCGGGCGGGGAGGCCTGTCATGAACCCGGGACCGGTCGGCGTGCGACGTCGGCAGACCCCAGGCCGACGCGAGCTCCGGGGGCCCGCGCCGCTCCCTCCCCTGAGCCGGCGTGGCATCCTCGAAGCGCATCCACCGCGGCGATCGGGTGTCGGGCGGGGATGGCGTCGGAGTCGTGACGAGTCACGACCGCCTCCAGTCTCGACGAAGAACACCGATATCTCGGTATGCGTTGACCGGGGAAAAGAAAGGGCCCGGGATGACTCCCGAGCCCTGGCCTCCGACGCGAGTGGCGTCAGCGGTAGTTGATGAACTGCAGATCGATGTCGAGGTCGCTGCCCTTGAGGAGCGCGATCACGGCCTGGAGGTCGTCGCGGCTCTTGGACTGCACGCGCAGCTCGTCGCCCTGGATCTGGCTCTTCACGCCCTTGGGGCCCTCGTCGCGGATGATCTTGCCGATCTTCTTCGCGTTCTCGGAGGAGATGCCGTCCTTCAGGCTCGACATGATGCGGAACTCCTTGCCGCTGGCGAAGGGCTCGCCCGAGTCGAGGCTCTTCAGGGAGATGCCGCGCTTGATGAGCTTGGACTGGAACACGTCGAGGACGGCGTTCGCGCGCTCCTCGGTGTTCGCGGTGATGAGGATCTGCTCGCCGCTCCAGGCGATCGAAGCACCGGTCCCCTTGAAGTCGTAGCGCTGCTCCACCTCTTTGCGCGCCTGGTTCAGGGCGTTCTCGGCCTCCTGGCGATCCACTTTCGAGACGATGTCAAAGGAACTGTCAGCCATGCCTCAACTGTATCCGCGGCTGTGCGGAAAGTCCCGTGGGCGCGGCACCCCGGGAGCGCGTCTGCGGATCACAAGACTGATCGGCGCGTACGGTGGCGACCCGATGGCGGTGACCTCTCCGAACGGGGACCAGGTCGGCTACGTCACGGTCGCCTACGAGTGCGAACTGCCGCCGCTCGCCGTGTAGACGTTCTCGGATATCCGAGTCATCCCCTCCGGAGCGGGCGCACCGTCGGGGACGACGGTGAACGTGCCCGTCATGCCTCCGACCGAGAAGAGCGCGCCGCCACCGCCGCACCCGAGCACCCAGCTCTCCTCGTCGGCGTACGCCAAGAGGCATGCGGAAGCGTCGTCGCGGGCGCGAGCGAGCCACAGGGATGTCCCTTCGTCTTCGCCGACGAACCGGGCTGTCGCCTGGTCCACGTCGTCCCACGCGTAGCCGGGAAGATCTGCCGGAACCTCGTCCCGCGCCCCGGCTTCCCGATCGAGCACGGCGTATGCGGCTCCCACGCTGGTGCATCCGCTGAGCGCGACCGTGGACAGGACGACGACGGCGGCAGCCGCCCGAACGTGGATCCCCATCCAGCGATGCTCTCGTAGATGAGCCGTACGGGGAACCCCCGCGGAGCCGCGAAAGGTTGGAACTCCGGCCGATATGGAAGCGTTTTCATGCCGCGCGCCGGGTGCCGGGCCGGTCACGGGTTGATATCGACGCGGTTGCGGATTGTGATCGCCTTTCGAAACGATGCATACTGTAAGCGCTTGCAGTCTTGCAGGCGCTCAGCACTGAGAGAGGCACACACCAATGAAGGTGAACAAGAGGGGCATGGTCGCCGCGGGCGCCATCGCCATCGTTTCGGCTCTGACGCTCGCCGGCTGCTCGACCGGCTCCGGCGGCGACGACTCTTCCTCCGGTGGAGACAGCGGCGGCACGCTGACCGTCTGGGTCGACGCCGAGCGGGTCGACGCGCTGCAGGGCGCGGCGGACGCGTACCAGGAGAAGACCGGTGTCACGGTCAAGCTGGTGGGGAAGTCCGTCGACGACATGAAGGACGACTTCATCCAGCAGGTCCCGACCGGCAAGGGCCCCGACGTGGTCATGGGCGCTCACGACTGGCTCGGCGAGCTCTCGACCAACGGTGTCGTCGCGCCGATCGAGCTCGGCGACAGCTCCGAGGACTACCTCCCCGTCGCGCTCCAGGCGGCGACCTACGAGGGCACCGTCTACATGCTCCCGTACGCGGTCGAGAACATCGCGGTCCTGCGCAACGCCGACCTCGTCCCCGAGCCCGCGACGAGCTTCGACGACATGGTCTCGAAGGGCACCTTCGTGGTGGAGCAGGGCGCCGAGGGCAACCCGTACCACCTGTACCCGTTCCAGACCGCGTTCGGCGCTCCGGTCTTCGGCACCGACGACAGCGGCAGCTACGACCCGACCGACCTGCAGCTCGGCAGCGAGGGCGGCTTCGCCTTCGCCGACTGGCTGGGGGCGCAGGGCGCGGCCGGCACGCTGAACACCGACATCGACGGTGAGATCGCCAAGCAGCAGTTCCTCGACGGCACCGCCGCCTTCTGGCTGACCGGCCCGTGGAACGTGGGCGCGGCCACCGAGGCGGGCATCAACGTCGAGATCGACCCGATCCCGAGCCCGACGGGGGAGACGGCCTCGCCGTTCGCCGGCGTCAAGGGCTTCTTCGTGAGCGCCGAGTCGAAGAACAAGGTCGCGGCCAACGACTTCCTCGTCAACTACCTCGGCACGGAGGACGTGCAGCTGGAGCTGTTCAAGGCCGGCAACGTCCTCCCGGCCCTCACCGCTGCCGCCGACACCGCGGCGTCCGACCCGATCATCGCCGGCTTCCAGTCCGTCGGTGCCGACGCGGTCCCCATGCCGGCGATCCCCGCCATGGGCGCGGTCTGGCAGTTCTGGGGAGTGGCCGAGGCCGCCATCATCAACGGCGAGGACCCGCAGGCGACGTGGCAGAAGCTCGTCGACGACGTGACCGCCGCGATCGAGTAACGGCCGACAAGATGACGACCCTGCCGGGGCGGGCCACCCAGCCCGCCCCGGCAGGACCATGACGAGGACGACATGACAGACACCGAAGAGCGCACCGCGCCCCCCACGCCTCGGCAGCGCCAGGCGGCGAAGATCGCCGAGGCGGCCTCCCGACCGATCGGGTGGATGCTGCTCAAGATCCTGTTGCTGGCGATCGTGGACGCGATCGCCGTCTACGCCGTGTTCGTGCTGCTCGTGCAGCGCGAGTGGCTGGTGCTCGGCCTCGTCGTCGCGGTGACGGTCGTCGTCAACTACATCTACTTCTCCCGCAAGCGCATCGCGGCGAAGTACCTCACGCCCGGGATCATCTTCCTGGTCCTGTTCCAGGTCTTCACGCTGCTCTACACGGGCTACATCGGCTTCACGAACTACGGCACCGGTCACAACGGGAGCAAGGAGCAGGCGATCTCGTCGCTGCTCGCCTCCGCGCAGGAGCGCGTCGAGGACTCTCCGACGTACCCCGTCACGGTGGTCGAGCAGTTCGGCACCTACGGCCTCCTCGTCACGGATCCCGACGACGGCGATGCGCTCCTCGGCACGGCGGAGCAGCCTCTCGCCGAGGTCGATGCGGAGTTCGAAGGCGGCACGGCGGTCGCCGTCGACGGGTGGACCACGCTTCCGCTCGCCACCGTCTTCACCCTGTCGGAGGAGCTGGAGCAGCTCTCCGTCCCGTTCAGCGACGACCCCAACGACGGCAGCCTCCGTGCACCCGACGGGCAGAACGGCTACCTGTACGTCTCGACGCTGACCTACGACGCCGCTGCCGACACGATCACGGACACCGCGACCGGCACGGTCTACAGCGATACCGGCGACGGTGCGTTCACCGCGGAGGACGGCGAGCAGCTGCTGCCCGGCTGGCAGACCACGGTCGGCTTCGACAACTTCGTCCGCGCGGTGACCGACGAGTCCATCCGCGGACCGCTCATCTCCGTCACCGTCTGGACCTTCGTCTTCGCGCTGGTGTCCGTCGCGACGACCTTCTTCCTCGGCCTGCTGCTCGCGCTCGTCTTCAACAACACGCGCATGCGCTTCCGCAACGGCTACCGGATCATCCTCATCCTCCCGTACGCCTTCCCCGCGTTCCTCTCCGCGCTCGTCTGGGCCGGGATGATGAACGAGAGCTTCGGGTTCATCAACCAGGTGCTGTTCGGTGGCGCGGCCATCCCGTGGCTCACCGATCCGGTGCTGGCGAAGGTGTCCGTGCTGCTGGTGAACCTCTGGCTCGGCTTCCCGTACATGTTCCTCGTCTGCATGGGCGCGCTGCAGGGCATCCCGGACGACGTGAACGAGGCCGCCGTCATGGACGGCGCGAACGCGTGGCAGATCTTCCGCCGCATCAAGCTGCCGCTGCTGCTGGTGACCGTGGCACCGCTGCTGATCTCGTCGTTCGCGTTCAACTTCAACAACTTCAACTTGATCTACATGCTGACCAAGGGCGGCCCGCGCTTCAGCGACGTGTCGATCCCCGTCGGCCACACCGACATCCTCATCTCGATGGTCTACAAAGTGGCCTTCACCGGACAGACCCGCGACTACGGTCTCGCCTCCGCCTTCACGATCCTGATCTTCGTCGTGGTCGCGACGATCTCGATCATCAGCTTCCGCAAGACCAAGGCCCTCGAGGAGCTGAACTGACATGAGCACCGTCCCCAGCACCGCCACCGCCCCGCGCACCGCTCCGCCGCGTCGTTCGTTCGGCGCCTGGTTCGCCGACACCGGATGGCGTCACCTCGTCGCCATCGTGGTGAGCGCCTTCGCCCTCTTCCCGCTCCTGTACGTCGTGTCGGCCTCGCTCAACCCGAAGGGCACGCTCACCGGATCGAACCAGCTCTTCTCGGCCATCGGGATCGACAGTTACGTGCGCATCCTCAGCGACCCGCAGAACCCGTACGGAACGTGGTTCCTGAACACGCTGCTCATCGCGGTCGTGACGGGCGCGGTCACCGTGTTCATCGGAGCGTGTGCGGCATATGCCTTCTCCCGCATGCGCTTCGCGGGCCGTCGCGTGGGGCTCGTCACCATCGTCGTGGTGCAGATGTTCCCGCAGCTCCTCGCTGTGGTCGCGATCTTCCTGCTGATGTCGACGCTGGGGGACTGGTTCCCGGCGATCGGCCTCAACACGCACACCGGCCTGATCCTCGTCTATCTCGGCGGCGCGCTCGGTGTGAACACCTACCTGATGTACGGCTTCTTCAACACGATCCCGAAGGAGATCGATGAGGCCGCCCGCATCGACGGCGCCGGGCACGCGCGGATCTTCTTCACGATCATCCTCCGCCTGGTCGCCCCGATCCTCGCGGTCGTCGGTCTGCTCTCCTTCATCGGCACGGTGAACGAGTACGTGATCGCCAGCGTCATGCTCGTCGACGTGGATCAGCAGACCCTCGTCGTCGGTCTGACCAAGCTCGTGGCGAACCCTCGCTACGCCGACTGGTCGGCCTTCTCCGCCGGCGCGGTCATGGCGGCGATCCCGGTGATGGTCCTCTTCCTCTTCCTTCAGAAGTACATCGTCGGCGGTCTCACCGCGGGGGCGACCAAGGGCTGATCGACGCACCGGCAGGCGCTAGCGTGCGTCACATGCTACCTTGTGAGGCATGACAGCGGACGCCGGGGCGCAGATGCGCAAAGGAGTGGTCGAGTACTGCGTACTCGGCCTGCTCTCGCGCGAGCCCATGTACGGCTGGCAGCTGTCGGAGGAACTCACCGGCGCCGGGCTGATCGCCAGCATCGGCACGCTCTACCCGCTGCTCGGGCGGTTGCGGGACAACGGCTGGGTGACGACGTTCGACCGGCCGTCCGAGAGCGGTCCGGCGCGCAAGTACTACCGGCTCACGGATGCCGGTATCGATCAGCTCGCGCGCTTCCGGGCGCAGTGGGCGCCGTTCGCCCGTGCCGTCACGGGCATGGTGGGGGAAGGATGACCATGACCGAGAAGACCGCAGCCGAGCTGCGTGACGACTACCTGGCCCGGCTGGACGAGGCGATGCGGGGGCTCCCGCACGGTGTCGCCTCGGACATCCGCGGCGGGATCGCGGAGGAGCTCGACGGGCTCGACGCGGAGGCGACCGCGGAACGGATCGACAGGCTGGGGGATCCCCGAGGGATCGCCCGTGAAGCGGAGGACGAGGTGCCGACGGTGCCGCCCGTCGTGTTCCCTGCGCCCGCGCCCGCTCCGTCGGCACCTCGTACGCCGACGACGGCGACGCGGGGCTTCGCGATCGCGGCCGCGCTCACCCTGAGCTTCGGCGGGATCGTGGTGCCGGTCGTCGGCTGGTTCGTGGGCGCGGTGCTCGTGAGCCTCAGTGCGATGTGGCGGACCTGGGAGAAGGCGCTCGCGATCCTCGTGCCCTTCGCGGCCACGGGGCTGTCCTTCCTGATCACCTCGACCATGACGGGGTTCTCGACGGGGTCGGCCTCCGGCAGCTCGACCGACGGCGACGCGGTGTCGGACGTGGTGAACCCGCTCGTCCCGTCCTTCGGGGAGTGGCACCTGCTCCTGCTGCTGGGGTTCCTACTGGTCCCGGCCTCCGGGCTCTGGCTGCTGTGGCGGATGCGCGGCCGCGGCGTCCGCTGACCGAGGCGGCCGCGTCGCGGCGTTGCTCACGGCCTGCGCGGGGGCGTGGGCCTACGGTGGGACCATGGCACGGGTGGGTGGTCGGAACCTCGGGATGAGCTGGTTCGCCGGCATCGTGTGCGCCGGGATCGTCGGCGCTCTGGTCTGGCTCTCACTGCCGATGCTCCCGATCCTCGCGCAGTTCGCCGGCGACGCGCTCCGCAGCACTTTCCCCTGAGCCGCGGAACCCGCGCGGCGACGCGTATGGCGACACGACGGCACGCCTCCGGAAGCGCCGGGACGCGCGGCGGTAATCTCGCACTGCACATCCCCGATGAGAGGCGCATCCCATGAGTGATCCCGAGGCTCGTCAGCCCGAGAAGTCGAACGACGTCGACGACGTCGTCGGCAGCGCGAACGCCGGTCTCGACGCCGCAGCGGCAGCCCGCGGAGATGTTCCCGGCGGCGCGGACGACGTCGACCGCTCGCGTGCCGAAGACGCGACGCCGGCGTCTGCGGAGACGCCGGCCGACCACGCCGCCGCGCGGCAGGAACCCGCGGTCGACCCCGATCTCGCCGCGTTCGAGGCCGCCGAGCGGGAGCACCCCGGCACCTTCGCCTCCTCCGCACCGGCTCCAAGCCGTACAGAGGGCGACCGTCCCGTCGCCGACAGCTTCGGTGACGAGCGACGCGACGCGACCCCCGAGACCTCGCTGTACGCGACGCCGGAGACCTCGCTGTACGACACCTCGGCCCCCCGCGCGCACGAGGAGTCGGCCATGGCAGGCGCCGCCTACGCCTCCCACGCCGACGACACCGACACCCGGATCGTGCCCTCCGAGCCGCTCACGAACGGTGCCGCTGCCGCCGCGCCGCAGCCCCAGCAGCCGCAGCCGATCTTCGTGCAGGCGCCGGAGCCGCCGCGCGAGCGCGGCAACCGCGGCACCGCCGGGGCCATCGGCCTGCTCGCCACCGTCGCCTTCGCGCTGCTCTACCTCGCGACCGTCCTCGGCCTCGGCGCTCTCGCCGGCGACGTGAACGGGGAGAACATCGGCGAGGCGCTCGTGGCCCCGCTGCTCACCTGGGGCTTCTGGACGCCGGTAGTCGTGTTCTTCCTCGGCTTCTGGCTCCTCGGAGCGATCATCAACCGTGGCCGCTGGGGCCTGTGGGTGGTGTTCGGCATCGTGGTCGGACTCATCGCCTACGCCGGACACATCCTGGGGCAGCTCTTCGAGGCGCCGTTCTGGAAGCTCACGGCGTCGCAGGGCCTCGAACTCGCGGGGGAGCAGCTGCTGGCACCGCTGGCGATCGCGGCCTTCGTGTTCGCCCGCGAGCTCACGATCTGGTTCGGCGCCTGGGTGGCCCGCAGTGGCGCCCGCAAGACCGAGCTGAACGAGGAGGCGCAGCGCGAGTACGAGCGCACCCTCGAGGCCGGTCCCACCCTGTCGAGGTAATCACGAACACCACCAAGCCGAACCCCCGCGGGCCCGAGTCCGCGGGGGTTTCGGCTGTCCTCGCGGCAGTGATGGCCACCATCGCCTTCTTCGCCCTCGCCGTCTTCGGCCTCGGTGCGCTCAGCGTCGCCACCGACCGGGACATCATCGATGCACCGGGCCTCGGGCAGATCCCCGGGGTGTCCGGCATGGTCGCGGCGGTCGTGGTGTTCGCACTGGTCCTGTGGGCGACGGTGCGGCGGGGACACGCCTCCTTCGGCTCCGCTCCCGTGATCGCGCTGCTCACGGCCCTCGTGCACCTGGCCACCGTCTGGTTCGCCGTGCTCGTCGCGACGAGCGATGTGGTCGTGGCCACGGCCGTCACCGGAGATCTCGTCCGCGGCGGCGCGAGTCTCGTGCTCCTCGCCGCGGCGGCGGTGGCCGCCTGGGGCGGGATCGCCCTGCGCCGCACGAAGTCGGCGCAGCCGCGATGGCCGTGGGAGCGCGACGAGGGGGAATGACACCCCGGAAAATCCGCGCCGCGAGCGGCGACGCGCCGTACGCTGGTGGGGTGGAGCGCTCATTGGAGACGCAGGTCGACCAGGCCGTCGAGGCCTGGTTGCGCTGGGTGCCGCGCTGGGAGCCGGCGACGCACCGCGGCCGGACCGCGCCCTGCCGACGCTGTCTCGGTTCGCCCATCCTCGCCGCCGCGGGAATCGCCGGCACCACCCCGCACGGCGTCCAGCATGGCCTGTCGACGCGCATCAAGACGATCGTCGACCACGCGGTCGCCGAGTACACCGCGCGGAACCTCCCCACGCTGCAGCGGGAACTCGACCAGCAGGCCGCGCGCAACAGGGCCCGCAGCTATCGACCGACGGAAGACCTCGACCCCGAGTTCGAGGGCATGCCGCTGGACCCGGAGCCGGTGCCCGGTGCCCCCTTCCTCTTCACGATCGCCGGCCTCGCCGACGACTCCGCGGCCGAGCTGCCACCGCTGCCTCCGCTCTCCGACGAGGCCAAGACGGCACTGCGACAGGAGGTCGCCCTCGCGGACGAGTACGCGAACCTCGTCGGCCGGGAGATCTGCGGGATCCTGCTCCGGCACCGCATCACGATCCAGGCGGCGGTGTCCCGGCACGTCGAGCCGCAGATCGAGGCGCTCCTCGCCGAGCTGACGGAGTCGCTGGACTCCCCGTTCGACCCCGACATCCCCTGACTCCGCGCGGGCCGGGCGAGGGCGGCCGTCATTTGACCGTCAGGTTACGCGGCATTACACTTGATCAGGTGTGTGCACGTCCTGACGTGCGCGCTGGGCGTCGGCACCTCGCCGGTCCGCCCCCACGGCATACCCACCACACCAAAAGCTCGCCGGTTCCGGCGTGCCGGTGGGTCATGATGTGAAACCCATCACGCTGTCACCGTGCAGCACTATGAGGAGAGAACGTGCCAACCATTCAGCAGTTGGTTCGCAAGGGTCGCTCGCCCAAGGTCTCGAAGACCAAGGCGCCCGCGCTCAAGTCGAACCCGCAGCAGGCCGGGGTCTGCACCCGCGTCTACACCACCACCCCGAAGAAGCCGAACTCGGCGATGCGCAAGGTCGCTCGTGTGAAGCTCCGCAACGGGACCGAGGTCACCGCGTACATCCCCGGTGAGGGCCACAACCTGCAGGAGCACTCCCTGGTGCTCGTCCGCGGCGGTCGTGTGAAGGACCTCCCCGGCGTGCGTTACAAGATCGTCCGTGGCGCTCTGGACACCCAGGCCGTCAAGAACCGTAAGCAGGCTCGTTCCCGCTACGGCGCGAAGAAGGGTTGAGTTAGATGCCTCGTAAGGGTCCCGCCCCCAAGCGCCCCGTCGTCAACGACCCGGTCTACGGCGCTCCGATCGTCACCTCGCTGGTGAACAAGATCCTCGTCGACGGCAAGAAGTCGCTGGCCGAGTCGATCGTCTACGGCGCCCTCCGCGGTGTCGAGGCGAAGAACGGCCAGGACGCCGTCGCCACCCTGAAGAAGGCGCTCGACAACGTGCGCCCCACGCTCGAGGTCCGCAGCCGCCGCGTCGGTGGCTCGACCTACCAGGTTCCGGTCGAGGTCAAGCCGCACCGCGCGAACACCCTCGCGCTGCGCTGGCTCGTGAGCTACGCCAAGGGTCGTCGTGAGAAGACGATGACCGAGCGTCTCCAGAACGAGATCCTGGACGCGTCGAACGGCCTCGGTGCCGCGGTCAAGCGCCGCGAGGACACCCACAAGATGGCCGAGTCGAACCGCGCGTTCGCTCACTACCGCTGGTAACCCCTTCGACGGGCTCAGGGACCCTTCCGCGTTCCTGGGCCCGTCGCACCCCCTCTTCGCAGTACACCTGCTGCTCCAATAGATAAGGACACTCCTGTGGCACAAGACGTGCTCACGGACCTGAGCAAGGTCCGCAACATCGGCATCATGGCGCACATCGATGCCGGCAAGACCACGACGACCGAGCGCATCCTGTTCTACACGGGCGTCAACCACAAGCTCGGCGAGACGCACGACGGTGCCTCGACCACCGACTGGATGGAGCAGGAGAAGGAGCGCGGCATCACGATCACGTCTGCCGCCGTGACCTGCTTCTGGAACAAGAACCAGATCAACATCATCGACACCCCCGGTCACGTGGACTTCACGGTCGAGGTGGAGCGCTCGCTCCGCGTCCTCGACGGCGCGGTCGCCGTGTTCGACGGCAAGGAGGGCGTCGAGCCCCAGTCCGAGACCGTGTGGCGTCAGGCCGACAAGTACAACGTCCCGCGCATCTGCTTCGTCAACAAGATGGACAAGCTCGGCGCGGACTTCTACTTCACGGTCGACACGATCATCAACCGCCTCGGCGCCAAGCCGCTGGTGCTGCAGCTCCCGATCGGTGCCGAGAACGACTTCGTCGGCGTCATCGACCTCATCGAGATGCGCGCCCTGGTGTGGCCCGGCGACGCCAAGGGTGACGTGACCATGGGTGCCTCCTACGAGGTGCAGGAGATCCCGGCCGACCTCAAGGACAAGGCCGAGGACTACCGCCAGCAGCTGCTGGAGACGGTCGCCGAGACCGACGAGGAGCTTCTCGAGAAGTTCTTCGGCGGCGAGGAGCTCACCGTCGCGGAGATCAAGGGCGCCATCCGCAAGATGGTCATCGCCAGCGAGATCTACCCGGTCCTCTGCGGCTCCGCCTTCAAGAACCGCGGTGTGCAGCCGATGCTGGACGCCGTCGTCGACTACCTCCCGTCCCCGCTGGACGTGCCCGCCATCGAGGCGCACGACCCGAAGGACGAGGAGAAGATCATCGAGCGTCACCCCGACGCGAAGGACCCGTTCGCGGCCCTGGCCTTCAAGGTCGCCGTGCACCCGTTCTTCGGCCGTCTGACGTACGTGCGCGTCTACTCGGGCGAGCTCGAGTCGGGCGCCCAGGTCATCAACTCGACCAAGGGCAAGAAGGAGCGCATCGGGAAGATCTTCCAGATGCACGCCAACAAGGAGAACCCGGTCGACAAGCTGACCGCCGGCAACATCTACGCCGTCATCGGCCTGAAGGACACCACCACCGGTGACACCCTCGCCGACATCGCGCAGCCGGTCGTCCTCGAGTCGATGACGTTCCCGGAGCCGGTGATCGAGGTCGCCATCGAGCCGAAGACCAAGGCCGACCAGGAGAAGCTGGGTCTCGCGATCCAGAAGCTCGCTGAGGAGGACCCGACCTTCCGCACGGAGCTCAACCCCGAGACCGGTCAGACGACCATCAAGGGCATGGGCGAGCTGCACCTCGACATCCTCGTGGACCGCATGAAGCGCGAGTTCCGCGTCGAGGCGAACGTCGGCAAGCCGCAGGTCGCGTACCGCGAGACGATCCGCAAGGCCGTCGAGAAGCACGACTACACGCACAAGAAGCAGACCGGTGGATCGGGCCAGTTCGCCAAGATCCAGTTCAACATCGAGCCGCTCGAGCTCGACGGCGAGAAGACGTACGAGTTCGTGAACGCGGTCACCGGTGGCCGCATCCCGCGCGAGTACATCGGCTCGATCGACGCCGGTTTCCAGGACGCCATGAACGTGGGTGTCCTCGCGGGCTACCCGATGGTGGGCGTCAAGGCGACCATCGTCGACGGTGCGGCGCACGACGTCGACTCCTCGGAGATGGCGTTCAAGATCGCGGGCTCCATGGGCTTCAAGGAGGCCGCTCGCCGTGCCAACCCCGTGCTGCTCGAGCCGCTGATGGCCGTCGAGGTCCGTACTCCGGAGGAGTACATGGGCGACGTCATCGGCGACCTGAACTCGCGTCGTGGCCAGATCCAGTCGATGGAGGACGCCGCCGGCGTCAAGGTCGTGCGCGCCGCGGTGCCGCTGTCCGAGATGTTCGGCTACATCGGCGACCTGCGCTCGAAGACCTCGGGCCGTGCCGTCTACTCCATGGAGTTCGACAGCTACGCCGAGGTCCCGCGCGCGGTGGCCGACGAGATCGTCCAGAAGGCCAAGGGCGAGTAACACTTCTGGGAACCCTGGGTCGCTGAGCCTGTCGAAGCACCCGGGGTTCCCAGGTCACCTACAACTTCACATTCCCTCTCTACTAAACTGAGAACCTAACCCGTAGAGAACCGGTCGCAAACCAGTGCCCGGCACCTCTACAACGACGTCCTGAGGAGGACCCAGTGGCTAAGGCCAAGTTCGAGCGGACCAAGCCGCACGTCAACATCGGAACGATCGGTCACGTCGACCACGGCAAGACCACGCTCTCCGCAGCGATCTCGAAGGTGCTTGCTGACAAGTACCCGTCCGACACGAACGTGCAGCGTGACTTCGCTTCCATCGACTCGGCGCCGGAAGAGCGCCAGCGCGGTATCACGATCAACATCTCGCACATCGAGTACGAGACCCCGAAGCGCCACTACGCCCACGTTGACGCCCCCGGCCACGCCGACTACGTCAAGAACATGATCACGGGTGCGGCGCAGATGGACGGCGCGATCCTCGTCGTCGCGGCCACCGACGGCCCGATGGCGCAGACGCGCGAGCACGTGCTGCTCGCCAAGCAGGTCGGCGTCCCCTACCTGCTCGTCGCGCTGAACAAGTCCGACGCGGTCGACGACGAGGAGATCCTGGAGCTCGTCGAGCTCGAGGTCCGCGAGCTGCTCTCGAGCCAGGGCTTCGACGGCGACAACGCTCCCGTCGTCCGTGTCTCCGCTCTCAAGGCCCTCGAGGGCGACGAGAAGTGGGTCGACGCGATCCTCGAGCTCATGCAGGCTGTCGACGACAGCGTTCCGGACCCGGAGCGTGACCGTGACAAGCCGTTCCTCATGCCCGTCGAGGACGTCTTCACGATCACCGGTCGTGGCACCGTCGTCACGGGTCGCGCCGAGCGTGGCACCCTGGCCATCAACTCCGAGGTCGAGATCGTGGGTCTGCGCCCGACGCAGAAGACGACCGTCACCGGTATCGAGATGTTCCACAAGCAGCTCGACGAGGCCTGGGCCGGCGAGAACTGTGGTCTGCTCCTCCGCGGCACCAAGCGCGAGGACGTGGAGCGCGGCCAGGTCATCGTGAAGCCGGGTTCGGTCACGCCGCACACCGACTTCGAGGGCACGGCCTACATCCTGTCCAAGGACGAGGGTGGCCGCCACAACCCCTTCTACACGAACTACCGTCCGCAGTTCTACTTCCGCACCACGGACGTCACCGGCGTCATCACGCTGCCCGAGGGCACCGAGATGGTCATGCCCGGCGACACCACCGACATGACGGTCGAGCTGATCCAGCCGATCGCCATGGAGGAGGGCCTCGGCTTCGCCATCCGTGAGGGTGGTCGTACGGTCGGCGCCGGTACGGTGACGAAGATCATCAAGTAAGCATCTGCTTCCTCGCAAAGGGGTCGAGCCTTCGGGCTCGACCCCTTTGTCGTTTTCCGGATCGAGGGTTCCGTCGCCCGGTTCTGCCCGGCACAATGAGGTGTCCGGCGCGATCGTCGGAAGCACACACCTCCGAAGGGGATTCACATGGGTATCGAGGACGCCGTCAACAAGGGCAAGGACCTGTACGAGCAGAACAAGGACAAGCTCGCCGAAGCCGTCAAGAGCGAGCAGGCCGAAGACATCAGCGACAAGGTGCTCGACGGCGTCGCCGACTTCGCGAAGAAGATCGCACCGGGCGCGGCGGACAAGATCGACGAGATCCGCGACAGCGCGGACAAGAGCATCGGCAACGAGTAGAGCCGGACGTCTCCGCGGAAGAGCGGCGGCCCCCGAGACGGGGCCGCCGCTCTTCCGCGTCCGGGGGAATGCCGGTGCACAGCGCCCTCGGATGTGGCGCATTCGCGGATACATCGAGTAGGATCATGTCGACCGCCTGGGGATCTTGCGGTCGGGGACGCCGAAGGGGTTCGGCTCCCGAATCACGCGGTTCGTCCGCGTTGGAAATCTGGGGAAAACGATTTTGGGGATCATCGTGCGACGCGCGCACTCCGTGCGCCTGAGCGTCTCCCCGCCTGCGCGGCGGGTCTTCCGCCGTGCCCTCGGTCGAGGCGTCCGGCGTCCCTTCACGCTGGATTCCTCGCGTTCGGTGTGCCCCCTCGCACTGAACGCCCTCCCCAAGCGGGGCGAGGCATGGGGATGCCTCGCCCCGCGCTCCTCCGCGGGCTGAACGCTCGCGGAGGAGGGGGTCCCTGAGAGTCCGGTGAGCGCGACACGCCCGGGTTTGCAGAAGTGAAATCCGCCGTGGCAGAATAGACAGGTTCGATATTCCGTCGCCGCTGTGCGTGCGCCGGATCACTGCCAGGGCAGTGCATAGACGGCGCCTCCTCCGGGAGGCCGCAGGGTTCTAGGCCGCGGGCAGCAGAACACAATCCCGACACCTTCATCATCGAGGGCACTGCCGTGCGCGGCGGGGGTCGGGCATCCGTCACCTCCGGGTGTACGGCTGACAGCAGAACAGTGGTGCAGCCTCTTCGACAGGCTCCCGACCGCGAGGTCGAGGGCCCGAGAAGAACGAGTGCCGAGGCGCGAACAGCGCCGACGTGCGTCCAATGCCCCAGGGCCACCCGGTCCCGGACGGTAAGACGCTTAAAGAGAGAGAGCAGACAATGGCGGGACAGAAGATCCGCATTCGCCTGAAGTCGTATGACCACGAGGTCATCGACACGTCCGCACGCAAGATCGTCGACACCGTGACCCGTGCGGGCGCGACCGTCGTCGGACCCGTGCCCCTTCCGACCGAGAAGAACGTCGTGTGCGTCATCCGGTCGCCCCACAAGTACAAGGACAGCCGCGAGCACTTCGAGATGCGCACCCACAAGCGCCTGATCGACATCGTCGACCCGACGCCCAAGGCCGTCGACTCGCTGATGCGTCTCGACCTGCCGGCCGACGTCAACATCGAGATCAAGCTCTGAGGTTCGACATGGCTGACATCAACTCCAAGGTTTCCAAGGGCATGCTCGGCACCAAGCTCGGCATGACCCAGGTCTGGAACGAGAACGGCAAGCTCGTTCCCGTCACCGTCATCGAGCTCGCGCCGAACGTGGTCACCCAGATCCGTACCCCCGAGAAGGACGGCTACAACGCCGTGCAGATCGCGTACGGCCAGATCGACCCGCGCAAGGTGAACAAGCCCCTCTCGGCTCACTTCGAGGCTGCCGGCGTCACGCCGCGCCGCCACGTGACCGAGGTCCGCACGGCCGACGCCGCCGACTACACCCTGGGCCAGGAGCTCACGGTGGACGGCACGTTCGAGGCCGGCCAGCTCGTCGACGTCGTCGGCACGAGCAAGGGCAAGGGCACCGCCGGTGTCATGAAGCGCCACAACTTCAAGGGCGTCTCGGCATCGCACGGTGCGCACCGCAACCACCGCAAGCCCGGCTCCATCGGCGCATCGTCGACCCCGAGCCGCGTCTTCAAGGGCATGCGCATGGCCGGCCGTATGGGTGGCGAGCGCGTGACCGTCCTCAACCTCACGGTGCACGCCATCGACATCGAGAAGGGACTCATGCTCGTCAAGGGCGCCGTCCCCGGTGCTCGCGGCCGCATCGTCTACGTCCGCAACGCAGTGAAGGGTGCCTGATCATGGCTGACTCCACTCTCGCGCTCGACGTCCTCAAGGCAGACGGCAAGAAGGCAGGCTCCGTCGAGCTTCCCGCCGCGCTGTTCGACGTCAAGACGAACATCCCGCTCATCCACCAGGTCGTCGTCGCGCAGCTCGCGGCGGCTCGCCAGGGCACGCACTCGACCAAGCGTCGTGGCGAGGTCTCGGGTGCCGGCCGCAAGCCCTTCAAGCAGAAGGGCACGGGTAACGCCCGCCAGGGCTCGATCCGCGCGCCGCACATGACCGGCGGTGGCATCGTGCACGGCCCGAAGCCGCGCGACTACTCGCAGCGCACCCCCAAGAAGATGATCGCGGCCGCCCTGCTGGGCGCGCTCAGCGACCGCTTCCGCGGTGACCGTCTGCACGCGATCGACACGTTCGGCACCGACGGCGCGCCGTCGACCAAGGCCGCCGCGGGCTTCCTCGCCCAGGTCGCCACGTCGAAGAACGTCCTCGTGGTCATCGAGCGCGGCGACGAGCTCGCGCTCAAGAGCATCCGCAACCTCGGCCACGTCCACGTGCTGACGTTCGACCAGCTCAACGCCTACGACGTGCTCGTCTCCGACGACATCGTCTTCACCCAGGCCGCGCTCGAGGGCTTCATCGCCTCCAAGTCCGGCGCCAACCAGGAGGTCTCCGCATGAGCGAGCAGGCATCTGTTCTCCAGACGGCCCTGAACAAGGACCCGCGCGACATCATCCTGAAGCCGGTCGTGTCCGAGAAGAGCTACGGCCTGATCGACGAGGGCAAGTACACCTTCCTCGTCGACCCGCGCGCTTCGAAGACCGAGATCAAGCTCGCCATCGAGAAGATCTTCGGCGTCAAGGTCGCGTCCGTCAACACGATCAACCGCGTCGGCAAGGCCCGTCGCACCCGCTTCGGCACCGGTAAGCGCAAGGACACCAAGCGCGCCATCGTGAGCCTGAAGTCGGGCACCATCGACATCTTCACGGCAATCGGCTGATCCGGGGGATAAGGACAATCATGGCTATTCGCAAGTACAAGCCCACGACCCCGGGCCGTCGCGGCTCGTCGGTGGCTGACTTCGCCGAGATCACCCGATCGACGCCGGAGAAGTCGCTGCTGCGCCCGATCTCGAAGACCGGTGGTCGCAACAACCAGGGCCGCATCACGACCCGTCACATCGGTGGTGGCCACAAGCGCCAGTACCGCGTCATCGACTTCCGTCGCAATGACAAGGACGGCGTGAACGCCAAGGTCGCGCACATCGAGTACGACCCCAACCGCACCGCGCGCATCGCGCTGCTGCACTACTTCGACGGCGAGAAGCGCTACATCCTCGCGCCGGCGAAGCTGAAGCAGGGCGACATCGTCGAGTCGGGCCCCGCGGCGGACATCAAGCCGGGAAACAACCTCCCGCTGAAGAACATCCCCACGGGTACCGTCATCCACGCCATCGAGCTCCGCC
Organism: Microbacterium sp. CFSPD4_SD4; assembly: GCF_057364585.1. Taxonomy (NCBI): domain Bacteria; kingdom Bacillati; phylum Actinomycetota; class Actinomycetes; order Micrococcales; family Microbacteriaceae; genus Microbacterium; species Microbacterium sp. CFSPD4_SD4. The sequence goes on from NZ_JBNFOC010000004.1 coordinate 173,173, forward strand.
CCGGCGGCGGCGCGAAGATGGCGCGCTCGGCCGGTGCGTCGGTCCGCCTCGTCGCCAAGGACGGCCCCTACGCCCAGCTGCGTCTGCCCTCCGGTGAGATCCGCAACGTCGATGCGCGCTGCCGCGCGACCATCGGCGAGGTCGGCAACGCCGAGCAGTCGAACATCAACTGGGGCAAGGCCGGCCGCATGCGCTGGAAGGGCGTCCGCCCGACCGTCCGCGGTGTCGCGATGAACCCGGTCGACCACCCGCACGGTGGTGGTGAGGGCAAGACGTCCGGTGGACGTCACCCCGTCTCCCCGTGGGGTCAGGCCGAGGGCCGCACCCGCCACGCCAACAAGGAAAGCGACAAGTACATCGTGCGTCGTCGCAACGCCGGCAAGAAGCGCAAGTAGGAGTAAGAGAAGATGCCTCGCAGTCTCAAGAAGGGCCCCTTCGTCGACGAGCACCTGCTTCGCAAGGTGGTCGTGCAGAACGAAGCCGGCACGAAGAACGTCATCAAGACCTGGTCCCGCCGGTCCATGATCATCCCGGCCATGCTGGGTCACACGATCGCGGTCCACGACGGTCGCAAGCACATCCCCGTGTTTGTCTCCGAGACCATGGTCGGTCACAAGCTGGGCGAGTTCGCGCCCACCCGCACCTTCCGCGGCCACGAGAAGGACGACAAGAAGGGCCGTCGCCGCTGACGCGGCGGCGATAGAGGAGAGAGAAATGGTGGAGTCCATCGCACGCGTGCGACACATCCGCGTGACCCCTCAGAAGGCTCGTCGTGTCGTCGCGCTCATCAAGGGCAAGCAGGCCCAGGAGGCTCTGGCGATCCTGAAGTTCGCTCAGCAGTCCGCCAGTGAGCCGATCTACAAGCTTGTCGCGTCGGCCATGGCCAACGCGCAGGTCAAGGCGGATCGTGACGGCGAGTACCTCGACGAGCAGGACCTGTACGTGAAGAACGCGTACGTGGACGAGGGCACGACGCTCAAGCGTTTCCAGCCCCGTGCACAGGGTCGCGCTTTCCAGATCAAGAAGCGCACGAGCCACATCACGGTCGTGCTCTCGACGCCGGAGGCGGCTCCTGCCGCGGCCGGCGACAGCAACAAGAAGGCGAGCAAGTAATGGGACAGAAGGTCAACCCGTACGGCTTCCGCCTCGGCATCACCACGGACCACGTGTCGCGCTGGTTCTCCGACTCGACGAAGCCGGGTCAGCGTTACGCCGACTACGTGGCCGAGGACATCAAGATCCGTCGCCTGCTGCAGACGCAGCTCGACCGTGCCGGCGTCTCGAACATCGAGATCGAGCGCACCCGTGACCGCGTCCGCGTCGACATCCACACCGCCCGCCCGGGCATCGTGATCGGTCGTCGTGGTGCAGAGGCCGAGCGCATCCGCGGCGACCTCGAGAAGCTCACGGGCAAGCAGATCCAGCTGAACATCCTCGAGGTCAAGAACCCCGAGGCCGACGCTCAGCTGGTCGCCCAGGGCATCGCCGAGCAGCTCTCGGCTCGCGTGGCGTTCCGTCGCGCGATGCGCAAGGGTCTGCAGGGCGCGCAGCGCGCCGGCGCCAAGGGCATCCGCATCCAGGTCTCGGGCCGTCTCGGCGGCGCCGAGATGAGCCGGTCGGAGTTCTACCGCGAGGGTCGTGTGCCGCTGCACACGCTGCGCGCGAACATCGACTACGGCTTCTACGAGGCCAAGACCACCTTCGGCCGCATCGGCGTGAAGGTGTGGATCTACAAGGGCGACCTCACCGCCAAGGAGCTCGCGCGCGAGCAGGCCAACGCGCCGAAGTCGCGCCGTGACGACCGTGGTGACCGCCGCCGTGCCCCGCGCAACGAGGCACCTGTTGCAGAAGGAGCGTCGGCATAATGCTCATCCCCCGTAAGGTCAAGTACCGCAAGCAGCACCACCCGGGGCGCTCGGGTCAGGCCACCGGCGGCACGAAGGTCTCCTTCGGCGAGTTCGGCATCCAGGCCCTCACCCCCGCGTACGTGACGAACCGTCAGATCGAGTCCGCTCGTATCGCGATGACCCGTCACATCAAGCGTGGCGGCAAGGTGTGGATCAACATCTACCCGGACCGTCCGCTCACGAAGAAGCCGGCCGAGACCCGCATGGGTTCCGGTAAGGGTTCCCCCGAGTGGTGGGTCGCCAACGTCAAGCCGGGCCGCGTCCTCTTCGAGGTCGCGGGTGTCGACGAGCAGCTCGCTCGCGAGGCACTGACCCGTGCAATCCACAAGCTGCCGCTCAAGGCACGCATCATCAAGCGCGAGGAGGGCGACGCGTAATGGCGATCGGCACCAAGGAGCTCGCTCCGGCAGAGCTCGACACGTTCGAAGACCAGCGCCTCGTTGAGGAGCTGCGCAAGGCCAAGGAGGAGCTGTTCAACCTCCGTTTCCAGTCGGCCACCGGCCAGCTGGAGAGCCACGGCCGCATCCGCGCCGTCAAGCGCGACATCGCGCGCCTCTACACGGTGATCCGCGAGCGCGAGCTGGGCATCCGTGCGACGCCCGCTCCGGTCGAGGCTCCCGCGAAGAAGGCGACCAAGTCGAAGGCGAAGAAGGCGGACGCCGCCGAGGACGCCCCGAAGGAAGAGGCTGAGTGATGGCCACCAAGAAGGAAGCCGCCGTCGAGGCTGAGCACGCCGCTCACGACGTGCGCGACGCCGACGCCCGCGGGTACCGCAAGGCCCGTCGTGGCTATGTCGTCAGCGACAAGATGGACAAGACGATCGTCGTCGAGGTCGAGGACCGCGTGAAGCACCCGCTTTACGGCAAGGTCATCCGCCGGACGTCGAAGGTCAAGGCGCACGATGAGGCGAACTCCGCCGGCATCGGCGACCTGGTCCTGATCAACGAGACCCGCCCGCTGAGCGCCACCAAGCGCTGGCGTCTGGTGGAGATTCTGGAGAAGGCCAAGTGATTCAGCAGGAGTCCCGTCTCAAGGTCGCCGACAACACCGGCGCCAAGGAGCTGCTCACGATCCGCGTCCTCGGTGGCTCGCGCCGCCGGTACGCCGGTCTGGGCGACACCATCGTCGCGACCGTCAAGGACGCGATCCCCGGTGGCAACGTCAAGAAGGGCGACGTCGTCAAGGCGGTCATCGTCCGCACCAAGAAGGAGACCCGTCGTCCCGACGGCTCCTACATCAAGTTCGACGAGAACGCCGCCGTCATCCTGAAGAACGACGGGGAGCCCCGCGGCACCCGTATCTTCGGGCCGGTCGGCCGTGAGCTTCGCGACAAGAAGTTCATGAAGATCGTCTCGCTGGCACCGGAGGTCATCTGATCATGGCGAAGATCAAGAAGGGCGACCTGGTTCAGGTCATCTCGGGCGCCAAGCCCGAGCGTGGTGGCGACCGCGGCAAGCAGGGCAAGGTCCTCGACGTCCTCGTCGAGCAGAACCGTGTCGTCGTCGAAGGCGTCAACTACGTCACCAAGCACACGCGCGTCGGTCAGACGCAGCGTGGCACGAAGACGGGTGGCCTCGAGACCGTCGAGGCGCCCATCCACATCTCGAACGTCGCACTCGTCGACCCCTCGACCAAGAAGCCGACCAAGGTCGGCCACCGGGTCGAGGAGCAGACCAAGGACGGCGTGAAGCGCACCGTCCGCGTGCGCTTCGCGAAGAAGAGCGGTAAGGACCTCTGATGGCAACGACCGACGCTGCGGTGGCTGGCAAGATCCAGCCCCGCCTGAAGGCGAAGTACAACGCCGAGATCAAGAAGGCTCTGCAGGACGAGTTCGGCTACGAGAACGTCATGCAGATCCCCGGCCTGGTCAAGGTCGTCGTGAACACCGGTGTCGGCGAGGCTGCTCGCGACAGCAAGGTGATCGAAGGTGCGGTCGACGACCTCACCAAGATCACCGGCCAGAAGCCGATCGTCACCAAGGCCCGCAAGTCCATCGCGCAGTTCAAGCTGCGTGAGGGCCAGGCCATCGGCGCGCACGTCACCCTCCGTGGCGACCGTGCGTGGGAGTTCGTGGACCGCCTGGTCTCGCTCGCGCTGCCCCGCATCCGCGACTTCCGCGGTCTGTCGGCCAAGCAGTTCGACGGCAACGGCAACTACACCTTCGGTCTCCAGGAGCAGAGCGTGTTCCACGAGATCGATCAGGACAAGATCGACCGCGTCCGTGGTTTCGACATCACCGTCGTGACCTCGGCGAAGACGGACGACGAGGGTCGGGCGCTGCTCCGTCACCTCGGCTTCCCGTTCCGCGCGGACGACGCCCAGGCGTGACCCTTCGACGGGCTCAGTGGTCTCGTGTCACTGAGCCCGTCGATGTGCACGTACAATTGAAGATTGCGTGCTCATCGCAGGCCGTCTGTCGTGTAACGGCAGCCGGAACCTCATGAACGAAAGTAGACAACAATGACAATGACAGACCCGGTCGCAGACATGCTGACCCGTCTGCGCAACGCGAACTCGGCGCACCACGACACCGTGACGCTGCCGTCGAGCAAGCTCAAGACGCACATCGCAGAGATCCTCCAGCAGGAGGGCTACATCGCCGGTTGGGAGACCTCCGACGCGCGCGTGGGCAAGAACCTCACGCTGACGCTGAAGTACGGCCCGAACCGCGAGCGCTCGATCGCGGGCATCAAGCGCGTGTCGAAGCCCGGCCTCCGCGTGTACGCGAAGTCGACCGAGATCCCCACGGTCCTCGGCGGCCTCGGCGTGGCCATCCTGTCCACCTCCTCCGGTCTCCTCACGGACCGCCAGGCTGAGCAGAAGGGCGTGGGCGGAGAAGTTCTCGCCTACGTGTGGTAATCCGAAATGTCGCGTATTGGACGACTTCCCATCGACGTTCCCGCGGGCGTGACCGTTTCGGTCGACGGCCGTGAGGTCGCGGTGAAGGGCCCCAAGGGTGAGCTCACCCTCACGGTGGCCAGCCCCATCGAGGTGTCGGTCGAGGAGAACCAGGTTCTCGTCACCCGCCCCGACGACGAGCGCGAGTCCCGGTCGCTTCACGGCCTGACCCGCACGCTCATCAACAACAACATCATCGGCGTGACCCAGGGCTACACCAAGGGTCTCGAGGTCGTCGGCACCGGTTACCGCGTGCAGCAGAAGGGCAACTCGGTCGAGTTCGCCCTCGGCTTCTCGCACCCGGTCCTGGTCGACCCGCCCGCCGGCATCACGCTCACGGTCGAGGGCACGAACAAGCTCACCGTCAGCGGGATCGACAAGCAGGCCGTCGGTGAGGCGGCTGCGAACATCCGCAAGATCCGCAAGCCCGAGCCGTACAAGGGCAAGGGTGTGCGCTACGCCGGCGAGGTCGTGCGTCGCAAGGCCGGAAAGGCTGGTAAGTAACCATGGCTGTGAAGTCGAAGTCCGACGCCCGCGCGCGTCGTCACGCCCGTCTTCGCAAGAAGATCGTGGGCACCGAGGTGCGTCCGCGCCTCGTCGTCAACCGTTCGGCGCGTCACGTCTTCGTGCAGCTCGTCGACGACAGCAAGGGCCACACGGTCGCCTCGGCCTCGACGCTCGAGACCGACCTGCGTTCGCTGGATGGCGACAAGACCGCCAAGGCTCGCAAGGTCGGCGAGCTCCTCGCCGAGCGTGCGAAGGCCGCAGGCGTTTCCGAGGCAGTGTTCGACCGTGGCGGCAACCGCTACGCGGGTCGTGTCGCCGCCATCGCCGACGGCGCCCGTGAAGGGGGTCTGGCACTGTGAGTGACAACAAGGAGAACGAAGTGACCGAAGCGGCTGCTGCCACTTCCGAGACGGCCGCCGGCACCACGCAGGCTGAGCCCACTCGCGACCAGCGGGACGGCCGCCGCGGCGGACGTGACCGCAACCAGGGCGGCCGCGACCGCAACTCGCGCGACCGCGGCGACAACCAGTTCCTGGAGCGCGTCGTCACCATCAACCGCGTCTCGAAGGTCGTGAAGGGTGGTCGTCGCTTCAGCTTCACCGCTCTCGTGGTCGTCGGCGACGGCAACGGTCTGGTGGGCGTCGGCTACGGCAAGGCCCGTGAGGTCCCCCTGGCGATCTCGAAGGGTGTCGAAGAGGCCAAGCGCAACTTCTTCCGCGTCCCGCGCGTCGGCAGCACCATCCCGCACCCCGTGCAGGGTGAGTCGGCCGCCGGTGTGGTGCTCCTGCGCCCCGCCGCTGCCGGTACCGGTGTCATCGCCGGTGGTCCGGTCCGCGCCGTGCTCGAGTGCGCCGGCATCCACGACGTGCTGTCCAAGTCGCTCGGCTCGTCGAACACGATCAACATCGTGCACGCGACGGTCACCGCCCTGAAGGAGCTCGAGGAGCCCCGCGCCGTCGCCGCACGTCGTGGTCTCGAGTTCGACCAGGTCGCCCCGGCCCGGCTCGTCCGCGCCGAGGCCGAGGCCATCGCCGCACAGAAGGTAGGTGCCTGATGGCCGCGCGACTCAAGGTCACGCAGATCAAGTCCAAGGTGAGCGAGAAGCAGAACCAGCGCGACACGCTGCGCAGCCTCGGTCTCAAGCGGATCGGTGACACCACCGTCCGCCCCGACGACGCGCAGACGCGCGGCTACGTCAAGACCGTCGCCCACCTCGTCAAGGTTGAGGAGATCGACTAATGGCTGAGAAGAACGAGGCCGTCGAGGCCGAGAAGGCCACGAAGAAGGCGGCGGCTCCCAAGGCCGACGCCGCCAAGAAGCCCGCCGCGAAGAAGGCACCGGCCAAGACCGCTGCCGCCGACGCGAAGGCCGACGGCTCCGCCAAGGCTGCGCCGAAGAAGGACGCCCCGGCGTCCCGCCCCGGCGTGCTGAAGGTCCACCACCTGCGTCCGGTCCCGGGTGCCAACACCGCGAAGACCCGTGTCGGTCGCGGTGAGGGCTCGAAGGGCAAGACGGCCGGTCGCGGCACGAAGGGCACCAAGGCCCGCAACACCGTGCGCGTCGGCTTCGAGGGTGGCCAGATGCCGCTGCACATGCGCACGCCGAAGCTGCGCGGCTTCAAGAACCCGTTCCGCGTCGAGTACCAGGTCGTGAACCTGGAGAAGCTCGCGGAGCTCTACCCCCAGGGTGGCGACGTCACCGTGAGCGACCTGGTCGCCAAGGGTGCGGTTCGCAAGAACGAGAAGGTCAAGGTTCTCGGCAACGGCGACATCGCCGTGAAGCTCACCGTCGCGGTCGACAAGGTCTCGGGTTCCGCCGAGCAGAAGATCGTGGCTGCGGGCGGATCCGTCAAGTAACCACTGCGGAAGAGGGGTCGGAGATTCTCCGGCCCCTCTTCTGGTTCGGTGGGGGAGAAGCCGACCGCTCGCATTCCCCGGACCTCGGAGTGGGTTACCCTGGTGTTTCAGCCGCCCCTCGGGGGTTCGGCCACCTTTTCAGGAGGAACGTTCTTGTTTAGCGCCATCGCGCGGATCTTCCGCACGCCCGACCTGCGTCGGAAGATCGGTTTCACTCTCGCGATCATCGCGATCTACCGTCTCGGCTCGAACGTCCCCGCGCCGTTCGTCAACTTCCCGAACGTGGAGCAGTGTCTCGCGGCCAATGCCGGCACCGAGGGTCTGCTCGGACTCGTCAACCTCTTCTCCGGCGGCGCTCTGCTGCAGCTGTCGATCTTCGCGCTCGGTGTCATGCCGTACATCACGGCGACGATCATCACGCAGCTCCTGCGCGTCGTCATCCCGCACTTCGAGGCGCTGCACAAGGAGGGCCAGGCCGGACAGGCCAAGCTCACCCAGTACACGCGGTACCTCACGATCGCGCTCGCGCTCCTGCAGTCGACGACCCTCGTCACCGTCGCCCGCACCGGTCAGCTCTTCGGAACGACCGACATCGGCGCGTGCACCCAGCTCCTCACGAACGACGTCTGGTGGGCGCAGGTGCTCATCATCATGGCGATGACGGCTGGCACCGGTCTGATCATGTGGTTCGCCGAGCTCGTCACCGAGCGCGGCATCGGCAACGGCATGTCGCTGCTGATCTTCACCTCCATCGCCGCGACGTTCCCCGGTGCGATGTCGATCATCTGGCAGACCCGCGGCTTCGAGGTGTTCCTCCTCGTGCTCCTCGTCGGCATCATCGTGATGGGTCTCGTCGTCTTCGTCGAGCAGTCCCAGCGGCGCATCCCCGTGCAGTACGCGAAGCGCATGGTGGGACGCCGGACGTACGGCGGCACCAACACGTACATCCCGATCAAGGTCAACATGGCGGGCGTGATCCCGGTCATCTTCGCCTCGTCGCTGCTGTACATCCCCGCGCTCATCGCCCAGTTCAACACCCCGCAGGACGGTTCGACGCCGCCCGCCTGGGTCAGCTGGATCAGCGCGAACTTCACCACCGGCAACAGCCCGATCTACATGGCGGCGTACTTCCTGCTGATCATCGGGTTCACCTACTTCTACGTCGCGATCACGTTCAACCCCGTCGAGGTCGCCGACAACATGAAGAAGTACGGCGGCTTCATCCCCGGGATCCGGGCCGGCCGTCCGACCGCGGAGTACCTGGACTACGTGCTCACCCGCATCACGCTCCCCGGTTCCCTCTACCTGGGCCTGATCGCCCTCATCCCGTTGATCGCCCTCGCCACGGTCGGCGCCAACCAGAACTTCCCGTTCGGTGGCGCGTCGATCCTCATCATCGTCGGCGTGGGTCTCGAGACGGTCAAGCAGATCGACGCCCAGCTGCAGCAGCGACACTACGAAGGACTTCTCCGATGACAGCATCCGCACGTCTTCTCATCGTCGGTCCGCAGGGTTCCGGCAAGGGCACGCAGGGTGTGCGCATCGCCGAGTCCTACGGCATCCCCGTCGTCTCGACCGGCGACATCTTCCGCGCGAACATCAAGGAGGGGACGGCGCTCGGCCAGCAGGTCACCGCGATCCTCGACAAGGGCGACCTCGTGCCGGACGAGCTGACGAGCGAGATCGTGCGCGACCGGCTGAGCCAGGACGACGCGCAGAACGGCTTCCTCCTCGACGGCTACCCCCGCAACACCGCGCAGGTGTCGCACCTGGACGCGTTCCTCGAAGGACGCGGCGAGGCGCTGGACGCCGTGATCCTCCTCGACGTCCCCCGTGAGGAGAGCATCGCCCGCCTCGCGCTCCGCGCCGCCGAGCAGGGCCGTTCCGACGACACCGACGAGGCCATCGCGCACCGACTCGACATCTACGAGAAGGAGACGGCGCCGATCATCGAGGTCTACAGCAGCCGCGGTATCGTCGACCGCATCGACGGCGTGGGCTCCCTCGAGGAGATCACGGAGCGCATCGCCGCCGCCCTGGCCGCTCGCGGACTGCGCTCCGCCGCCTCCGCCGCCTGAGATGTTCCGCCGCTCGATCTACAAGACCCCGGCTCAGCTCCGAGCCCTGGTCGAGCCCGGCCTCATCACCGCCGAGGCCCTCGACGCCGTCCGCGCCCTCATCAAGCCCGGAGTGAAGACGATCGAGCTCGATGCCGCCGCCAACCGCGCGATCGTGCAGCGGGGAGCGGAGTCGAACTTCCAGCTCGTCAAGGGCTACCACCACACGATCTGCGTCTCGGTCAACGAGCAAGTCGTGCACGGCATCCCGGGGGAGCGGGCGCTCCAGCCGGGCGACATCGTCTCGGTGGACTGCGGCGCCCAGTTCGACGGCTGGAACGGTGACAGCGCGATCACGGTCGTCGTCCCCGATCCCGAGCGCCCGGAGCTCGTCGCCCGCCGCGAGGAGCTCTCCCGCGTGACCGAGGGGTCGATGTGGGCGGGCATCGCCGCGATGGCGACGGCATCCTCGATCGACGAGATCGGCGCCGCCATCCAGGACTACATCGAGGCGCAGGGGCCGTCTGCCGTGAGCGGCGAGCCCTACGGGATCCTCCGCGAGTACGTCGGCCACGGGATCGGGCGGAAGATGCACGAGGCGCCCAGCGTCTTCAACTACCGGACACCCGACCGCGGCGCGGACGTGAAGCCCGGGCTCGTGCTCGCCATCGAGCCCATGGTGACCGCCGGCGGCGAGGCGACCTTCGTGGAGGACGACGACTGGACCGTCACGACGGTCGACGGCACGGACGGCTCACATTGGGAACATAGCGTCGCCCTGCATGATGGGGGCATCTGGGTGCTCACCGCGCCCGATGGTGGAAGAGCCGGACTCGCCCCGTTCGGGGTCGAGCCTCGAGAGATCGGAAAGTAATGGCAGCGGCGAAGAGCAACACCAACTGGTTCGCGATCGGCGTCTCCATCGCTGTCGTCGTGGTCCTGGTGGCCCTCGGCGGACTCGTGGTGTTCCTCAACAACCAGGCGACCTCTCCCGGCGCCACCCCGACCGCGAGCGACAACTTCGACGCCGACGCCGGCTCCATCTCCATGGGCGACGGCGACACCACGGTGTCGGTCTTCCTCGACTTCCAGTGCCCGGTCTGCAAGTCCTTCGAGGACCAGTTCGGCGCCGCCCTCGAGGCCAAGGCGCAGAGCGGCGAGATCACCCTCGAGCAGCACCCCATCGCGATCCTGGACCGCTTCTCGCAGGGCACCGAGTTCTCCTCCCGTTCGGCCGGTGCCGCGTTCTGCGTCGCCGAGTCCGACTCCGACCTCTACTTCGACTACGCGAAGGTCCTGTTCGAGAACCAGCCGGCGGAGAACAGCCCCGGCCTCACGAACGAGCAGCTCGCCGAGTTCGCCACCCAGGTCGGCGCGGGCGACGATGTGGTGTCCTGCATCACGGACGAGACGTACCGCAAGTTCGGTGCCGCGCAGGCGAAGGCCAACGACATCCAGGGCACGCCGACCGTCGAGATCGACGGCGAGCGGCTCGACCTCCAGAACCAGGACGACATGAAGCGGTTCACCGACCTGCTCGGCTGACACGCACCGACCCCTCGACGCCCCGTCCGGCCAAGTTGCCGGATGGGGCGTCGTCGGATAACATAGATCTTTGGTGCCTTGTGCCATGCGTTCGGCGTGTCCGATCCGGCCCGGTACCGCACATCACCCACCCACCGCAGATCGACCGGTCTGCAGAAGCGTCAGCGAGGCTATGGCTAAGAAAGACGGTGTCATCGAGATCGAGGGCGTCGTGTCGGAGGCTCTGCCCAACGCGATGTTCCGCGTTGAGCTCAGCAATGGACACAAGGTTCTGGCGACGATCTCCGGAAAGATGCGGCAGAACTACATCCGCATCATCCCCGAGGACCGCGTGGTCGTGGAGCTCAGCCCCTACGACCTGACCCGCGGCCGCATCGTCTACCGCTACCGCTGATCGGTCGAGAAGTAACACCCCAGGCTCCACGCCTGCCCGGTGAAGACAGCGAACAGGAAACATCATGAAGGTCAACCCCAGCGTCAAGCCGATCTGCGATCACTGCAAGGTGATCCGCCGCCACGGCCGCGTGATGGTGATCTGCAAGAGCAACCCGCGTCACAAGCAGCGCCAGGGCTGAGCCCCCGCTGCGTGAGCGCCGCTCTCGCAATCTCATAACTCAATACGACACGGCAGGATCAGAACCCGCGGAAGCGGGGGACACCTCGGGGCGGAGGCCCGGGCACCGATCCTGCTCCACACCTCCACAACACCCAGGAGAACCGCATGGCACGTCTTGCCGGCGTTGACATCCCGCGCGACAAGCGCGTGGTGATCGCCCTTACCTACATCTACGGCGTCGGCCGTACCCGCTCGGTCGAGATCCTCAAGGCGACCGACATCGACGAGAGCATCCGCGTGAAGGACCTCAGCGACGACCAGCTCGTCGCCCTCCGCGACTACATCGAAGGCAACTACAAGGTGGAAGGTGACCTGCGCCGCGAGGTGGCCGCAGACATCCGCCGCAAGGTCGAGATCGGCTCCTACGAGGGCCTCCGCCACCGTCGTGGCCTCCCGGTCCGCGGTCAGCGCACCAAGACCAACGCCCGTACCCGCAAGGGCCCGAAGCGCACCGTCGCCGGCAAGAAGAAGGCCCGCTAAGCAGCGGCCAGGGACTAGGAGAACACTTTCATGGCTGCACCCAAGGCCGCCGCGCGCAAGCCGCGCCGCAAGGAGAAGAAGAACATCGCGCTGGGCCAGGCCCACATCAAGTCGACGTTCAACAACACCATCGTTTCGATCACCGACCCGTCCGGCGCTGTCATCAGCTGGGCGTCGTCGGGTGGCGTGGGCTTCAAGGGCTCCCGCAAGTCGACCCCGTACGCCGCAGGCATGGCCGCCGAGTCGGCCGCCCGCCAGGCGCAGGAGCACGGCGTGAAGAAGGTCGACGTCTTCGTGAAGGGTCCGGGCTCCGGCCGCGAGACCGCGATCCGCTCGCTGCAGGCCGCCGGCCTCGAGGTGGGTTCGATCCAGGACGTCACCCCGCAGGCGCACAACGGCTGCCGTCCGCCGAAGCGTCGCCGCGTCTGATGCGTGTGCCGAGCCGCTCGTCCTTCGGGTCGAGCGGCTCGGCGCCCCGCGTGGGGCATCGACTTCCACAACTCAAGACCTCACCCCACCACATGTCATATAGCGGGCATGTGATCGAAAGGAACACAGAGTGCTTATTGCACAGCGTCCCACACTGACCGAGGAAAAGATCGTCGAGAACCGGAGCCGGTTCATCATCGAGCCTCTGGAGCCCGGCTTCGGCTACACGATCGGCAACGCGCTGCGTCGCAGCCTGCTGTCGTCGATCCCCGGCGCCGCTGTCACCAGCGTCCGCATCGACGGTGTGCTGCACGAGTTCAGCACGATCCCCGGCGTGAAGGAGGATGTCACCGAGATCATCCTCAACATCAAGCAGCTGGTCGTCTCCAGCGAGCGCGACGAGCCCATCACCGCGTACCTCCGCAAGACCGGTGCCGGTGAAGTGACCGCCGCCGACATCTCGGCTCCGGCCGGTGTCGAGGTGCACAACCCCGAGCTCGTCATCGCGACGCTCAACGACACCGCCAAGTTCGAGCTCGAGCTCACCATCGAGCGCGGCCGTGGCTACGTCTCCGCGACGCAGAACCGCAACGAGTACGCCGAGGCCGGTCAGATCCCGATCGACTCGATCTACTCGCCCGTGCTGAAGGTCAGCTACCGCGTCGACGCCACCCGTGCCGGTGAGCGCACCGACTTCGACAAGCTCATCCTGACGTCGAGACCAAGTCGGCGATCAGCCCCCGCGACGCCGTCGCCTCGGCTGCCAAGACGCTCACCGAGCTGTTCGGTCTCGCCCGCGAGCTGAACGTCGAGGCCGAGGGCATCGAGATCGGCCCGGCGCCGGTGGAGGCTGTGAACTCCAGCGAGCTGTCGATGCCGATCGAGGACCTCGACCTGTCGGTCCGCTCGTACAACTGCCTGAAGCGTGAGGGCATCAACACCGTTTCTGAGCTCGTCGCCCTGTCGGAGACGCAGCTCATGAACATCCGCAATTTCGGCCAGAAGTCGGTCGACGAGGTGCGTGACAAGCTCATCTCGCTCGGTCTGTCGCTCAAGGATTCGGTGCCCGGTTTCGACGGCGCCCACTTCTACGGCGGCAGCGAAGACGAGTCCTTCTGATACCCGACCCTTTCTGACCAGGAGTTAGACGATTATGCCCAAGCCCACCAAGGGTCCCCGCCTCGGAGGCGGCCCGCCCACGAGCGCCTGCTGCTTGCCAACCTCGCCGCTGCGCTGTACACCCACAAGTCGATCAAGACGACCGAGACGAAGGCCAAGCGCCTGCGTCCGCTCGCCGAGCGCCTCATCACCTTCGCCAAGCGCGGAGACCTCCACGCCCGCCGTCGCGTGCTGTCGGTCATCGGTGACAAGGAAGTCGTGCACGTCCTGTTCAACGAGATCGCTCCGCTCGTCGCGGACCGCGAGGGTGGCTACACGCGCATCACCAAGGTCGGCAACCGCAAGGGCGACAACGCCCCCATGGCCGTGATCGAGCTCGTCCTCGAGCCCGTCACCCCGAAGGCGAAGTCGACCAAGAAGGCCGCTGCGGCCACGAAGGAAGAGAAGCCGGCTGTCGAGGAGGCTCCCGCCGAGGAGACCGTCGAGGCCCCCGCGGACGAGACCCCTGCCGAGGACACGGCTGCCGAGGCCGGCGCCGAGTCGCAGGCCGAGGGCGAGGCCGCTGAGGCCGCCGCCGAGGACGCTGTCGAGAAGAAGTCCGAGTAAGGACAGATCTCCTACGAAGCCCGCCGCCCCTCCGGGGTGGCGGGCTTCGTCGTTCAGCGGGGGTCGGTGATCCGGTAGCGTGCCCCGGGACGCCCCTTGGTGGAGTAGTCCAGAGACCGCACCGCCTGGCCCGTGGCGGCGAGGTGCTCGAGATAGCGGCGCGCACTGACGCGGGAGATCGCGAGATCCGCTCCGATCTCGGTCGCGGAGGCATCCGGTCGGGCGGCGAGGGCGGCGGAGACCCGCTCCAGCGTCTCGGCGCTCAGCCCCTTCGGCAGCCCGTACCGCTCCCGGAAGGCGATGATCGCATCGGCGGCCTCGACCCGGCGCACGACGTCGTGCAGTTCGGTGTGGTCGCGCAGCAGCAGCGTCGCCCCCACGTCGGCGGGCCCGCTCCCCGAGGCCGTGCTCCGCGCGACCAGCACATGCGAGCCGACGATGACGGGGCGTCCCGCGGCCTCCCCCTCACGGAGCACGGTGGCGAGCTCGTCGCCGAGGACGTCATCCGCGGGAGCGCCGTCGAGATCGGCGGCATCGCGACCGAGGAACCGCGCCGCCGCGTCGTTGACCAGGGTGATCCGCCCTGTGCCGTCCACCGTGACGACCCCTTCGCTCAACCCATGCAGGGTCGTCTCCTGGTTCTTGACCAGCGCCGCGATCTGGTGCGGCTCGAGCCGGTAGATGCGGCGCCGGATGAACGACGTCACCCACGCAGCGCCGAATACCCCGAGAACCGCCGCGGCGAGCATGGCGGAGATGAGTCCGACGAGGTTGCTGGTGAACTCCTCGTTCAGCTCGGACTCCAGGATGCCGACGGAGGCGGTGCCGATGACCGTGCCGTCCTCGTCGCGGATGGGCACCTTCACGCGCCACGAGGTCCCGAGCGTCCCGGTCTGCGTGCCCACGAAGATGTCGCCGCCCAGCGGGATCGACGGGTCGGTGGACACCCGCTCGCCGATGCGGTCGGTGTTCGGATGCGAGTACCGGATGCCCTCGTCGTTGGCGACCACCACGTAGGCGAGATCGGAGGCCTCGCGGATGACCTCGGCGACCGGTTGGATGGCGGCGGCCGGGTCCTCGTCGTCGAACGCGTCGAGGACGACGGGAAGAGCGGCGACGGACTGGGCGACCGCCTGCATGCGGTCCTTGTAGGCCTCGCGGAGCGCGTTCTCCTGGAACGCTCCGGCGGCGATGCCGGTCGCGAGGGACACCAGGAACACGATCAGCGCCTGCAGCGCGAGCAGCTGCACACGGAGCGTCATCTTCGAGGCCACGGGTCCATTCTCCCGGGCGGGCGGACGGGCCGCGAGCCGCCGGCGGAGGTGTTCACGACCAATAGTTACGGAACGCGACCAATGGTTTCCGAAGCTTGAGCGGGCGCATCCGCGCCTCGACAGTGGACGGATTGCACCCGAACGCTCAAGGAGGAGCGCCATGAATCACGCCCGCATCGGGACCCTCGCCGCGGCCGTCGCCGCGACCGCCCTGGTCCTCACCTCGTGCTCGACCGCGGACGGCGGAACCGCCGGCTCCGACGGCGGCGACGAGGCGGTCGCCATCACCGACGTGAACATCGTCGTCCCCGCCGACCCGGGTGGCGGCTGGGACCAGACCGGTCGTGCCCTCTCCCAGCTGCTCACCCAGGAGGACATCGTCGGCTCGGCGCCGGTCACCAACGTCGGCGGGGCCGGGGGTACGGTCGGCCTCGCGCAGCTCGCCAACGAGAAGGACCCGGCGACCCTCATGGTCATGGGCCTCGTGATGGTGGGTGCGGTGGAGACCAACGCCTCAGCCGTGCGCATCGAGGACATGACCCCGATCGCCCGCCTCACCGACGAGCCCCTCGTCGTGGTGGTCCCCGCGGACTCCGAGTACGACACCCTGGAGGACCTCGTCGAGGACGTCGTGGACAAGGGCCAGGAGGTCACGATCACCGGCGGCTCCGCCGGGGGAGCCGACCACATCCTCGCCGGACTGCTGCTCGAGGAGGCGGGGCTCGACGGCGCGGAGATCGCCGAGAAGCTGAACTACACGCCCAACTCGGGCGGCGGCGAGGCCACGTCGCTGATCCTGGGCGGCAAGGTGTCGGCAGGCATCTCCGGCGTCGGCGAGTTCCTGCAGCACATCGAAGCCGGCACCATGAAGGCTCTCGCCGTCTCGTCGGAGGAGCCGGTCACGCAGCTGCCGGACGTCGATACGATCACCGACTCCGGATACGACGTCGTGCTCACCAACTGGCGCGGCGTGATCGCGCCGGGCGGCATCAGCGACGCCGAGCGCTCGGAGCTCGAGCGCATCGTCACCGAGTTGGAGGCGTCCGAAGCCTGGAAGGACGAGCTGGAGACGCGGGGCTGGGCGGATGCCTTCCTTACGGGTGCCGAGTTCGACGAGTTCCTCGACGGCAACATCACCGAGGTCACCACGACGCTGCAGAACATCGGGCTGGTCGGCTGACATGACGACCGGGTCTTCCGGACCCGGCGAGGAGGTGCGGACCGACGCCCGTCGGTCCGCACGCCTCGTCGCGTCCCTGCCGCGGGGGGAGCTCGTCTTCGCCCTGCTCATGGTGGCGCTCGGCGTGTTCGCGTTCGCCGGTGTGTTCACCATCCATGTGCCCGCGGGTGGCCAGGTCGGCCCGACGGTCTTCCCGCTGTTCGTCTCGGTGCTGCTGCTCGGCTCCTCTCTCGCCGTCGTGGTGAGCATCCTCCGCGGGCACCGCGGTGTGCCGGAGGAGGGGGAGGACGTCGATCAGAGCCTGCCGACCGACTGGCTCACCCTCGTGAAGATCGTGGCGCTCGTGGTCGCTCATCTGCTCCTCATCGAGCCGCTCGGCTGGGCCCCGGCAGCGGCGCTGCTGTTCGGCGGCGTCGCGTGGGCGCTCGGCGCGCGGCGGTGGTGGATGGCGCTCCTCATCGGCGCGATCATCGCGCTGGTCGTGCAGGTCGTGTTCGGCGGTCTGCTCGGGCTCTCGCTCCCGTGGGGACCGGCGCTCGGCTGGCTGGGAAGGATGTTCTGATGGACAGCTGGAGTCTGCTCCTCGAGGGGTTCGCGACCGCGCTGCAGCCCCAGTACCTCGTGTTCGCCTTCTTCG
Organism: Microbacterium sp. CFSPD4_SD4; assembly: GCF_057364585.1. Classification (NCBI taxonomy): domain Bacteria; kingdom Bacillati; phylum Actinomycetota; class Actinomycetes; order Micrococcales; family Microbacteriaceae; genus Microbacterium; species Microbacterium sp. CFSPD4_SD4. Next base: position 190,284 of record NZ_JBNFOC010000004.1, read on the forward strand.
GCGTGCTGATCGGCACGGCCGTGGGCGTCCTGCCCGGAATCGGGCCGGCGATGACCGTCGCCCTGCTCCTTCCGCTCACCTACACGCTCGAGCCGGCCGCGGCGCTCATCACGTTCGCGGGCATCTACTACGGCGGCATGTACGGCGGGTCGACCACGAGCATCCTGCTGAACACCCCGGGGGAGTCGTCGTCGATCGTGACGGCGATCGAGGGCAACAAGATGGCCAAGCTCGGGCGGGGTGCAGCGGCGCTGGCCACCGCGGCGCTCGGGTCGTTCGTCGCCGGAACCCTCGCCACTGTGGGCCTGACGCTGCTCGCCCCGGTGCTCGCGCAGTTCGCCGTGAACCTCGGGCCCGCCGACTACGTCGCGCTCATCGTCGTGGCCTTCGTCACGGTCGGCGCGCTCATGGGGTCCTCCGTGCCGCGCGGCCTGCTGTCGCTCGGCGTCGGCCTGTTCCTCGGCCTGGTCGGCACCGACTGGCTCTCGGGGCAGCAGCGGTACACGCTCGGCCTGCTGCCGCTGGCGGACGGCATCGACGTGGTGCTCGTGGCGGTCGGGCTCTTCGCCGTCGGCGAGACTCTGTACGTCGCGGCCCGGCTGCGGCACGGCGCGATCGACGTGATCCCCGTGTCGCGCGGGTGGCGCAGCTGGATGACGAAGGACGACTGGCGCCGCTCGTGGAAGCCCTGGCTCCGCGGCACCGCCATCGGCTTCCCCATCGGCACGATCCCGGCCGGTGGCGCCGACGTGGCGACCTTCCTGTCCTACGCCACCGAGCGCAAGCTCTCGCGGCGCAAGGACGAGTTCGGCCGCGGGGCCATCGAAGGCGTCGCGGGCCCGGAGTCGGCGAACAACGCCGCGGCCGCGGGCGTGCTCGTGCCGCTGCTGACGCTGGGCCTTCCGACGACGGCGACCGCCGCGATCATCCTCACGGCGTTCCAGACGTACGGTCTGCAGCCCGGACCGCAGCTGTTCACCGGACAGGCAGACCTCGTCTGGGCGCTGGTGGCGAGCCTCTACATCGGCAACGTGATCCTCCTCGTGCTGAACCTGCCGCTGGTGGGCATGTGGGTGAAGCTCCTGCAGATCCCGCGGCCGTATCTGTACGCGGGCATCCTCCTGTTCGCCGCCTTCGGCGCGTACGCGCTGAACTTCGCGGTCGTCGACATCCTGATCCTGCTCATCATCGGCGTCCTCGGCTACTTCCTGCGGCGGTACGGGTTCCCGGTGGCGCCGCTGGTGGTGGGCATGATCCTCGGGCCCATGGGGGAGGAGCAGCTGCGGCGCGCACTGCAGCTCAGCCAGGGCGACCTGACGACGCTCATCGCGCAGCCGTTCTCCGCGGTCGCCTACGTGATCCTCGCGCTGCTCATCGCCGGCGGGCTGTGGCTGCGGCGCCGGCAGCGCCGGTACGAGCAGGCGCTCACGGAGTCCATCGCGGTGCCCGTCAAAGCGGACTCGGAGGTCTGAGCCCGCACGATTCGAGGAGGGGAGAGGCCGGGAGTAGGCTGATCCGGTGAGCGATGCGACGGTCCTGAAGCGCGGACCCCGCGCCTACGCCACGTTCATCGGCATCGGCCTCCTCGCCGGCCTCCTCTCCGGTCTCTTCGGCGTCGGCGGCGGCACGGTGATCGTCCCGCTGCTGGTGCTCCTGCTCGCGTTCGACCAGCGCCTCGCGGCCGGGACCTCGCTGGCGGCGATCGTCCCGACGGCGACCGTCGGCGTCATCTCCTACGCCGCGTCGGGCTCCGTCGCCTGGATCCCGGCGCTGATCCTCGCGGCCGGGGCCGTGGTCGGAGCGCAGATCGGCACCCGCCTGCTCCCGCGGATCTCGCAGACCGCCCTCCGCTGGGGCTTCGTCGGCTTCCTCGTCGTCGTGATCGTGAGCCTCTTCCTCGTGATCCCCTCGCGCGACGCCGTCTTCGAGCTCACCTGGCTCACCGGGATCGCCCTGGTGGTCGTGGGAATCGGAACGGGCATCCTGGCCGGGCTCATCGGCGTGGGCGGCGGTGTCATCGTCGTCCCGGTGCTCATGCTCGCGTTCGGCACGAGCGACCTCGTCGCCAAGGGCACCTCGCTGCTCATGATGATCCCGACCGCTCTCTCCGGCACGGTCGGCAACCTCCGCAACCGCAACGTCGATCTCCTCGCGGCGCTGCTCATCGGCGTCTCGGCGTGCACCACGACGGCCCTCGGCGCCTGGCTGGCGACCATCGTCGACCCGACCGTCGGCAACCTCCTCTTCGCCGCGTATCTCGTCGTGATCGCGGTGCAGATGGCCCTCAAGGCCGTCCGCGGGCGCCGGCGCGGCTGACGCAGCGGCCGCCGTTCCTGCGGCGCGAGCCGACCGCTGAAGCGCGCCGGACCCGTCCCTTTCCCTGACTCCCGCGAACGATTTTCGCCGCGCCTCTTTACAGGCGGTGCTGCGCTCGCTATCGTCAGTCATCACATGACGTCATATAACGAGTCATGATGTTTGATCGAAGGTCATCAGAAGGGACCATCTTGTCTGCCACCGCTCTGTTCGTCGACTCCGCCGCTATCGAGAACCAGCTCGCTGCGGCCCGCCAGGCGATCGCGACCCGAGACACCATCTCGCGCGTCGTGCTCACCGCCTGCGGCGGCTCCTTTGCCGTCATGCAGCCCATCGAGTACCTGTTCGGCACCAAGGCGGTGTCGCTCGAGGCGACCGCACTCAATGCTGCCGAGTTCACCAGCCGCGCCTCGTCGCGCGTCGACGCCGACACCCTCGTCGTGCTCTGCTCGCACTCCGGCACCACGCCGGAGACGGTCGCCGCGGCGAAGCACGCACGCGAGCGCGGAGCGCTCACGGTCGCCTTCACGTTCGACCCGACGTCGCCGCTCGCCGAGGCATCGGAGCACGTGGTGGCGTATCAGCACGGCGAGGGGAAGAGCGAGGCCCACGTCGGCCCCGCGCTGCTGCTGCGCCTGGCGGCCGGCATCCTGGACGACCGTGAACAGGCCGGCATCGCCGGTGCGGTCGACGAGGCCGTCGCCCAGCTGCCGACCCTCGTGCCGGCAGCGCGCGAAGCGCACTCCGCAGCCGCCGATGCCTGGGGATACCGCCACCGTCGCGAGCCCCTCATCTACACGATGGCGGCAGGCTCCAACTACGGCTCCGCGTACTCGTTCGCCATCTGCCTGCTGCAGGAGATGCAGTGGGTGCACTCCGCCGCCATCCACGCCGGCGAGTACTTCCACGGCCCCTTCGAGATCACCGAGGAGGATGTGCCGTTCATCGCGCTGCTCGGACTCGATGAGACTCGGTCCGTCGAGCAGCGCGCGGTGGACTTCGTCACGAAGCACTCGGATCGGGTGCTCGTCATCGACGCCCAGGAGTTCGGCCTCGATGTCGTCGCTCCGGAGGTGCGCGGCATCTTCGCCCACCTCCTCTTCAACGTCGTGCTCCGCGCGTACGCGGATGCACTCGCCGACCACCGAGGACACCCCCTCAGCGTGCGCCGCTACATGTGGCGCATGGAGTACTAGGAACGAAAGGATCGCAACGATGCGAACATCAGCCCGGATCGGCGTGGCGGCTGCGGCCGCCGCCGCCCTCGTCCTGCCCCTGGCCTCGTGCGCCGGCGGCGAGAGCGAGGCCTCGGACGGCCAGGTGGAGATCAGCTTCTTCCACCGCTGGCCCAACGAGCCGAAGAACTCGTACTACACCGACATGGTGGCGGAGTTCGAGAAGGAGAACCCCGACATCAAGGTCTCCGTCGAGAGCGTGCTCAACGACGCCTACAAGGACAAGGTGAAGGTCGTCGCGGGCTCCGCCAACGCTCCGGACGTCCTGTTCACCTGGAGTGGCTCGTTCGTGGACGAGCTCGTCTCCAACGACGCCCTGCTCGATCTCGGGCCGTGGCTCGAGGAGGACACGGACTTCCGGGACAGCTTCTACCCGAGCCAGCTGGAAGCCTTCGAGGTCGACGGCACCTCCTACGGTCTGCCGGTGGGGATGCAGTCGAAGCTGTTCTTCTACAACAAAGACGTGTTCGAGGAGCTGGGTCTCGAGCCGCCGGCGACGTGGGACGAGTTCATCGACGTCCTGGAGACGATTCAGGACGCCGACATGACCCCGATCGAGTACGGTGCGCAGGAGCAGTGGACGATCGCGCACTACGTCGGCACGCTGAATCAGCGCGTCGTCGATCCGGAGGTGTTCGCAGCGGATCAGGATCCGGCGACCGGCGCGTTCACGGACGAGGGGTATGTCCGGGCGCTGGAGCGCTTCCAGGAACTCGCCGAGTACATGAACGACGACCTCACGGCCGTCGGGCATGAGATCGCGCGTAACGCCTGGATCGCGGGGGAGGCGCCGATCATGTACATGCAGAGCGCGGAGGTGGGGTACTTCGGCGACGCCCAGTTCGAGTACGGCACGTTCAACTTCCCTGCGGTCGAGGGCGGCAAGGGCGATCCGGCGGAGCTGACCGGAGCTCCGGAGGGCTTCGCGATCTCGAAGACCACGGAACACCCCGAGGAGGCGCAGCGGTTCCTCGAGTTCCTGCTCAGCAAGCAGAGCGGTATCGCCTATGCGGAACGCGCGGGCGAGCTGAGCCCGGTCAAGGGGGCCGTGGAGGAGGCCGATGTGCCCGAGATCTCCCGGGAGCTCGCCCAGGGGATCGTCGACGCCTCGGCGATGACGACCTGGCTCGACAACGCCTACGATCCGCAGATCGTGCAGGCGTACCTGTCCGAGACTCAGCTGATGCTCAGCGGCCAGCAGACCCCCGAGGGGGTCATGGCCGCCGTGCAGGAAGCCGCGAAGCGCGTGCGCGACGCCTCCTGATCCGCACCGGGGCCGCCGGCATCCTCGGCCGGCGGCCCCTCCCACCTTTCGGAAGAGACACCGTGATGAGAACACGCTCTCGAGCCTGGTCGAACCTGCTCTACGTGCTTCCCGCGATCATCCTGATCGGGGTGTTCGTGTACTACCCGCTGGTCGCCAATGCGGCCTTCGGCTTCTTCTCCTTCAGCGCCGGCAGCGGCGAGATGCGCTTCGTCGGCCTCGACAACTTCGCGCGGCTCTTCGGTGATCCGATCATCGCGACGGCCCTGGGCAACAACATCCTGTACGCGATCGTCTCGATCGTGTGCCAAGTGGGTGGTGCCCTCGTGATCGCCGCCTGGCTGACCCGGCTGCTGGGTCCGCGCATGGGCGCATTCCTGCGCAGCGTGTACTTCCTGCCCGCCGTGATCTCGATGACCGTGATCGCGCTGCTGTTCACGTTCGTGTACAACGCCCGCGGCGGACTCCTCAACGCTCTGCTGGAGGCGATCGGACTCGGCAGCCTGCAGACGGCGTGGCTCGCCGATGTCGACACGGCGATGGGAGCGGTCATCGGCGTCTCCCAGTGGCAGAGCATCGGCTACGTCTGCATGCTCTACGTCGTCGCACTGCAGCAGATCCCGGAGGAATACTACGAAGCCGCGTCGCTGGACGGCGCCGGACGGATTCGCCAGTTCTTCAGCATCACCGTCCCGCAGGCCAAGGAGATGATCTTCGTCGCGATGATCCTCACCGTCTCCGGCGCTTTCACGGTGTTCAACGAGCCTTACATTCTGACCAAGGGCGGTCCGGGAAACACCACCCAGGTCCTCGCGACCTATATGTACAACCAGGGTTTCTTCCAGAACGAGATGGGCTACGCCTCGGCCATCGCGAGCCTGATCTTCGTGATCACGCTCGTGCTGTCCGTCGTGCAGATGGTCTCGTTCCGAAGCGGGAGGCAATGACATGAGCAGTACCCGGCTTCGTCCGGCGGAGCGTATCCGCCGTGCTCCGGTCCAGATGATCCTGGCCGTCTACGCCGTCGTGATCGCCTACCCCCTGCTCTGGATGGTGATCTCTTCGTTCAAGTCCTCGTCCGAGATCTTCGCCGATCCGTGGGGGCTGCCGTCGGTCTGGCTCGTCCAGAACTATGCCGCCGCCTGGGATCGCGGGATCTCCGACTACTTCCTCAACTCCGTCATCGTCACGGTCATCTCCACCGCCGCGACCGTCGCACTCGCGGCACTGTGCGCCTACGGCATGGTGAGGCTGTCGAGCCGCGTGGCGAACGTCGTGCTGATCGTGGCGATGGGCGGGCTGGTGGTGGCACCGCAGGTGAGCCTCATCCCGCTCTACCGCCTTCTCGACACGATGGGACTGCTGAACACGTACTGGGCGATGATCCTCCCTTATGTGGCGTTCCGTCTGCCGATGGCGATCCTGCTCATCCGTTCGGTCTTCCTCGGCATCCCCCGCGAGCTCGAGGACGCCGCGACCATCGATGGCTGCCGCTCGTTCGGCGTCTTCCGGCACATCTACCTGCCGCTGAGCGCGTCCGTGCTGACGACCGCCGCCGTCCTCACCGGTTACTTCGCCTGGAATGAGTTCCTCTTCGCGATCGTCTACATCGACGCTGATGCGCTCCGCACCATCCCCGCGGGACTCATGTCGTTCCGCGACTCCCTCTCCACGGAGTGGGGTGTGCTCCTGGCAGGATTGACCATCGCGGCCCTGCCCATCGTGGTGGTGTTCCTCGCGCTGCAGCGGTACTTCGTCGCCGGCGTCGCGGCGGGGAGTGTGAAGGGATGACGATGGATACGGATCAGCTCCGGGATGCGCTCGCCGCGGTCCCACCGCCCTCGCTGGTCGGCGTCGGGGACAACGTGCTCGACTGCTATCTGCATGAGGACCTGGCCTACCCCGGGGGCAACGCCCTGAACGTCGCCGCGTACAGCCGGCTCTTCTTCGGCGGCACAGCCGGATTCGTCGGGATCATGGGAGACGACCGTTTCGCGGACCACGTGCGGGGCGTCCTCGACGAGGTCGGAGTGGACGGCGCCCGCATCAGACGCGTGCGCGGCGCGAACGGCATGGCTTTCGTCGCGTTGGACGAGGACGGTGACCGGCGCTTCGTCGCCTCGAACCGCGGGGGAGTCCAGGCCGAGCTGCGGCTGCGTCTGAGCGAGGCCGATCACGAGTACCTCTCCGGCTTCGACCGCGTGCACACCTCGGTCTACTCGTCGTTGGAGCCGGAGCTTCCGGCCATCGCGGAACGGGGGAGCCGCGTGTCGTACGACTATTCCGACGACGCGTCGCCGGATGTGATCCGGGCGACAGCTCCGCACGTCGACGTGGGGTTCTTCTCCGGCGGCCACCGCAGTGATTCCGAGATCGACGCCCTCGGCCGCTTCGCCGTGGCCTGCGGTATGGGGTCGGCCGTGGTGACGCGGGGTGCCCGCGGCTCTGTCGGCTTCGACGCCACTTCCGTGCGGCGTACCGGTATCCGCGAGGTCGACGCCGTCGATGCGCTCGGCGCCGGGGACGCCTTCCTCACCGGGTTCCTCGCGGCGCGGGCGGGCGGGGCCGATCTCGCCGAAAGCCTCGATATCGCCGCTGTCAGCGGAGCGCTCGCCTGCACGTTGCGCGGGGCGTTCGGATACCCTGTGCATGCGGGGGACGACGCACGCGCGCAGATGCTGCGACGATACCCGGCGCCGTAGAGGAGGACTCCGACGTGACTCAGCTGTCGTCAGCCGTCGGTTCGACCCCGCTGCACGAACAGGTGCGAAGCCTGCTGATGCGGGAGATCGACGCCGGGACCTATGCCGAAGGCGAGCGGCTTCCGTCCGAACCCGAGCTGTGCGAGCGCTTCGGTGTCAGCCGGATCACCGTGCGGCGGGCGGTGGCCGACCTCGAGGGTCTCGGCATCGTGCGTCGACAGCAGGGCCGTGGGACCTTCGTCGCTCCGCGACGCGAGGTGATCGGCGCCATGACCCTCGGTGGCTTCGCGGACACCGTGGTGGCAGACGGGGTCAAGTCCCGACGGATCATGCGCGCTGAGACGACCCCCGCCGACGAGAAGCGCGCGCGCCGCCTCGGCGTCCCCGTCGGCGACCCGGTGTTCCGGTTGGTACGCGTCTTCGCTCTCGACGGCATCCCGCTCTCCATCGACGACAGCCGGTATTCTCTGACGCGCTTCCCGGATTTCGATCGGCACATCGACCACGACACCTCCACGTATCAGGTGCTCCGCGACGTGTACGGCGTCGAGTTCTCGGAGATGTACCGCGAGATCGACGTCGGCTTCACGACCGCGCAGACCGCGGAGTGGCTGGCCCGCCCGGAGCACGATCCGCTCATCGTCGTCCGGAAGCGCGCACTCGACCGGGCTGGTGAGGTCGTTCACACGTCACGGGTGAAGGTCGTTCCGAGTCGGATGACGCTGAACATGGTGGTTCGCTCCCAGGGGTGAGGGCAGCCCGGGTCTCGCGATGCCGCATATCGTCCGGGTTTCCGCCGGCCCCGCCCGGACCGGACTGTCGGCGTGCCTCGGTAGGATCGACGGGTGGCAGTGAACCAAGAACTCGTCGGCCGGGAGTTCCCGCCGACCGCCCCCTACCTCGTCGGACGGGAGAAGGTGCGCGAGTTCGCGCGCGCCGTCTTCGCCGACGCCCCCCAGCACACCGACGTCGAGGCGGCCCGTGCGGCGGGCTTCGCCGACGTCGTCGCGCCGCCGACCTTCGCGATGGTCCTGCAGGACCTCACGCTGCAGCAGCTGCTGGCCGAGCCGGATTCCGGCATCGTCCTGGCGCGGACCATCCACGCCGAGCAGCGGTTCCGCTACACCAGGCCGATCGTCGCGGGAGACGAGCTGACGGCGCAGCTGCGCGTCACCGGCATCCGCATGATGGGCGGCAACGCCATGATCACGAGCGAGGCCGAGATCACCGACGACGGGGGCGCGCATGTCGTCACCGCCACGAGCGTGCTGCTCGTGGGCGCCGAGGAGGAGGCCGCATGAGCGCGTTCACCGTGGGAGACGTGCTGGCCGAGCGCACCGTGCACCTGACGAGGGAGTCTCTCGTCCGCTACGCCGGCGCCTCCGGGGACTTCAACCCGATCCACTACCGCGACGACGTCGCCGCCGCGGTGGGCCTTCCCGGCGTGCTCGCGCACGGCATGCTGACCATGGGGATCGCCTCGTCCGTGGTCGTCGCCGCGCTCGACCCGCAGACCCGGATCCTCGACTACGGCGTGCGCTTCACGAAGCCCGTGGTGGTCGATCCCGAGACCGGCGCCGACGTGCACGTCGTCGCGACGGTCGGCGCGGTGGACGACGAGTCCGCGCGCATCGACCTCAAGGTCACGACGGGCGAGACCACCGTGCTCGTCAAGGCGCAGCTGCGCGTCGCCGTCCGATGAGCGACGTCGAGCCGATCCGGCTGGCCGAGCTCACCACGCTCCGCACCGGCGCCGCTCCCGCGCGCATGCGCGAGGCGACGACGACGGCGGAGCTCGTCGAGGTTCTCCGGGAGACCTGGGCGGAGGGCGACCCCTGGCTGGTGCTCGGCGGGGGCTCGAACCTCTTCGTCGGCGACGAGCCGTTCGAGGGCACCGTCATCCGCATCCGCACGAGCGGCATCGAAGAGCTGCCGTCGCCGCACGCCGGCCGCATCCGCCTGCGCGCGCAGGCCGGACACGGCTGGGACGACCTGGTGTCGTACGCGGTCGAGCGGGGCTACGCCGGGCTCGAAGCCATGAGCGGCATCCCCGGCACGGTCGGCGCCGCGCCCGTGCAGAATATCGGCGCCTACGGGCAGGAGATCCAGGAGACCCTGGTCGAGGTCGAGCTGATCGACGAGGACTCCGGCGAGATCTCCGCTGTTCCGGCGACCGAGCTCGGGCTCGGATTCCGCACCTCGGTGCTCAAGCATCATCACGGGAGCGAGCCGCAGCGCCGGGCCGTGATCCTGTCCCTCACGGTCGATCTCCTCGTCGCCCGCGAACGCGTGGTCCGCGGGGAGCAGCTGCGACGCGCTCTCGGCCTGACCGACGACACCCCGGTGCCGCTGACATGGGTCCGAGAGCGCATCCTCGCCACCCGGGCATCGAAGGGCATGCTGCTCGATGCCGACGACCCGGACACGCACGGGGTCGGCTCCTTCTTCCAGAACGCGATCGTCACGGCCGCGCAGGCCCGGTCCCTCCCGCCGGAGTGCCCGCGCTGGCCGGTGGCCCCCGATCTCGACGCCGTGACCGTCATCCCCCTCGCCTCCTACGACGGACACGTGCCGCCGACGAAGACCGAGGCCCCGGACGTGAAGGTGAGCGCCGCCTGGCTGATCGAGCAGGCGGGTATCCGCAAGGGGTTCAAGCTGCCCCGCTCGCGGGCGTCCGTCTCGACCAAGCACGCGCTGGCCCTGACCAACCGGGGCGGTGCCACGGCGGCCGAGGTCGCCGAGCTCGCCCGTTTCATCCAGCACCGTGTGCACGCCGAGTTCGGTCTGGTGCTGCAGCCGGAACCCGTTCTGGTGGGCGTCGACCTGTGACGAAGCTCGAGCGGGTGTCGCGGACGCAGGCCGTCGTGGACGGACTGCTCGACGCCATCATCGCGGGTCGGCTCGAGGCCGGACAGCCGCTGCCGCCCGAGGGGGAGCTCGCGGAGCAGTTCGGGGTCTCCCGCCTCACGATGCGCGAGGGCGTCCGCCTCCTGCAGGCGCAGGGCGTGATCGTCGCGGTGCCCGGCACCCGACACCGCATCGCGCCGACCGACGAGTGGACGGGCCTCGACGCGGTCGTCCGGCACGCCCAGAGCGCAGGCGCCCGAGAGCGCTCCTCGCTGGAGATGCTCGAGATGCGCATGATGTTCGAGACCGGGGCGGCGGAGTTCGCGGCGGGTCGGCGCACCGAGGAGCACCTCGCCGAGATGGCCGCGCTCCTCGAGGAGATGCAGGCGGCGCACGAGCGGGCCGACGTGGACGCCTTCGTGGCCGCTGACCTCGCCTTCCACGACGTGATCATCCGCGCGGCGGAGAACCGCATCCTCGTAGCCTCGATGCGCCCGCTGACGACGATGCTGCAGGCGACCCGCAGCGAGACGAGCGCCATCCCGGACATCCGGGAGCACGCGCTGGAGGAGCATGCGGCGGTGCTGGACGCGATGCGGACCGGGTCCGGTGCGGCTGCCCGCCAGGCCATGCGCAGCCACATGCGCCAGACCCGCGACGACCTGCTGCACTACGTCCACGGGCGCTGAGCAGTACGCTCTCCGTCGGTTTGGAGGGACGGTGATCGTGAGGTACGCTCATCGTTATCTGATATCGGATAACGATGCAGATTCCCCTGGCCCGTGGCCCCCACCACGGGCCATCTTCCGGAACGAAGGAGTTCGTGTGCACATCGACGACCTGCTGGCCCCCCTGCCTGCACCCGTCGCCGTCACCGCGGCCGACGTCCGCACCGAGGTCGACCCCGCCGACGTGCTCCTCGTCCTCGACGACGACCCGACCGGCACGCAGTCGGTCGCGAACCTCCCGGTCCTCACCCGATGGGAGCGCGCCGACCTGGACGAGGCGCTCGCGACCGGCGCCGCCGCCGTCTATGTGCTCACGAACACCCGGTCCCTCGACGAGGAGGCCGCGGCCGCCCGCAATCGCGAGATCGTCGACGTGGCCCTCGCCGCCGCCGAGGCCCAGGGGCGGCGCGTGACGTTCGTCTCCCGGGGCGACTCGACGTTGCGCGGCCACTTCCCGCTCGAGACCGATGTCCTCTCCGCGGAGATCGGATCCCGCACCGGCCACGCCCCCGCGCTGACCCTGCTCGTCCCCGCATTCCCGGACGCCGGGCGCATCACGGTCGACTCTGTGCACTACTGGGTGACCGACGGCGAGGCCACCCCGGTCGGCGAGACGCCGTTCGCGGCGGACGCGACCTTCGGCTACGCCTCTTCCGACCTGCGCGAGTGGGTCGCCGAGAAGACCGGCGGACGCATCCCGGCGTCTGCGGTCGCGGGTCTCGACATCCGCACCATCCGCGCCGGGGTGGACGCCGTGGCCGGATTCCTCGAGGCGCTGGCCGACGGCACGGTCGTTGTGGTCGACGTGGTCGAGGAATCGGACATGCGCGTCGTCGCGCTCGCGCTGCACCGCCTGCGGGACCGCGACGTGCTCCTCCGAGTCGGTCCGCCCTACGTGCGCGCGCACATCGGACAGGAGATCGCCGAGCCGGTGCGGGCGGAGGACATCCCCTTCGCGCACGATCGCGGCGGTCTCGTGGTCGTCGGCAGCCACGTGCCGCTCACCACCGCCCAGCTCGAAGCCCTCACGGCGGCGCGGCCCCGCACCCGCACGGTCGAACTCGACGTGCGCGCCCTCGTCGGCCCCGACCGCGAGTCCCATCTCGAGACGCAGGCGCACGCCGTCGCCGAAGCGCTCGCCACGGGGACCGTGATCGTGCACACCACCCGCGAACTCATCACGGGCGCCGACGGCGACGAGAGCCTGGCGATCGCCCGCCGCATCTCCGGCGGCGTGGTGGAGCTCGTGCGTCGGGTGCTCGCCATCGCTCCGCCCCGCTTCGTCATCGCGAAGGGCGGCATCACGTCGAGCGATGTCGCGAGTGAGGCCCTCGAAATCCGCCGGGCCACCGTGCTCGGTCCGATGCTGCCCGGCCTCGTCTCGCTGTGGCAGCCGGAGACCGGCCCCGCGGTCGGCATCCCGTACGTCGTGTTCGCCGGCAACGTCGGCGACGCGGACTCCCTCGTCACGGTCGTCGCCACGCTCGCAGGCGACGATGGAAACAACCCGGAAGGACACTCATGACATCCACCGTCGCTGTCATCGGACTCGGCGCCATGGGGCTGCCGATGGCCACCCGCCTCGCCGAGCGCTTCGCGGTGCGCGGCTTCGACATCGCCGCCGAGCGCATCGCCCTCGCCGCAGAGGCGGGTGTCACGCCGGCGGCGTCCGCGGCCGACGCCGTCGACGGTGCCGACGCGGTGCTCGTCGCCGTCCGCACCGGCGCGCAGCTCGAGGCGCTGCTCTTCGGTGAGGACGGGCTCGCCCCGCACCTCGCCGACGGCGCGGTCGTGATCCTCACCAGCACGGTGGGCACGGACGGCATCGATGCGATCGCCGCCCAGCTCGCCGCGCACGGTGCGCAGCTCGTCGACGCTCCGCTGTCCGGAGGGCCGGTCCGTGCCGGGGAGGGCGACCTCCTCATCGTCGTCGGCGCCACCCCGACCGCTCTGGAGACCGCGCGGCCCGTGCTCGACCAGCTCGCCTCGACGCTGTCCATCGTCGGCGACAAGCCCGGGGACGGCCAGGCGCTGAAGACCGTCAACCAGCTCCTCTGCGGCGTGCACATCGCCGCGGCCGCGGAGGCGCTCGCGCTCGCCGACGCCCTCGGACTGGACCGCGCCCGCACGCTGGACGCGCTGACGGCCGGTGCCGCGAACTCCTTCATGCTCGGCAACCGCGGTCCGCGCGCCCTGCAGGCCTACGACGAGGAAGGCGCCGAGGTGCTCAGCCGCCTCGACATCTTCGTCAAGGACCTCGGCATCGTCGGCGACGCCGCCCGCCGGGCGCACCTGTCCACGCCGGTCGCCGCCGCGGCCGAGCAGCTGTTCCTCCTCGGCGAAGCGCAGGGCCTCGGCGCCCTGGACGACTCCGCCGTCATCCGCGTCGTCGCACCCGAACGACTGTCCTGAGCGCGACGTCGCGCCCTCACTGAAAGAAGAGATCCAGAGATGCTTCCTCTTCCGATCCTCATCCTGATCGGCCTGGCAGGCCTCGGCCTGCTGCTCCTGCTCATCATCCGGTTCAAGATGCAGGCGTTCTACGCCCTCATCCTCGTGTCGATCATCGTCGGCATCGCGGCAGGCCTGCCGCTGACCACGATCCCCGCCGACGGCGACACCCCCGAGCAGCTCGGCGTCATCCAGGCGATCATCGCCGGTGTCGGCGGCACCCTCGGCTCGGTGGCCGTGCTCGTCGCCCTCGGCTCGATGCTCGGCAAGATCATCGAGCTGTCCGGCGGCGCCGAGTCGCTCGCCGGACGCTTCACCAGCTGGCTGGGCCCGAAGCGCGTCGGCATCGCGCTCGTCATCGCCGCCGGCATCCTGGCGATCCCGGTGTTCTTCGACGCCGGCTTCATCATCCTCATCCCCATCGTGTTCGCCTTCTCGAAGGTGGCCGGTCTCAACCCGATCAAGTTCGGCCTGCCGGTCGCGGGCATCATGCTCGCCGTGCACGTCGCGGTGCCCCCGCACCCGGGCATCGTCGGCGGTTCGGCGATCCTCGGTGCCGACATCGGCTGGGTCACGATCTTCTCCCTCGCGATCTCCGTGCCGCTCGGCGTGCTGTCCTACCTGGTGGCGAAGTGGATCAACACCCGCGAGTTCGCGATGCTCGCGGCCACGAAGGAGATGTACGACAACTTCGGGACGGAGAAGTCGACGCTCACCGGCGGACTCGGCGAGGGCGAGAAGGCGCCGGGCGCCGGCACCGTCCTCGGCCTCATCCTCCTGCCGCTCGTGCTCATCATGCTCGGTACCGCGGTCGCGCCGCTGTTCGAGGCGGGCACGTTCTGGAACGGATTCCTCAGCATGGTCGGTCAGCCGATCTTCGCCCTCATGGTCGCGATCGCCGCCGCGATGTACCTGCTCGGCGTGCGCCGCGGCTGGTCGGCCTCCCACCTCGGCGAGGTCATGGAGTCGGCGCTGCCGGCCGCCGCCGTCATCATCCTCGTCACGGGTGCCGGTGGTGCCTTCGGGCGTATCCTCACGGAGACCGGGATCGGTGGAGCGGTCGCCGAGGTGCTCGCGTCCAGCGGCATGCCCCTGCTCCTCGCGGCCTTCCTCATCTCCCTCATCATGCGTGCCGCCCAGGGATCCGCCACCGTCGCGATCGCCACCACCGCGGGGCTCCTGCTGCCGTCGGTCTCCGCGATGGGGCTCGACACCGTGCACACCGCGCTGCTCGCGGTCGCCATCGGCTACGGCGGCCTCGGCCTCAGCCACGTGAACGACTCCGGATTCTGGGTGGTCACGCGATACCTGGGCCTCTCGGTCAAGGACGGTCTGCGCACGTGGACGCCGCTCACGACGGTGCTCGGCGTGGCCGGCTTCGCGCTGACCTGGATCCTGTACGCGGTGATCCCCGTCTCCTGACCCGTCCGCATGAACGGCCGTCGCCTCCGGGTGGCGGCCGTTCGTCGTCCCCGGCGGGTGGCCGCCGGGGCTGCCGCGGACTACGCTCGCGGGATGAGCGGACTGATCCCGTACCTGCTGTTCCCCGGCAACGCCGCCGAAGCGCTCGGCCACTACCGCGACGTCTTCGGCGGCGAGCTCCAGCTGATGGACTACGCGAGCGCCGGTCGCCATGACGGTCCAGGAGATGCCGTCGCGCACGGACAGCTCAGCGGGCCGGTCGAACTCGCCGGGGCCGATGCGGGAGCCGATGACGACGCGGTCCAGATGAGCGGGATGTTCCTCTCGCTCCTCGGCACCGCCGCCCCCGGAACGCTGACCCGCTGGTACGACGAGCTTTCCGCCGGCGGCCGCGTCATCGATCCGCTGCAACAGCGCCCGTGGGGAGATTTCGACGGCACGCTGGTGGACCGCTACGGCATCCGCTGGCTGATCGGCTTCCACCCCGAGGACTGACCGCCTCCCTCGCCGAAACCCCGCGTTCACGCCGAGACCCCCTCGAACCTGCGCAGGTACGAGGGGGTCTCGGCGGTAAAGCGGGGTCTCGGGTCAGGAGGAGAACAGACGCTGGAGGCGCTGCACGCCCTCGAGGAGCTGGTCGTCACCGAGCGCGTACGACATGCGGATGTAGCCCGACGGACCGAACGCCTCGCCGGGGACGACCGCGACCTCGGCCTGGTCGAGGATGAGGTCGGCGAGCTCCAGCGAGGTGGTCGGGGTCACGCCACCCCAGGTGCGACCGAGCAGGCCCTGCACGTCGGGGTAGACGTAGAACGCGCCGAGCGGGTTCGGGACCACGAGTCCGTCGATCTTCGACAGCTCCGACACGATGAGCTGGCGGCGGCGGTCGAAGGCCTCGCGCATCTTCTCGGCCTCGTCCTGCGGGCCGTTGAGCGCCGCGATCGCCGCCTTCTGCGCGACGTTGTTCACGTTGCTCGTGAGGTGCGACTGCAGGTTGCCGGCGATCTTGATGGCGTCGGCCGGACCCACCATCCAGCCCACGCGCCAGCCGGTCATCGCGTAGGTCTTGGCGACCCCGTTGACGAGGATCGTCTGGTTCGCGGCCTCCGGCACGGCCTCCACGATCGAGGTCGCCTTGACGCCCTCGTAGGTGAGGTTCTGGTAGATCTCGTCGCTGATGATCCAGATGCCGTGCTCCACCGCCCACTCGCCGATGGCCTTCGTCTCCTCGGCCGTGTACACCGAGCCGGTGGGGTTCGACGGCGACACGAACACGAGGACCGTCGTGCGGTCGGTCCGGGCGGCCTCGAGCTGCTCGACGGTCACCTTGTACTCCTGGTCGGCGCCGGCGAAGACCTCGACGGGCGTGCCGTCCGCGAGACGGATCGCCTCCGGGTAGGTCGTCCAGTACGGGGCCGGCAGCAGCACCTCGTCGCCGGGGTTCACGACGGCCTGGAACGCCTGGTACACCGACTGCTTGCCGCCGTTGGTGACGATGATCTGGCCGGGGGAGACCTCGAGCCCGGAGTCGCGGAGCGTCTTGGCGGCGATCGCCTCGCGCAGCGCCGGCAGCCCGGGAGCGGGGGTGTACCGGTAGCTCGCGGGGTCGGCCAGTGCCTCGGCCGCCGCATCCACGATGAACTGCGGCGTGGCGAAGTCGGGCTCGCCCGCGGCATACGAGATGACGGGCTTGCCCTCGGCCTTGAGGGCCTTGGCCTTGGCGTCGACCTTGAGGGTCGCGGACTCGGCGATGGCGGACAGCTTGCGGGAGAGAGGAGCGCGTTCGGTCACGGTTACGAGCGTACTCGGGTCGATACGGCGGGGGAGGTGTGGGATGACGCCAAGATCCGAGGTTCTTTCGGGTTCGGCAGGTCAGTCGGTCGTGAGGCCGTGCGCCTGGGCGACGGCGTCCAGGGTGATGCGTCCCCCCTGCACGTTGAGCCCCTTCGCGAGGGCGGCGTCGTCGGAGGCCGCCCGCTCCCAGCCCTTGGCCGCGATCGCCGAGACGTAGGGGAGGGTGGCGTTCGTCAGCGCCCGGGTCGCGGTCGTCGGAACGGCGCCCGGCATGTTCGCGACGCAGTAGTAGATCGAGTCGTGCACCGCGAAGGTCGGGTCGTCGTGCGTGGTCGGACGGGAGCCCTCGAAGCAGCCGCCCTGATCGATCGCGATGTCGACGAGCACGGACCCCGGCTTCATGGCCGCGACCATGTCGTCGGTCACCAGCTTGGGGGCCGCGGCGCCGGGGATGAGCACCGAGCCGATCACGAGATCCGCCGTCGTCAGCTCCTCGGCGATGTCGTACCGGCTGGAGGCGCGCGTCTCCAGGGCGCCGCCGTAGCGGTGCTCGAGCTCGCGCAGGCGGGGGAGCGCCACGTCGACGACGGTGACCTTGGAGCCGAGTCCGAGCGCGTTCGCGGCGGCGTGCTCGCCCGCGACGCCGCCGCCGATCACCACGGTCTTCGCCCGCGGGGTGCCGGCGATGCCACCCAGCAGCATGCCGCGGCCGCCCTGCGAGCGCAGCAGCGAGTGGGACCCCATGATGACGGAGAGGCGGCCGGCGATCTCGCTCATCGGCACGAGCAGCGGCAGGGTGCGATCCGGCAGCTGCACGGTCTCGTAGGCGACGGCGGTCGTGCCGGCCGTGACGAGCGCCTCGGTCAGCGGGCGATCGGCCGCGAGGTGGAGGTAGGTGAAGAGCGTGAGGTCGGGACGGAGGAAGCCGTACTCCTCGGCCACGGGCTCCTTGACCTTGATGAGGAGGTCGGCCTCGCCCCACGCGTCGGCGGCGGTCGCGACGATCTCGGCACCGGCCGCGCGGTACGCGTCGTCGTCGATGCTCGACCCGACGCCGGCTCCCGACTGCACGAGCACGCGGTGCCCTTCCCGCACGAGCCGATCGGCGCGGCCGGGGTGAGGGCGACGCGGTTCTCGTTGTTCTTGACTTCGGTCGGGACGCCGATCTTCATCGATCCTCCAGGTGTCGGGGCGCAGGGTGCAGACAAGGATCGCAGAAACGTCGAGACATAGACAGATTCGATGAAGACTCTTCGGTGAAGGCTCGAATCCTGAATAATGCTTCGTATGACCACCGCCGCCGCGTCATCCGAGCCGAACAGCGTTCGGGCTCCCGCGCTCGACCCCACCGACGCGCGGATCGTGCAGCTCCTCACCGCCGACGGCAGGATGACGAACGCCGAGCTGGCCGGACGACTGGGAGTCGCCCCGTCGACGGCACACGCACGCCTGCGCGGGCTGATCGAGCGCGGGGTCATCACCGGGTTCCACGCGAGCGTCGACGAACGCGAGCTCGGCGCCGGACTCCAGGCGATCATCGGCGTCAGCCTGCGCCCGGCCGCCCGGCGGGAGAGCATCGTCGAGTTCGCGGATCGCGTGCGCGCGCTGCCGCAGGTGATCCAGGTGTTCTTCCTCGGCGGGGACGACGACTTCCTCCTGCACATCGCGGTCGCCGACTCATCGGAGATGCGCGAGTTCGTGCTCGAGCACCTGTCCGCGCAGAGCAGCGTGGCATCGACCCGCACGAGCATCGTGTTCGACTACCACCGCAACTCGGTCGCCGCATCGTTCCACTGAGTCGGCGCGCGGCGACTCAGGTCTCGAACGAGGAGGGGACGGCGCAGTAGTCGGCGAAGCGCCGGGTGGGATGGGCCGGATCGGTCACGTCGACGAGGGCGTTCGCCGCGGTGTGCGGGGGCTCGTCTCCGGCGAGCTGCCAGAGGACGTAGTTCCACATCCCGCGTGCGCTCGGCGACACGATCGTGCCCGGTCCGGACACGAGGAGCACGGCGTCGCTGTCGGTGGCGCGGAACGGCCCCACGACGTCGGCGCGGAGGGCGGCTTCCTCCCCGTCGGCGGTGTGTGCGCGCTCGACGGTCTGGCCGGCAGCGGTGAGAGCGGCGGCCAGGCCATCCGCGGCCGCGCGCGAACGCTCGGCGTCGGCCCCGGCGACCGCGACCAGCCGTCGCCCCCGCGGGTACAGGTGCAGGAACTCCTCGGCGATGCTGTCCCATACGGCGCTCATGGCTCCAGGCTACGCCCGGCAGGGAACGTGCGGGCCGGGTGGGACGCGAGGATGCCGCGGACCTCGCGGCCCGCGGCATCCCGGCATCGTCAGTCCTCGTCGATCAGGAACCGGCTGTAGGCGCCCAGGGTGAGGAAGGTCGGGAACTCCTCGCGGAGGGCGACCTCGCGGAAGATCTCGGCGGCGTCGTCGAAGCGGTCGCCTTCGCGTCGCTCGACCTCGTCCAGCACCTCGCCGATCAGCCCTTCGATGTACTCGACCGTGATGGGCGTGCCGTCCTGCGTGGTGCGGTCCTGGTGGATCCACTGCCACACCTGCGAGCGGCTGATCTCCGCGGTCGCGGCATCCTCCATGAGGTTGTCGATCGCCACGGCGCCGAGCCCGCGCAGCCAGGCCTCCAGGTAGCGGATGGCCACGGAGACGTTGTCCCGCACGCCCTGGGCGGTGATCGGCCGACCGATGTGCAGGTCGAGCAGGTCGCGCGCCTCCACGTGCACGTCGTCGCGCTGGCGGTCGATCTGGTTCGGGCGGTCTCCGAGCACGGCGTCGAACTCGGCCTGCGCCGTCGGGATGAGATCCGGATGGGCGACCCAGGTGCCGTCGAAGCCGTCTCCGGCCTCGCGCTTCTTGTCGGCCGACACCTTCTCGACCGCGCGTGCCGTCACCTCGGGGTCGCGACGGTTGGGGATGAACGCGCTCATGCCGCCGATGGCGAAGGCGCCGCGCTTGTGGCACGTCTTGACGAGCAGCTCGGTGTACGCCCGCATGAACGGCACCGTCATCGTGACCTCGCTGCGGTCGGGGAGCACGAAGCGGGCGCCGCGGCCGCGGTAGTTCTTGATGATGGAGAAGATGTAGTCCCAGCGCCCGGCGTTGAGGCCCGCGCAGTGGTCGCGCAGCTCGTACAGGATCTCGTCCATCTCGAACGCGGCGGGCAGGGTCTCGATGAGCACGGTCGCGCGGATGGTGCCGTGCGGGATGCCGATGTACTCCTCGCTGAAGGAGAACACGTCGTCCCACAGCTTCGCCTCTTCGCTGGACTCGAGCTTCGCGATGTAGAAGTACGGTCCGCGTCCGCCCTCGATCAGCGCCTGCGCGTTGTGCAAGAAGTAGAGGCCGAAGTCGACCAGCGATCCGGAAGCCGAGGTGCGGCGGCCGGCGCGGTCGATGAAGGCGAGGTGCTTCTCCGGCAGGTGCCACCCGCGCGGGCGCATCACGATGGTGGGGGTGCGCTCGGCGGTGACGCGGTACTCCTTGCCCTCGGGGGAGGTGAAGGCGAGCTCGCCGCGGATCGCGTCGCGCAGGGACAGCTGCCCCTCGATGACGTTCGTCCAGGTCGGGCTCGTGGCGTCCTCCTGGTCGGCGAGCCAGACGCGAGCCCCGGAGTTGAGGGCGTTGATCGTCATCTTCGGGTCGGTGGGTCCGGTGATCTCGACGCGGCGGTCTTCGAGTCCGGGGCCGGCGCCGGCGACCCGCCACGTGGAGTCCTGACGGATGTGCGCGGTGTCCTCGCGGAACTGGGGGTCGTGCCCGTTGCCGATCTCGAAGCGGCGACGCATCCGGTCGGCCAGCCGGTCATGACGGCGGGAGGCGAACCGGTGGTGGAGCTCGGTGAGGAAGGCGAGCGCCTCCGGGGTGAGGATCTCGTCGTAGCGGTCGCGCATGGGCCCGGCGATCTCGATCGCGGGTCCCTGTCGGGTCGTCTGCATCGGTGCGGTGGTCATGATGGTGTCCTTTGCCTTGTGCCGAGCCCCCGGGTTGTCGTCGAGACCCCGGGCTCCCGGCGTGTGCGGGGCGGGGTCTCGACGAGAACCGGGGGTCTCGGCGGAGAATCAGTGGAACTGGGCGGTCTCGGTGGAGCCGGCCAGGGCGAGGGTCGCGCTGTCGGGGTTGAGCGCGGTGGAGATGACGTCGAAGTAGCCGGTGCCCGCCTCGCGCTGGTGCTTGGTGGCGGTGTAGCCGTCGGCCTCGGCGGCGAACTCGGCTTCCTGCAGCTCGACGTAGGCGCTCATGGCGCGCTCGGCGTAACCGCGGGCGAGGTCGAACATGGAGTGGTTCAGGGCGTGGAACCCGGCCAGGGTGATGAACTGGAACTTGTAGCCCAGGTCTGCCAGCTCCTGCTGGAACGTCGCGATCTCGGCGTCCGACAGGTGGCGCTTCCAGTTGAAGCTCGGCGAGCAGTTGTAGGCCAGGAGCTTACCGGGGAACTGCGCGTGGATCGCCGCGGCGAACTCCCGGGCCAGCGCGATGTCCGGCTCCCCGGTCTCGACCCAGAGCAGGTCGGCATAGGGGGCGAACGCGAGGCCGCGGCTGATGACCGACTCGATGCCCGGGCGGATCCGGTAGAAGCCCTCGGACGTGCGCTCGCCGGTGGTGAACTCCCGGTCGCGCTCGTCGACGTCGCTCGTGAGCAGATCGGCGGCGAGGGCGTCGGTGCGGGCGATGATGACGGTCGGCACGCCGGCGACGTCCGCCGCGAGTCGGGCCGCGTTCAGCGTGCGGATGTGCTGCTGCGTGGGCACGAGCACCTTCCCGCCGAGGTGCCCGCACTTCTTCTCGCTCGCCAGCTGGTCCTCCCAGTGGATGGCCGCGGCGCCGGCCTGGATGAGGGACTGCGCGAGCTCGTAGGCGTTGAGCGGACCGCCGAAACCCGCCTCGGCGTCGGCGACGATCGGCGCGAGCCAGTCCTGCGTGATCTCGCCCTCGGCGTGCTCGAGCTGGTCCTGCCGGAGCAGGGCGTTGTTGATGCGGCGCACGACCGCCGGGACCGAGTTCGCGGGGTAGAGCGACTGATCGGGGTAGGTCTGTCCGGCGAGGTTGCCGTCCGCGGCGACCTGCCAGCCGGAGAGGTAGATGGCCTTCAGCCCGGCGCGCACCTGCTGCACGGCCTGGCCTCCGGTGTAGGCGCCGAGAGCCCGGATGTAGTCCTCCGTGTGCAGGAGGTTCCAGAGGTTCTCCGCGCCGCGGTGGGCGAGGGTGGCGTCCTCGCGGACCGAGCCGCGGATGCGGATGACGTCCTCCGCGGAGTAGGTGCGCTCGACGCCGTCCCACCGCGGGTCGGTGTCCCAGATCTCCTGAAGCTCCGCGGCCGTCTGGACCTGGTCGCCGGCGCGCAGGCCGGCGGGGCGCGGGGTGGGGGTCGCTGCGGTGTTCGTCATGGTGTCTCCTCGGATGGGAATCGGCGTCGGTGCCGATGGCGTGCCTCCACTCTGTGTGAAGTTCCCCTGCTCTCCCTCGCCGAATCGGGAAGAAGTTTGCGCGAATTTCTGTTTTCGTGACAGACTCGGCCCTCACGCCCCGCTCACCCGGCCTGGCGGGATCAAGAAGGATCCCGGCGCGGCCTCGCGCGGAGCGTTCCCGATCCCGCACCGGCGCGGACGGCGGGCTGACAGGAGCCGACATGGACGACGCCACGGAAGACACCGACGCCCTCACCGTCGGCCGACGCATCCGCCAGCTGCGCACAGCACGGAGCCTGACGCTCGAGGAGCTCGCCGCCGCGGTCGATCGGGCGCCGAGCCAGCTGTCGATGATCGAGACGGGCAAGCGCGAGCCGAAGCTCACGCAGTTGCAGGCCATCGCCCGCGCGCTCGGGGTGACCATCGACGCGCTGCTTTCCGGGGAGCCGCTCGACGAGCGCAGCGCGATCGAGATCGCCCTGGAGCGCGCGATGAAGGGGCAGACGTTCCAGGCGCTGGGCATCGCGCCGTTCCGCATCGCCAAGAGCGTGCCGACGGAGGCGCTGAAGGCGCTGCTCGCCCTGCAGGGTGAGATCGACCGGCTGAAGGACGAGCGCGCCGCGACGCCCGAGGAGGCCCGGCGTGCCAACGTGGAGCTCCGACATTTGATGCGCCGCCAGGACAACCACTTCGCCGACCTCGAGGCGAAGGCGGCCGAGATCCTCGCGGCCGTCGGCCATCCCGGCGGACCGCTGACCCAGCGCACCGCGTCCGAGATCGCGGCGCACCTCGGCTTCACCCTCCACTACGCGCCCGATCTGCCGCAGACCACCCGCAGCGTCGCCGACCTCGCCAACGGCCGGCTGTACCTGTCGAGCAGCGTGCCGGCGAAGGGCGATGCGCGCACCGCGGTGCTGCAGGCGCTGTCGAGCCGCATCCTGGGGCACGCCGAGCCGCGCAGCTACGCCGAGTTCCTCCGGCAGCGCGTCGAGACGAACTACCTCACTGGCGCCCTGCTGATGCCGGAGGCCGACGTCGTCCCCGCCCTGAAGGACGCGAAGCAGCGGCGCGCGATCTCCATCGAAGACCTCCGGGATGCGTACTCGGTGTCGTACGAGACGGCGGCGCACCGGTTCACGAACCTCGCCACACGGCACCTCGACATCCCCGTCCACTTCCTCAAGGTGCACGAGTCGGGCACGATCACCAAGGCGTACGAGAACGACGACGTGAACTTCCCGACCGACCGCCTCGGCGCCATCGAGGGGCAGATGTGCTGTCGCCGGTGGACCTCGCGGGTGGTCTTCGACGAGGATGACCGCTTCAACCCGTACTACCAGTACACCGACACCGGCAACGGCACCTACTGGTGCACCGCCCGCGTGGAGGCGTCGAGCGAGGGCCTGCACTCGGTGAGTGTGGGGGTACGGTTCGACGACACGAGGTGGTTCGTGGGCAGGGACACCCCGCACCGCGGCGTCTCGAAGCACTCGGTCGAGGTGTGCTGCCGTCGGGCTCCCGCCGACCTGGAGGAGCGGTGGCGCGAGAACTCCTGGCCCAACGTGAAGACCCCGCGCACGCTGCTGGCGACTCTGCCCAC
Organism: Microbacterium sp. CFSPD4_SD4; assembly: GCF_057364585.1. NCBI lineage: Bacteria > Bacillati > Actinomycetota > Actinomycetes > Micrococcales > Microbacteriaceae > Microbacterium > Microbacterium sp. CFSPD4_SD4. The sequence goes on from NZ_JBNFOC010000004.1 coordinate 214,067, forward strand.
GGGAGCCTTCCCGGGCGTGGACACCACCGACGTGTACGAGTTCCTGGAGTCCCACGCGCCCCGGTGATCCCACTCGGTACGCTCGGTTGATGAGCAGTGCTGTCTTCCCCGGTCCCTTCGGCCCGATGCCCGAGGCGGGTGCTGCCGCGATCCTGTGGATGCCCCCGCAGCCGGACGCTCCGGGGCCGGTCCGCTTCGTCGACGGCTTCGAGCCCTTCGCCGAGTTCGCGCGGGGCCAGGGGGCCGACTCCGCAGTGCTCGCCGTCGATCTCGGGGCGACGTGGGACTTCGTCGCCGGTCATCCTGAGGTGCTCGAGAGCGAGACGCTGGCCACGGCGGCGGCGCGGTTCGTGGGGAACGTCATCGCGGTCGTGCACCCCGCCGCGACATGGAGGATGACGAGCGAGCCGGAGATCGGGACCCACACCCTCTCGATCCCGGTCACGGGTCTCGTGCAGGGGATGGTGCAGCAGCCCGACCAGCGGGATGCGTTCCTGCAGATGCTCGCGTCGTGGGACCAGGACGACATCGACGACGAGGAGATGAGGGCACTGTCCGCGGAGGACTCCGCTCCCGCTGCCGTCGTCCCGGCGCGCGCGTACGTCCGGCCTGCTCTCCCGCTGCTGGACTTCCATGACGAGAACGGCGAGGTCATCCGCTACGGACACCGCTGGCCCGACGGCATCGCGCCGGAGGAGTCGTACTCCCGGGAGTCCCACCCGGAGCGCTTCGCACCGCTCTCCCTCGTGGTCGACGCGCTCGTCGAGCACCTTTCCCGCGAGTACGAGGTCGATGTGCGGCGAGAGTCGGGGGAGGACGGGACGGAGCGCATCGTGCTCGAACCGGCGCGCGGTGCGCAGATCGCGATCACGCCGGCCGTTCCCTCCGTCTGCGTCGAGGCCGGCGCCCTCTTCCACGCGATCGTGCCGTCGTGCATCTGCGATGCGTGCGATGAGACCGCCGAGACCGCGGCGGACGAGCTGGAGCGGATCGTGCTGTCGATCGCCGCTGGCGGCTTCCGGGAGAAGTACCCCGTCGGTCACCGTGCGTGGCTGTACACGGAGGTCCGGTCACCGGACGGCGAGCGGCGGGAGAGCAGCTCAGGCCCCGCCCCGGAGGCGCCCGCGGAGGCGCGAGAGCGCGCGGCCGTCCTGCTGCGCGGGCTCGACGACGGCTGGTGGCCCGCCTGGCCCCTCCGCTCGACCCCCGCCTGACCCCGCGCCACCCCGGCCCACCTCCGCCCCGCCTGCACGACGGTGTTCCGCGTGCACGACCCGAGGGGCGGGTGAATCGTGCATCCGTCGCCGGATCGTGCAGGAGAAGTTAGTTTGATCTTGCTTAGTCAAGATTGACTATGTTACTTTCATCGAGCCATCAATGACGAACGGCCGAGAAGGGACCCTCATGGCTACTTCCTCTGCGGAAACCCGATTCCGCACCACTGCCACCCTGACGTGCGTTCTCGCCGCCACGCTGACGCTCGGAGCATGCTCCTCGCCGGCGCCCGGCGGCGATACCGCCCCCACGAGCGCGGGCGGCAGCGACGCCTGCCAGCGCAACCAGGATGCCGGCACCATCACCTACATCTCCGGCTACGGCTACTCCGCCAGCGCCGGGCAGCTCGACGTGTTCCTGGCGGAGGAGCTGGGCTATTTCGACGACCTCTGCCTCGATGTGGAGATCAACGCCTCCGGCGCGAACGGGCAGCAGCTCGTCGCCTCGGGGCAGGCGCAGTTCACCGCGCTCGGCTCCGCCTCCGACGTGATGCTCGCCGCGGCGAACAGCAAGAACCTCACCGCGGTCGCGACGTACGGCACGACCCCGCCGTTCTCGATCTTCGGCAATGAGAAGCTCACCGACCTCACCGACCTCGAAGGCGGCTCGCTGGGGTACTTCATCAACCTCACGCCCATCGCCTCGGCCATGCTCGACGAGGCCGGCGTCGACGTCTCGAAGGTCGAGATGGTGAAGATGACCAACTACGACCCGACCGTCGTCGTGCGCGAGCAGGTCGACGCGATCGTCGGCTACGCCTCCAACCAGCCGCAGACCCTCAAGGCGCAGGACCTCCCGTTCAGCGAGTTCCTGCCCGCCGACCTCGGCGTCGAGGGCACGTACAACGTCATGGAGGTGAACTCGCGCTTCCTCGATGAGCACCGCGAGGTCGCGGCCGACTTCATGCGCGCGAGCCTCAAGGCCCTGCAGTTCTGCCTCGACGAGGCGGACGAGTGCATCGACATGCTGGCGGCCCTCGCGGAGGAGAACGGCCAGGGTGCGGCGTTCCCGCGCGATCAGCTCGCCCGCACGTGGGAGGTCGAGTCGGCCTGGGTGCGCGAGAGCGCAGGTGGCAACCCCGGCGTGCAGACGGCGGAGATGTGGCAGCCGGAGTACGAGATCGTGCAGGAGTACGGCGATGTCAAGGACCTCCCCGCCATCGCCGACATGATGGACCCGGATCTCGTGGCCGACCTGTACGACGGCGACACCCTCATCTGGGCGGAGAAGTGATGACCGCGGCACAGGGGGCGGGCGTCGAGGTCAGGAACGTCTCGAAGGCCTTCGGCGTCGACGGCGCCCAGGTGACCGTCCTCGACGATGTGAGCCTCACGATCGGCATGGGCGAGTTCGTGTCGGTGATCGGCCCCAGCGGATGCGGCAAGTCCACGCTGCTCAAGGTGGTCGCCGGACTCCTCGACGCCGACTCCGGCACCGTCACGATCGACGGCGAGAGCGTCACGGCGGCCTCCCGCGACAAGAAGATCGGTCTCGTCCCGCAGTCCCCGGCGCTGCTGCCGTGGAAGACGGTGCGCGAGAACGTCGAGCTCCCCGTGCGGATCAACCGCGGGGCCAACGGCGACCGCGCCCTCCGCGACCCGGCCGAGCTGCTGTCGACGTTCGGTCTCGGCCATGCGCTGAAGAAGTACCCGGGGCAGCTCTCCGGCGGCATGCAGCAGCGCGCCGCGATCGCCAGGGCCTTCGTGTTCGATCCGGCGATCATGCTGATGGACGAGCCGTTCTCGGCCCTCGACGAGATGAACCGCGACCTGCAGCGCATCGCCCTGCTGGACTTCTGGCAGTCGAACCGCAAGGCCGTGATGTTCGTGACGCACTCGGTGCCGGAGGCGATCATGCTCTCCGACCGCATCGTGGTCATGGCGGCCCACCCCGGACGCATCGCCGAGGTGATCGATGTGAACCTCCCGCGGCCGCGGACCGAGGAGGCGTACGCGACGGACGAGTTCCGCGACCTGGAGGCAGTCGTGCGCGGTGCGCTGCGCGCGCAGACGGAGAAGGCCCATGTCTGAGCTGACGATGAGAGACACCACCGCGACCCTCGCCACCGCCCGGCTGAAGGCGCAGCCTCGACGCGGCATCCCCGGGTGGCTCCGCTGGGGTTCCTGGGTCCCGACCCTGATCACGTTCGTGATCGCGGCCCTGCTCTGGCAGATCGTGGCGTGGACCAACCCGTACGTCCTGCCGACGCTTGAGGCCATCGGCGCGAGCCTCGTCGAGGACGCGGGGATGTACTGGTCCAACTTCCTCGTGACGCTGCTCGAGGTCGTCGTCGGAGCCTCGGCCGGCATCCTCGCGGGCTTCCTCCTGGCGGTCGTGATGGCGGAGTTCCAGATCATCGAGCGCGCCGTCATGCCCTTGGTCATCATCGTGATGGTGACGCCGATCGTCGCGATCGCCCCGGCGCTCGTGGTCGCCTTCGGGTTCGGCATGGTGCCGAAGTTCATCGTCACCGGCCTCGTGGTGTTCTTCCCGATGCTCGTGAACTCGCTCGCGGGCCTCCGCGACGTGGACCAGAAGGCGCTCGACGTGTTCACGACGCTGCACGCCTCGCGGTGGGAGATCTTCCGCGAGCTGCGGTTCCCCGGCAGCATGCCGTACGTGTTCGCCGGTCTGCGGATCGCGCTGCCCCTCGCCGTGGTCGGCGCGGCCGTGGCCGAGTTCGTCGCGGCAGGGCAGCAGGCCGGTCTCGGCTCCCTCGTCACCACCTCGGCTGCGCAGGCGAACCTGCCCGTGACCTGGGCGAGCATCGCCCTGCTCTGTCTGCTCGGGGTGCTCCTCATCGTGCTTCTCGCGGTCGTGCGCCGTCGCGTCCTGTGGTGGAGCGACGGCGAGGTCACCGCGAAGGGCTGAGCCCACGACCCCCGGTCCGGGGCGCGACCCCTGCGCCCCCGGGTTCCCCCGGCGTGCCCGGAAACTCCGAACGACACCATCCCCCACTCCCAGGAAGGCATCCGCCATGACCGCTCAGCACCCCGTGAAGACCCTGCGGCTCGGGCTCTTCGAGAACGCCCAGGCCAACGACTCCGGCACCGCGACCTGGCGCCACCCCGACAACCGGCGCTACCTGTTCGACAAGCTCGACTACTGGCGCGACACCGCGCGCCTGGTCGAGGACGCGGGCTTCGACTTCCTCTTCCTCGCCGATGCGTGGGGCTGGGCCGACGTCGCCGGTGAGCGCCCGGACATCTGCTCCGTCGAGGGTCTGGACCTGCCGCGGCTCGACCCGGCGATCATCCTCGCCGCGCTCATCCCGGAGACCACCCGCCTCGGCCTCGTCGCCACGGGGTCGACCCTGCTCGAGCCGCCCTACTCCTTCGCCCGGCGCCTGGCCACCCTCGACATCCTTTCCGGCGGCCGGATCGGCTGGAACGTCGTCACCACCGGCACCGCCGACACCGCGGTGCAGGGCTTCGGTGTGCCGATGGTCGGGCACGACGAGCGCTACCTGATGGCCGACGACTTCATGCAGGTCGTCTACAAGCTGTGGGAGGAGGCCTGGGAGGAGGGGGCGCTGGAGCGCGACAAGGCGGGCCGTTTCGCGGACCCGGCAAAGGTCCACCGCATCGCCCACGACGGGCCCTACTTCCGCTCGCACGGCTACGGCAACACGCAGCGCTCGCCGCAGGGCACTCCGGTGCTGTTCCAGGCCGGGGCCTCGCCCGCCGGCCGCGAGTTCGGCGGCAAGCACGGCGAAGCGATCTTCGTGGGGAGCGGCTCGGTCGAGCAGCTCCGGGCGCACTCCTCGGCGATCCGCGAGGAGGCGGTGAAGAACGGCCGTGGCGCGCACGAGGTGAAGATCATGTCGGCGTTCGCCGCGGTCGTGGGAAGCACCGAGGAGGAGGCGCGCCGCACCTACGCGGAGGTCGCCGACGCGCAGAACCCCGAGGTCACCGTGGCGTCCTACGCCTGGTTCACCGGGCTCGATCTGTCGTCGTACGACCCGAGCACGCCGATGTCGGAGCTCCGCACCGAGCTCTCGCAGACGCAGGTCGCCCGCTTCGCCGACAAGACGGTGGGCGACGTGCTGGGCGACTGGCACGCGCACGGGGTCGGCGCCCGGCCCATCGTGGGCACGCCGGAGCAGGTGGCGGACCGGATGATGGAGCTCGCCGACGGCGCCGACCTCGACGGCTTCCTCTTCGCCCCGGTGATCCCGCCGGCCTCGACCGCCGACTTCATCGAGCACGTGCTGCCGATCCTCAAGGAGCGCGGGGCCATCAGCGACCCCGCCGCCGAACCGGAGTCGCTGCGGGAACGGCTGATGGGCACCCCGACGCCCGCGCTCGCCGAGTCCCACGTGGGCTCGTCGTTCCGGCGGACGATGGCCCGTGTCTGAGACCCTCGCTGGCGTCGCCGTCGTGGGGAGCGCGAACCTCGATCTCGTGGTCGAGGTCTCGCGCCCACCCCGCGTCGGCGAGACGCTGCTCGGTCGTGCCGGGGGACGCTTCCCCGGCGGCAAGGGCCTCAATCAGGCCGTCGCGGCGGCGCGCACAGGAGCCTCGACGCGGTTCTGCGGTGTCGTCGGAGCGGACGAGGCGGGAGCCGTGCTGGAGGCGGCGCTGACGGAGGCGGGCGTGGACGCCGTGCTCCGCCGCTCCGCGTCCGCGCCGACCGGGGTCGCGCATGTGCTGGCCTTCGACGACGGCGACAACAGCATCCTCGTGGCGGCGGGGGCGAACGGCGAGCTCACTCCGGAGGACGCCCTGGCCGGGATCGCCGGGGCGGCTGTGGTGCTCGCTCAACTCGAGGTGCCGTTCGCCGCAGTCGCTGCCGCCCTCGCGGCCGCCCGGGGTGCGGGGGCGCGCACGATCCTCAACGCCGCCCCCGCGCACGAGGCGGCGGTCGCGCTGCTGCCGGAGGTGGACGTGCTGGTCGTGAACGAGACCGAGTGCGCGGAGCTCGGCGGCGTCGAGCGGCTCCTCAGCGCGGGTGCCGGAGCTATCGTGCTCACGGAGGGGGCCGCGGGGGTGACGCTGCATCGGCCGGGACGGCCCGGTGCGCACGTGGCGGCCTTCCGCATCGACGCCGTCGATACGACGGGGGCCGGGGACGCCTTCTGCGGCGCCCTCGCCGCCGGGCTCGCCCAGGGCCAGGACATCGAGCACGCTCTCGTGCGCGCCTGTGCCGCGGGGGCGATCGTCGCCCGACACCGCGGGGCGACCACTCCGGCGCTGTCCGTGGCGGCCCTGGAGGCTCTGGTGGCCGGGCGCTGAGTCCCGCCGTGCGCCGTGCGTGCGCCTTCCGAGGTCACCGTGGGGGAGCGGGTTCCGCCTCCGTCGTCTCCGCCGTCTCGCCGGCGAACGTGTACGCCCCGGCGCGCAGCCGCTCCAGCAGTGCCAGGAGCCACTGCTTCTCGGCCGTGAGCCGGGCGGTGGAGAGGTCGAAGATCTCGCGGACGTACTCCGGGGTCGTCTCCGAGCGCAGCGTGTCCTGCACGTCGAAGCCGTTCTGCGTGATGATGGCATCGCTCTTGATGAGGCGGTGCTCGAGGCCGGCGATGACCTCCTGCCGGCTGAGGACGAACATGAAAGAGGCCACGGTCATGATCGCCTGCGTGTCGAATGCCGCGACGTTCCAGAGGTTCTCCCGCAGCATGCGCTGCAGCTCCACCTCGCCGGCCGGGGTGATGCGGTACGTGGTCCGCGCCGGGCGCTTGCCTTCCGTCTCCGTGCCGCTCTCCGCCACGTAGCCGTCGACCTCGAGCGCGCGGAGGGCGTTGTAGATCGAACCGGGCTGGATGTGCGCCCATTCGTCGACGTGCCAGGTCATGAGCTCGCGGCGGAGGAAGTAGCCGTGAACGGGCTGGAACTGCTTGACAGCGCCGAGGACGACGAGGCGGGTGGTCGACATGCGCTTCATGCTAACGGCTCGCTGTCTCGAAACCGGTTGTTTGGATGGTCAAAAATGCATATGATTCAAACTAGTCAAAGTTGACTAACGAAAGGACTTCGTGATGACCACTGCCGTGACCGACGCCCTGCCGCGGGACCGCGCTCTCCGTCGCGCCTTCTCCGTCTATCCGACCGGTGTGGTCGCGCTCGCCGCGCACGTCGACGATCGAGCCGTCGGGATGGCGGTCAACTCCTTCACCTCGATCTCGCTGGAGCCCGCCCTCGTCGCGGTCAGTGCCGCCCGCACCTCGAAGACCTGGCCGGTGCTCCGAGCCGTCCCGGAGCTGGGGATGAGCGTCCTCGCGGCGCACCACGAGCCGCTCAGCCGCTCGCTGTCCGCGCGCGAAGGGGACCGGTTCGGCGGCCATGCCTGGCATCGCTCGGAGGGCGGGGCAGTGTTGATCGACGACGCCGCGCTCTGGCTCACCTGCCGCCTGCACAGCACGTTCGACGGCGGCGACCACGAGATCGCGCTCTACGAGATCCAGGACGTGACGCTCTTCGACGACGTCGAGCCGCTCGTGTTCCACCAGAGCCGCTACCGCGCGATCTCGCCCGCCGCAGACGTGTGACCGGACCGGCGCTCCCGGTGCTCTCCGGCCTCGTCGTCCCCGGCGACGGCCGCGGGCGACTGCTCGGCTTCCCGACCGCGAACCTCGCCCTGCCCGAGCGGCTGCTGCCCGACGACGGCATCTACGCGGCCTGGGCGCGGCTGCCCGACGACAGCCGGCGGTGCGAGGCGACGGCGAGCGTCGGGGCCAACCCGACGTTCTGCGGCGACCGGGCGCGGCGACTCGAGGTGCACCTGCACGACGTCGACCGCGACCTCTACGGACAGCGGCTGTCGATCGAGCTCGTCGCGCTGCTCCGGCCGACCCTCCGTTTCGATGGGGTCGAGGAGCTCGTCGCTCGCACCGCCGCGGATGTCGCGGCCTCGCGGCGGCTCCTCGCCCGCTGACACCCGATCCGACTCCGGTCCTGCGGTTCGAGTTCCGGGTTCCGGGTTCCGGCGGCACGATCCCGGTCCGGGTGCACGACTCATCGGGGCGATCCGTCGTGCATACGCGGCGAGGTCGTGCAGGCGTCGCGCGGGGGAGAGGGGAGAGGGGGACGGAAGGGGCCGGGTCAGTCGCGGGCGGTCTGCAGGAGGGCCCACACCTCGGCCCGGGCGGGGAAGGTCGTCAGGTCGACCCCGAGGAGGGCGCCGGCATGGGAGACCCGGGAGCGGAGGGTGTGCCTGTGGATGCCCAGGGCGGCCGCGGCCTGCTCGGCTCGCGCATCGTGGTCGAGCCAGGTGCGCAGCGCGTGTTCGAGCGCGGTGCCGTGGGCGGCGTCGTGTTCCCGGAGCGGGGCGAGCCGCGACTCCGCGACGAGCCGGGCCTCATCCGTGGCCAGAGCGGTGAGCAGGCTCGACCCGACCGTGTCGGCGTACCGGACGGCGCCGCTCGTGCCGGGCTGACGGAGCGCGACGAGCGCCTGCGCGTGCGCCCGGGAGAAGGCGTCGTACCCCTCCGGAGCGGAGACGCCGACGCGGGCGGTGAAGCGGGCGGCCACATCGTCGAGAAGCGGCTCGTCGGTCGCGGAGATGCAGATGACGACGCCGTCCTCGGAATCGGCGAGGAACGCGGGGGTGCCGTGGTCGAGGCGTCGGCGCTCCCACCAGTCCAGGAGCGGCTCCGCCGGGGCGTCGCCCGTCACGGCGACCACCACGGGGGCGGGCGGGAGGCTCCCGAGCACCCGGCGCGCGAGGCCGGGGTCGTCGCCCAGGAGGGAGCGCAGCAGCTGCGTGTGCAGGCGGCGACGGCCGCGGGTGAGCTGCTCGCTCTGCTCCCGCGCGAGTCCGGCCATCGCGATGACCGACGTGACGACGGCTCTGGCCTCCTGGTCGAGGGCGTCGGCCTCCACGGCGAGGACGCCGCGCAGGTGCCCGCCCCGCCCCACCGTGAAGAGCATGAAGGTGTGCGCCTCGAGGGTGAGGGACTGCCCCGCCTCGAGTCCGCGGTCGAGGATCTCCTGGACCCGCGTCCCGAGCTCTTCCCGGACAGTCGTCGAGAACGCATCGCGGGGGTGGGCGACGAGCAGGTCGCCCGCCGCGTCGAACATGCCGGCCCAGGCGCCGAGACGACGGCCGAGCTCGGTGACGATGGCGTCCAGCCCGCGCGGTCGGAGCGCGGCGAGGGCCAGGGCGCGCTGGGTGTCGAGCGCCCAGGTGCGCCGGGCGTAGGCCTGCGCCGCGATCGCCTCGGAGTGCGCGCGGGCCACCGCGATGAACGGCGTGCGGTATGGCACCTCGAACAGCGGAATGCCCTGGTCGGCGCACGCCGCGATCAACTCCCCCGGCGTTCCCGAGCGATGCACGTCGGTGCCGAACCCGAGCCCCAGCACCCCGCGCTCGGCGAGGCGCACGACGTAGGGCGGAATGGCGTCCGCGTCGTCGAACTGGGTACCCGTGGTCAGGAGCACCAGGTCTTCCGCGAGGAAGGGCGTCGGGTCCGCGAGATCCGAGCTGTGCACCCAGCGCAGCGGCCGGTCGAGTGCGCCGTCCGGCAGGTCGGTGGCGGCGGAGACGAGGCGCAGGTCCAGATCACGGCGCCGCAGCAGGGCGGACAGCGTGGGCGGATCGGTGGGGGCCATGCGATCTCCGGTTGTACGAGACGGCGAAATCAATTCTCCGATTGTACGACCCGGCGAATGCGGGCGTCTCCGCTGCCGCCGTACGCTCGCGACATGGCTCTCCTCGACACCGCAGCACCCGCAGTCCCCCTCGGCGGCCCCGACCTCCCGCAGGAGCGTCGCCTCGTCACGGAACTCCCCGGCCCGCGGTCGGCCGAGGTCCTCGCCCGCAAGGCGGACGCGGTCGCCGCCGGTGTCGGACACACTGTGCCCGTCGCCGCCGTCGCGGCCGGGGGAGGGGTGGTCGTCGACGCCGACGGCAACTCGCTCATCGACCTCGGCTCCGGCATCGCGGTGACCACGGTCGGCAACGCGCACCCGAAGGTCGCCGCGGCCGTCGCCGCGCAGGCCGCGCAGTTCACGCACACGTGCTTCATGATCTCGCCGTACGAGTCGTACGTCGGCGTCGCCGAGGCGCTCAACCGCGTCACCCCCGGCGACTTCGCCAAGAAGAGCGCCCTGTTCAACTCCGGCGCGGAGGCCGTCGAGAACGCGATCAAGATCGCCCGCAAGCACACCGGACGCCAGGCCGTCGTCGCGTTCGACCACGGCTACCACGGCCGCACGAACCTCACCATGGCGCTGACCGCGAAGTCGATGCCCTACAAGAGCGGCTTCGGCCCGTTCGCCCCCGAGGTCTACCGCGCGCCGATGTCCTACCCGTTCCGCGACGGACTCGAGGGCGGCGAGGCCGCGGCCCGCGTGATCCTCCAGCTCGAGAAGCAGATCGGCGCCGACAACCTCGCGGCCGTCATCATCGAGCCCATCCAGGGCGAGGGCGGCTTCATCGTTCCCGCCGACGGCTTCCTCCCCGCGATCGTCGACTGGTGCCGCGCGAACGGCGTCGTCTTCATCGCCGACGAGGTGCAGACCGGCTTCGCCCGCACGGGGCACATGTTCGCCAGCGAGATCTTCGGCATCGAGCCCGACCTCATCACCACCGCCAAGGGCATCGCGGGCGGGCTGCCGCTCGCGGCCGTGACCGGTCGCGCCGAGATCATGGACGCCTCGCACTCCGGCGGCCTCGGCGGCACCTACGGCGGCAACCCGATCGCCTGTGCCGCGGCGCTGGCTGCGATCGACGTGTTCGAGAACGACGGCGTCATCGAGCGGGCCCGCGAGATCGGCGAGATCCTCATCGGCCGCCTCACCGCCCTCCAGGCCGAGGACGCCCGCATCGGCGACGTCCGCGGTCACGGCGCGATGGTCGCGGCCGAGTTCGTGGACCCGGAGACCAAGGCTCCGGACGCCGCGCTCACGGCCGCCGTGGCCAAGGCGTGCATCGCTCAGGGCGTCATCGTCCTCACCTGCGGCACGTACGGCAACGTCATCCGCTTCCTCCCGCCGCTGTCCATCGGCGACGAGCTGCTGAACGAGGGCCTCGACGTCGTGGCCGAGGCGCTCGCCGGCGCCTGACACACTGTCCGGTCGCGTCCCCGGATCGGGGGATTTCGGGACGCGACCGGTACTTCTTCCCCCGCATCCCCCGACGACGAAGGAGTTGCAGATGGCTGAGATCACCCGCGACGTGCTGATCGTGGGCGCCGGAGCCGCAGGGCTCACGGCGGCCAACGACCTGCGGAAGGCCGGACTGTCGGTCGCCGTGCTGGAGGCCCGCGACCGCGTGGGCGGCCGGCTGTGGACCGACGTGATCGACGGCGCCATGCTGGAGATCGGCGGCCAGTGGGTCTCGCCCGACCAGGACGCCCTCAAGGACACGATCGAGGAGCTGGGGCTCGAGACCTACAGCCGCTACCGCGAGGGTGACAGCGTCTACGTCGGCCCGGACGGCAAGGCGCATCGCTTCACGGGCGAGATGTTCCCGGTGTCGGCGGAGACCGAGGCCGTGATCGCCCGCATCACCGGCATCCTCGACGCCCTCGTCGCCGAGATCGACCCGGACCGCCCGTGGGAGCACCCGAACGCGGCCGAGTGGGACTCCATCTCGTGGGACGCCTGGCTGCGGTCGCAGACCGACGACGACGAGGCCGTGCGCAACCTCGCCTTCGCGACCGGCTCGGCGATGCTGACCAAGCCGACCCATGCCTTCTCGCTCCTGCAGTCGCTGCTGATGGCGGCGTCCGCCGGCTCGTACTCGAATCTCGTCGACGCGGACTTCATCCTCGACAAGCGCGTCGTCGGCGGTCTGCAGCAGGTGCCGCTGCGCCTCGCCGAGCGGCTGGGCGACGACGTGCTGCTGAATCAGCCCGTCCGCAGCCTGGAGTGGTCGGATGACGGGGTCGTGGCGACCACCGACGACCTCACGGTCCGGGCGCGGTACGCGATCCTCGCGCACGCTCCCATCCTCTACAACCGCATCTCCTTCGTCCCGCCGCTGCCGCGTCGTCAGCACCAGCTGCACCAGCACCTGTCGATGGGCTTCGTCATCAAGGTGCACGCCGTCTACGACCGCCCGTTCTGGCGCGAGCAGGGCCTGAGCGGTACGGCGTTCAGCCCGTACGAGCTCTCGCACGAGGCGTACGACAACACCAACCACGGCGACGAGCGCGGCACCCTGGTCGGCTTTGTCTCCGACGCGAACGCCGACGGCGTGTTCGAGCTGTCGGCCGAGGAGCGCAAGGAGCGCATCCTCGAGTCGCTCTCGCACTACTACGGTCCCGAGGCCAAGAACCCCGTCGTCTACTACGAGAGCGACTGGGGCAGCGAGGAGTGGACCCGCGGCGCGTACGCCGCGAGCTTCGACCTCGGCGGACTGCACCGCTACGGCGCCGACCTGCGCACGCCGGTCGGACCGATCCACTTCGCCTGCAGCGACATGGCCGGAGCGGGGTACCAGCACGTCGACGGGGCGATCCGCATGGGCCACCTCGTCGCGGCGAACATCGTCGACGCCCGTCGCGAGACCGGCGCTCCCGAGAGCATCGGCTGATGACCGGCTCGGTCGTCGTCGGCTACACGGCGACGGATGCGGGGGCCGACGCGGCGGCGCTGGGCGCACGACTGGCGCGCAGCATCGGCGCGACCCTGCACCTCGTGATCGTGCTGCCGACCGAGGGCACCCGGAGCGCCGCCGTGCCGCCGGAGCGCGCCTACGAGGACGTCATCCGGAAGCAGGCCCGGAGCTGGCTGCAGGACGCGGTCGTGCGCCTGCCGCAGGAGCTCGTGCGCAGCGGCCACGTGCGGTTCTCGGAGTCGTTCGCCGAGGGCCTCATCGCCGCCGGTGAGGAGTTCGACGCCAGCGTCATCGTGATCGGCACGGCCGGTGGAGGCCTCTTCGGCCGGCACCGCCTGGGCAGCGTCGCATCGGAGCTGCTGCACTCCTCGCCGATCCCGGTGGCTCTCGCGCCGTCCGGTCTCGCGCAGCAGGACGACCACGTGCTCCCGCGCGTCACCGTCGCCGTCGGCACCCGTCCCGGCGCGGAGGGCGTGCTCGACCAGGCCGTGGCCCTCGCCGGCGCCGCCGAGGTGAGCCTGCGCCTGGTGTCCCTCGTTCCGTTCGACGTGCCGCCGGGGCTCGACACCGGCGCCATCCGCCTCGCCGGCAGCGAGCACGCGCACCAGGTGCTGGCCGTGGCCGCCGAGCGGCTGCCGGACGGTCTCGGCGCCGTCGTCGAGGAGGCCCCCGGCGAGACGGTGGAGGACGCCGTCGCCGGGCTCTCCTGGCTCCCCGGTGAGGTCGTGCTCGTCGGCTCCAGCCGGCTGGCGCAGCCGCGCCGCCTCTTCCTGGGCTCCACGGCGGCGAAGATGCTGCACGAGCTGCCCGTCCCCATGATCGTCGTCCCGCGTACCCGCGATGAAGCAGGAGACCGCTGATGAGCAGCACCAACCGGGCGACGGAGCCCGCATCCGGCGTCACGACCGGAATCTCGACGAAGGGCCTGAGCGCCGGCACCGTCGGCCTGATCGGCGCCGTCGTGATCGGCATCTCGTGCATCGCCCCCGCCTACACCTTCACGGCCGCCGTCGGCCCCACCGCATCCGAGGTCGGCGCGCAGATCCCGGCGATCATCCTCGTCGGCTTCATCCCGATGCTCCTCGTGGCCTTCGGCTACCGCGAGCTCAACAACCGCATGCCCGACTCCGGCACCTCCTTCACCTGGGCCGCCAGGGCGTTCGGGCCGTGGGTGGGCTGGATGGCCGGCTGGGGCCTCGTGGTCGCCACGATCCTCGTGCTCTCCAACCTCGCCGGCGTCGCGGTCGACTTCCTGTTCCTGCTGCTGTCGCAGATCACGGGCAATCCGGAGATCGCCGATCTCGCCGGCGTGACCTGGATCAACATCGGCGTCTGCCTGCTCTTCATGCTCGGCGCGACGTGGGTGTCGTACCGCGACATGCAGACCACGCAGAAGCTGCAGTACTGGCTGGTCGGATTCCAGATCCTCGTGCTCGTGTTCTTCGCGGTCGCCGCGATCGTGCAGGCCGTGGGCGGCAATGGCTTCGACTACCAGCCGTTCGACCTCAACTGGTTCAACCCGTTCGCGATCTCGTCGTTCAGCGCGGTCGCCGCCGGTCTGTCGCTGTCGATCTTCATCTTCTGGGGCTGGGACGTCACCCTCACCATGAACGAGGAGACGAAGGACCCGGAGAAGACCCCGGGGCGCGCGGCCACTGTCACCGTGCTCACGATCGTCTCGCTCTACCTGCTCCTCGCCGTCGCCATGATCATGTTCGCGGGTGTCGGCACGGGGGAGCTCGGCCTCGGCAACGGCGACATCCAGGAGAACGTGTTCTTCCACCTCTCCGGACCGATCCTCGGGCCGCTCGCGTTCCTCGTCTCGCTCGCGGTGCTCACGAGCTCGGCGTCGTCGCTGCAGTCGACGTTCGTCGGTCCGGCCCGCACCCTGCTCGCGATGGGCCACTACGGTGCGCTGCCGAAGTCGTTCGCGAAGGTGAGCCCGCGGTTCTTCACCCCGGGCTACGCCACGATCGTGTCGGCCATCGTGGCCTCCGCGTTCTACGCCGTGATGCGCGTGGTCAGCGAGGACACGCTGTGGGACACGATCCTCACGCTCGGCATGATGATCTGCTTCTACTACGGGATCACCGCGTTCGCCTGCGTCTGGTACTTCCGCAAGCAGTGGTTCGACTCGGCGCGGAACGTCTTCTTCACCTTCCTGTTCCCGCTGGTGGGCGGCATCATCCTGGCGATCCTGTTCTTCACCACGCTGATCGACTCCATGGACCCTGCTTATGGCTCCGGGTCGGAGATCGGCGGCATCGGGATCGTCTTCATCCTCGGCATCCTCATCATCGTCGTCGGCATCGCCGTGATGATCTGGAACGCCATCCGCCGCCCCGCCTTCTTCCGCGGTGAGACGCTGGGTATGGACGCCCCGCCCAGCCGCCGCCGTCGTCCCACGTCCGTCTGAAAGAGAGAGAATCCATGAGCACTCAGAACGAGCAGGCGCTGCTCGACAGCATCCCCACCGGCCTCTTCATCGGCGGGGAGTGGATCGAGGGGGAGACCGGCGCGACCTTCGACGTCAAGGACCCCTCGACCAACCAGGTGATCCGCACGATCGCCGACGCCACCCCCGCGGACGGCATCCGGGCGCTCGACGCGGCCGTCGCCGCGCAGGACGAGTGGGCCGCGACCGCGCCGCGCGTGCGCGGCGAGATCCTGCGCCGGGCGTTCGACCTCGTGCAGGAGCGCAAGGAGGACCTCGCGCTGCTGATGACGCTCGAGATGGGCAAGCCCCTCGCCGAGGCTCGCGGCGAGGTCGCCTACGGCGGCGAGTTCCTCCGCTGGTTCAGCGAGGAGGCCGTGCGTATCAGCGGCCGCTACGGCCTCAACCCGGAGGGCACCGGGCACATGATCGTGTCGCAGCGCCCGGTCGGCCCGTCGTTCTTCGTGACGCCGTGGAACTTCCCGTTCGCGATGGCGACGCGCAAGATCGCCCCGGCCCTCGCCGCCGGCTGCACCGTCGTGATCAAGCCCCCGGCACTCACGCCGCTCACGACCATCTTCTTCACGACGCTGCTCGAGGAGGCCGGTCTGCCGAAGGGCGTCGTCAACGTCGTGCAGACCTCGAAGTCGAGCGCCCTGTCCGCGCCGATCATCGCCGACCCGCGCCTGCGCAAGCTGTCCTTCACCGGGTCGACCGAGGTCGGCCGCAAGCTCATCGCCCAGGCGGCGGAGGGCGTGCTGCGGGTCTCGATGGAGCTCGGCGGCAACGCGCCGTTCGTCGTGTTCGACGACGCGGACCTCGACAAGGCCGTGGACGGCGCTCTCGCCGCGAAGTTCCGCAACATCGGTCAGGCCTGCACGGCGGCGAACCGCTTCATCGTGCACAAGGACGTCGCGGGCGAGTTCGCCAAGCGCGTCACCGAGCGTGTCAACGGCATGAAGATCGGCCGCGGCACGGAGGAGGGCGTGGCGATCGGCCCGCTCATCGACGAGGACGCGGTGGCCAAGGCCGGCGAGCTCGTGGACGACGCCGTCGAGCGCGGCGCGACCCTGCTCGCGGGCGGCAAGGCGCTCGAGGGCACCGGCACGTTCTACGAGCCCACGGTCCTCACCGACGTCGTGCCCGGGTCCGCGATCCTCCGCGAGGAGATCTTCGGCCCGGTGCTCGCGATCGCGACCTTCGAGACCGAGGACGAGGCCGTGCGCCTCGCCAACGACACCGAGTACGGCCTCGTCTCTTACGTCTTCACCGAGAACCTGCAGCGCGGTCAGCGGATGATCGACGCGCTGGAGACCGGCATGATGGGTCTGAACGTGGGTGTCGTCTCCAACGCGGCGGCTCCTTTCGGCGGCGTCAAGCAGTCCGGCGTCGGTCGCGAGGGCGGCTTCGAGGGCATCCACGAGTACCTGTCCACCAAGTACACGCTGATCCCGGTCTCCTGACCTTCCGGGTGGTTCCCTGAGCTCGTCGAAGGGCCCCACCCCCTGAACGGCCTGGGTCCCTGAGCCTGTCGAAGGGCCCCAGCACACGAGAGGACAACTCATGACCGACTATGCCGTCGTCAACCCCGCCACCGGCGAGACCCTGGCGTCGTACGACACGTTCACCGACGCCCAGATCGAGGAGGCCGTCGCGGCCGCCGACGAGGCGCACCGCGAGTGGTCGCGCTCCACGACGGTCGCCGACCGTGCCGCGCTGCTGCGTCGCGCGGCCGAGCTCCACCGTGAGCGCCGCGAGGAGCTGGCCGACATCTTCGTGCGCGAGATGGGCAAGCCGCGGGAGGCCGCACTCGGCGAGGTCGACTTCGCCGCCGACATCGCGGAGTACTACGCGGACCAGGCCGAAGACATCATGGCCGACCAGCCCATCAAGATCCTCGGGGAGGGCTCGGCGATCATCCGCCGCTCCTCGCTGGGGCCGCTCGTGGGCATCATGCCGTGGAACTTCCCGGCGTACCAGATCGTGCGCTTCGCCGCGCCGAACCTGATCGTCGGCAACACGATCCTCCTCAAGCCCGCGCCGCAGTGCCCCGAGTCGTCGAGCGCGATCGAGGCGATCTACCACGACGCGGGCTTCCCGAAGGGCGCGTACCAGAACGTGCTCGCCACGAACGACCAGATCGCGGCGATGATCGCGGACTGGCGGGTGCAGGGCGTGTCGCTGACCGGCTCCGAGCGCGCCGGCGCCGCGGTCGCCGAGGTCGCGGGGCGCAACCTCAAGAAGGTCGCGCTGGAGCTCGGCGGGTCCGACCCGTTCATCGTGCTCTCCACCGACGACCTCGACGCCACCGTGCAGGCGGGTGTGGACGCGCGCCTCGACAACAACGGCCAGGCGTGCAACGGCGCCAAGCGCTTCATCATCGTCGACGAGCTCTACGACGCGTTCGTGGAGAAGTTCACGGCGGCGATGGCGGCCGTCGAGGCGACCGATCCCACGCTCGACGACACGGTCCTCGGTCCGGTCTCGTCGGAGGCAGCGGCGGAGAACCTGCAGAAGCAGATCGACACCGCCGTGGCCCAGGGCGCGACCCTCCTCACGGGCGGCACGCGCGACGGGGCGTTCTTCGCACCGACCGTGCTCGCCGACGTGACCCCGGAGATGGACGTCTACCGCGAGGAGCTGTTCGGCCCCGCAGCGGTCGTGTACCGCGTCGCGGACGAGGACGCGGCGGTCGCGCTGGCCAACGACACCACGTTCGGTCTCGGCTCCTACGTCTTCACGACGGACGAGGCGCAGGCGGAGCGGGTGGCCGACCGGATCGAGGCAGGCATGGTCTACGTGAACCTCGTGCTCGCCGACAGCCCCGAGCTCCCGTTCGGCGGCATCAAGCGCAGCGGCACGGCCCGCGAGCTCGGCCACCTGGCCGCCGACGAGTTCGTCAACAAGAAGCTGATCCGCATCGGCTGACCGTCGACCCACCCCCTTGCGGCCGAGCGGCCCCCTTGCGTGCGCACGCAAGGGGGCCGCTCGCACGAGAGGGGCCGGGTCGACAGGGTGCGCGTCGAAGACGGACGAGGCACAATGGCGGCATGAGTGCGCACACGGATCCGGTCCAGTCCCTCACCGCGGAGCAGAGCTGGGAGCACCTGCGCAGCCAGGAGCTCGGGCGGCTCGTCACCAGGGTCGGCGAGACCATCGACATCTTCCCCGTGAACTACGCCGTCGACCGCGAAGCGCTCCTGTTCCGCACGGCCCCCGGGAGCAAGCTGTTCGAGCTGACGGTCAACGCCGACGTGCTCTTCGAGGTCGACGACCACACCGACACTGCGGCGTGGAGCGTCATCGTGCGCGGGCGTGCCGAGGCACTGGAGACCGACGCCGACATCGAGCGGGCGGAGGCGGCGGGTCTGCGCCCGTGGATCCCGACCGACAAGCGGGTGTACGTGCGCATCGCCCCGGCATCGGTGTCCGGCCGCGCGTTCCAGCGCGATCCCGAGCCCGACCGGGACGGTCCGCAGGAGTACTGAGCCCGGCCCGGGGAGGCCTCGGCGGGCGTAGGGTCGGGGTATGGCCAACGTCGCTGAGAACATCGTTAAGACTCTGAACGCCAACGGAGTCGACCGGGTCTACGGCATCCCGGGCGACTCCCTGAACGGTCTCACGGACGCCCTCCGCAAGGACGGCCGGATCCGCTGGGTGCACGTGCGCCACGAGGAGTCCGCCGCCTTCGCCGCCGCGGCCGACGCCGGCACCACCGGAGACCTCGCCGTCGTGGCGGGCTCGTGCGGCCCCGGCAACCTGCACCTCATCAACGGCCTGTACGACGCGCAGCGCTCTCGCGTGCCGGTGCTCGCCATCGCCGCGCACATCCCGACCGTCGAGATCGGTACCGGGTACTTCCAGGAGACGCACCCGCAGGAGCTGTTCCGCGAGTGCAGCGTGTACGTCGAATACGTCGCTGACCCGTCGCAGATGCCGCGGCTGATGGAGATCGCGATGCGCGCGGCCATCGAGCAGCGCGGCGTCGCCGTCCTCGTGATCCCCGGCGACGTGGCGCTGTCCGAGATCGCGGACGACCGCGCCGTGGTGATCGAGCGCACCCGCCCGCTGATCCAGCCCAGCGGCCCGGAGCTGGAGAAGGCAGCGACCATGCTGAACGCGGCCAAGAAGGTCACCATCCTCGCCGGGGCCGGCGTCGAGGGGGCGCACGACGAGGTGATCGCGCTCGCCGACGCACTCGGTGCCCCCATCGTCCACGCGCTGCGCGGCAAGGAGTTCATCGAGTACGACAACCCGTTCGACGTCGGCATGACGGGACTGCTCGGCTTCGCGTCCGGCTACCGCGCCATGGAGGCGGCCGACACGCTCCTCGTCCTCGGCAGCGACTTCCCGTACGAGCAGTTCTACCCGGATCACGCGACCACCATCCAGGTCGACATCCGCGGGTCCCAGCTCGGCAAGCGCCACCCGCTCGACCTCGGTCTCGTCGGTGACGTGAAGGCCACCGCCGAAGCGCTGCTGCCTCGCCTCGCGCGGAAGGACGACCGCGGCCACCTCGACGACGCCGTCGCCCACTACCGGAAGACGCGGAAGAAGCTCGACGAGCTCGCGGTGCCGGCCAAGGGCACGCGCCCCATCCACCCGCAGTACCTCGCCCGACTGCTCGACGAGTACGCCGCCGACGATGCGATCTTCACCGCCGACGTGGGGTCGCCGACCGTCTGGGCCGCGCGCTACCTGTCCATGACCGAGGGGCGCCGGCTGATCGGATCGTTCACGCACGGCTCGATGGCGAACGCCCTGATGCACGGGATCGGCGCGCAGGTCGCGCATCCGGACCGTCAGGTCGTGGCGCTCGCCGGCGACGGCGGTCTCGCGATGATGCTCGGCGAGCTGCTCACGCTCACCCAGAATGGGCTCCCGGTCAAGACGATCGTGGTGAACAACTCGTCGCTGAACTTCGTGGAGCTGGAGATGAAGGCCGCCGGCTTCGTCACCTACGGCACCGGGCTGGACAACCCCAGCTTCGCCGCGATCGCCGAGGCCATGGGGATCTTCGCCCGTCGTGTGGAGCGCAGCGAAGATCTGCCGGAGGCGGTCCGCGAGGTCCTCGCGCACGACGGTCCCGCGCTGCTCGACGTCGTGACCGAGCGGCAGGAGCTGTCCATGCCGCCCGCGATCGAGGCCGCGCAGGTCAAGGGCTTCGCGCTCTACGCGATCCGCACGGTCATGTCGGGTCGCGGAGACGAACTGCTCGACCTCGCGCGGGCGAACTGGCGTCAGCTCTTCTGACACGGCCCTCCGCCGCATCCGCATCGGCGCGGGATCCCCTCCGGATCCCGCGCCGGTGTCGCGTCAGCTCTCGACGAGAGCCCTGACCTCTGCGGCCTCGGCGTGCCGCCCCAGCGCCTCCAGCACGTCGCCGAGCTCCAGCGCCGCGACCTGACGCAGCGGCGGGAAGCCCTCGGCATGCTCCAGGGCGCTCCGGTACACCGGCACGGCATCGGCCGGGCGGTCGTTCCCCGCGAGCACCCGGCCCGCGAACAGTTCCGAGCTTCCGGCGGCGCCCTGATCGCCCAGCGCGGCGAAGCCGTCGGCGGCGGTGAGAGCAGCGGCGACGGCCTCGTCGATCCGGCCCAGCTGGCCAGCGCGCGGCCGCGGGAGTCGGTCACGTCGGCGAGCAGCCAGCCGGCTTCGTGCTCCTGGGCGAGTGCCGCGACCTCGTCGAAGAGGGGGAAGGCGCGCTCGTCACCCCGGCCTGCATAGGCCTGGCCGAGGCTGTGCAGCACCTCGGACAGCGCGCCGACGGCCTCGGGGGCACGCCGCACGATGTCTGCAGCGCCCTCCAGCAGCCGCACCGCGTCGTCGTGTTCCTCGAAGCGGGCGAGGATCTTCGCCTGCTCCGTCATGGCCATGGCCTGGTCGGCGTGGGCCTCCGCCTGTCCGAACAGCTCGGCCGCGTAGCCGTGCGCGCCGACCGCCTGACCGAACTCGCCGGACTCGGCGAGCGACCGGGCCAGGAGCGAGGCGGTCATAGCGCGCGAACCCGCAGGGGTCTCGGCGTTCTCCTCGCGCTGGAGCACGTCGCCGAAGAGCTCGGCTGCCTCCTCGGCGTCTCCCGCGCGGAGCATCGCCCTGGCCAGCCGGAAGTCGACGCCGGTGCGATCGCCGTCGTCCTGCAGCCGAGCGGCCAGACGGTAGCGGGCGACAGCCTTCTCGGGCTCCTCGGCGTCCTCCCAGAGCGCGCCCGCGAGCACATGGGCCTCGGCGAGAGCGCGGGTGGCGCCGAGTTCGGCGAGCAGTCGGCACACCTCGTCGGCGTCGACGGCCCCGTCCTGGTACGCACCCGTGCCGCCGCGCACGCGGGCCCGGGTCTGCAGCGCGTGGGCCCGGTGTCCGGCGGACAGGTCCTCCTGGGAGAGGAAGCGGTCGAGGAGCGTGCGACCGGCGTCCAGGTCGCCCTTGCTCAGCACGGCGCCGATCGCCACGAGGGTCGTGGTGTTGGACAGCCGGGTGTCGTCGGCCTCCGCGAACGAGCGGGCGGCGAGCTCCGCGAGGTCCAGCGCCGCGTCCGGCTCCTCCGCCCGAAGGTGCAGCGACGCGCGGCTGATCGCCAGGTCGCCGCGCGACCAGGCGGGAAGACGGTCGGCTTGGGCCAGCTCCTCTTCGAGCGCCGCCATGGTCTCGTCGGTGTGCAGGCCGAAGGTCGCCAGTCCGAGCCGCTCCTCGAGGTCGGCCTGCGCGTCGTTCCCGGCGGCCCGCAGCGCGGCGATCCGCTCGGGGAGGAGGGCCTCGGCCTCGTCCACGCGATCGAGTGCGACGAGGATGCCGAGGTGCATCGACAGGAGCTGCGCGCGCTTGGCGGCGTCGTCGATCTCCAGGGCGTGCGGGAGGGCGGCGAGGGTCTCCTGCTCGGCGCCGAACTGCGCGAGCTGCATCGCCCGCTCGAACCAGCCGTCCGGGTCGGTCGGGGTCGTGGCCGGCGCGGGGGCGACGAACGCGTCG
The DNA here is from genome assembly GCF_057364585.1 of Microbacterium sp. CFSPD4_SD4. Lineage (NCBI taxonomy): Bacteria > Bacillati > Actinomycetota > Actinomycetes > Micrococcales > Microbacteriaceae > Microbacterium > Microbacterium sp. CFSPD4_SD4. Next base: position 236,241 of record NZ_JBNFOC010000004.1, read on the forward strand.
GAGCGGATCGGGACGTCGTAGCTCTCGTCGGCGAGAGCGCGCATCCGGGCGAGGCTGCGGGCGTGGCCGTCGGTGCCGTCCCGCTCGTCGAACTGTGCGCCGATGCGCTCGGCCGTCGACCAGGCGGTCGCGGCGAGCTCGGCGGCGCTCCACGGGCCGTCGTGCGTGCCCAGCAGCGGCACGAGCGCCGGGGCGTCGGCGCCGCGGACCGGGGTGTCGCCGTGTCCGGCAGCGGTGACGCGGTCGAGAGCGACCGCGAAGGCGGTGAGGGCGGCGAAGTGCGCGTCGACGTTGAGGCCATCGTGGGCCAGCCACGCGATGTGCTTCTCGATCAGGGCCAGCGCCCGCGCCTCGTTGCCGGTGATCGCCGCGAACACGATGTTGTTGGCCACGATGCGCAGGTTGTCCGGGTTGTCCTTCGCCAGGCGGTAGCTGCGCAGGTGCGCGGTCTTCGCGTCCTCCGTGCGGCCGGCGCGGAGGTACGGGAGGAGGACGCGGGAGAGCGCATGCTCCGGCTCCTCGCCGCAGGAGAAGCCGCCCTCGAGCATCTCCTCGACGAGGCGGATGGCGTCGGCGTCGCGGTCGGTCTCCGCGAAGAAGCCCGCGAACTGGCTGCGGCTGCAGGCGTCGCAGTGGCTGTGCTCGTCGCGCGGCGTGGCCTCGAGCTGCACGCGCAGGGCTTCGGCGGCGTCGAACCGGCCCGCGTCCCAGGCGTCCTCGAAACGGGCGGTCAGCACGCCGCTGAGGCCGAGACCTGCGGCGCGGTAGTGCGCCTCCATGTCGTCGAGCACCGCGGCGATCTGCTCCTGCGAGAAGGCAGGGGAGGAGCGCAGGGACGACGCCATCCACTTGAACTGCCACATGAGGTCGGCGCCGCCGTTGTCGAGGTCGGCGGGGAACCGCTGCGGGTCGGCGTCGTGGTGCGCGAGGCACCACGCGAAGGAGTTGAGCATGACGTCGGTGGCCCCGACCATGTTCGCCGACGCGGTCTGCCGCATCCGGGCCTCGTACTCCAGCCGTTCGTCGCCGATCTCGACGGCCAGCGCCACCGCCTCCGCCACGAGGGCCTGCTCCGCCGGGCCCCACGGGGTGCGGTCGATCTCCTCGATGAGCTGCTGGAAGCGCTTCTTCGGACGTGCCATGGAGGCCCCTTTCGGGTAGTCGGGGGTGTCAGCGCGCGTCGAAGGGGAGCGTGTCCCCCTCGATGCCGGCGGAGAGCGAGACGAGGTCGGAGAGGGCGCTGGTCATGAGTGCCCGGTCGGCGTCCGAGAGGGGGTGGTGTCCTGCGAGGAGCGCCTGGATGTAGAGGAGCTGGACCGTACGCGCGAACACGGCGTCGTCATCGACACGGACGAGGGCGCGGACGACGCGGTTGGACCAGTTCAGGCACAGCCGGGCCGTGAGGTCGTCGTCCCGTGCGGAGGAGAGCGTCTGATCGATCCGGTCGAGCACCCCGCCCCAGAGCGTGCTCGCGATGCCCCTGGTGCGCCCGCGGTCGATCGTGCGCAGGACCTCGGGATCCGCGACGTAGAGTCCGGTCAGCTCGGGGCGATCGATCGCCCTGACGACGACGCTGCAGTCGGAGGCGGCGAGCACGGCGCCGGCGCGGGACTCCAGCGCCATCGCGATGTCCCGGTCATCGAGCGGCGGCGGGTCGAGGCGATCGAGCTCCCCGGTCACGTTGACCTTCTCCACCGTGACCTGCGGGTACAGGTCGGGGAGCAGGCGGATCAGATCCGCGTCATAGAGGTAGCCGCCGTTGGCGAGCACCTCGTCCGAGGGTGAGATGCCCGCCACCTGGCGGAACTCGTCGACCGTCTGGGCGTAGCGCACGTGAGGGTACCGTTCCACGAGCTCGCCGATCCGCAGCGTGCCGTGCGTGGTCTCCACGGTGAGCCAGCGCGTGATGAAGCGCGCGAGCTCCTCGTCATGACGCACCAGCGACTTGAGGCCGACCTCGTGCACGGCGACGAACTGGGCGAGGCGATGCGGTTCGCGCAGCCCGAGCTCGAGCACCCAGCGGCGGATCCCGGCGCCGAGCTGCTCCCGGACGTGCTCCAGGGCCGTGTCCTCGACGAGGGACTCGCGGCTCGCGGTCGGCGCGAGGCCGGTGGAGTCGACGACGGCGCGCACGAAGAAGGCCCAGTCGGGCAGCACGTCGTCGACGCGCTCGGACAGCAGCATGCGCCCGAGGTACATGCGGGTCGCCTGGCGGGCGCCGGGCGGAGGAGCGAAGGGCAGGACGTACGCCAGGCCCTGCGTCCCGGTCGCCGGCTCGCTCAGCGGGATCACGTCCAGCGGGGCGGCCCCGAGCAGGTCGCGACCGTACTGCACGGCCGCCTCGACATCGGCGGCGGGGTCGAGGAAGGGAGGCTCGCGCGTCACGTCGATGTCCCCACCGGGCGCGTCAATGGTCACCCGCACCGGCAGGAACTCCCCGAAGGTGGTCGCGAGCTCGTGCACAGCCGCCGGCCGCAGCAGCTCGTCGGCGTCGAAGCGCGGCACGAGGTGCACGCTGGTGCCGATGGGGAGGTCGTCGTCGATCTCCGTGACGCGGAAGGTGCCGTCCGCGCTGCCCGTCCACTCCACCGCGGAGCCGCCTCTGGCGCTGCGGGAGCGGATGACGATGGTGTCGGCGACCATGAAGCAGCTCAGCAGCCCGATGCCGAACTGGCCGAGGAAGTCGCTCCGGGGGAGGTCGAAGATGTCCCGCTTGGAGCTGCGCCCGACGGTCGCGAGCAGATCGGCGACCTCGGCGGCGGTCAATCCCACGCCGTCGTCGCGGAGCACGAACTCGCCCGACTGCGCGGTCAGCGGCGTGATCCGGATGCGGCTGCCGCCGCCGTCGACCTCACGGCGCGCGGCGATCGCGTCCCTCGCGTTCTGGAGCAGTTCCCGCAGATAGACCCGGGGACTGGAGTAGATGTGCCGGCTGAGCAGATCGACGACTCCGCGCAGGTCCACCTGGAACTGCTGCACATCCCCACTCACATGCGTCCCTTCCTGCTTCGTCCGCCCGCCGAGCCTAGCAACAACGCCGGTTCCGCTTCCTGTTCGGCACCACCGGATCGATGCCGTATGCTTGGTGAGCAGTTGTTCTCTGCATTCTTTCGCCGTGCCTGGCGTCTACGACATCGGCCGGTGGCAGGGTGAGGAGAGCATCCCCGAGACCTCCGGGTCTCTAGGGCGGTAGCTCAATTGGCAGAGCAGCGGTCTCCAAAACCGCAGGTTGCAGGTTCGATTCCTGTCCGCCCTGCGCGTCAGCGCACGCTGACACACGAAAGGTACATTCAGGATGGATCAGGACGAACCGCGCGGCGACGTCGTCGCGGCCGGCGCCACGCGCCAGAAGAAGGGCAACCCCTTCTCCCGGTTCTTCGGGGGCATCGCCCTGTTCATCCGCCAGGTCATCGCCGAACTGCGCAAGGTCGTCACCCCGACCCGCAAGGAGCTTTTCAAGTTCACGGGTGTGGTGCTCGTCTTCGTCCTGATCGTCATGGGCATCGTCTACGGTCTCGACTACGTCTTCGGGCTCCTGACGCACTACGTGTTCGGAATCCCTGGCTGATGACCCCCGCGGCGACCGCCGCAGCTATGGAGAAGAAGCAACGTGTCTGAACGATATTCCGACGACGCCGACTGGGCGACCGCCGCAGAGCAGTCCAGCGAGGAGGACGAGGCCCAGGAGGGCAACGTGCTCGCCGCGGAGGAGCTCTCGGTCACCTCTGCCGAGCACGTCGCGGTCCACGTCGAGGACGAGGACGGCGAGCAGGAGACGGAAGACATCGACATCGACATCGACGACCCGGAGGCGGACGCCATCGTGAACGACGCTCTGAACCTGGACGAGGCCGCGGAGTCCGAAGCCGCCGCCGAGGTCCTCAACGATTCCGTGGCCGAAGAGGTCGCGGAGCAGGAGGCCGAAGCGGCCGACGAGGTCACCCCGTACGAGGGGCCCGACGTGAACGGCGAGGACGACCGTCCCGCCGCCGAGTCCGACGAGGACGAGTCGGCGTCCGAGGAAGACCCGTACGAGGCCTTCCGCATGGACCTGCGCATGCTCCCGGGCAAGTGGTACGTCATCCACTCGTACGCCGGCTTCGAGCGCAAGGTCAAGGCGAACATCGAGCAGCGCAAGTCGACGCTCGAGGTCGAGGACGAGATCTACCAGGTCGAGGTCCCGATGGAGGACGTCGTCGAGATCAAGAACGGCCAGCGCAAGATGGTCACCCGCGTGCGCATCCCCGGCTACGTGCTGGTGCGCATGGAGCTGACGGAAGACACCTGGTCGGTCGTGCGGCACACCCCCGGCGTCACCGGCTTCGTGGGCAACGCCCACAACCCGACGCCGCTGCGCTTCGAAGAGGCCTTCAACATGCTGAAGTCCCTCGTCGAGGTCAAGGACGTGCCGACCGCCAAGAACATCGCGGCCAAGGGTGGCGTCGCCGTCGCCCGTCCGCTTCCCGCCGAGGTCGACTTCGAGGTCGGCGAGACCATCACGATCAAGGAGGGCTCGTTCGCGGGTCTTCCCGGTTCGATCAGCGAGATCAAGCCGGAGAGCGGCAAGCTCACGGTCCTCGTCTCGCTCTTCGAGCGCGAGACCCCGGTCGAGCTGTCGTTCGACCAGGTCACCAAGATGATCTGACCGTGGGTCACTGAGCCTGCCGAAGTGCACGAGAACGGCCGCCCTCTTCGGGGGCGGCCGTTTTCTTTCCCCCGACCCACCCCCTTTCGTGTCTCCCGGCCCGTTGCGGACGCACGCAGAGGGCCGGCTCGCACACAAGGGGCCGGCTCGCGAGTGGGGGAGTGATCGGGTAGACTTACGTGGTTTGTGTGCCGCTGAGCTTATCGAAGGGCGCGCAGACGACCACGGGCCGGAGAGGCCGGAGCCGTGGGAGAAGCGGATGCTCGCATCCGCCTCGAGGAAAGGAAAGAGAATGGCACCGAAGAAGAAGGTGACCGGCCTGATCAAGCTTCAGATCAACGCCGGTGCCGCCAACCCGGCGCCGCCGATCGGCCCCGCGCTCGGTCAGCATGGCGTCAACATCATGGAGTTCTGCAAGGCGTACAACGCCGCGACCGAGTCGCAGCGCGGCAACGTCATCCCCGTCGAGATCACCGTCTACGAGGACCGCAGCTTCACCTTCGTCCTGAAGACCCCGCCCGCGGCGGAGCTCATCAAGAAGGCCGCCGGCGTGCAGAAGGCTTCGGCCACCCCGCACACCGTCAAGGTCGGCAAGATCACCAAGGACCAGGTCCGTCAGATCGCCGAGCAGAAGCAGGCCGACCTGAACGCGAACGACATCGAGGCCGCCTCGAAGATCATCGCCGGCACCGCCCGTTCCATGGGCATCACGGTCGAGGGCTGAGGAGAATAATCATGGCTACCAAGTCCAAGGCTTACAAGGCTGCCGCCGAGAAGATCGAGGCAGACCGTTTCTACACGCCGTCCGAGGCCGTCGCGCTCGCGAAGGAGACCGGTTCGGCGAAGTTCGACTCGACCGTCGAGGTCGCGCTGAAGCTCGCTGTCGACCCCCGCAAGGCGGACCAGATGGTGCGCGGCACCGTCATCCTGCCCCACGGCACCGGTAAGACCGCCCGCGTCATCGTGTTCGCCACCGGCCCCGCGGCCGAGGCGGCGATCGCGGCCGGCGCCGATGAGGTCGGCGGCGCCGAGCTCATCCAGAAGGTCGCCGACGGCTGGACCAACTTCGACTCCGCGGTCTCGACCCCGGAGCTCATGGGCCAGGTCGGCCGTCTCGGCAAGGTGCTCGGTCCCCGTGGCCTGATGCCGAACCCGAAGACCGGCACCGTGACTCCGAACCCGGCCAAGGCCGTCGAGGAGATCAAGGGCGGAAAGATCGAGTTCCGCGTCGACAAGCACGCCAACGTGCACTTCGTCATCGGCAAGGCCTCCTTCTCGGCCGAGCAGCTGAACGAGAACATCGACGCCGCGCTCGAGGAGATCGTCCGCCTCAAGCCGTCCAGCGCCAAGGGTCGTTACATCCAGAAGGGTGCGGTGTCGACCACGTTCGGCCCCGGCATCCCGCTGGACGTCAACGCCATCTGACGCGTCGACGGGTCTCGCACCTGTCGCACCGAACGCCCCCGGGTCCGCCCGGGGGCGTTCTGCGTTCCCGGGGCGGTTCGGCGCGCGACATCCGGCGTCATCCGATGCGCTGACGTCGGAGGCGCCGCGTACTGTGGGGGAGTTCCCGCGGTCGTCGCGTAAACTCGCTCCCGCGCTTTCTCACCCCAGGAGGGTCCATGTCCCGTCGTCTCATCGCCGTCACCGCACTCGTCGTCGCCGCCGCCGCGCTGACCGCCTGCAGCGGGTCCAGCACGCCCGCGAGCACGGACGGCGAGGGCGCCGCGGGCTCCGACTTCGGCCTGGTGAAGGACGGCACGCTGACGGTCGCGACCGAGGGCACCTACCGCCCGTTCAGCTTCCACGACGACGGCGGTTCCGGTGACCTCACCGGCTACGACGTCGAGATCATTCAGGCCGTCGCCGACGAGCTCGGCCTGAAGGTCGAGTTCCAGGAGACGCAGTGGGATGCGATCTTCGCGGGTCTCGACGCCGGCCGCTTCGACGTGATCGCGAACCAGGTGTCGATCAACGAGGAGCGCGAGGCGAAGTACCTCTTCAGCACCCCGTACACGGTGTCGCCCGGCGTGATCGTGGTGAAGGAGGACGACGACTCCATCTCGTCCTTCGACGACCTCGAGGGCAAGACGACGGCGCAGTCCCTCACGAGCAACTGGTACGAGCTGGCCACCGAGTCCGGCGCCAAGGTCGAGGGCGTCGAGGGGTGGGCGCAGGCCGTGGAGCTCCTCCGCCAGGGCCGGGTGGATGCGACCGTCAACGACAAGCTGACGTTCCTCGACTACGAGACGACCAACAGCCCGACGGGCCTGAAGATCGCGGCGGAGACCGATGACGCCGGTGAGCAGGCCTTCGTGTTCACGAAGGACAAGGAGGCGCTCGTCGATGCGGTCGACGAAGCGCTCGACACGCTCCGTGCCGACGGCACCTTGGCCGAGATCAGCGAGAAGTACTTCGGCGAAGACGTCTCGCAGTAGGCGATGCAGAATCCCTGGGAGCTCTTCTTCTCCTCGCTCGGGCCGATCGCCTGGGCGGGGCTGACGGCGACGATCCCGCTCGCCCTGGTGTCGTTCGCGCTGGGGCTCGTGATCGCGATCGGCATGGCGCTGATGCGGATCTCGGTGCATCCGGTGGTGTCCGGCATCGCGCGGTTCTACATCTCGGTGATCCGCGGCACGCCGATGCTCGTGCAGCTCTTCGTGATCTTCTACGGCCTGCCGTCCGTCGGGGTGACCCTCGATCCGTGGCCGAGCGCCATCATCGCGCTCTCGCTCAACGTCGGCGGCTACGGCGCCGAGGTCGTACGGGCGGCGATCCTCTCGGTGCCGAAGGGGCAGTGGGAGGCCGCCTATACGGTGGGGATGAACCGCACCCGCACGCTGACCCGTATCATCCTCCCGCAGGCTGCCCGGGTGTCGGTGCCGCCGCTGTCCAACACGTTCATCTCGCTCGTGAAGGACACCTCCCTCACCTCGCTGATCCTCGTGACGGAGCTGTTCAAGGTGGCGCAGCAGATCGCCTCCGCCACGCTCGAGTTCATGGTGCTGTACCTGGCTGCGGCGCTGGTCTACTGGGTGATCTGCCTGGTGCTCTCCTTCGGGCAGAGCGCCCTGGAGAGGAGGCTCGACAGTCGTGTCGCGCACTGACCCCACGGCCGAACCGCTGCTCACCGCACGGGGCCTGCACAAGAGTTTCGGCACCACCGAGGTGCTGCGCGGCTTCGACCTCACCCTGCACCGCGGCGAGGTCGTGGTGCTCATCGGGCCCAGCGGCTCGGGGAAGACGACCGTCCTGCGCGCCCTGAACGGCCTGGAGACCCCGGACGCCGGCACCATCGCGATGGCCGGGGGCCCGGAGATCGACTTCGCACCGGAGATCCGCCCGAAGCCCCGCGTCGCGAAGCAGCAGCGGCTCGCGTTGCGTGACCGGTCGGCGATGGTGTTCCAGCATCACAACCTCTTCCCGCACCTGACCGTGCTGGAGAACGTGATCGAAGGGCCGTGGCGGGTGCAGGGCCGTCCGAAGGCCGAGGTCGTCGCCGAGGCGCAGGCGCTGCTCGCCCGGGTCGGTCTCGCCGACAAGGCGGACGCGCGGCCGCATCAGCTCTCCGGCGGGCAGCAGCAGCGGGTGGGCATCGTGCGGGCACTGGCCCTGCAGCCGGACCTGCTGCTGTTCGACGAGCCGACGAGCGCGCTCGACCCGGAGCTCGTGGGAGAGGTGCTGCTCGTCATCAAGGAGCTCGCCGACGAGGGATGGACGATGGCCGTCGTCACCCACGAGCTGAGCTTCGCCCGCGAGGCCGCAGACCATGTGCTCTTCCTGGACGACGGCGTCGTCGTCGAGCAGGGGCCGCCCGCCGAGCTGTTCAGCGCTCCGCAGCACGAGCGCACGCAGCGGTTCCTCACCCGCATCCTCCGGCCCCTCGACGGCGCGTGAGTCCTCGACCCCGCGGGCGATCGGTGGCAGGATGCGGTGCGTGGGCACCATCGACGACTACCTGACCGATCTCGACGCCGCAGACCGTGCGGTGATCGATGGCGTGTACGCGATCGCCACGGAGGAGGTGCCGGAGGCGGAACAGGGCAAGGGCTACGGGATGCCGGCCCTCGTCTACTACGGCAAGCCGCTGCTCTCGGTGATGCGTGCGAAGAAGCACATCGGCGTCTACCCGTTCAGCCCCGCGGCGGTCGCTGCCATAGCGGGTTTCCTCGACGGTCACCCCGGGGTCAGCCTCGACAAGGGGACGATCCGGTTCCAGCCGGAGCACCCCCTTCCGGTCGAGGCGGTCCGCGCGCTCATCCGGGCGCGGGTGTCGCAGATCGAGGCCGGGTGAACGCCTAGCCGCCGAGCACCGGGAGCACGAGGCTCACCGCGAGCGTGATCATCACGACCGCGATCACCGCGTCGAGGATGCGCCAGGAGCGCGGGGTGCGGAGCCACCGTCCGAGGTAGCGGGCGCCGAAGCCGAGGGCGGTGAACCAGAGGATGCTCGCCGCGACCGCCCCGGCCGCGAACAGCCACCGCTCGTCCCCGTGCGTCGCCGCGATCGACCCGAGCATCAGCACCGTGTCGAGGTACACATGCGGGTTCAGCCACGTCAACGCCAGCGTCGTGAGGATCACCGGGGCGAGGCGGGTGCGGGTGAGCGTGCCGGTGCCCCCGGACGCCTCGAAGACCGGGGCGTCGCCCCCGTCGACCACCAGCTCCTCGCCGCCCCGCCAGGCCCGCCGCGCCGCAAGCAGTCCGTATCCGAGGAGGAACAGCGCCCCTGCCCAGCGAGCCACGACGACGAGCCAGGGTGCGGCGGACAGCACGAACCCGAGCCCCGCGACACCGGCGATGATCAGCACGGCGTCGGAGAGGGCGCAGACGATCACGACGGCGAGGACGTGCTCGCGCCGGATGCCCTGACGCAGCACGAACACGTTCTGTGCGCCGATCGCGACGATGAGGGAGAGACCGAGGCCGAGACCGGCGAGGACCGTGAGCATGTGTCGAGCCTATGAGGGCTGAGCATGAGGTGCAGCGAAGATTCCTTCCGCACCATTAGCATCACTGATGTGAGGATCGACCCGGGGCTCGCCGCCACGCTCGCCGCCGTCGCCGACGAGGGCACTCTCGATGCCGCGTCGCGTCGGCTGCAGGTCACCCCGTCCGCGGTCAGTCAGCGTCTCAAGGCGCTGGAGCAGCAGCTCGGGCGGATCCTCCTCGTGCGTAGCAAGCCGGTCCGCCTCACCGAGGCGGGGGAGTCCGTCGTGCGGCTCGCGCGGCAGATCGCCCTCCTCGAAGAGGATGCTCTCGCGGGAGTCGGGATCGAGGGGAGCGCTGAGGGGCGGCGGATCAGCGTGCCGCTCGCCGTCAACGCGGATTCGATGGCGACCTGGTTCCTGGCACCGATGGCCCGGCTCTCCGCCGCGCACGACATCGATGTCGACCTGCACCGCGACGATCAGAACTTCACCGCCCGCCTGCTCGAATCGGGGACCGTCATGGCGGCGGTCACGAGCGAGGCCACGGCGGTCGCGGGGTGCACGGTCGCGCCCCTCGGCGTGCTCGAGTACCGCGCCATGGCCGAACCCGCCTACGCCCGGCGATGGTTCCCGGACGGCGTCACCCCCGATGCTCTGGCGCACGCGCCGTTCGTCGACTTCGACCGCCGGGACACCCTGCAGCACGAGTGGCTGGCCGCGCGGGGCGTGCCGGCGGCCGGCGTTCCCCGGCACTACGTCCCGGCGTCGCACGACTATGCGCTCGCCGTCGGCCTCGGCCTCGGCTGGGGGATGGTGCCGCGGCTGCAGGAGGTGCCGGGACTCGTGGCGCTCGGCGGTCCGATTCTGCGCGTGGCGCTGTACTGGCAGCAGTGGAACCTGCGCTCCGCGCTCCTCGACACGATCGCGTCCGAGGTCGCGGGGGAGGCGCGTCGGGTGCTCGCTCGCGAACCCTGACGCGACCGGGACGGCATCGCCGCCGCGCGGTCAGTCGGCGAGGGCGAGGGCGCGGAAGGCGTCGCGCTCGCGGAGCTGCTCCCGACGGCTGTCCGCCGGGGACGCGGAGCGGGCCGGGACCGTGCGTCCGGTCGTGCGGCGGTACAGCTCGTCGATGAGGTCGGTGGCGAGCCCCACGAGCTTGGCGATCTCGCGGTCGTCGCGGTCGATCCACACGCAGCGGGGCTCGTCGTGGACGGGGGAGAAGTCGACGTGCTCCTCCCAGACGAACAGGGTGCGCTCGGCGCCCAGCACGTGCTGCTGCCACCACACCTGACGCAGGTAGGTGCGGGGATCCCCGGAAGGCCTTGTTGGTGGTCTTGATCTCCGCGAGGCTGACACGGCCGTCCGCGTCCACCGAGATGCCATCGGGGGTCGCCAGGTGGCGGTGCTCGACCTCAGCGTGGAACAGCGCGGAGGAGGGGAAGATGCCGTGCGTGGCCGCGACCCAGGCGGCGATCTCCGGCTCGCGGCGCCGGCCGTGGTCGGTGTAGGCGTTGCCGCCGAACCGCGGCCCGCCGCCGAGCTTGGCGTCGGCAGCACGGGCGATCGAGCGCTCGCTGGTGAGCCCGGCGACGTCGGTGGCCGTGATGCCGCGCGATCGTGCCCTCATCCATGCCACGCGGTCGCGTGAGTCCGCGACGATGCGAGCTTGGAGTTCCGGGGTCACCAGAAGACTCTAACTCTCCCCCACCCCCGTTCCCGTCGTACACGCCGCCCCCTCCCGCCGACGCACCCCTTGCGTGCGTCCCGGCCCCCTGCGCACGCGCGTAGGGGGGTGGATCGAACGCAAGGGGGTGGGGCGGCAGGGGAGGACGATTCCTGCACAAGGGGCGGGAGGGGAGAGAGGGGTGTGGAGAAACCGGGGAAGGCGGGGGAGCGGCGAGAGGAGAGGGGAGAGTCGGGGGATGAGACAGGTGAGCGTGGAGGAGATCAGGGGGATGCTCCTCGGTCGTCGACGGCTGGAGGAGGAGGGCTGGGGGTCTCGGACGCTCCACGCCGCGGTGGAAGGGCGGCAGCTGCATCGTGTGCGCCGTGGGTGGTACCTCGCGCTGCGGACCTGGAGCGAGCTCGCCCCGGAGTCCCGGCATCGTGCGGAGGTGGTGGCCGCCGACCTCGCGGCCTCGGGGCCAGGGCCCGTGTTCTCGCACGCCTCGGCTGCGGTGCTGTGGGGACTGCCGCTGTATCGGGTGCGTCCGACGAGGGTCCATGTGACGGCGCCACCGGACCGCCGGCACAGCACGTCCGGGATCCTGCGGCACGAGGGCACTGTTGCCGCCGGTGACATCGTGGAGCGCGACGGCATCCGCTGCACCTCCCTCGCCCGGACGGTCGTCGACCTCGCCCGCACGGTCGCTCCGGAGGCGGCTCTCGCGGTCGCGGATGCCGCCCTCGCTCTGGTCGGCGGTGACCCGTGGGAGTTCGACGACACCGCGGAGCAGGCTCTCCTGGCGGACCTCGCGGATCGGGTCCGCCGTCCACGGCTCCGCGGCATCGTGCAGGCTCGCCGGATCGTGGGCCTGGCCGACGGTCGCGCGAAACTGCCTCTGGAGAGCGTGACGCGGTACCGGCTCCATCAGCTCGGCTTCGGCAGACCGCGGCTGCAGGTGCCGGTGGACGGACCGCGCGGCGGCCGGTTCTGGATGGGCATCGCCGTCGACCAGTCCCGCACCTTCGTGGAGTGCGACGGCCGTGACAAGTACCTGGATGACGAGCTCCGCGGGGGCCGCACCGCGGAGAGCGTCGTGCTCGACGAGAAGATCCGCGAGGACTGGGTGCGCGGAACCACCGGCTGGCAGGTGATCCGGGTGTCGAGCGAGCACGTCGCCTCCCTCGCCGCGGCCGACGCGCACTTCCGTGCCTTCCGTCTCTTCGCCCGGTGAACCCTTGACCCACCCCCTTCCGTGCCCTCCGGCCCCGTGCATGCAGGCGTAAGGGGCCGGGGTGCACGCAAAGGGGTGGGTCGACGGGAAGAGGAGGGGGGATTTGGGGGAGAGGTGGGGGTGGGGTACAGTGGTCATAACCGAAGACCGCTGGTCATCGTGTGCGCGCGAGTGCACAGGATCGAAGCTCTGCATCGCAGGGGCCCGCGCAGGTGTCACGAACTTCCGAGCTCCGTGCGCTTGCGCCGGAGCTCTTCTCTTTTGCAGGGGGTCGGAGGCCGGCGCCCCACCACCGTGCGGCGCCTCGTACACACCAAGGAGTGACCATGGCGCAGAAGGATGCATCGGTCAACGAGCTCACGAAGTCATTCGAGAACTCGAACGCCGTCCTGCTGACCGAGTACCGCGGTCTGACGGTTGCCCAGCTCAAGCAGCTGCGCAACAGCATCCGTCAGGACGCTGAGTACGCCGTGGTGAAGAACACGCTGACCAAGATCGCCGCCAACAAGGCAGGCATCTCCGCGCTGGACGACGACCTCAAGGGGCCGTCGGCTGTCGCGTTCGTGCACGGTGACTTCGTCGCCACCGCCAAGGCTCTGCGTGACTTCGCCAAGGCCAACCCGCTTCTCGTGATCAAGTCGGGCATCTTCGAGGGCAAGGCCCTCACCGCCGACGAGGTCAACACGTACGCCTCGCTCGAGAGCCGCGAGGTTCTGCTGGCGAAGGCCGCGGGCATGATGAAGGCGACGATGGGCAAGGCTGCGGCCACCATCGACGCGCTTCGCGAAAAGCTGGAGACCGCCGAGGCCGCGTAAGCGACCGGCGATCTCGTCTACAAACCCCATCTATCTAGGAGATACATCATGGCGAAGCTTTCCACCGAGGAGCTGCTCGAGCAGTTCGCCGGCCTGACCCTCATCGAGCTCAACGAGTTCGTGAAGGCGTTCGAGGAGAAGTTCGAGGTCACCGCTGCTGCTCCCGTCGCCGTCGCCGGTGCCGCCGGTGGCGCGGGCGAGGCCGCGGCCGAGGAGGAGAAGGACTCCTTCGACGTCATCCTCGAGGCCGCTGGCGACAAGAAGATCCAGGTCATCAAGGCTGTCCGCGAGCTCACCTCGCTCGGCCTCGGCGAGGCCAAGGCCGTCGTCGACGGTGCTCCGAAGGCCGTCCTCGAGGGCGCCAACAAGGAGACGGCCGAGAAGGCCAAGGCTGCTCTGGAAGAGGCCGGCGCGACCGTCACCCTCAAGTAATTCCAGCGCACCAGCGCTTCTGCGAAGGCCCCGGGTTCCGCCCGGGGCCTTCGTGCGTCTGCGGGGTCAGCGCGGCGCCGCGGTCGAGCTGCGGACGACGAGCGCCGAAGCGGCCCCGACGTGCTCGACCGGAGCGTCGGGCTCGCTCATCCGTCGCATGAGCAGGCGCACGGCCTCCCGGCCCTGGTCCCGCGGCGATTGCCCGATGGTCGTGAGGGCGAACATCTCCGCGTGCTCGTGGTCGTCGATGCCGACGACGCTGAGTTCGGTCGGCACCGCGATGCCCAGGCGGCGGGCGGCGATCACGGCGCCGATGGCGGCCTCGTCGCACACGCCGACGATGGCGGTCGGTCGGTGGCGACGGTCGCCGAGAAGTCCCGCCGCCGCGGCATAGCCGCCGGGCATCGTGGGGGCCGCCCCGGCGATGCGCGCCCGCGGAGTCAGCCCCGCCGCGTGCAGCGCCTCCCGGTAGCCGGCCAGGCGTCGGGCGTCGCCGTAACTGAGGTCGGTGTCGTCGGTGGCGCCGCCCACGAAGGCGATGTCGGTGTGGCCGAGCTCGATCAGGTGCTCGGTGGCGATCCGGGCGGCGGCCGCGTCGTCGATCGACACGGCGCTCGATCCGGCGCTGTAGGGCCCCACGCTGACGAGCGGGCGCCCGGTGCGGTGCAGGCGCTCCAGCTCGCGGGCGCTGGGCTGGATGCCGACGGCGATGATGCCGTCGAATCTCCGACCGGGCAGCACGCTCTCGAACAGCCGCTCCCTGGTCTCCGAGCGCTCAGGGACGCCGTACAGCGACAGGTCGTGGTCGCGCACGAGCAGCGCCTCCTGCACGCCCGCCAGCAGCTCCGAGAAGAACCACCGGTCGACCGGTGGCATCACCAGGCCGATGGTGCCGGTGCGCCCGGTCGCCAGGCTGGTGGCGGAGGAGTGCGCGACGTACGCGAGGTCGTGCGCCGCCTCCTCCACGCGCTGTCTCGTCTCCTCCGAGACGTAGCCGCGGCCGCTCAGGGCGCGGCTCGCGGTCGCCTTGGACACACCGGCGCGCGTCGCGACGTCGGCGATCGTGCTCATCGTGTCCTCCTCGACCCGGTTCCACGACGGCGAGCCATCGGGCGCTCGCCGGGAGCCATCGTAGCCGTTCCACACGCGAGGAGGAACCGGTTCCAGACCCGTGGAACTGGGAGCGCTCCCACCACACGGAGGGCACCGACCTCAAACGGTTGTGATCTTGTAACCTTCCCCAGTTGTACGGCGCGAAGGAACCCGAGTAGGTTGGCCTGGAATCGGTTCCCCAATGGATGTGGCGATTGCTCTCCTTGGGCGGACTGAAGATCCACCGGAAGAGGAGAAGTACATGGCTTTGTCACAGCGATACCGCCTGCTCGCCCCCATCGCACTCGTCGGCGTCGCGTCTCTCGCGCTCGCCGGCTGCGCCGAGGGCGGGGGCGATGAGGGCGGAGAGACCAAGGACACCGTCCGGATCTCCGGCGGCATCACGGGCGTCGAGGCCGATGACCTGAACGCCTCCTTCGAGCAGTTCACGAAGGACACCGGGATCAAGGTCGAGTACACCGGCGACAAGGGCTTCGAGGGCAACATCGTCACCAAGGTGACCGGTGGCGACGCCCCCGACATCGCGATCGTCCCGCAGCCCGGTCTGCTCAAGACCCTCGTCGACACCGGCAAGGTCATGCCGGCGCCGGAGGCGGTCGAGTCCGCCGTCGACGAGAACTGGTCCGAGGACTGGAAGAAGTACGGCACGTTCGACGACACCTTCTACGCGGCGCCGATGCTCGCGAACCTCAAGGGCTACGTCTGGTACTCGCCGAAGCAGTTCGCCGAGTGGGGCGTCGAGGTCCCGGAGACCTGGGACGACATGATCGCCCTGACCGACACGATCGTCGAGAAGACCGGCGGTCCCGCCTGGTGCGCCGGCTTCGCCTCCGAGGCGGCGTCGGGCTGGCCGGGGACGGACTGGATCGAGGACCTCGTCCTGCGCCAGTCGGGCCCCGACGTGTACGACGACTGGGTGGCCGGCGACGTGAAGTTCACCGACCCCGAGATCAAGCAGGCCTTCGACGCCGTCGGTGAGATCCTGCTCAACCCGGAGTACGTCAACGCGGGCTACGGCGACGTCAAGAGCATCAACTCGACCGCTTTCGGTGACGTCGCCAACGCGGTGGCCAAGGGCGACTGCGCGCTGACCCACCAGGCGTCGTTCCTGTCGGCGAACTTCCTCGACACGGAGACCGCGGACGGCAACGTCCCCGAGGTCGCGCCGGACGGCGACGTCTACGCGTTCATCATGCCGGGCGAGACCGCCGGTGAGCTCCAGGTCGAGGGTGGCGGCGAGTTCGTCGCGGCCTTCTCCGACGACGAGGCCACCCAGCAGGTGCTCGAGTTCATGGCATCGCCGGAGTTCGCCGACGCCCGTGTCGAGCTCGGTGGCGTCATCTCCGCCAACAAGAACGCCGACCCGAGCCTCGCCTCGAGCGAGTTCCTCCAGGAGGCGATGACCATCATGCAGGACGACGCGACGACCTTCCGGTTCGACGCTTCCGACCTGATGCCGTCGACCGTCGGCTCGGGCTCGTTCTGGAAGGGGATGGTCGACTGGATCGACGGCAAGGACACCGACACGGTGCTCTCCGACATCCAGGCCGGCTACGAGAACTGATCGCCTCGACGCGATCTTCTCAGGCTGAGCGGGGCCGGGCTGCACAAGCCCGGCCCCGCTCCACCCATCCATACTGCGCGGGAACCCAGCACGATCCAGAAGGGGACGTTCATGTCGCACGCGACCATCGAGAAACCCGTCGAGGCTGACGCGCCGCCGACGACGCACGGCACCGACGAGAAGGGGAGGAAGACCACACGCACGATCCTCGCGATCGGCTTCGTGGTCGTCGTCGCGCTGGCTCTCCTCCTCGTCTTCACCGCCCCGACCGAGGAGTCCTCGCGGATCACGATCGGGTTCTCGCTCAACAGCTTCTTCCTGTGGCTGGGCGGTCTGAATCCGCTGGTGCAGATCCCCGCCGTGCTGCTCGTGTTCGGCGTGGTCGTGGCGATCATCCTCGTGCTGATCGAGTTCGCGCCCCGCCCTGGTCGCGGCTACTTCATCATGCGGCTGGTCGCGTGCCTCGTCATCCCGGTGCTCGCGCTGCTGCTGCTCCGTCCCTACGCGAACGCCGTCGTGTACGTCGTCGCGATCGCGCTCCTCGTCGGGGCGCTCCTCTTCTTCGCGGACTTCCGCGCGCGGCAGGGAGCGGGCTATCTCTTCCAGCTCGTGCTGTTCATGGCCCCGGCGGCCATCATGCTGCTGCTCGGCCTCATCTACCCGGCGATCTCGACGATCTTCAAGTCCTTCTTCGACAAGACCGGCGACGAGTTCGTCGGGCTCGAGAACTACATCTGGGTCTTCACCAACCCGGTCGGCACGTCGTCGGTGATCAACACCATCATCTGGGCGCTGCTCGCTCCGGTCATCTCCGTGGTCATCGGCCTCGCCTATGCCGTCTTCATCGACAGGGCCCGCGGCGAGAAGTTCCTCAAGGTGCTGGTCTTCATGCCGGTGGCGATCTCGTTCGTCGGCGCCGGCATCATCTGGAAGTTCATGTACGACGCCCGGCAGGGTGACCAGATCGGTCTCCTCAACGCGATCGTGACCGCTTTCGGCGGCGACCCCGTGCAGTGGCTGGCGATCAAGCCGATCCTCAACACGCTCATGCTGCTCATCGTGTTCATCTGGACCCAGACCGGCTTCGCCATGGTCATCCTCTCGGCCGCGATCAAGGCCGTGCCGGTGGAGCAGATGGAGGCGGCCGAGCTCGACGGCACGAACGCCTGGCAGCGCTTCCGCAACGTGACCGTGCCCGGCATCCGGTCGTCGCTGATCGTCGTGCTCACGACCATCACGATCGCCTCGCTCAAGGTGTACGACATCGTCGCCGTGATGACCGGCGGACGGGACGAGACCAGCGTCCTCGGCTTCGAGATGGTCAACCAGCAGCAGCGGTTCCAGAGCTACGGGCACTCGTCGGCGCTCGCCGTCGTGCTGTTCCTGTTCGTGTTGCCGCTGATCATCTACAACGCCCGATCGATGGCCAAGCAGAGGGAGATCCGCTGATGAGTGCAACGCAGGCCACCGTCGTGGACAACCGCACCAAGCGCCAGGTGGCGCGGGACACGCGCCGCAACGAGGCGACCGCCCACAAGAAGCTGACCTCGAAGGGGGCGACGATCGCGGCCGCGGTGATCGCGCTCTTCTGGACGATCCCGACCTTCGGTCTCTTCGTGACGTCGTTCCGCCCGGGCGCCGACACGCAGAACAGCGGCTGGTGGACGGTCTTCTCCAACCCGGAGTTCACGTTCGACAACTACGTGCAGGCGTGGAACTCGGGCGGCACCTCGACGACTCTCGCGACGGCGTTCATCAACTCGCTGGCGATCACGATCCCCGCGACCGTGTTCCCGATCGTGATGGCGTCGCTCGCCGCGTACGCGTTCGCATGGATCGACTTCAAGGGTCGGAACATGCTCTTCATCTTCGTGTTCGCGCTGCAGATCGTGCCGCTGCAGATGGCCCTCGTGCCGCTGCTGAGCCTGTTCTCGGACGGGCTGACGATCAACGACGTGCCGATCTTCCCCGGGTTCGGGCTGAACGAGGTGCAGTACAGCTTCGCCCGCGTCTGGATCGCGCACGCGATCTTCGCGCTGCCGCTGGCGACGTTCATGCTCCACAACTTCATCTCCGAGATCCCCGGCGAGATCATCGAGGCGGCCCGCGTGGACGGCGCCGGACACGGTCAGGTCTTCTTCCGGATCATCCTGCCGCTGGCGGCTCCGGCGATCGCGTCCTTCGCGATCTTCCAGTTCCTCTGGGTGTGGAACGACCTGCTGGTCGCGACGATCTTCGCCTCGCCCGGTGCCCTGCCGATCACGCAGGCGCTGAACTCGCTCTCCGGGACCTGGGGGAACAAGTGGTTCCTGCAGTCCGCGGGAACGTTCATCTCGATCATCGTCCCGCTGATCGTGTTCTTCGCCCTTCAGCGCTTCTTCGTGCGCGGCCTGCTGGCCGGCGCGACGAAGGGCTGACCCTTCGACGGGCTCAGGCCCTTCGACAGGCTCAGGGACCCAGGTTCTGGGTCGCTGAGCCTGTCGAAGCGGCGGTGAAACACAGCCCCGGAGGCGAGGGCCCGCGCCGTACCCTGAACAGATGAAGTACGCAGACTCGATCGTCGACCTCGTCGGCGACACGCCCCTGGTGAAGCTCCAGCACGTCACCGAGGGCATCGCGTGCACGGTTCTCGTGAAGCTCGAGTACCTGAACCCGGGCGGATCGGCGAAGGATCGGATCGCGGCCCGCATCATCGACGCCGCCGAGGCCGCGGGCGATCTGCAGCCGGGGGGCACGATCGTCGAGCCGACGAGCGGCAACACCGGCGTCGGGCTCGCCCTCGTGGCCCAGCAGCGCGGCTACCGGTGCGTCTTCGTGCTCCCGGACAAGGTGGGCGAGGACAAGATCGACGTGCTCCGCGCGTACGGTGCCGAGGTCGTCGTGACCCCGACCTCCGTCCCGGCGGACAGCCCCGAGTCGTACTACAGCGTGAGCGACCGGCTGGCACGGGAGATCCCCGGGGCCTTCAAGCCGAACCAGTACGAGAACCCGAACGGGCCGCGCAGCCACTACGAGACGACCGGGCCGGAGATCTGGCGCGACACCGACGGGCGCGTCACGCACTTCGTCGCCGGGGTGGGGACGGGCGGCACGATCACCGGTACAGGACGCTACCTGCGCGAGGTGTCCGACGACGCGGTGCGCATCATCGGCGTCGACCCCGAGGGCAGCGTCTACAGCGGCGGCACCGGTCGGCCCTACCTCGTCGAGGGCGTGGGCGAGGACATCTGGCCCGGAGCGTACGACCCTGCCGTCCCGCACGAGATCGTCGCGGTCGGCGATGCGGAGTCGTTCGCGATGACGCGGCGCCTGGCCCGCGAGGAGGGCATCCTCGTCGGCGGCTCCAGCGGCATGGCCGTCGTCGGGGCGCTGCGGGTGGCGAAGGACCTGCCGGCGGATGCGGTCATGGTCGTGCTCCTCCCGGATGGCGGACGCGGCTACCTGGGCAAGATCTTCAACGACGGCTGGATGCGCTCCTACGGGTTCAGCGAGGTGGAGGAGGGGGAGACAGTCGCCGACGTGCTCGCCGCCCGGGCCTCCCGCCACGGCCTCCCCGACCTCGTGCACGCGCACCCCACCGACACGGTGCTGGAGGCGATCGGCATGATGACGGAGTACGAGGTCTCGCAGCTCGTCGTCCTCAGCGCGGAGCCGCCGGTGATGATGGGCGAGGTCGTGGGCACCGTCGACGAGAAGGGCCTTCTCGACCTGCTCTTCCGGGGCGACGCCGAACCGAGCGACGCCGTCGGCGCACACGTGGGGGAGCGGCTCCCGCTCATCGGCATCCACGCGTCGGTCGCGCAGGCACGGGCCGCGCTCGCCGACGCCGACGCCCTCCTCGTCACCGAGGACGGCAAGCCGCACACCGTGCTGACGCGACAGGACCTGCTCGGCTACCTCTCCCGGTGACGCGGGACGTAACAGGCCGGCACCCGTCGGAGGGCCCGGACGTAGGCTGAGGGCATGTCCGACCACGACCACGACCACGCCTTCGCCACCCGAGCCATCCACGCCGGACAGGCGCCCGACCCGATCACCGGGGCGATCATCCCGCCGATCTACCAGTCGTCGACGCACGTGCAGGACGGCATCGGCGGCTTCCGGGAGGGCTACGAGTACAACCGTGCGGGCAACCCGACGCGCTCCTCGCTGGAGACGCAGCTCGCCGCTCTCGAGGGCGGGGTCGGGGCGCTGTCGTTCGCGTCCGGTCTCGCGGCCGAGGACGCGCTGCTGCGCGGCATCCTCAAGCCCGGCGACCACGTTCTCCTCGGAAACGACGTCTACGGCGGCACCTACCGCCTGCTCACGAAGGTCCTCGCGCCCTGGGGGATCGACACGACCACGGTCGAGCTCTCCGACGTCGACGTGATCCGCGCGGCGATCCGTCCCGAGACGCGCATCGTGTGGCTGGAGACGCCGAGCAACCCGCTGCTGAAGGTCGTCGACATCGCGCTCATCGTCGAGGTGGCGCACGCGGCCGGTGCCCTCGTCGTGGTGGACAACACGTTCGCCTCGCCGGCTCTGCAGCAGCCGCTCGCGCTCGGCGCCGATCTCGTCGTGCACTCGACGACGAAGTACCTGGGCGGGCACTCCGACGTGCTGGGCGGTGCCGTCGTCTTCGGTGACGACCGCTTCGTCGAGGCCGTGAAGTTCCAGCAGTTCGCGGTGGGTGCGGTCTCCGCGCCTCTGGACGCCTGGCTGACGACCCGCGGCATCAAGACCCTCGCGGTGCGGGTGCGCCAGCACTCCGAGAACGCGCAGGCCATCGCCGAGTGGGCCCAGGCGCGGCCGGAGTTCGCGCAGGTGTTCTATCCCGGCCTCCCGTCGCACCCCGGTCACGAGATCGCGGCGCGGCAGATGAGCGGCTTCGGCGGCATGCTGTCGCTCGGTCTCGCCGCGGGTGCGGACGCCGCCCGGGCCTTCGCCGAGAGCACCCGCGTGTTCCAGCTCGCCGAATCGCTCGGCGGCGTGGAGTCGCTCATCGGCTACCCGCCGGAGATGACCCACGCGTCGGTCCGCGGCACCGAGCTCGCCGTCCCGGAGAACGTCGTGCGTCTCTCGGTCGGCATCGAGGACGTGGCCGACCTCATCGCGGATCTCGAGGAGGGTCTCGCCCGCATCGCCCGCTGACCGGCACGGCGACCCGCGATCGCGGGGGCGTCCGTCACAATGGGACGATGAATCGACGGATGCTGCTGTGGTGGGGCGTCGCCTGCCTCCTCCTGGCCACTGCCCTCGGCGCACTCGTCGTCTTCGTGTATCCGCAGACGCCGGGGCTCGACCAGTGGTGGAACGACACGATCGCCGCGGTCCGCGCGGACTGGATGCTGAGCTTCGCCCTCGCGCTGAACTGGATCGGCGGTGGCTGGGTCGCCATCCTCGCCGTGCCGCTGGCGACCATCGCCGTCCTGCTGCTCCTGCGCCGATGGCGGGGGGCGCTGTTCGCCGCGTTGTGCTTCCTCGTCAGCGCCGGTGCCGTCCAGCTCTTGAAGAACGTCTTCGGCCGCGCCCGCCCGCACGACATGCTCGTCGTGAGCGACTACGGCTCGTTCCCGTCCGGTCACACCGCGAATGCGGCGACCATCGCCCTGGCGCTCTGGGTGCTCTTCCCGCGGGTCTGGGTGGCGATCGTGGGGGCGGCCTGGATCGTGCTCATGGCCCTGTCGCGCACCTTCCTGTCGGTGCACTGGGCCACGGACACGCTCGGCGGGGCGTTCGTCGGCGCCGGCGTCGTCCTCGTGCTCGCCGCCTGGCTGGTGCCGTGGGTGCGACGCGACGTCGAGGCGACCGCCCGCGCCGATAGGCTGAGCGGAACCTGACCCGTCCGAGGAGCCCCCGTGTCGCGCATCCGTCCCTACCGTCCGACCGATCGCCCGGCGATGTTCGAGATCTGCCTGCGGACGGCCGACGCCGGGGGAGACGCCACCGGGGTGCTGTCCGATGACGAGCTGTGGGGGAACCTCTTCGCGGTGCCGTACGTCGAGCGGCACCCGGACCTCGCCTGGGTCGTGGAGGCCGAGGACGGGCGCACCATCGGCTACATCGTCGCCACCGACGACACCGACGCCTTCTACGCCTGGTTCCGCGACGAGTGGTGGCCGGGCCTGCACGCGCGCTATCCGCGATCGGCGGACTCGCAGACGCGCGAGGAGAAGCTGATCGAGTACGGCTACACCAGGGAGCCGGGAGTCGAGCCGCATGCCGCCGAGTACCCGGCGCATCTGCACATCGACCTGCTGCCGGAGACCCAGGGGCAGGGACTCGGTCGCGGTCTCATCGAGACGCTCTTCGCCGAGCTGCGTCGGCGCGGTGTCCCGGCGCTGCACCTCGGCATGGACCCCGCGAACTCCGGCGCGGCCGCGTTCTACGAGCGCCTCGGCATGACCGTGCTCCCGTCCGCGCCCGGTGGTCTGACGTACGGGGTGCGCTTCGACGGCTGACGCCGCCCGAAACGAGAGAAGACCTCCGCGATGCGGAGGTCTTCTCTGTCTGTGGCGGTGACGGCGGGATTCGAACCCGCGGTTGCTTGCACAACACACGCTTTCCAAGCGTGCTCCTTCGGCCGCTCGGACACGTCACCAGGGAACAACCTGTCCATCCTA
This sequence comes from Microbacterium sp. CFSPD4_SD4, assembly GCF_057364585.1. Lineage (NCBI taxonomy): Bacteria > Bacillati > Actinomycetota > Actinomycetes > Micrococcales > Microbacteriaceae > Microbacterium > Microbacterium sp. CFSPD4_SD4. The sequence goes on from NZ_JBNFOC010000004.1 coordinate 259,240, forward strand.
TCCGATGTCCCGGGGGCCTCGTGACATACCGGGGATCCAGGCCTGCGGTCGCGAAAGCTGTTATATTGCACCTCGTCAGAGGCCTGGATATCTTCATATGAAGACGCAAAGGCGTCAGATGGATCCGGTTCTCTGGGGGGATCATGGGGACGAGTGCGACGACGGCACGGCAGGACGACGGGTCGACGGGCGAGGACCCGCTCCTCGGGCCGCAGGCCCTGCGGGCGTGGGTCACGGGCGGACATGCGGCACGCGGTCGCGTGTTCCTGCGCGAGGCGGAGACCGGGGCTGAGGCCCTCGCGGCTGCGGCCGACCCCGAGGACGTGATCCTCAAGCCCGCAGGATCGGTGCCTCGGCCGGGGTCGGCGCGGGTCGTCGGCTACGGAGGACGGCTCGCCGACCTCGGCGACGAGCTCTTCCTGGGGCAGCGCGGCGTCGAGCTCCAGGACTACATCGCAGCCTCCTTCGTCCAGATCGTCGGGCCGACGGCCATGCGCTTCTTCGACGAGGCGAGCTGGCGTGCCTTCCTCGACGACGCCGATCTCGCTCGTGGCACCGGGGTCTTCGCCGCCGCGATACTCGACCCCCGGGTGCTGCTCGCGGACCGCTCCGCTCTCGCGCGCCCGCAGGAGGTGGAGGCTCCGCGCGCCCTCCGCATCGACGCGGACGGCGGTGTGCATCTCGGAGTGCAGGGGGAGGCGATCGGCCACGTGGACGACCTCCCCGCCGCCCTCGGGAAGGCCCTGCCCCTGGCGTCGGCGCTGGGTGGCGTGCCCGGCTCGGCGGACCTCGTCGTCGAGCTCGACCGCCGGCCGTGGGTCCGCCGGTACCTCGACGTGGCCGACCTCCGGAAGATGCTCCGTTTGCCGAACGGCGCCGCTCGGATCGCGGGCTTCGGGTGGGCGCTCCTCGATGACGACCTCGCGGACGCGGAACCCTTGACCGGCGACCCGTTCCTGCTCGACACCGCCGAGGGGTTCCTGCTCGCCGATGTCCGGACGCTCCGCCGGCACCTCCTGTCCCCGCTGACCGCTGCGGTGGTCGACGCGATCCAGACCTCGAGCACACGCGGGCGGGCGGCGGCGCGCGTGGCCCGCGCCTGCGGAGTGCCCGATGCCCACGCGCGGCACCTGTGCCTGGAGGCGCTCGCCGCGCTCGGAGTCCACCTCGGTGCGCGGATCGAGGACGCCTCGGGGGGAGGAGCACGATGAGCGCGCCGCACGCGCTGTGGACGTCGATGCTCCCCGCCGACACCGCCTTCCCTCCGGATCTGGTGGCGGTCGGCGCCTCCGGGCATCGCCTCTTCTACGCCGACGGCTCCGACCGCCTCTGCGCGACCAGCGGCCTGTGGAACGTGCCCCTCGGCTTCGGCAACCCGGCGGTGACCGAGGCCGTGAGCAGGGCGACGCGCGACGCCTCCTACCTCTCGCTGTTCCGCGCCCCGCACCGGTACGCCGAGGACGCCGCCGATGCCCTCGTCGCCCTCGCGGGTTCCGAGCGCTACCGGCGGGTGATCTTCTCCACCTCCGGCGGGGCGGCCAACGACGCCGCCATGAAGCTCGCCCGGCAGTACTGGGCGCAGCAGGGCGCGGGCTCGCGGTCGCTCGTCGTCGGCCTGCGCGGCAGCTATCACGGCACGATGTACGGCAGCCACGTGCTGAGCGGCGACGACCTGCTGCAGTCGGTCTACGGCGTCGACCGGCGCACGGTGCGGCACGTGTCGCACGCCGACGACGGGGCGGAGCTCGAAGCGCTGCTGGAGCGTGAAGGCTCCCGCGTCGCCTCCGTCGTCGTGGAGCCCGTCCTCGGGAGCGGCGCCCACGCGCTGTCCGCCGCCTTCGTCCGTCGTCTCCTGGAGCTGAGGGAGCGGCATGGGTTCCTGCTGGTGGCAGACGAGGTGGCGACCGGCTTCGGGCGCACGGGCGCGATGTTCGCCACCGACCGCTGGGCGGCCGCCCCGGACGTCCTCCTCGTGTCGAAGGCGCTGACGAACGGGGCGATGGGAGCGGCGGCGCTCCTCGTCGGCGACCGCGTCGCGACGGCGTTCGCCCGCGGCGGATGGACGTTCGTCCACGGGGAGACGCAGGCGGGCACGCCGGCCTGCGCGGCCGCGGTCCTCGCCGTGATCGACGAGCTCCGCCGCATCGACGTCGAGGCCACCACGCAGGCCCTGGCGTCGACGCTGCACCGCCTCGCGCGGACCTGGCAGGAGGACGGGATCGTCACCGACGTCACCGGCAGCGGCTGCTTCGTCGGGGTGGGGCTCCGCGGCCCGGACGGGTCCCCGCTCTCCGGGACCGACGTCCTGGAGGTGGTGTCCGCCATCGCCGACAGCGGCGTCGTGGTGCACCCCGGTCCGAGCTCCTTCCAGCTCATCCCCGGCTACGGCTTCACCCCCGCGGAGGTGGCCGAGACCGACCGGGCCGTGCGAGGCGGCCTGGCACGGGTGCGGGAGGCGGCGGCATGACCGTGCCGTTCACCGCACGCGTCCCCACGCTGTGGCACGGGCCGCGCGCACGAGAGACGATGGCGGCTCTGACAGCGGGACGCGACACGCTGGTGATCGCCGACGCGGCCGTCGCGCGCCCGCTTCCCGCCGCAGCGTCCGCCCGGACGATGACGGTGGACGCCTCGGGGGTGGACGAGCTCGGCGTCGTCCTGATCGCCGACGAGCTCGTCCGACGACCGCCCGAGGTCATCGTGGCCGTCGGCGGCGGAAGCGTCCTCGATGCGAGCAAGATCGCGGCCCTCGCGCTCAGCCGCGGACGCCTCCTGGACTTCGCCCTGCGGCACGCGGCGACCTCGGCGCTCACGATCCTGCCCGACGCGCCTCCGCCGGTCGACATCGTCGCGATGCCGACGACGCTCGGCACGTCGTCGGAGACGAACAGCGTCGCCATCCTCCGGAACCGCTGCGGAGCCCGGCTCCTCGTCGGTCGCTCGCTGCGTCCGCGCCACGCCGTCCTCGATCCCGACCAGCTCGCCACACTCACCCCCGCGGCCGTCCGGGAGGGAGCGCTGGAGGCGTTCCTCCGGGTGGCCGGCGCCTCGACGAGTCCACGGACGGCGCGGGCCGACCGCGACGCGCGGCTCCTCGGCCGGGCGCTGCTCGAGGCGGCCTCGGCTGACGTGATGTCGACGACGGGACGGCTGCGCCTCGCGCGGCTCAGCGCCGCGACCCAGCGCACGGCCGCCCTCCGCGGGCCCGATCCGTACAGCGCCCGCCACTGGTACCTCGCGAACGAGGTCGCCTTCCATCTCGGCGTCCGCAAGATGACGGCCACGGCGGCGGTCATCGCCGCCGTCTGGCGGCGGATCGGTGCGGGCGATCCGCGCTGGGGCGACCGCGCCAGCCTCGACGCCTTCTGGGCCGGCGTCGCGGCGGGGACAGCACTGCCTCGTGACCCGGCCGCCGGCATCGCCGCCGTCGTCGACCAGGGAGGGCTCCCGTCACCGCCGCGCCCGAGCGCACGGGAGATCGATCGGATCGCCGCCGCCGTGGAGACGGCGTGGGGGGATCACCGCCCCATGCTGCGCGGAGTCCGCGCCGCGGACGTCCGCGCTGTGCTCCACGACTCCCGGTGGAGCCCGTCCCCGGTCGGCGATCGCCGGCCCGAGCAGCGGAGAGGAGGTGATGGGAATGAACGAAAGCACGGAGATGAGCATCCGGTTCCAGGAGCTCGACCCGATGGAGGCGCCCAGCTGGGACAGCTTCTACCAGGGCGTGATCGGCGCGCTGGTCCTCATCGGGATCGGTGCGGCAGCCGCCACGTGATGCCGTCCGGCAGCACCCGATCGGAGAAAGGAAGGAGGGACGCATGACCGCAGCACTGCCGGCGCTCGAGTTCACCGAACTCGAGGCCATGGACGCGCCGGGCGATGCCGATGACTACATCCGCGGCTTCGCCGTGGGCGTGATCATCGGAATTCTCGCTCTGACCTAGGAGGTGCACTGTGCAGTCCACGTCGCTGGAGTTCCTGGAACTCGAACAGATCGACACCCCGCTCGAGTGGTGGGAGCACGCGAGCTACATCATCGCGATCATCGGCGGAGCCGCCGCCATCGCGACCTGACAGCGGGTGCGGGCGGGATCGTCCGCCCGCACCCCCCCCGACCATCCAGCCGAGGAGAGGCGATGCACGGATGACGTCCCTGATCACCGAGACCGTGGCGGCACGGCTCGACCTCGTCGGCGCGACCGCCAGGGCACAGGACCTGTACGCCGGAGCCGGCACCGACTTCTACGACCGGCTCGTCGGCCCGGACCGAGCCGAGATCCGCGAGGTCCTGGGGCTCGCGCACACGGCCTCCGGACCCGTGCTGGACCTCGCCGCGGGCAGCGGACGGCTGACGATCCCGCTCGCACGCTCGGGGCATCGCGTCACGGCGGTGGATCTCTCCGCGGACATGCTCGCGCGCCTCCGCGGCGCCGTGCCGCACGGGGCGGCCGTCGAGTGCGTCGTGGCGGACATGCGCGACCTCGCGCTCGGGGAGCACTTCGGCCTCGTCGTCCTCGGGGCGACCTCCATCACGCTGCTCGATGGCGAAGACCGGGCGCGTCTCTACGCGGGCGTTCGACGTCATCTGGCCTCCGCCGGCGTCTTCGCCCTCACCATCGCGGACGGGGCGTCGGCGGACGCTCTCGCACTCCCGACCGACCGCGAGATCACGGTCCCCGGCAGCGCGGGAGACGAGCCCTACCTCTTCGCGCAGCAGATCGAGGACGACGGCGCCGTGCGGCTGGTCAACTGGGTCCGCCTCGCGGACATCGCCCCGCGCGCGGAGGTGCCGGTCCTCACGAGTCGCCTGCACGTGCTGAACCCCCGACTCCTCGCCGACGAACTCGTCGAGGCCGGTTTCGCGGTGCCCGAGACGTCCCCGGTGCGGACGCCCGTCGGTGTGGAGATCCTCCTCCTCACCACCACCCGCGCCGAGGATGGAAGGGGCGGGCGATGACGACGGCAGGGCCACGAGCCGTGTGGCGACGTCGCGGACGAGGACGGGACGCCCTCACCGCCGAGTCGTGTCCGACCCTGGCCGCCGGCGTCGCGTTCGAGCCGACGGCGGAGGGCTCCGGGTGGCTCGCCACTGTCCAGGGCGTGCCGTCGGCGCGGCTGTCCCGACCGGTCGTCGACCTGCTGACGGCGATGGACGGCCGCACCGCGGTCTCCGCGCTGCGCGCCCGTTTCGCGGCGGGGGAGACCGATGAGAGCGTGCTGCGACTGATGGAGCGCTTCCGCGACAACGGGCTCCTGGACGGGGGTGCGTCCCGGCTGCCCGGTCGGGTCACGTATCGACCGCCGTTCACCGTGCAGTTCGCGACCCTCGGCGCGTCCGCGCTCTTCGCGCGTCTCGACCGTGTGGTCGTGCCCGTCCCGCGTCGTGCGGTCCTCGCGATCGTCGCGGCGGTGGTCGGTGCCGGGATCGTCGGCGCGGCCCTGCACCTCGGCGAGCTGGGTGACGTGCTCGCTCGTCCGGTGCCGCTCGCCGGCTTCGCCCTCGTCGTCGTGGCGCTCGGTCTCGCGACCCTGGTCCACGAGACCGCGCACGGGCTCACCCTCACCCGGCTGGGAGGCCGGCCGCGGCGCGCGGGGTTCATGCTCCTGTACCTCACGCCCGCCTTCTTCGTCGATGTCACGGACGGCTGGCGGCTCCCCGACCGACGGCATCGTGTGGCGATCGCCCTGGCCGGCCCCGCCGTCCACGCCACGGTGGCGGCGGTGGCGATGCTCGCCGCTCTCGCCCTGCCGTCGTCGGCGGCCCGCGAGACACTGCTGCTCCTCGCGATCTCCTGCACGGTCGTCGTGCTCGTGAACCTGATCCCCTTCGTGCGCTTCGACGGGTACCTCGCCCTGATGAGCGCCCTGGACGAGCCGAATCTCCGGAGGAGGTCGATCCGCGACGGCGCGGGCTTCCTCGCCCGCCTCGTGTTCGGGGCGCCGCGGCAGCCGCGGGCGCTGGAGCGGTGGTGGAGCGTGCCGTTCGGTCTCTGCTGCCTGACGGCTCCGGTCGTCATGGTGCTGTTCGCGGTCGTCCGGACCGCGCAGCTGCTCGACGGAGCCGGCCCGGCGGCGAGCCTCTTCGTGCTCGCTCTGGAGGCCGTCGTGGTCGTGGCGGGCGTCGTCCTCCTGGTGCGCGCTCTGGTCCGGATGTGGCGATCCGGTGCCTCGCGGTTCCGCCTCGTCGGCGTGACCGCCGCGCTCACGGCCGGAATCGTGGCCGCCGGCATCCTCGTCCCGGTCCCGACGGCCGCGGTGCTGGGGTTCTCCGTGGACGACGACCGAGTGGTCCTGGTGCAGGGCGGACGGGATCCCGGCACCCGCATCCCGGACGGCGCCCCGGTCGTCCTGTCGACGCGGGGCATCCTCGCCAGCGAGTACCGCGGCGAGGGGACGATCAGGACCCGACCTGCGACGGAGATCGAGGTGCCGGTCGAGGCGCTCTTCCCGGTCAGGACGCCCGGGGCATCGATCCCGGCGACGGCCGTGGCGGAGGTGGAGGTGTCGGGGGAGCGCAGCGCCCTCCCGGCAGCGGGACAGGCGCGCGTGGAGCTCGGCACGGTGCCGCTCTGGCAGGCGCTCTGGGCGGCGGTCGCGTCGCCGCTGGCAGCTCTCACGAGCGAGGAGGAGAGAGGATGACCATGAATCAGCACGCCATCGAGGTACGCGGCCTCACGAAGAGGTTCGGACGCCGCACCGCTGTCGAGGACCTGTCGTTCGCGGTGCCCGCGGGCGATCGTGGGGCTTCTCGGCCCGAACGGCGCGGGGAAGTCGACGACGCTGCGGGCGATCGTCGGTCTCGTGCGGCCGACCGACGGCGAGGCCGTGATCGACGGGGCGCCGTTCGGGGCGCTGGACAACCCGGCTGCGCACGTCGGCGTCCACATGGACGGGTTCGGCTTCGAGCCTGGCATCTCCGGGCGACGGCACCTGGAGATCTGCCGACTCGCAGCCGGTGCGCCGCGCGGCCGCGTCGACGAGGTGCTGGACGAGGTGGGCCTCGCCGCCGATGCGCGCCGTCGTGTGAAGACCTACTCGACGGGCATGGCGCAGCGGCTGGGCCTGGCCGCGGCGTTGATCGGTGCGCCGCGGACGCTCATCCTCGACGAGCCGGCCAACGGTCTCGACCCCGACGGCATCCGCTGGCTGCGCGGGTTCCTTCGCGGTTTCGCCGAACGCGGCGGCACGGTGCTCGTCTCCAGCCATCAGCTCCCGGAGCTCGAGCAGGTCGTGGACGAGGTGGTCGTCATCAAACGCCGCGCGCTCTTCGCCGGGAGGCTGGACGACCTCGTCACGGGCGGGGCCGACTCGCTCGAGAGCCGGTACTTCGATCTCGTCGAAGGAGCCCCCGCATGAGCGGCGTGATCCGGGGCGAACTGCTGCGCGCGGTGAGCGGGCTGTCGATCCTGGCCGTGTACCTCGTCGCGGTCCTCATGCCGGCCTTCGTGCTCTTCTCCGACGGCTCCCGTCTCGCGGTGGACGGCCTCGACGCGGGCGCGGCGACAGCCCGGCTGCTGGAGCCGCTCGCATGGTCGGTCATCTCGGCGGCGTTCGTCGGCGCGTACCCCGTGACGCGGGAGTACTACTACGGCTCCATGGACCGGACACTCACGGCGGTCGGGTTCCGCCGCGCCTTCCCGGGGAAGCTGGTCGCCGGCGTCGTCATCGCCCTCGCGCTGGCCGTGGTCGTCATCTTGCTGTGGATGCTCGGCATCTCGGTCTTCCTCGCCCGGCACGGGCTGAGCCTCGTGTTCACGGCGGAGGCAGGGCGCATCGTCGCGGGGGCTCTGGGCGGCGTGGTCCTCGGCGCCCTCATCGGCGGAGCGATCGGCTGGATCACCCGGAACTACTACGCGACGGCGATCATCGTCCTCGTCTTCCCGATGGCGCTGGAGTTCGCGATGCTGCGGACGGCGCCCGAGATCGCGCGGTTCTCGCCGGGAATGGCCATCGCGGCGCTGAGCGTGCCGGAGTACCAGGGCCGACTGCTCGCCTTCGCGCCCGCCCTCGCCATCGGGACGGCGTGGGCGGTCGGCCTCGTCGCGCTCGCCGCCGTCCGGGGACGCCGGAGCGTCGCGTGATCGGTCGAGCGTTGCGGGCACAGGCGCGGGGCGCGGCCGGGGACGTCGTTCTCCTCGGGGTCACGCTGGCGGCCTTCCTGCTGTCGCTCTCCCTGGCGACGAGCATCCCGGCGGAGCTCGCCGAGGCCCCGTCGGCGGCCCGGGAGGAGCTCGCCGCCCCCTTCGACGCCGTGCTCGCGACCTACGCCGGCATCCTCGCGGCTGTCTACGGCTCCTTCCGCTACACGATCGACCGGCGGGACGGCGTCGTCGCGCAGCGGCTGATGCTGGAGTCGCGGTGGGCGATGCTCGTCGTCCGCGTGCCCGCCGCGGCGCTGGGCGGCGCGGTCGTGGCGGTCGCCGCGGTGGTCGGCGGGCACACGGCGCTTCTCGTCACCCTGGGCGGCGTCCCCGTGCACGCGTCGGCCGTCGCGTCGGCTGTCGCCCTCGGTGCGGCCGCGGCGCTGTGGGGTCTGGGGATCGGCATCGTCGTGCAGGCGCATCTCGCGGCGCTCTTCGTCGCCGCCCTCTCGATGGGGGTGGGCCTCCTCGCGGCGATGTTCTGGAGCGCCGGCGCCGTCTATCTGCCGCTTCCCGCCCTGCTCGACGCCTTCCGGTTCGACGTGGCCGCCCTGGGCATCCCCGCGGGCGAGGGGCTCGGGCCCGCGGCGGTGCCGATCGCGGCGGGCTGGATCCTGCTCGCGGTCGGGGCGGGAGCGGTGGTGTTCCTGCGGCGGGACGTGAGCTAGCGCGACGGGAGGCGACGTAGGATTCCTGGGTGGCCACCCCCAAGATCGTCCTCTTCTACGCGTTCACCCCGCTCGCCGATCCGGAGGCCATCCGCGTCTGGCAGCGTGACCTCGGCGAGGCGCTGGGGCTGCGCGGACGGCTGCTGATCTCGTCGCACGGCGTCAACGGCACACTGGGCGGGGACCTCCCGGCTCTGAAGAAGTGGGCGCGTTCGTTCCGCTCCTACGCCCCTTTCCGGGACACCGACATTAAGTGGAGCGAGGGCACCGGACTGGACGAGGCGGGCCGCAGCCTCGATTTCCCGAAGCTGAGCGTGAAGGTGCGCGACGAGATCGTGTCGTTCGGCGCCCCGGACGAGCTGCGGGTCGACGCGCACGGCGTCGTCGGCGGAGGGGCGCGCCTCACCCCCGACGAGCTGCACGCCCTGGTCGCCGAGCGCGGGGACGAGGTCGTGTTCTTCGACGGCCGGAACGCGCTGGAGGCGGAGATCGGACGCTTCCGCGGCGCCGTCGTGCCGGACACCGAGACCACCAGGGACTTCGTGCGTCTGCTCGACTCCGGCGTGTACGACGACCTGAAGGGCAAGCCCGTCGTCACCTACTGCACCGGGGGCATCCGCTGCGAGGTGCTGTCGAGCCTCATGGTGTCCCGCGGCTTCGGTGAGGTCTACCAGCTCGAGGGCGGGATCGTCCGCTATGGCGAGACCTATGGCGACGACGGCCTCTGGGACGGATCGCTCTACGTCTTCGACGGGCGCGGATCCGTCGACTTCTCGGACCACGCGCGGGTGATCGGCGTCTGCGCGGGATGCGGGGCGGCGACGAAGCGCACCGCGAACTGCCCCGACCCCTCCTGCCGGGCGCAGTTCGTCGTCTGTGCGGACTGCGACGCGGTCGCCTGCCCGACGCACGCGGAGCCGTCCGCCGCGCACCTCTGACCGCGGCGCCTGCCGACCGTCAGACCAGGAGTCGGGAGTCGGAACCCCGCGGCGCATAGAGCGACCGCGGCAACAGCAGCGCCTCGGCCCGAGTCCCCCCGGCGACGTGCGCGCGGAGGCTGACGAGCACGGCCCGCAGGGGGACGGCGAGGTCGTCGGCAGCGGCGGACGTGCGCGCATAGTTCGCGCGCTCCACCGCCGTGACCAACCGGCCCAACGCGGCCTCGTCCGCACCTGCCTCCCTGACGAGCCCGGCGGCACGTATCCGCGGGCTCTCCGCGTCCGAGACGGGGATCCGGAGGTCGATCAGGGTGTCTCGCAGCTCCGCCCACGCCGCGGCGGCGTCTCCGTGGGCGGCGCGACGCATCCGGAGGCGCCGCTCGAGGAGCCGGACGACGGCGGGGAGGAGGAGCACGATCACGACACCGAGTGTCGTGAGGAGGACCGGCGTCGGGTCGAGTCGGCGCAGCCCCCCGGAGTCCGTCGAGCCGGCATCCGCATCCCTCCGGTCGACCTCCGGCCCGGAGGTCTCCTCGGTCTGCGGAGCCGTCGTGGGTGCGGGGGTCGCCGGGCCGCTGCTGCTCCCGCCCCCGGTGGTGCCGGCACGGAAGGCCGTGGGGACACCGAGCGAGGCGGTCGGCTCGAAAGGCACCCAGCCGATGCCGGGGAACAGCACCTCGGGCCAGGAGTGCAGCTGGTCGCTCGACACCGAGAAGATCGACTCGTCACCGCGCTTCTCGTCGGTGGGCGAACCGGGGAGGTATCCGACCACGATCCGCACCTGCATGCCCAGGCTCTCGGCCATGAGCGCGAAGGAGCCGGCGAAGTGCACGCAGTATCCGGACCGCTCTTCGAGGAATCGCGCCACGGCGTCGGCGCCGGTGCCGTCGAAGCCCTCGTCGACCGGCGTCTCCAGCGAGTACTCGAACTGCGACCGGAACCAGTCCTGCAGCGCGACGAGCCGGTCGTAGTCGGTCTCCTCGTCCGCGGTCACCTCGGCCGCGAGCTCGGGGATGATAGCCGGGAGCTCCACCTCCTCGTCCTCGTCGGTCTCGCGGGGCGGGGCCGCTTCCGTCGCACGGATCTGCTCCAGCGTCGGCGTCACGCGGAGCGAGGTCACGGTGTAGTCGTTGCCTACCGCGTCGGCGCGGCGGGAGAACAACGTGCGGTTCTCGGGCGAGACGCGCCACGCCGCGCTGAGCCCCTGCACGTCCGTGGCCGGATACGGCACGGGCAGCCAGGAGCTCGACATCCGCAGCACCCGGATCGAGGTCGTCTGCTCGGCGGCGGTCACGTCCTCGCTCCACTCCGCGTCGCCGAACCCGTCCGCCTGGGACTGGAGGTCGCCGCGGTCCGGCTGCCAGACGCGGCCGTCGAACCGGGAGAGCGTCGTGAGGCGGAGGTAGGGAGCGGTATCCGCCTCGGTGGCCACCGTCAGCACCTCGACCGGACTCGGCTGTCGGAGGTCGTCGCCCAGGCGCAGGGAGGCGTCGACCGTGACGCCGACCCCGGTCCCGGCGATGCTGGACGCGACCGGGAGCAGCGGGGTCACGAGGAGCGTGGTCGCGATGGCGGCCGCCCCGACGGAGACCGCGACACCCGCCGAGGCGCGGCGCGGGGACTCGGGGTGCCGTCGCGCCGTGACCCGGAACAGGAGGAGGGCCACGACGGCCGCGATGGCGAACCAGGCCACGTTCGGCGGTCCCAGCGTCACGATCATCGGCACCGCGCCGACGGCCCCCAGCAGGACGGTGGCGAGGACGGCGGCCCGGTGGGCGAGGAGGTGGTCGAGCAGGATCGCGACGAGGGCGAAGCCCGCACCCAGGGCGGCCGCGAGCCCGGGGGAGGCCTCCAGCGGAGCCGAGCCGAACACGATCTCCTGGACCGCTGCGGAGCCGAGGGCCTGGAACAGCGTGAGCGTGTCGGACGTCGGCACCACCCCCGCGACGGCGGTGTCTCCCGCGAGGAGCAGGGTGAGGAGACCGACGGCCACGAGGAGCTGCGCGAGCAGGGCGACCAGCCCGACGACGGTCGCAGGACGGTCGCGCAGCAGATGCCGTACGAGCATGCCGACGCCGATCACCGCGACGACGACGAGGGTCACGACGAACGACCAGACCCCGGGGGCGATGACCGAGGTGAAGGGCCAGAGCGCGGTGAGCGCGGCGAGGGCGGCGAGGGCACCGAGGGCGAGGATCCCGGCCGGCTCCTCCCGATCGCGGTGCCAGCGCGGGCGGGTGCCGGTGGGCACGGCGGCGGGCCGCGGCCGCTCATCCCGGAACATCGACGGCTCCCGTCCGTGCCGAGAGCGCGTCGTCCCAGGCCTCGGCGACGTCGGTGCCCAGTCGCGCCACGGTCCAGCCGTGCTGTCGGGCGGCCTCCTCGGTGCCCGGCAGCGGGTCGGTGCTGAAGAGGAGCGGTGCGGCGGCGCCGGCGGGGCGGAGCAGCGCGGCGTCCTCCTCATCCAGTCGGCCGGTCACGTAGACGAGCGGTCCGGGCGGTGTCCCGCCGAGCAGGGCGACGAGGTCGCGACGCTCGCCGCGCGGCGTGACCATCGCCAGCGCGACCAGCAGGCCGTCCCGGTCGTCCTCGTGTCCGCGGAGGGCACCGAGGAGCGTGCCCGCGCTGTCCAGGACGTCGACGCTGTATCCCTCGGCGGCGAGATGGAGGGCGGCGGATGCGCACAGCGAGACCGCGGCCTCGAACGTCGGATCGATCTCCTCGGCATTCGCGGTCCACCCGCTGCCCGAGCGGTCGAGAACGACGACGGCGTCCGGGCTCGACTCCTCCTCCTCCTGCCGGACCATGAGCTCTCCGCGGTGCGCGGTCGCCCTCCAGTGGATGCGGCGCATCGAGTCGCCGGGCGCGTAGCCGCGGGGCGAGAGGTTGTCGCTGCCCTGGCCGAGCCGGGTGGAGGAGGTGTGCGCCGTGCCGCCCGCCGCGCCGATGCGGACGGCGAGCGGGGTCAGCGCGAAGACCTCCGGGACCACCGTGATCGTCCGCGTGTCGCCGAACGCCTGCTCCCGCTGCGCCAGACCGAACGGATCGACGGTGCGCAGCAGGAGCGGCCCCAGGGGCCAGACGCCGCGGCGCACGCCGGTGACGAGGTAGCTGAGCTGCGGGGTGTCGGCGGGGTATTCGCCTCCCGAGTCGCCGGTGACGGCGGAGGGGAGGACATCGTGCCACAGCCCGTGCGGCACCCGGAGGGCCCGGAGCGTGAAGCGGACCGTCACGCGCGAGGTCTCCGAGACCGTGAGGAGGTCGGTCGAGATCTGCCGGGTGACCGTTCCGGAGCGGCGGGGGAGGCGGACGGCGAGAGCCGCGAACAGCGTGAGCGCGGCCAGAAGGACCCCGAGGTACAGCAGGATCCGCGCACCGAGGATGTTGGCCGCGATCACGCATCCGAGCGCGGCGATGAGCGCACCGGTGCCGCGCGGCGTGAGCAGTCGACGTCGGCGCATGGCGGTGTCCTCAGGAACGGGTCGCGACGGGCACGCGCACGCGCTCCGCGATCTGGGTGAGCGCCGCCTCGACCGGCTGGGCGCCCGCCCGATGCGCGCCGCGGGCCGGGAGCAGCCGATGGGCGAACACGGGGATCAGCAGGTCCGTGATGTCATCCGGGATGACGTAGTCGCGGCCGTCCAGTGCGGCCCAGACCTTCGCCGCGCGGACGAGCTGCAGCGTGGCCCGCGGGCTGGCGCCGAGGTGCAGGCTCGGGTCGGTGCGGGTGGCCTGGGCGAGGGCGACCGCGTACTCCTCGAGTGCGGGCGCCACGTGCACGGCCCGGGCCCAGGCGATGAGCTGCGAGATCGCGGTGGCGTCCGCGACCGGGGTCACGGTCGCCAGCGGGTTCACGACGTCACGCTGCCGCAGCATGAGGGCCTCGGCTGCGGGGTCGGGGTAGCCCATCGAGATGCGCATCATGAACCGGTCGCGCTGCGCCTCGGGGAGCGCGTAGGTGCCCTCCATCTCCAGCGGGTTCTGCGTGGCGACGACGAGGAACGGGTCCGGCAGCCGATGCGTGGAGCCGTCGACCGTGACCTGCCCCTCCTCCATGGCCTCCAGGAGCGCGGACTGGGTCTTGGGGGAGGAACGGTTGATCTCGTCGGCGATGACGATGTGGGCGAAGACGGCGCCGCGCTTGAACTCGAACTCGCGATCGACGGGGTTGTAGACCGAGACCCCCGTGACGTCGCCGGGCAGGAGGTCAGGGGTGAACTGGATGCGCCGGACGGTGGCGTCGACGGTCGCGGCGAGGGCGCGGGCCAGCATCGTCTTCCCGACGCCGGGCACGTCCTCGATGAGCAGATGGCCTTCGGCGAGCAGGCAGACGAGGGCGCTGCGCACGGCCTCGGGCTTCCCGTCGATCACCTGGCTGATCGAGCCGAGGATGGCCGCGGTCTGGGCGGCGAATCCGTCGGCGTCGATCGCGACCGGGCTCAGGGGGGCGTTCTCTGGCATGCGTTCCCTCTCGTCCGGCGCAACGATGCGCGTGCATCGATCGTACGCTCCGCACGGCCCGCGGGACCATGCCGGGCTGCGGTCGTCGGGTCCCGTCGGCGTCGGGTAGAGTGGACGACGGCTCTCCGCGTGGCGGCATCCAGGCCAATTCCCCCAGGGCGGAAACGCAGCAAGGGTAACCGGGCTCTGCTGGGTGCGCGGAGGGTCTTTTCTTTTGCCCGCGTCCAGCCGGCCGCAGGGTGCTCCTGCGAGAATCGAGCGGTGACCGTTCCTCCGCCGGCCAGACCCGAGCATCCGCTGCGGCGATTCGCGTCGCCCGTGCTGCTGCTCGCGGCCATGTGGGCGGTGCAGTTCGCGGACGCCGTGCTGCCGGGCTCCTTCAGCGGCCTCGGCATCCGCTCGTGGGACCCTGCGGGACTCCTGGGGATCGTCTTCGCCCCGCTGCTGCACGCGAGCTGGGCGCATCTGATCGCGAACTCCGTGCCGTTCCTCGTGCTCGGCTGCCTGGTCGCGGTCGAGGGCACGCGCCGGTTCTGGGCCGTCACCGTGATCGTCGCGGTCGTCGGCGGGCTCGGGACCTGGCTCGTGAACGCCCCCGGCACGCTGACCGTGGGCGCCTCCGGGCTCGTCTTCGGGTACTTCGGCTACGTGGTGATGCGGGTGTTCGCTCCCGGCCGCGTGTCGCACCGCATCCTCTACGCGGTGATCGCCGTCGTCGTGGTCGGCCTGTACGGCGGCACCATGCTGGCCGGGGTGTTCGGCGTCGCGGACGGCGTGTCGTGGCAGGGCCATCTGTTCGGCGCCATCGGGGGTGGTGCGGCCGCGCTCGCCGGACGGCGTCCCGACCAGCGCCGCGCCGTCGGACGATGACGGCTCCGCGCACGAGGAGGACGACGGCGACGCGGACCACGTCGACCCGGCGGCCCGCCGCGTCGCGCGAGGCCGCCAACCGCCG
>NZ_JBNFOC010000005.1:0-216242 GCF_057364585.1 Microbacterium sp. CFSPD4_SD4
GCACTCGACCCAGCCCGGAGCGATGCTCCCCGAGATCCTGCAGGCAGCGGGTGCACACGTCAGCCGTCACGGCGGCGTGCTCACCGTGCGGGCCGGTTCCGGAATCCGCGGACTGGATCTCCGCCGACGGCACGCCGGTCGCGCTGCTCGCGAACCTGGGGAAGCCCGCCGACGCCGCCGACGCGGTCGCGCGGGGGGCCGAGGGCGTCGGCCTGTTCCGGACGGAGTTCCTGTTCCTCTCCGCGTCGCAGGCGCCGACGGTCGCCCAGCAGCGGGACGCCTACCGCGAGCTCCTGGAGGCCTTCCCCGGCAAGAAGGTCGTCGTGCGGATGCTCGACGCGGGGGCCGACAAGCCGCTGGCCTTCCTCAACGACGCACACGAGGAGAACCCGGCCCTGGGATTGCGCGGCCTGCGGGCACTCCGCGCGAGCGAGGACATCCTCCGCGAGCAGCTGACCGCGCTGGCCGAGGCCGAGGCCGCGACCGACGCCGACCTGTGGGTCATGGCACCCATGGTGGCCACCGTCGAGGAGACCGTGTACTTCACCGGCCTCGCCCGCGAGTACGGGCTGAAGACGGCCGGCGTCATGGTCGAGGTGCCCTCCAGCGCCCTGCTCGCCGACCGGGTGCTCGCGCACGCCGACTTCGCGTCCATCGGCACCAACGACCTCACGCAGTACACGATGGCTGCGGACCGCCTCCTCGGCTCCGTCGCGTCGTTCCAGGACCCCTGGCACCCCGCGGTGCTGCGCCTGGTGCGCGAGGTCGGCGAGGCCGGTGCCCGTCTCGGCAAGCCCGTCGGCATCTGCGGCGAGGCCGCGGCCGATCCGCTGCTCGCCGTCGTCCTCGTGGGCCTCGGTGCGACGAGCCTGTCCATGGCACCGTCCGCCCTCGCCGACGTCCGCCAGGCGCTCGCCGCCCGGACTCGCGACGATGCCCTCCGTCTCGCGGAAGCCGCGCTCGGCGCGGACGACGCCCCCTCCGCCCGCACCGCTGCGGCGACCCTCGCCGCGGCACTCCCCCCTCATCAGAAAGAGACCACATCATGACGACGACGTCACCCGCCGCCACCGCCCCCGGTGGCCTCCGCGTGGGCGTGCAGCGTTTCGGCACGTTCCTCTCCGGCATGATCATGCCGAACATCGCGGCCTTCATCGCCTGGGGCTTCATCACGATGCTCTTCATCCCGAAGGGCTTCTTCGGGGCCGAGAGCCCGTTCGGCTGGCACTGGGCCGGCGTCGCCGAGATCATCGGCGGCGGCGGCGACTCCGCCGTCCTCGGCTGGCAGGGCGCGATGACCGCGGTCGCCGAAGGCGCGGACGGCAACATCCTGGCCTATGTGGGCCTGGTCGGCCCGATGGTCACCTACCTACTGCCCCTCCTGATCGCGAACACGGCCGGACGCATGGTCTACGGCGAGCGCGGCGGCGTGGTCGCCACGATCGCGACCGTCGGCGTGATCGTCGGGACGAACATCCCGATGTTCCTCGGCGCCATGATCATGGGCCCGATCGCCGCCTGGATCATGAAGCAGGTCGACAAGCTGTGGGACGGCAAGATCCGCCCCGGCTTCGAGATGCTCGTCAACAACTTCTCCGCCGGCATCCTGGGCATGATCCTCGCCATCGTCGGGTTCTTCGCCTTCGGCCCGGTCATGCTCGGCATCAGCGCCGCGCTGGGGGCGGCCGTCGACTGGCTTGTCTCGCTCAACCTGCTGCCGCTCGTGTCGATCATCGTCGAGCCGGCCAAGGTGCTGTTCCTCAACAACGCCATCAACCACGGCGTGTTCACCCCGCTGGGGATCGAGCAGGCCGCGGAGACGGGCAAGTCGATCCTCTTCCTCATCGAGGCGAACCCCGGCCCCGGCCTCGGTCTGCTGCTCGCCTTCACCTTCTTCGGGGTCGGCGCGGCGAAGGCCTCCGCTCCCGGTGCCGCCATCATCCAGTTCTTCGGCGGCATCCACGAGATCTACTTCCCGTATGCGCTCAGCAAGCCGACCACGATCCTCGCTCTCATCGCGGGTGGAGCGGCCGGTGTGACCACCAACATGGTCCTCGGCGGCGGGCTCGCCTTCCCGGCGGCCCCGGGCAGCATCATCGCCGTGACCGCCGCGGCCATCGGCCCCGGCGTCGCCAACCTCCTCGTCGTCTACCTGTCGGTCATCATCGCGGCGACCGTGACGTTCCTCATCACCGGCGTCATCCTGCGGGCCTCGCGCAAGCGCGACCTCGCCGCCGAGGGCGACGCGTTCGGGGCGGCCATCGCACAGACCGAGGCGAACAAGGGCAAGTCGTCCGCGGCGATGGACGCCCTGCGCACCTCGACCGCGACGACGGCTCCGGAGACCACGCCGGCTCTCGCCACCACCGCCGTCGCGGCGGCCCCGATCGAGACCATCGTGTTCGCGTGCGACGCCGGCATGGGCTCGTCCGCCATGGGTGCCAGCGTGCTCCGCAACAAGCTGAAGAAGGCCGGCATCGAGGGCGTCACCGTCACGAACGCCGCCATCGCCAATCTCGACGGCGCCGCCGACGTGGTCATCACGCAGCAGCAGCTCACCGACCGGGCCACGGCGAAGTCGCCGGACTCCCTGCACGTGTCGGTGGACAACTTCATGAACTCGCCGAAGTACGACGAGGTCGTCGAGATGGTCAAGGAACAGCGAAAGGACGAAGAATGAGCGTTCTCACTGCCGAGCAGGTCCGCATCCACCCGGGAGGCGCGTCGCGCGACGACGCCCTCCAGGAGGCGACGGACATCCTCGTCGCCGCCGGTGCGGTGACCCCGGCGTACGTCGACGCGATGCGCCAGCGCGAGGAGACGGTGTCGACGTACATGGGCAACGGCCTGGCCATCCCGCACGGCACGAACGAGGCGAAGGACGCCATCCTCGCCTCCGCCCTCTCCGTCGTCCGCTACGACGGCGGCGTCGACTGGGACGGCGAGCAGGCGCGGTTCGTGATCGGCATCGCCGGCGTCGGCGACGAGCACCTCGACATCCTGTCGCGCATCGCGATCCTCTTCTCCGAGGAGGACGACGTCGCCCGGCTGGAAGCGGCGGCGACGCCGGACGAGCTGTTCGCTCTCCTCTCGGAGGTGAACGAGGGATGAAGGCGGTCCACTTCGGGGCGGGCAACATCGGGCGCGGTTTCGTCGGCCTGCTCCTGCACGAGGGCGGTTACGAGGTCGTGTTCAGCGACGTCGCGGACGCGCTCGTGGAGGCGATCGACCGGGCGGACTCGTACACCGTGCACGAAGCCGGCCCCGGAGGGACCGACCACGTCGTCTCCGGGTTCCGTGCGGTGAACAGCCGCACGGACCCCGCCGTGGTCGCGGAGGAGGTGGCGACGGCCGACGTCGTCACGACCGCCGTGGGCCCCACCGTGCTGCGGTTCGTCGCCCCGTCAATCGTCGCCGGACTCGCGCTGCGCTCCCCCGAGGCCGCGCCGCTGCAGGTGATGGCCTGCGAGAACGCCATCGGCGCCACCGATCAGCTGCGGCAGGAGATCGTCGCCGCGGCGGGGCCGGATGCCGATACGCTGCTCGGCCGCGCCGTGTTCGCGAACACCGCCGTCGACCGGATCGTGCCCGCGCAGCCGGAGGGCGGCGGCATCGACGTCACGGTGGAGCCGTACTTCGAGTGGGCGATCGAGGCCCGGCCGTTCGGCGACACCCCGCCGCGCATCCCCGGCGCCCACTTCGTCGACGACCTCGCTCCGTACATCGAGCGCAAGCTCTTCACGGTGAACACCGGTCATGCCGCCACCGCGTACTTCGGTGCACGGGCGGGCATCGAGCGGATCTCGGACGCCCTCGCGGACGAGGCGATCGCCGCGCAGGTCTCCGCCGCCCTGGAGGAGACCTCGGCGGTGCTGGTCGTCGAACACGGTCTCGATCCCGCGGAGCTCGCGCAGTACCGCGCGACCATCCTCGAACGGTTCCGCAATCCCGCACTGGTGGACACCGTGCAGCGCGTCGGCCGGCAGCCGCTGCGGAAGATCTCCCGGCACGAGCGCTTCATCGGTCCCGCGGCGATGGCCGCCGAGCACGGGCTGTCGACGGACGCGCTCGTGGCTGCCGTCGCCGCCGCGCTGGAGTTCGACGACCCTGCCGACGAGCAGGCGGTCGAGCTGCAGACGCTCCTCCGCTCCGAAGACCCGGCAGGCTTCACCGTCCGCGCCACGGGGCTCGATCCGGAGCACCCGCTCTTCCCCGCCGTCCGCGACGCGGTGGCGCTCCGTCAGGCGGCACTCGCCGGCTGAGCGGACGCGGCGTCCGGGCGGAGTAGCGTTGCTGCTGTGCAGCAGAAGCCCCGACGCCGCGTCCTGAGACGAGTCCTGTGGAGTGTGGTGATCGTCCTCGTGCTCGCCGTCGGCGGGATCCTCGTGTGGAGCCAGGTCGGCGTCATGGCCGCGGAGCCCGAACCGCTCGCCGCCGTCCGGGACAACCCCGCGATCACGGTGAACGATGCCGAGGAGGGGATCGTCCTGGAGCCGGCGGACGGCGCCTCGGACCGCGGACTCGTCTTCATCCCGGGGGCGAAGGTCGACCCGTGGGCCTACGCCTCGATCCTCCAGGGGATCGCGGAGGAGGGCACCACGGTCGTGATCACGCGGCCCTGGCTCAACCTCGCCTTCTTCGATCCCCGCGGCCTCGGCTCGTTCACGAGCGCGGCGCCCGACGTGGACACCTGGGCCGTGGGCGGCCACTCCCTCGGCGGGGTGCGCGCCTGTCAGCTCGCGACGGACGCCGATGCCCTCGTCCTCTTCGCCTCCTACTGCGCGACCGACCTCGCCGGAACCGACCTCTCGGTGCTCAGCGTCTCCGGCGGTGAGGACGGCCTCTCCACACCCGAGAAGATCGCGGACGCCCGCTCCGAGCTCCCCGCGGACGCCGAGTTCGTCGAGATCGACGGCGCCTCCCACGCCTCCTTCGGCGACTACGGCCCCCAGTCCGGTGACGGTACCCCGACCATCGACGGCGAGGAGATGCACGCCGAGGTCACCGAGGTCGTCGGCGGCTTCCTGGAGCAGGTCGCTCCCTAGGCCGCCCGCGGATCACCGAGGATCGGGTCGAGCAGCGGATGCAGGTGCCGGGTGGTCAGCACTCCGGTCGCCGAGCGCGCACCCGCCGAGAGCGCCGACGCCAGGTCCGCCCCCGCCAGCCGCGCGTCGAGGACTCCGGCCAGGAACGCGTCGCCCGCGCCATTGGTGTCGACGACGGTGGTCGGCAGCGCGGGCACCCGCAGCTCGGCGCCGTCCGCTCCGACCGCGACCGCTCCCTCCGCGCCGAGCGTGCACACGGCGAACGCCGCTCCCTCCGCGACGACGGCGCGGAGGAACTCCACCGGCGCGGCCAGCCGATCCGCGTTGCAGAAGGCCGCCGCGGCCGCCGCCAGGAAGGGCCGGTGGTACCCGTCGACGCCGTCATAGTCGTGCACGTCGACCCAGAGCGGCGTGCCGCTGCCCGCCGCGAGCGGGAGCAGCCGCCGGGGCTCGGCGGCCAGATCGAGCACGACGGCGTCGGCCGCGGCCATCTCGGCGGCATGCGCGGCATCGTCCGTGCCTGTCGTCTCCGCCGGCGTGGAGAGGTACAGCGACACCCGGTCGCCCTGCGCCGTCATGAGGTTGAGGTGCCGCTCCGTGGTTCCGTCCGTCCACTGCGCGACCACCCCGGCCGCCTCCAGTGCCGCACGCACCCGCAGCCCCTCCTCGTCCTCCCCGGCGACGGCATGCAGCACGACGGATCGGCCGAGCGCCGTCAGGCTCAGCGCCTTGCCCGCACTCGTGCCGCCGACCGTCTCCCAGCTCGCCTGCGCGAACTGCATGTGCGGCACGGGCTCGGGGAGCCGGTCGAGGAGGACCATGCGGTTCCAGGAGGCGGGACCGGCGAGGAAGACGGAAGCGGGCATGCCCTCATCCTCGCGCCTCGTGCGGGGTCACCCGATGCGCGACACCAGGGCATCCAGGCCCATTCCGTAGTCGATGCGCACGACGGGGAGTGCCAGCTTGTCCGTCCCGATCACCACGTATCCGGGATCGATGGTCCGCGCCAGCTCGTAGCCCGCCTGGCGGACGCCCTCCTTCGCCGTGTCGTCGTAGTGGCCGAACGGGTAGGCCACCACCTCGCGGACGCCGAGCACGTCCCCCGACGTGGTGAGATCGGCGGCGATCTGCGCGGGCGTCCCGTTGACCATGCGTCCCCTGCCGTCCTCGCCGGCCTGATGCATGTCATGGGTGTGCGAGCGCCGCTGGACCCACGGCGAGGGCGCGGGGTCCTGACGATAGGCCGTGACCATGAACGAGGTGCTGAGGAGCCGGTGTGCGTCCACCACCGGCACCGCGAGGTCGAACCACGTCTGATCGGCGTCGTCGTCGGTGATGATGACGCTCCGCGCCGGGAGGGAGAGCCGCCCGTCGATGAACGCGCTGAGCTCGTCCCAGGTCGGCAGATAGAAGCCGGTGGTCGCAATGTGCGCCATGTGCGCCTCGAAGTCGCCGATGTACGCGTAGTTGCCGCGCAGCCACCCCTTCTCCCCTGCCGGGTCGGCCGTGAACTGGTGGTACATCAGGATGGGTACGCGCACGCCCTCGGCCGCGTTCTCCTCGGGCGTCTTCCAGGCGGCGAAGAGCTCCGTCTGCTGCTGCTCGCACGCGACCGGATCCGCGCCGTTCACCCGAGCTTCCACCGTGAAGGCGGCGGCAGCGTCGGCGCTGGCGTACCAGCCCGCGAACACCCGACCGTCGAGCCGAGGGATCGGCAGCCCCCGATACGGCTCGTCCTGGAGCTGCAGCATCGGCGCGGTCGGCGCCCCCTCGCCGCGGAAGGTGACCGCGCACGCGCGGGGATCGTCCGCGTCCGCCAGGATCTGCTGCGACGGCGTGAGCGGAGGCGCCGTGACGCTGCCCTGGGCCTTCGGAATCCGCTCTTCTGGCGTGCGATGGAGCCCCGCGAACGCCGCGACGGCCCCTCCGACGACGACGACGGCGACGAGCGCGCCGACGAGTCCGGCTCGTGACCGCGACGACCTCCCCCCGGAGCGCATGTCAGGCGTCGAAGCCCTCGGCGATCATCTCGACGAGTTCCTCCCGTTCCTCGACGGGGAGGAAGGCCGCGGCGGCGGCGTTGAACTGGAAGGCCTCGAGGTCGTCGAGGTCGTACTCGAAGGTCTGCACGAGCAGCGCCAGTTCCCTGGTGAGCGAGGTGGCGCTCATGGTGCGGTTGTCCACGTTCACGGTCACCGCGAAGCCGAGCTGGTAGAGCAGGTCGAACGGGTGATCGGCGAGCGTCTTGCCCCACGCGGCGACCGCCCCCGTCTGCAGGTTCGACGACGGGGAGAGCTCCAGCGGGATCTCCCGGTCGCGCACCCAGCGCGCGAGGTCGCCGAAGCGCACCTGCACCTCGTCGCCCTCCTGAGTGACGACCTCGAGGTCCTCCGCGATGCGGACGCCGTGTCCGAGGCGGAGCGCACGACCGTCCAGCAGCGCCGAGCGGATCGAGGCGAGGCCCGCCGCCTCCCCCGCATGCACGGTCACCGGGAAGAAGTTCTCGGAGAGGTAGTCGAATGCCGCGCGGTGGTCGGACGGCGGGAAGCCGTCCTCGGGTCCGGCGATGTCGAAGCCGACGGCACCCCGTCCGCGGAAGTCCACAGCGAGCTCGGCGATCTCCCTGGCGCGGTCGGTGTGCCGCATGGCGGTGAGGAGCTGTCCGACGCGGATGCTGCGACCGTCCCGGTCCGCTGCGTCCTCGCCCTCCTCGATCCCCTGCTGCACGGCCTCGACGGCGTCCTCCAGCGAGAGACCGCCGGCCTGGTGCTGTTCCGGTGCCCAGCGCACCTCGCCGTAGATGACGCCGTCGGCCGCGAGGTCCTGCACGAACTCGCGCGCCACGCGGGTCAGTCCCTCCCGGGTCTGCATGACCGCGGTGGTGAGCTCGAAGGTCTTCAGGTACTCCTCCAGCGACCCTGCGTCGCTCTTCTTCGCGAACCAGGAGCCGAGCGCCGCCGGGTCGGAGGCCGGGAGGTCGAGACCGATCGCGTCGGCGAGCTCGATGATCGTGGCCGGACGCACGGCGCCGTCCAGGTGGTCGTGCAGCGACACCTTCGGCAGACTCCGCAGGGAGACGCCCTGGATGGCGACGTCGCCGTTCGCATCGATCGACATGGGGATCCTCTCGGTCGCGGGGTGTCCGTCCAGGCTAGCGCCCGGGCCTCACGCCGTGATGCGCTCGCGGACGATCGGACCCACGGTCGGCGCCTCGTCGCCGAGCTCCCAGGCCCCTTCGAGTGCCTCGATGGCCCGGGGGAAGCGCGCCTCGTCCGCCGCCGACAGCGTGAACAGCGGCTGCCCGGCGGCGACCCGGTCACCGGGCTTCGCGTGCAGGTCGATGCCCGCCTCGAAGATCACCGGGTCCTCGGCCCGCGCGCGGCCGGCGCCGAGACGCCACGCGGCGATGCCGAAGGGGAGCGCGTCCATCCGGGTCACGACGCCGTCCGCGGGCGCCGTGACGACGTGCGTCTCCCTCGCGAGCGGGAGGGCCGCGTCGGGGTCGCCGTCCTGGGCGCGGATCATCGCCTTCCAGGTGTCCATGGCGCGGCCGTCGTCCAGCGCCGCCTCCACGTCCGCATCGGGCCGGCCGGCCAGGGCGAGCATCTCCCTGGCGAGCGCGATGGTCAGCTCCCGCACGTCGGCGGGTCCCCCGCCGGCGAGGATCTCGACCGACTCGCGGACCTCGTTCGCGTTGCCGATCGCGCGGCCCAGCGGGACGTTCATGTCGGTCAGCAGCGCCGTGGTGGCGACGCCGGAGTCGGTGCCGAGCGCGACCATCGTGCGGGCGAGCTCGCGGGCGCGGTCGATGTCCTGCATGAAGGCGCCGGAGCCGAACTTCACGTCCAGGACGAGAGCGTCGGTCCCCTCGGCGATCTTCTTCGACATGATGCTGGAGGCGATCAGCGGGATGGCCTCGACCGTGCCCGTCACATCGCGGAGCGCGTAGAGCTTCTTGTCGGCGGGAGCGAGACCCGACCCCGCGGCGCAGATCACGGCCCCGACGTCACTCTGCATCTGCGCGAACATCTCCTCGTTGCTGAGCGCCGCGCGCCAGCCGGGGATGGACTCCAGCTTGTCGAGCGTGCCGCCGGTGTGGCCGAGGCCGCGGCCGCTGAGCTGCGGGACCGCCACGCCGAACGAGGCGACAAGCGGGGCCAGCGGCAGGGTGATCTTGTCGCCGACGCCGCCCGTGGAGTGCTTGTCCACGGTCTTCTTGCCGAGGGTCGCGAAGCTCATCCGCTCGCCGGACGCGATCATCGCGTCGGTGAGCACGCGGATCTCGTCGCGCTCCATTCCGCGCTGGAAGATCGCCATCGCGAAGGACGCCATCTGCGCGTCGGACACGTAGCCGCGCGTGTAGGCGTCGACCATCCACCGCAGAGCGGGCTCGGGCACGACGCCCCCGTCGCGCTTGGCACGGATCACATCGACCGCGTCGAACGGCTCCACGGTCATCGTCCTTCTCCCTCGGGTCCCTGAGCCTGTCGAAGGGCGCGCGGCCCGAACGCATCGGGCAGCACCTCGTCGATCGTGCGGATGCCGGAGACCGTCTCCAGCAGCATGCCGGGTACGGCGTGCTCGAACAGCAACTGCCGGCATCGGCCGCAGGGCATGATGGTCTCGCCGTCGTTGTTCACGCACACGAAGGCGACGAGCTGGCCGCCGCCGGACATGAACAGGTCGCCCACGAGCGCGCACTCGGCGCACAGCGTGACGCCGTACGAGGCGTTCTCGACGTTGCAGCCGGCCACGATCCGCCCGTCGCTGACGAGCGCCGCCGCCCCCACGCGGTAGCGGGAGTACGGCGCGTACGCCTTGGTCATGGCCTCCGCGGCGACTTGGCGCAGCTCGTCCCAGTCGATGTCCGTCATGGTGATGACTCCTTCTTCCCTGCGGGTTCTACGACTTGATGTACGGCTTGCCGCTGGCGGCAGGACCCCGGATCTGTCCGGCGAACCCGGCGACCGCGAGCAGGGTGACCACGTACGGCAGCATGAGCATGAACTCGCCGGGGATCGGCGTCTTCAGGATCGAGAGCAGGTTCTGCAGGTTCGTCGCGAATCCGAAGAGCAGGGCGGCGAGCGTCGCGCGGATCGGGTCCCAGCGTCCGAAGATCACCGCGGCGAGGGCGATGAACCCGAGCCCGGCCGTCATCTCCTTGCCGAACTGCGGGACCGAGACGAGGGTGAAGTACGCGCCGCCGATGCCGGCGATCGCGCCCGCGAGCAGCACGTTCCAGAACCGCGTCGGGTTGACCCGGATGCCGACCGTGTCGGCCGCCTGCGGGTGCTCGCCCACGGCGCGGAGGCGCAGGCCCCACTTGGTGCGGTACAGGCCCCACGCGACGACGGCCACGGTGATGAACATGAGGTACACGATGAAGGTCTGGTTGAAGAGCACCGGACCGATGATCGGGATGTCGCTCAGCACCGGGATCTCGATGCGGGAGAAGCGCACCGGGGTGTTCAGCTCGGCCTCGTTCGGGGCGAGGAGCGCGCCGTAGAGGAAGCCGGTGAGGCCGGTGACGAGGACGTTGAGGACGACACCGACGATGACCTGCTCGACGAGGTACTTGATCGCGAACGCCGCCAGCACGCTCGCGACGAGAACGCCGCCGATCATGGCGCCGATGAGGCCCACGAAGGCGTTGCCGGTGATGCTGGAGAGCAGCGCCGCCGAGAACGCGCCGAGGAGCAGCTGCCCCTCGATGGCCACGTTGACGACACCGGCCCGCTCGCCGATGACACCGCCGAGCGCGCCGAACACGAGCGGCACCGACAGCGACACGGCGCCGAAGAGGAGGCTCGTGACGGGGACGAGACCCCCGGCCGCGGCCCAGACGAGGAACGCGAAGACGGCGAGCACGCCATAGGCGACGATGAGCCAGATCGACGGCGCACGGTACGTCCATGCCCGGAGGAAGGCCCCGACCGTGAGGACGACGAGCACGGCGAAGACGACCCAGAAGGTCGGCGCGGTGGGCAGCTCCACGTCGGGGAGCTCGAAGGCCGACGTGCGGTCGCCGAGCCGGAAGGTGCTGATACCGCTGCGCGGCACGGCGAGGAAGAGCACCGCCAGCAGCGCGGTGACCACCGCGAGGCTGATCGGCGCCTTGAGGTGGCGCTCCCGGACGGTGGCGAGCTGCACCGTGCCGTCGGCGGCTTCGGTCTGCACCAGCGACATCATGCCGTCACCGCCTTCTTCGCGGCCTTCGCTCTCGCCTTGGCCGCCTTCTCTGCATCGGACTTGGGGAGGAAGAACACCGTGCGCAGCAGCGGCGGCGCGGCGATGAACAGCACGACGAGCGACTGCACGACGAGCACGATGTCGACGGGGATGTCCTGCGCCTGCATCGAGAACGAGCCCGCCTTGAGGGCACCGAACAGGATTCCGGCCGCGAAGGTCCCCCAGGCGCGGCTGCGCCCGAGGAGGGCGACCGTGATGGCGTCGAAGCCGATGCCGGCGTCGATGGTCTCGGTGACGCCGGTGGTGACGGCGCCCTGGAGCTGGTTCATCCCGGCGAGGCCGGCGAGGGCGCCCGCGAAGAGCATCGCGTAGACGTAGACGCGCTTGACGCTGATGCCCGCGGCGCGAGCGGCGTGCGGGTTCTCCCCCACCGCGCGCATGCGCATGCCCAGCGAGGAGCGCTCGATGAGCCACCACACGAACACCGTCGCGATGACCACGATGACGAAGCCGAGGTCAAGCAGCGGGAACTGCGGGCCGAGCAGGGTCGGGAACTGCGCGCTCTCCGGCGTGGCCGAGCCGAGCGCCTGGTTGGTCCCCGGCTTCTGCAGGAGCCCGGGCGTGCGGATCATCCACAGCAGCAGGTAGTACGCGATGTAGTTGAGCATGATCGTGAGGATCACCTCGTGCGCACCCGTGCGTGCCTTGATGAGACCGGCGATGCCGCCCCAGAGCGCACCGCCGGCGATACCGGCCAGCAGCGTGACGGGGAGGTGGAACCAGATCGGCAGGTCGAGGTTGAAGGTCAGCAGGGCCGCGACCGCGACGCCGACGAGCATCTGACCGCGGGCGCCGATGTTGAACAGACCGACGCGGAAGGCGAGCGCGACGCCCAGACCGGCGGCGATCAGCGGAGCCGCGAAGCCCAGCGTGTTCGTCAGCGGACGGATCTGGGCGGCGAAGTCGGCGCCGCGGGCGTTGAAGATCGCTCCCCGGAACAGCGCCTCGTAGCCGTTGTAGACCGCGTTCCAGGCCGCGACGAACGTGTCGCTCGGCTTGGCGAAGAAGTACCCGGAGGCCTTCTGCACGTCTTCGTTGGTGAAGGCGATGAGGATGCCGCCGACGATGAGCGCGAGGACGATCGCCAGGATCGTCGTGACGGCGCTGCCGCGGAGGATCTCCTTGAGGACGACGTTGCCGCGCGGAGGCGGGGGTACCTCGTCCGCGAGGCCCGTGCTGGGCGGGAGCTGCTCGGGAGGCAGCCCCTTCGTGACGTCTCCTGCACCGGGTGTCGCGCCGCTCACGCGGTCACCTCCGCATCGGCCGCTCCGGCCATCATGAGTCCGAGTGTCTCCCGGGGCGTGTCACCGGGGACGATGCCGACGATGGTGCCGCGGTACATGACCGCGATCCGGTCGGCGAGGGCGGCGACCTCGTCGAGCTCGGTCGAGACGACGATCACGGGGATGCCCGCGTCCCGCGTCTCGATGATGCGCTTGTGGATGAACTCGATCGAGCCCACGTCCACCCCGCGGGTCGGCTGCGCGGCGACGAAGAGCCGCAGTTCGCGGCTCATCTCGCGGGCGATCACGACCTTCTGCTGGTTGCCTCCGGAGAGGGTGCCCGCGGGGGTGTCCGGGCCCTGCGTGCGGATGTCGTACTCCGCGATGCGCTCCTTCGCGAAGTCCTCCAGGGCCCCGCGGCGCAGCGTCCCGGCCCGGCTGAACGCGGGATCGTCTGAGCGGTCGAGGATGAGGTTCTCGGCGACCGAGAACCCGGCGACGAGGCCGTCCTCGGTGCGGTCCTCCGGCACGAACCCGACGCCGGCGTCGAGGATGCCGCGGACGCTCTTGCCCACGAGCTCGGTGCCGTCGAGGATGATGTTCCCCTCGACGCGTGCGGCGAGGCCCACGATGGCCTCGACGAGCTCGGTCTGGCCGTTGCCCTGCACACCGGCGACGGCGAGGACCTCGCCGGGTCGCACGGTGAAGTCGACGTCGTCGACGACGATGGCTCCAGTGGCGGTGAGCACGCGGAGGTTGCGGACCTCCAGGCCGCCCTCGCCCAGCCGCGGAGCCTCCTTGTGCACGGTCAGCTCGACCGCGCGGCCGACCATCAGCGAGGCCAGTTCGGCGTTGGTGGCGGTCGGCGAGGCCTCCCCCACCACCTGACCGAGCCTGACGATCGTGATGCGGTCGGCGACCTCGCGCACCTCGCGCAGCTTGTGCGTGATGAAGACGATCGCGGTGCCCTCGTCTCGGAGCTGGCGCATGATGGCCATGAGCTCGTCGGTCTCCTGCGGCGTCAGCACCGCGGTCGGCTCGTCGAAGACGAGGACCTTGGCGTCGCGGGACAGCGCCTTGATGATCTCGACGCGCTGCTGCACACCCACCGGAAGGTCGCCGACGACGGCGTCCGGATCGATGTCGAACCCGAACCGCGCGGCGACCGCGCGCACGTGCTCGCGGGCCTTCGCGATGTCCAGCGTGCCGAGGCCCTTGGTCTGCTCGTGCCCGAGCATGACGTTCTCGGCCACCGTGAACACCGGCACGAGCATGAAGTGCTGGTGCACCATGCCGATGCCGGCGGCCATCGCGTCGCCCGGGCCGCGGAAGTGCTGCACGACGTCGTCGAGGAGGATCTCGCCCTCGTCGGCCTGATACAGGCCGTAGAGCACGTTCATCAGCGTCGACTTGCCTGCGCCGTTCTCGCCGAGGAGAGCGTGGATCTGACCGGGTTCGACCACGAGATCGATGTGGTCGTTCGCCACGAGGCTGCCGAATCGCTTGGTGATGCCGCGAAGTTCGAGCTTCATATCTGCACCTTATCCAGAAGAGTCACCGAGGAGAATCGTCGCCGCCCACAGTGCGGGGCGAGTGGCAGCCTGCGCCACTCGCCCCGTGCTGGGTACGGCTCCGACTCAGCGGGTGGGAGAGTTCTCGGACTCCACCGTGATGTCACCGGAGATGATCTGCTCCTGCAGAGCGGACAGCTCGTCCGTCAGGCCCTCGGGCAGGTCTGCCTCGAAGTCGCCGAAGCCGGAGAGCTTGACGCCCTCGTTCTCGAGCGTGCCGATGTAGGGCTCCGGGTCGAACTCGCCGGCGGCGGCCGCGAGCGTCGCGTCGCGGACGGCCACGTCGATGGCCTTCATGATCGAGACGAGCGTGATGTCGGCGACGCTGGGGTCAGCGACGGCGAGGTCGCTGTCGACACCGAGCATCAGCGTGTCCTTGCCGCTGTCGTTGATCGCCGCTGCGGCGCTCTGGTAGACCGGGCCGCCGACGGGGAGGATGACGTCGACACCCTGGTCGAGCACGCCCTGGGCGGTCTGCTTGGCCGTGTCGTTGGCGTCGAAGCCACCCGTGAAGGAGCCCTTCTGGGTCTCGGCGTCCCATCCGAAGACCTGGACGTCGGCCGACTTGTCCTCGTTGTACTTCTCGACGCCGAGCTGGTAGCCGTCCATGAAGACCGCGACCGACGGGATCTGCATGCCGCCGAAGGTGCCGACCTTGTTCACGCCGGCCTCCGCGGACCAGGCGGCCGCCGCGTAGCCACCGAGGTAGGCGGCCTGGGCGGTGTCGAAGACGAGGGGCTTGATGTTCGGCGCGTCGGTGGTGCCGTCGAAGTCGTTGTCGGCCCAGTCGTCGATGATCGCGTAGTCGATGTCGGGGTTCGCGAGCGCGGACTCGACCGTGGCGGCGGACAGCTTGAAGCCGACCGAGACGATGAGCGAGCAGCCCTCGGAGACGGCGGTCTCGAGGTTCGGCGCGTAGTCGTTGTCGTTCGCGGACTCGAACTCCAGCGGCTTGATGCCGAGCTCGTCGGCGGCGCTGTCCATGCCCTCCTTGGCCGACTGGTTGAACGACTTGTCGTTCCAGCCGCCGGCGTCGGAGATGAGGCAGGGCTTGAAGTCGGAGTCGACGGGGGCGGATCCGCCCTCGGACTCGTCGGTCGGCGCCTGACCGCAGCCGGCAAGAGCGAAGACGACACCGGCGGCGACCGTCGCGCCGAGCAGCTTCTTGGTGGTGGAGATGGTCACGGATGCCTCCCTCAACGAACCCGCGGCCATCGCGGATCGATCAAAGTTACCTAGTGTTTCGACGTTCGTGCACGTCGGCCCCGGGCGGCCGGGCCAATGGTTACAAAGCTGAAATCAACCCTGCCGATGAGCACAGACCGATGCTCATCAGAGCACGTCGCCCTGTCCGTTGAGTTTCAACGACTCCACCACGCCCTTCACCCGCTGCGCGTTCTCGACCGTCGTGACCAGGAGCGCGTCGGGGGTGTCGACCACGACGATGTCCTGCACGCCGACGAGGCTGATCACGCGGGTGGTCTGGCTGACGAGGATGCCGCTGGCCGCGTCGGTGAGCACCCGGGCACGGGGGCCGAGGACGGCGAGGTCGTTCTTGCGGCCGTTCGTGATGAGCTTCGTCAGCGAGGCGAAGTCCCCCACGTCATCCCAGTCGAAGTGCCCGGGGACCACGGCGAGGCGCCCGCGCCGCGCCGCCGGCTCCGCGACGGCGTAGTCGATCGCGATCTTCTTCAGCCGCGGCCAGATGCGGTCGACGGCGGGCCCGCGGAGCTCCCGGTCGTCCCAGGCCTCGGCGAGCTCGAGCAGACCGGCGTGCAGAGCGGGCTCGTTGGCCGCGAGCTCGTCCAGCAGGACGCTCGCCTTCGCGATGAACATGCCCGCGTTCCACAGGTAGGTGCGCTCGGCGAGGTAGGCCTTGGCAGTCTCCAGATCCGGCTTCTCGACGAAGCTCTCGACGAGGGCCGCCTCCCTGGCGCGCTCGACGACCAGCTCCGGCCCCTTCTTGATGTAGCCGAAGCCGACCGCCGGCTCGGTCGGCGCGATGCCGATCGTGCAGATGTAGCCCTCCCTCGCGACCTCGACGGCGTCGCGGACGGCGAACTCGAAGACCCGCGTGCCCCGGATGACGTGGTCGGCGCTGAACGAGCCGATGATGACGTCCGGGTTGCGCCGGTGCAGCACGGCCGCCGCCAGCCCGATCGCCGCCGCGGACTCGCGGGGCTCGGACTCCAGGAAGACGTTGAGGTCGGCGATCCCCGGCAGCTCCGCCTCCACCGCCGCCCGGTGCGCGCGCCCGGTGACCACCGCGATCCGGTCCGGACCGGCGAGCGGCTCCAGACGGTCCCACGTGTCGCGCAGCAGCGAATGCCCGGACCCGGTGAGATCGTGCAGGAACTTCGGGGCGTCCGCCCGGGACAGCGGCCACAGCCGACTGCCGATGCCGCCGGCAGGGATGACCGCGTAGAAGTCTTCGATCGGCTCGCTCATGCAGGCCAGCGTAGCGGCGGGCCCGACTTAGGATCCCCTTCGTCGCCCGGGGCGTCCGCGCGGGAATAGGATGGACACCGATCGGGCGTGCCTGACCCTCCTCCAGGCCAGATGTGGACGAAGCAGCGCACGCGACCGAAACACATCGATCCAGGGAGGACGACCGTGTCCACAAGCGCTCGCTTGACACCGTCGATTTCGGAAACCACGTCCAAGACCCCCCGCGGCACCCTCTATCGGGGTCGCGAAGGCATGTGGTCGTGGGTGCTTCACCGCATCACCGGAGTCGCCATCTTCTTCTTCCTGTTGGTGCACGTGCTCGACACGGCGCTGATCAGGGTGTCGCCGGAGGCGTACGACGCGGTCATCGGCACATACAAGAACCCGGTCATGGCGATCGGCGAGGTCGTCCTCGTGGCGGGCATCGTCTTCCACGCCATGAACGGCCTGCGCATCATCGCCGTCGACTTCTGGTCGAAGGGCGCCAAGTACCAGCGCCAGCTCTTCTGGGGCGTGCTGCTCGTGTGGGGCGTCATCATGGCCGGCTTCGTCCCGCGCCACCTGATGCTCGCGTTCGCCGGCTTCGGAGGAGGACACTGATGACCGCCCAGACCGTCGCCGCTCCCGCCCGTCGCCAGCGCGGCGTCAACCTCGAGAAGTGGGGCTGGGTCTTCATGCGCGTCTCGGGCGTCGTGCTCGTCGTGCTGATCTTCGGCCACCTCTTCGTGAATCTCATGGTCGGCGAGGGCATCCACGCCCTCGACTTCGCCTTCATCGCCGGCAAGTTCGCCACCCCGTTCTGGCAGTGGTGGGACGTGCTGATGCTCTGGCTCGCACTCATCCACGGTGCCAACGGCATGCGGACGATCGTGAACGACTACGTGACCAACCCGACCGCGCGCAAGGCGCTCGTCTGGGCCCTCGGCCTGGCCGCGGGCCTGCTCATCCTCCTCGGCACCCTGGTCGTCTTCACGTTCGACCCGTGCCTGGGTGTGACCGAGTCGAGCACGCTGTGGGAGACCTGCCAGGCGCAGGGCTAGAAGAAGAGGCAAACGAGAAGTGACTACCCAGACGCAGGATTCCGTCGTCCGTGACGGCGTGCACTACCACCAGTTCGACATCGTCATCGTGGGCGCCGGCGGCGCCGGCATGCGGGCGGCCATCGAGGCCGGCCCCGGCGCGAAGACGGCCGTGATCTCCAAGCTGTACCCGACGCGCTCGCACACCGGTGCCGCGCAGGGCGGTATGGCGGCGGCCCTCGCGAACGTCGAGGAGGACTCCTGGGAGTGGCACACCTTCGACACCGTGAAGGGCGGCGACTACCTCGTCGACCAGGACGCGGCGGAGATCCTCGCGAAGGAGGCCATCGACGCGGTCATCGACCTCGAGAACATGGGTCTCCCCTTCAACCGCACCCCCGAGGGCAAGATCGACCAGCGTCGCTTCGGCGGTCACACGGCCGAGCACGGCAAGACCCCGGTCCGCCGCGCCTGCTACGCCGCCGACCGCACCGGTCACATGATCCTGCAGACGCTGTTCCAGAACTGCGTCAAGCTCGGCATCAACTTCTTCAACGAGTTCTACGTGCTCGACCTCATCACCGTGAAGGACGCGGCGGGCGCGACGCAGATCGCCGGCGTGGTGGCCTACGACCTCGCCACGGGCGAGCTGCACGTCTTCCAGTCCAAGGCCGTGATCTTCGCGACCGGCGGTTTCGGCAAGATCTTCAAGACGACCTCCAACGCGCACACCCTCACGGGCGACGGCGTCGGCATCGTCTGGCGCAAGGGCCTCCCCCTCGAGGACCTCGAGTTCTTCCAGTTCCACCCGACCGGCCTCGCCGGCCTCGGAATCCTCCTCACCGAGGGCGCCCGCGGCGAGGGTGCGATCCTGCGCAACGCCTCGGGTGAGCGCTTCATGGAGCGGTACGCCCCCACCATCAAGGACCTGGCGCCCCGAGACATCGTCGCGCGCTGCATGGTCCAGGAGGTCGCGGAGGGCCGCGGCGCCGGTCCCCACAAGGACTACGTGCTGCTGGACTGCACGCACCTGGGCGCCGAGGTGCTGGAGACCAAGCTCCCCGACATCACCGAGTTCGCCCGCACCTACCTGGGCGTCGACCCGGTCGTCGAGCCGGTCCCCGTCATGCCGACCGCGCACTACGCCATGGGCGGCATCCCCACGAACAACAACGGCGAGGTGCTCGCGGACAACGACACCGTCGTCCCCGGCCTCTACGCCGCCGGCGAGTGCGCCTGCGTCTCGGTGCACGGCGCCAACCGCCTCGGCACGAACTCGCTGCTCGACATCAACGTGTTCGGCAAGCGGTCCGGCCGCAACGCCGTCGAGTACGTCAAGACGGCCGAGTTCGTCCCGCTGCCGGAGAACCCCGCCGGGTTCGTCTCCGACATGCTCGAGGGCCTGCGCAACAACCAGGGCACCGAGCGGATCGCGGTCCTCCGCAAGACGCTGCAGGACGAGATGGACAAGGGCGCGCAGGTGTTCCGCACGCACGAGTCGCTGCAGCACGTCCTCGGCGTGATCGCGGAGCTCCGTGAGCGCTACAAGAACGTGCACGTCGACGACAAGGGCCACCGGTTCAACACCGACCTGCTCGAGGCCGTCGAACTGGGCTTCCTGCTCGACATCGCCGAGGTCGTCGTCTACGCCGCGCAGAACCGCGAGGAGAGCCGCGGCGGCCACATGCGCGACGACTTCCCGAAGCGCGACGACGAGAACTACATGAAGCACACCATGGCGTACCTCACGGGCGACCCGCACTCCTCCGACCCGAGCGACCACATCAAGCTCGACTGGAAGCCGGTCGTCTTCACCAAGAACGACAAGGGCGAGTTGAACTACCCGCCGATGGAGAGGAAGTACTGATCATGTCGAACGCCATCGCCGAAGCGCCGGCCGAGACGACCGAAGACACCGGGATCCAGTCCTTCATCGTCACCTTCAACATCCGCCGGTTCGACCCCGAGGTCGACGCCGAGCCGCACTGGGTCGACTACGACGTGGAGCTCTACTCCACCGACCGCGTGCTCGACGCCCTGCACAAGATCAAGTGGGAGGTCGACGGCTCGCTGACCTTCCGCCGCTCCTGCGCCCACGGCATCTGCGGTTCCGACGCCATGCGCATCAACGGCCGCAACCGCCTGGCCTGCAAGACGCTGATCAAGGACCTCGACATCTCGAAGCCGATCTACGTCGAGGCCATCAAGGGCCTGCCGCTGGAGAAGGACCTCGTCGTCGACATGGAGCCGTTCTTCGCGTCGTACCGCGAGGTGCAGCCGTTCCTCGTCGCGAACTCCGTGCCGGAGAAGGGCAAGGAGCGCACGCAGTCCATCGCCGATCGCGAGATCTTCGACGACACCACCAAGTGCATCCTGTGCGCCGCGTGCACCTCGTCGTGCCCGGTGTTCTGGACCGACGGCCAGTACTTCGGTCCGGCCGCGATCGTCAACGCGCACCGCTTCATCTTCGACTCGCGCGACGAAAACGCCGCGGTGCGTCTCGACATCCTCAACGACAAGGAGGGCGTCTGGCGCTGCCGCACGACCTTCAACTGCTCCGAGGCGTGCCCCCGCGGCATCGAGGTCACCAAGGCCATCGCCGAGGTCAAGCAGGCAGTCCTCCGCGGGCGTCCCTGACGCGCCGGCACAGGCAACCACGCGAGAACAGGCGGTCCCGGACGGGGCCGCCTGTTCTCGCGTCTGCGCCTGTTCTCGCTGAGGCAGGCCGGGCGCGCGAAGGCGGGGCCCGCGCTTGGGTAGGGTGGGGGCGTGTCCGAGCCCGGTTCGGCGACCGACGGTCGCCTCGATGCCGCGGTCGAGCGCGCGACCGCGCTGACCCGACGCACCCTCGGCCTCTTCCCGGTGCGGGTGTGGCGGCACTTCCTGCAGCACAACGGCTTCCTGCTCGCCGCCGGGGTGAGCTATCAGGCGCTGTTCGCCATCTTCGCCGCGATCTACCTCGCGTTCGCCATCGCGGGCCTCTGGCTCGGCGGCAGTGAGGAGGCGGTGAACGGCCTCATCGACATCATCAACAACTACATCCCGAACCTCATCCTCGACGAGGGCGGCGTCTTCACCCCCGCGCAGGTGCAGGAGATCGCCTCGAACACCAGCGGATTCCTCGGCATCACCGGTCTCATCGCCCTCGGCACGGTGATCTGGACCGCGATCGGGTGGGTGACCTTCTCGCGGCGGGCCGTGCGCGACATCTTCGGCCTCGAGCCCGACCGCCGCAGCTACCTCCTCCTCAAGGCGCGCGACCTGCTCGCCGCCCTGATCTTCGGCGTCGCGCTCATCGTCGGCTCTGCCCTCAGCTCCGCCAGCGCCGCGGTCCTCAGCTGGGTGCTGTCGCTGCTGGGCTGGGATGCCGGCTCCGACGGAGTCAACATCAGCATCCGGATCGGCACCGTCCTGGTGTCGTTCGTCCTGCTGACGGGAGCGCTGGCGGCGATGGTGCGCTTCCTCACCGGCACCTCGCTGCACTGGGGCACGATCTGGCCGGGAGCCCTCCTCGGCGGCGCGGCCATGACGGTGCTGCAGTTCGGGGTCGGGTTCCTGCTGAGCTACACGCCGTCGAACCCGCTGCTGGCGACCTTCGCGATCTTCGTCGGACTGCTGCTGTGGTTCCGGGTGAACGGGGTGGTCATGCTCGTCGCCGCCTCGTGGATCGCCGTCGCCGCCCAGGACCGCGACCTCCCGCTCCTGCTGCCGACGGAGGCCGAGCGGCGGGTGGCGGAGCACGCCACGCTGCTCTCCGCGGCACGGATCCGACTGCGCGACGCCCGCGCCGCGCGCGACGAGGCCCCGTGGTACCAGAGCTGGGCGGCCGGGCACGCCGTCCGCGCGGCGGAGGACGAGGTCGCACGGCTGGAGGCCTCCGCTCCCCCGCCCGCACCCCCGACCTCCCCTCTCGCGCAGCGCCTGCTCTCCGAGCTCGATCACCGTCAGAACCGCGATGTCGGCGGTGCTCGTTAGGCTGGAGGAATGCCTCACCTGCGTATCGCCTCGGTCAATGTCAACGGGATCCGGGCGGCCGCCCGCAACGGGATGAGCACGTGGCTGGACGCCGCAGACATCGACATCCTCACCCTTCAAGAGGTGCGCGGGCAGGACGAGCACATCGAGGCCGCCCTTCCCGGCTGGACCTTCGTGCACGACGAGGCCACGGCCAAGGGGCGCGCGGGCGTCGCGATCGCCAGCCGCCTCCCCGCGCTCGCCTCCCGGGCTGACTTCGGCCCGGAGGACTTCGACTCCAAGGGGCGCTGGATCGAGGCAGACTTCCTGATCGGCGACCGTCCGCTCACCGTCGTCAGCGCCTACGTGCACTCCGGCGAGGCCGACACCCCCAAGCAGGACGAGAAGTGGAAGTTCCTCGACGCGTTCGAGGCTCGACTGGCGAGCCTGAACACCGACGGCGCCCTCGCCCTCGTCACCGGCGACCTCAACGTGGGGCACCGCGAGCTCGACATCAAGAACTGGCGCGGCAACCGCACCAAGGCCGGCTTCCTGCCGCGCGAGCGCGCCTACTTCGATCGCTTCCTCGGTGAGGCCGGGACATCGGTCACCGGCGTCGACGGCTCGGTCGGCACGGGCCTGGGCTGGGTCGACGTCGGACGTCGCTTCCACGGCGAGGTGGACGGGCCGTACACCTGGTGGTCCATGCGCGGGAAGGCCTTCGACAACGACTCGGGATGGCGCATCGACTACCACTTGGCCACGCCCGCTCTCGCCGAGCGCGTGCAGGCGTACCACGTGGCCCGTGCGGCCGCGTACGACCAGCGCTGGAGCGACCACGCGCCGGTCGTCGTCGACTACACCTACTAACCCGGTTCCGGCCGCTCGGAGGGCGACGGATCCGACTCCCGGTACCATCCGCGGTACTCCAGCACGGTGCCGAGCATGGGGTTCACGGCGCGCATGTCGATCGTGCGCCGGCGGTGCTCGGCGTCCCAGCCGTCGACGAGGTCCACGCGCACGCCGAGCGGTCCGGGCAGAGCGAACCGCCGCCCGAACAGCCGCAAGGCGACCCGGACGGTACGCATCCGCAGGAAGCCCTCCGCCGTCACACTGCACTCCTCGATGAGCTCCACGCGGCCACGGGCGCCGAGGAGATTCCGCACCAGCCCCGGCCGCACGCTCACCGTCAGCCGGTCCACGATCCGTGCCGTCCGACCGGGGAAGAGGAACTCGCGGGTGGAGTCGAGCGTCGCGCGGCCCGTCGCCGCGCGCCCGGTCGTCGTGCGCAGCACGAACGGCACGTCCCGCCCCGACGTCGGCACCAGCAGCCCCGGTCCCACGATCGGACGCGCGAGGGCCGCCCAGCGGCCGAACCGGCTCCCCGCGACCGCGAACACGCCCTCCGCGTGCCCCGCCGAGACGGGCGCACGGTACTGCGCGAGGATCTCCGGGTGGAGGCGCTCCGCCTCCGTGCCCAGGGCGTCGAGGAACACCTGTCCGCGTCTCAGGGGCATGCCGTCCGTCATGACGTCAGCGTAGGGGATGCGACGGCGCCGGGCACCGCGGCGCGGGCGCATAGGATTGACGGGTGAACAAGCCTCGCCTCTACTCCGGAATGCAGCCCTCCGCCGACTCCCTCCAGATCGGCAACTACATCGGCGCGCTCCTGCAGTGGCGGGAGCTCCAGACCTCGTATGACGCGTTCTTCTCCGTCGTCGACCTGCACGCCCTCACGGTCGCCCAGAACCCGGCCGAGCTGCGCGAGAAGACCCGCCGGACCGCCGCGCAGTACATCGCCGCGGGCATCGAGCCGTCGCAGTCGACGCTGTACGTGCAGTCACACGTCCGTGCGCACGCCGAGCTCGCCTGGATCCTCAGCACGATCACCGGCTTCGGCGAGGCCGGACGGATGACCCAGTTCAAGGACAAGTCGGCCCGCTACGGCGCTGATGCGACCAGCGTCGGCCTCTTCACCTACCCGGTGCTCATGGCCGCCGACATCCTGCTGTACCAGACCGATGTCGTGCCGGTCGGAGACGACCAGAAGCAGCACGTCGAGCTCACCCGCGACCTTGCGGAGCGCTTCAACTCGCGGTTCGGCGAGACCTTCACGGTGCCGGTCCCGGTCATCCAGAAGGAGACGGCGCGCATCTACGACCTGCAGAACCCGACGGCCAAGATGTCGAAGTCGGCCGAGAGCGACGCCGGTGTGCTGTGGATGCTCGACGACCCGGCGAAGTCGGCGAAGAAGATCATGCGCGCGGTGACCGACAACGAGGGCTCCGTGCGGTTCGATCGCGAGGCCAAGCCGGGCGTCTCGAACCTGCTCACCATCTACGCCGCGTTGACCGGACGCCAGATCCCCGCGATCGAGGACGAGTACGCGGGCCGCGGATACGGCGACTTCAAGAAGGGCCTCGCCGAGGTCGTCGTGGAGGAGTTCGCTCCGGTGCGCAGCCGTGCCCTCGAGCTCCTCGACGACCCGGCGGAGCTGGACCGGATCCTCGCCGAGAACGCCGCCCGCGCCGACGCCGTGGCCGATCGCACGCTGTCCGACGTGTACGACCGCGTCGGACTGCTGCGCCGGGTGTGAGCCGCGGCCGAGCCTAGGATGACATCGTGACCGACCCGCAGCTACCCCCTCCGCCCGGCGCCGTGCCGCCCCTGCCCTCGGCGACCTCGGTCCCGCAGGAGCCGGTATCCGGTGCGGTCCCGCCGCCCGCGTATCCGTCGACACCGCCGGCCGCTCCGGCACCGTACCCGCCCGCGTATCCGCCGGCACCCACTGCCGCGCCTCCCGGCGCGTATCAGGTGCCTGTGGGCGGCTACGCGGCACCGTCCGGCTCGTACACCGCACCGGATGCCGCGCCGAAGCCCTCGGGGTTCCTCGGCCTGATCGCTCTCGGCCTCTCGATCCTCGCGGCCGTCGTCATGCCGATCATCGGCGGCGTCAGCGCCTTCGAGGTCGGCCGCCGCATCCCGCAGGGCGTCAGCGGCTCCACGAGCGATCTCGGGTTCCTGTCCCCGCGCGGGACCAGGTGCTGTGGACGGAGCTGTCCTTCTGGGCCGGCACGGTGTTCGGCATCGCCGCGATCGTGCTCGGCATCATCGCGATCCGCCGGAAGCGGGGGCGCGGAGCGGGCATCGCCGCGCTCATCGTCGCCGTCCTCGGCGCGATCATCTTCTTCGTCGCCGTCTTCACCGCTTTCGCCGTCGGCGGGGCGGCGGGGTACGCCACCTTCACCACCTGACGCGCGGCGCGCGCCGGAACCTCAGCGGGGGGCGTGGTGCTTCTGCTGTGCGGCAAGAAGTCCTTCGTCGACGAGGAGCTCGACGGCGTCGGCCGCGTCGCCCACGAGCAGGGGCAGGTTCGCGCGCTCGTCCTTGCCGAACGGGGAGAGCACCCAGTCGGCCGGGTCCTGACGCCCCACCGGGCGACCGATGCCCACGCGCACCCGGGGGAAGTCCGGGCTCGTGAGCGCTCGCGCGATGTCGCGGACGCCGTTGTGCCCGCCGTGGCCTCCCCCGGTCTTGAGCTTGACCGTGTCGAACGGGATGTCCAGCTCGTCGTGCACGACGACCACGTGATCGAGGGGGACGGAGTAGAACCGGGCGAGCGCCGCGACGGGCGTGCCCGAGACGTTCATGAACGTGTTCGGCTTCGCGAGCACGAGCTTGTCGGCGCCGGGGCGGAGCCAGGTCTCCACGACCCGCGCGCCCCCCTTGTGCTCCCGGAAGCTCTCGCCGCGGCGGGCTGCGAGCTCGTCGACGACCATCTGGCCGATGTTGTGGCGGGTCGCTTCGTAGCGGGGTCCGGGGTTGCCGAGACCGACCACGAGCCAGGTCGCTGCCATTCCTCGTCCTCTCTCGCCGGAGCCGTCGCCCCGGTCAGGATACGACGGAGGGGACGCGATCCGATCGCGTCCCCTCCGTGATGAAGCAGGCGGAGATCACTCCGCGGCGGCCTCCTCGGACGCCTCGGCGGCACCCTCGGCGGACTCGCCCTCGGTCTCCTCGTCCTCGACCGGAGCGGCCGGGACGGAGATGGCGACCACGAGGACCTCGGCGTCGGTGAGGAGCGTCGAGCCCTTCGGGAGGGTGACGTCGGCGGCGGTGATGTGCGCGCCCTCCTCGAGACCCTCGACCGAGACCTCGATGTTCTCGGGGATGTGCGTGGCCTCGGCCTCGACCTGGATGGTCGTGGCGTCGAGGTTGACGATGGTGCCGGGGGCCGGCTCGCCGGTCACGACGACGGGGACGTCGATGGCGACCTTCTCACCCTTCTTCACGACCAGGAGGTCGATGTGCTCGATGATCTGGTGCACCGGGTCCTTCTGCACGTCCTTGACGAGGGCGAGCTGCGAGGTGCCCTCGATGTCGAGGTCGAGCAGCGCGTTGGCGCGGCGGATGATCAGGGAGACCTGGTGACCCGGCAGCGCGACGTGCACGGGCTCGGTGCCGTGGCCGTAGATGACCGCGGGGATCTTGCCGGCGGCGCGCAGACGACGGGCGAAGCCCTTGCCGAAGCTGCTGCGCAGCTCGGCGTGGACCGTGGTGTCTTCAGACATGAGGTTCTCCTTCGGGCACGCAGCGAAGGCGCCGCGCGGTGGTCTTGGAATTGTGGACTCGAACGCGGACGCGTGAGGAAAGCCACCGGGCTTGCTTCGCCGCGTCGATCACGGACGTCCGCGCACGCGCAGAAGCGTCCCTCGCCGAGGTACGACTCCATGGTACCGGATGACCCGATAGGCTGAGGACACCGGTCCCCTCTGCAGAAATTCGGAGTACCTCCATGCTCGACGCCGCGTTCCTCTCTCACGTCCTCCTCTGGGTGATCGGCGCCATGTCGCTGTGCGCCGCCGTCGCGACCGGCGCCGCCCTGTTCTCCCTCGGCCGCTCGGGCTACCGCAAGGACTGAGCGTCCCCCGGCGCTCTCGTGATCGCGATGAGCGCCTTCCGGATCGCCGCCACCTCGCGCCTCAGCGGAAGCGCGGCATCGACGCGGAGCCCGACCTCGTCGTCCCGCAGCGGTTCCCACGCGTCGAGCTGGGAACCGAGCAGCGCGGCCGGCATGAAGTGATCGGGCCGGTCGCCCAGCCGTCGTGCGAGCGTCTCCCGAGCCACCCCGAGCTCGACGAAGACGGCGTTCGGCGCCTCCGCCCTGATGGCGTCCCGGTAGTGCCGGCGCAGGGCCGAACAGGCGACGACGATGCGCGTCTCGGCGGCGAGCGTCCGTCCGACCACGCGGAGCCACGGCATCCGGTCGTCGTCGTCGAGAGGGATGCCCGCCGCCATCTTCTCGACGTTGGTGAGCGGATGCAGGTCGTCCCCGTCCACGAAGCGCGCCCCGAGGTCCTCGGCCAGCGCCGCGCCCACCGTCGACTTCCCGGAGCCGCTGGGCCCCATCACGACGATGCGCACGCTCATGCCCGTCGCCTCCCGGCTCAGTAGAACTCGACCGTGTCGACCACGGCACGCAGCTCCCGGCCGTCGAGCAGCCGGGTGGCGTTCTCGGCGAACCTC
Organism: Microbacterium sp. CFSPD4_SD4; assembly: GCF_057364585.1. Taxonomy (NCBI): domain Bacteria; kingdom Bacillati; phylum Actinomycetota; class Actinomycetes; order Micrococcales; family Microbacteriaceae; genus Microbacterium; species Microbacterium sp. CFSPD4_SD4. Next base: position 27,036 of record NZ_JBNFOC010000005.1, read on the forward strand.
CGTGCGATGCGCTCCTCCTCCTTCGAGCTCAGAGCCGCCGTGTGCGGGCTGACGAGGACGCGGGGGTGCGTCCAGAGCGGCGAGTCGGCGGGCAGCGGCTCCTGCTCGAAGACGTCCAGCCCGGCGAAGCCGACGCGGCCATCGTCGAGCGCGGCGAGAAGCGCCGTCTCGTCGACGACGCTGCCGCGTCCGACGTTGGTGAGGATGACCCCGGGCTTCACGGCCCGGAGGACCTCCTCCCCGATGAGATGCCTGGTCTGCTCCGTGCCCGGCAGCGTGACGACGATCGCGTCGACCTCGCCCACCGCGTCCACGAGCTCGTCGGGCGCGATGAGACGGTCGACACCCTCGACCGCGCGGCCGGAGCGGCTGGTTCCCCACACCCGGGCGCCGAGCGCGTGGAAACGGCGGGCGCACTCCGCGCCGATGCCGCCGAGTCCGACGACGAGCACGGTCATCTCGTCGACCTGACGCATCTCCCAGCGGTCGGGCCAGGTGCGCTTCCGCTGGTCGTCGAGCAGCCGCGGGAGGTCCTTCGCCCCGGCGAGCACCGCGAAGAGCGCGAACTCGGCCAGCGTTCCGCCGTGGACGCCCGCGCTGGTGGTGAAGACGATGCGGTCGAGGTCGGCGCGGTCGAGTCCCGCCGCCTTGACGGTGCTGCCGCCCCCGGCCGCCGTGGTCATGACCCAGCGCAGTCCCGGATTGGCGGATACCGTCCGCGCCAGCGCCTGCGGGTCGACATCGGGGATGCCGAAGAGCACGTCCGCGGAGTCGACGAGATCGTCGAACGCGCGCTGCTGTTCCGGGGTCCGGCTGAATTCCGGGTCTCCCGACCAGTCGGCAGGGCCGCGCATAGGAGGCACGAGCGCCGCATCGTGGACGACCTCGAGCCGCGGCTCGAGCTCTTCGATAAGCCCGCACAGCTCCTCCGCCAACGGCACCGCGACGACGGCGCGGACCTTCTTCTCGGACTCCGTCACGACCGACTCCCTCCAGCTCCTGTGCTCTCCTCAGCGTAGAGGTCCCGAGCGTCCCGGCCGCCCGGCACCGCGGACGATGACCGGGTCGCGTCACGGGTGCGCCTCGATCCGCCCTACAGCGATACGCTGAACTCAACCCTTCTTCACGATCGAGGAGCCTTCCGTGCCCGAAGCATCAGCGAACATCGGAGTCGTCGGACTCGCCGTCATGGGGTCGAACCTCGCCCGCAACCTCGCGAGCCGCGAGGGCAACACCGTGGCGATCTTCAACCGCAGCTACGAGAAGACGCAGACCCTCCTCGACGAGCATCCCGAGGCGGGCTTCATCCCGGCGAAGACCTACCAGGAGTTCGCCGATTCGCTGCAGAAGCCGCGTACCGCCATCATCATGGTCAAGGCCGGAGCTCGACCGACGCCGTGATCGACTCTCTCGTCGAGGTCTTCGAGCCGGGCGACATCATCGTCGACGGCGGCAACGCCTACTTCCCGGACACCATCCGCCGCGAGAAGGCCGTCCGCGAGACCGGCATCAACTTCGTCGGCGCCGGCATCTCCGGCGGCGAGGAGGGGGCCCTCACCGGCCCCTCGATCATGCCGGGCGGCTCCGACGAGTCCTGGGTCACGCTCGGGCCCATCCTGAAGTCCATCGCCGCGGTCGCCGAGGGCGAGCCCTGCGTGACGCACGTCGGCCACGACGGCGCCGGCCACTTCGTCAAGATGGTGCACAACGGCATCGAGTACGCCGACATGCAGCTCATCGCCGAGGCGTACGACCTCATCCGGCGCGGCACCGGCAAGACGCCCGCGGAGATCGCCGAGATCTTCGCCGAGTGGAACCGCGGCGAGCTGGAGTCGTACCTCATCGAGATCACCGCCGAGGTGCTGCGGCAGGTCGACGCGTCCACCGGCAAGCCGCTGGTCGACGTCATCCTGGACCAGGCCGGCGCGAAGGGCACCGGCGCCTGGACCGTGCAGACCGCGCTCTCCCTGGGCGTGCCGGTCTCGGGTATCGCCGAGGCGACCTTCGCCCGCTCCCTCTCCTCGCACCCCGAGCAGCGCGCGGTCGCCGCGGCGCTTCCTGGCCCGGACGAGGAGTTCACGGTCCCGGCCGACGAGGTCGACGCCTTCGTCGAGGACGTCCGCCTGGCGCTTTACGCCTCCAAGATCGTCGCCTACTCGCAGGGCTTCGACGAGATCCGCGCCGGTGCCGCCGAGTACGGCTGGAACATCGATCTCGGTGCGATCTCCAAGATCTGGCGCGGCGGCTGCATCATCCGTGCACAGTTCCTGAACCGGATCGCGGACGCCTACGCCGAGACCCCCGACCTGCCGGTGCTGATGACGGCTCCGTACTTCGCCGAGGCGCTCACCCGCGGCCAGGCGGCATGGCGCCGCGTGGTGGTCACGGCGGCGCAGTCCGGCATCCCGGCTCCGGCGTTCTCGTCGTCGCTGTCGTACTACGACGGCATCCGCGCCGACCGCCTCCCGGCCGCTCTCGTGCAGGGCCAGCGCGACTTCTTCGGTGCGCACACCTACAAGCGCATCGACAAGGAGGGCACCTTCCACACGCTGTGGTCGGGCGACCGCTCCGAGATCGAGGCCGAAGACACGCACTGACCTCGGGTCTTCGAAGGGCCGGGCACCGCAGGGTGCCCGGCCCTTCGTGCGTCAGACGAGGATGTTGTGGTTGCGGCGGAACACGTTCTGCGGGTCCCACTGCGCCTTCACCGCCCGCAGACGCGCGTAGCCGTCGCCGTCGTACATCCCGGACACCGCGTCCGGCCGCTCGCGGTCGACGAAGTTGCTGTACTCGGCGAGGCGGCGCCCGACGATCCGCTGCGCGTCGGCGGCGGCCTTCTCACGCTGCTGCTCGTCGAGCATCCCGGGGACGTCGAAGGCACCGGCCATGACGAACCACGTGGCGCTGCGCGCCGGGAAGGCCGTCTCCTCCTGCTGCACGTCGCCGAACGCCCCGCCGAGGGACCGGAGGAAGACGACCGAGGCGGGGTACTCCCGCCGATAGGCCACCAGCCGATCGATCGTCTCGTCGTCGAGATCGGCGACGAGACCGTTCCCGCCGAGGAACCCGGGAGGGGCGGGGGCCTCGCCGCCCTCGGGCTGCGGCATCTCCATCAGGATGTCCCGGTAGGCGGGCTCGGTGATCTCCGTCGTGACACCGTCGAGCGCGGTGATCGGCGCCAGTTCCACGCGCAGCGCTTCCGGGTCGGGCGCCGCCCATACGGAGGTCAGCCGGGCATCGGCCGGAGCACTCGGGTCCATGGGCGGCACGCCCATGTACGTGACGGTGAGCTCGCGCGGGGCGTCGCGGAGGAGTTCGCGCGCGGCCCGGAGCACGGCGGTCGCGTCGCCGTCGACGACGGACTCGGCCAGCGCGATCCCCGGCAGGCGATGCGCGTCGAAGTCGAAACGGGTGACGATGCCGAAGTTGCCGCCACCGCCGCGCAGCGCCCAGAACAGGTCGGGATGCTGCGTGGCAGACACCTCCACCACGTCTCCGCTCGCGGTGACGACCTGGGCGCCGACGAGCTGATCGACGGCGAGGCCCCAGGCGCGCACCATCCAGCCGATGCCGCCGCCGAGCGTGAGGCCGCCGACACCGACGCTGGCCGTGTCGCCGGAGCTCAGGGCGAGGCCGTGGCCGGCGAGGGCTGTCGCGACATCGCCCCAGACCGCACCGCCACCGATGCGCACAGCGGTGCCGTCGACCTCGATCGAGGAGAGCTCCCCGAGTTCGAGCCGCAGACCGGGAGCGGAGGCGTGGGACCAGGGCCCGTGTCCGCCGGAGACGACGGTCAGGGGGACAGCCTCCTGCGCGGCGGCGCGGACGAGCGCGGCGACCTCGGAGACGGTGGAGGGACGGTGGACGGTGGGCTGTGCGGATTCGACGTGGTCGACCATGAGCACACGGTAGACCCGGGGTCGGACATCGGGGAAGAGGGGCGGCCCACCGTCCGCCCCTCCCCCGCGCCGCCCGCTATCGGGTGATGTCCCTCACCGTCCCCTGCGTCAGACGCAGCCGTTTCGTCGCCCGCCGCGCCACCGCGGAGTCGTGCGTGACGACGACCATCGTGATGCCCTCCGCGCAGAGGCGTTCCAGCAGGTCGAGGATCTCGTCGCGCATCCTCTCGTCGAGGTTGCCCGTCGGCTCGTCCGCGAGCAGCACCCGGGGGCGCTTGACGATCGCCCGCGCGATCGCGACACGCTGCTGCTGCCCACCGGACAGCTCCGCCGGACGATGGTCTCCGCGGTCCGCCAGGCCGACGTGGGCGAGAGCGGCGGCGACCCGGGTGCGTCGTTCCGCCGGGTCGATGCCGAGCGGCTCCAGGGCCATGTCGACGTTCTCCGCCGCCGTCAGCGTGGGGATCAGGTTGAACCCCTGGAAGACGAATCCGATCTCCTGCGCGCGGATCCGTCCCAGCTCCGACGGCGAGGCCGACGACAGTTCACGGCCGTCCAGCTGCAGCGTCCCGGAGGTCGGTCTGTCGAGCGCCCCCAGTAGTTGCAGCAGCGTCGACTTGCCCCCTCCGGTCGGCCCCTGGATCGTGACGAAGGCGCCGGGCATGATCTCCAGGTCGACGCCGGTGAGTGCCGTCACCCTCCGTCCCCTCCGCGTATAGGTGCGGGTGACGCCCGTCGCCCGGTACAGCGGGGTCGCCGCCGACGAGGCCGGAACGCGGGCCTCGGAATCCGTCATCGTGGTCATCTCGGTCTCCTTCTCTCCTGTGTGGTTCGCGACGCCGCTCATGCGACGGACCGCAGGGCCTCGGCGGGGCTCAGCCGCGCCGCCCGCCAGCCTCCGAAGGCGCCGGCGACGAGCCCGCCCAGCACGGCGAGGCCCACGGCGGCGACGAGCACCCAGGGGGTCAGCGGTGCCTGCAGCACGATGTCGGTGGCGGTCTCCGCGCCCGGGGCCATGCCGCCGGGGCCGCCGAAGCCGCCTCCTCCCTCCGGGCCTCCGCCGACGGCCGCGGAGCCGGCGGCCACGGTCGGCTGCGCGACGGTGATGATCAGGATCCCGGCGAGGCCGAGCACGAGACCTGCCGCTCCTCCGAGGAGTCCCTGCACCATCGACTCCCCGGCGACCTGGCGCACGACGCGGCCGTTCGACCACCCCATCGCCTTCAGGGTGCCGAACTCGCGGGTGCGGCGGCCGACGCCGGAGAGGGTGAGGAGCACCGAGAGCAGCACGGCGACGGCGAGGACGATGATCGACAGCCAGGTGCCGAGGTTCGTGACGAGCGCCGTCGCGTTCGAGAGCGAGCCGGACACGGTCGCGGCGAGCTCGGACTGCGAGGAGACGGTGGCGTCGGGAAGCTCCTCCGCCAGGGCCGTCTGCACCTCGTCGATGGACGCCGCCGAATCCGCCTGCACGTACACCGTGGAGATCACGTCCTCCACCCCGGCCAGCTCCTGCGCGGTGTCGAGCGGGAGGTAGACATCCGCCGCGGTGTCTGCGGCATCCGACGCCGACGTGAGGAGGCCGACGACCTCGACGTCGGAGCCCGCGACGTCCAGGGTGTCGCCGACGGCGATGTCCTCGCTCGCGGCGTACGTGCTGTCCACCAGCGCGACGAGCGCTCCGCTGTCATCGGTGTCCAGCCCACGCCCCTCGCCGATCGCGGCGGAGGCCAGCGGGCCGACCTCCGACGCGGACGGGTCGATGCCCAGGACGGTGAACGAGTCGATGCCGAAAGCACCGCCTCCACCCCCGCCGCCACCCTGCGGAGGAGCCTGGCCCTCCGCGGGCGCCTCGCCGCCCTCCGCACCGTCCTGCCCGCCGAAGCCGCCGCTCGGCAGCTCACCGGAGAAGGTCGAGTTCGTCAGGCTCAGCGCACCGGTCGCGGCGGCGACGCCGTCGGTACCGGCCACCGTGTCCAGCACCGCCGCATCGAGCGTCGTCCGGCCGAAGTCCGTGCGCAGGGTCGACTGCTCCAGGGTCGTGGTCTCGCCGTCGCTCTCCCCCGCGTCCTCGTCGAACTCGAACCGCGGCCCCGTCCCGTCGCCCGGTTCCGCGGCGGCACCCGTGACGGTGAGATCCGTCCCGACCCCGTACACCGCCGCGAGCGACTGCGCCTGGGCGTCGCGCACACCGGTCGTCAGGGCGTTCACCACGATCACGAGTCCGATCGCGATCGCGAGACCGATGGCCACGATCGCCGTCTGCTTCTTGCGGCCCGCGAGTTCGCGCCGCAGATATCGTCCGTACATGTCTCTCCTCCCGCCGCGACGATCGCGGCGCGGAACCGACGCTAGGGACGGCCGTTATGCGGATTCGAGGGACGGATGATGAGGGTTCTATGAGGCGGACATCTCCCAGAGAACCCATAGCCCGCTCCATAGAAATCACATAGGAAGTTCCGCAGAATAGAGGCATGACCAGCGACCTGCCCGAACTGCGCCGCCCCGACGGCTCCCCTTTGCGCATCCTCGCCGTGGACGACGAGCAGATGCTCACCGATCTGCTCGCGATGGCCCTGCGCATGGAGGGCTGGGAGGTGCGCACCGCCTCCTCCGGTCTCGAGGCGATCCAGGTCGCGAAGGAGTTCGAGCCGGACGCCCTCGTGCTCGACATCATGATGCCCGACCTCGACGGGATGGCCGTGCTCAAGCGTCTCCGCGAAGCGGGCAATCTCGTCCCCGTCCTCTTCCTCACGGCCAAGGATGCCGTGGGCGACCGCGTCGCCGGGCTCACCGCCGGGGGCGACGACTACGTGACCAAGCCCTTCAGCCTGGAGGAGGTGATCGCCCGGCTCCGCGCGATCATCCGGCGCACCGGACACGCCAGCGCCGACGACGGGCAGTCGATCCTCCGGGTCGCCGATCTCACGCTCAACGAGGACAGCCACGAGGTCGTCCGGGACGGCGTGGAGATCGAGCTGACCGCGACCGAGTTCGAACTGCTGCGCTACCTCATGCGCAACGAGCGCCGGGTGCTGTCCAAGGCGCAGATCCTGGACCGCGTCTGGAGCTACGACTTCGGCGGCAAGTCGTCGGTCGTGGAGCTCTACATCTCCTACCTCCGGAAGAAGATCGACGCCGGGCGCACGCCCCTCCTGCACACCGTGCGCGGCGTCGGCTACATGATCAAGGCCCCGCAGTGAGCGGAGCGACGGTGACGCGACGGCCCATGAGCCTGCAGACGCGGCTGATGACCGCGGTGATCGGGTTCGTGTCGCTGATCCTCGTCATCGTCGCCGTCATCACCAGCGCCACCCTCGGCAGCACGCTCGAGGACCAGCTCGACAACAAGGTGAAGAGCTACGCCGCGACGATCCGGGATCGGATCGTGGAGGGCATCGCACCGTCCGAGGCCACCGTCGACAACATCCTGTATCGCCTGGACCCCATGCCCGGACTTCTGCTGTCGCTCGGCAGCCCCATCGCGGGACCGAGCGGCGTCGCCTTCGAGGACAGCCGCGGGGCGCTGAACAGCACGCCGCAGCCGCTCACCCCCGGTCAGCTGCAGCAGCTCTACGGAACGGTCGCACTCGGGACCCCTGCGACGGTCTCCTTCGACGGTCTCGGCTCGTATCGGGTCGTCGCGACCACCGCGAGCAACGGCGTCGTCGTCGTCACCGGGCTCCCGCGCGACGACATCCAGCATCAGCTCACGCAGCTCCTCACCGTGATCCTGCTCGCGACGGCGGGCGGCCTGATCCTCCTCGCCCTGACGACGGCGGTCACGATCCGTGTCGGGCTGCGGCCACTGCGGGCGGTTGCGGCGACCGCGACGAGGGTCGCCAATCAGCAGCTCGACCGCGGCGAGGTCAGCATCACCGAACGCGTGCCGGCGAGCGAGGCCGATCCGCGGACGGAGACCGGGCTCGTCGGCGCCGCGCTCAACAAGCTCCTCGACCACGTGGACACGTCCCTCTCGGCGCGGCAGAAGAACGAGGAGCAGATGCGCCGGTTCGTCGCCGACGCGAGCCATGAGCTGCGTACGCCCCTGGCCTCGATCCGCGGCTACTCGGAGCTCTCCTTGCGGGCACTGCGTCAGGCACCGGAGGCGACGAAGGAAGACGCGGTCATCGAGGGCACGACCTCCTCCCTGGAGCGCATCCAGGCGCAGTCGCTGCGGATGACGCGGCTCGTGGAGGACCTCCTGCTCCTGGCCCGCCTCGACGAGGGCCGCGAGCTCGTGTACGGCACGGTCGACCTCGCCCAGCTCGCCCTCGAGGGCCTCTCCGACGCGCGGCCGACCGCGGCCGACCATCACTGGAACATCGAGGTGCCGGACGAGCCGGTCACCGTCCTCGGGGATGCCGGGCGGCTGCATCAGGTCGTCGCGAACCTGCTGGCCAATGCCAGGACCCACACCCCCGCGGGGACCACGGTGACGCTGAGCGTGGCCCGGGAGGGCGACGAGGCCGTGCTCCGCGTGCACGACGACGGCCCGGGGATCGATCCCGCCCTCCGCGACGAGCTCTTCGCCCGTTTCGCCCGCGGGGACAGCTCCCGCGCCCGGCAGACCGGAGGGACCGGGCTCGGTCTCGCGATCGTCAAGGCCATCGTGGAGGGCCACCACGGCCGCATCTCGGTCGACAGCGAGCCCGGCGACACGACCTTCACGGTCCGGATCCCGATGACTCCTCCCGGCGAGACCCCCGACGTCTGACCCGGGGGTTCCTTCTACCCCGTTCAGCTGCACGACCGGAACCCGCCCGCACGACTGATCCGTTCACACCTTCGTGCACCCGTCCCCCAGTCGTGCAGGTGTCCCGGCCGGTCAGGTGTCCCCCGGTCGTGCACCCATCCCGTCGGCACGATCCGGGGGCGGATGCACGACGAGACCGGGGATTCGGTCGTGCGGGTGTCGCGGGGTCGTGCAGGTGTCGCAGCGTCCCCGGGCCGGGGGGACGGAGGACGATCCGGGTCAGTAGCCGGCGAAGGCGTCCGTGGTGAGGGAACGGGCCTTCTGCAGCGCGGGCGCGAGGTCGGCGATGAGCCGCGGCGGCCCGGAGATGAAGGCGTGCCGCGCCGAGAGGTCCCCCACCGCGTGCTCCAGGGTCTCCGCGTCCAGGCGGGCCCCCTGCGCCCAGGTCCAGTGCGCGGGGAGGCCGGCCGGCTGGTCGCGGGTGAACACGACCGCGCGCACACCCGTCGCGGCGAGCTCGTCACGGAAGGCGAGCTCTTCCGCCGAGGACGCCACGTAGACGAGGACGATGTCGCGCCGCTCCCCCGTCGCCTGGAGCTGCCGGAGCTGCGACACGAACGGGGTCACGCCGATGCCGGCCGCGACCATGAGCACCGGCTGCTCGCCGCGCGGGAGGATGAAGTCGCCCCAGGTTCCGGTCACGGCGAACGTCGCACCGGGCTCGGCCGCCGCGAGAGCCCGCTTGTAGCTCGACGGGTGCTGCTGGTCGCCGTTCTTGTACGCGATGCGAAGGGTCGGAAGGTCGGCCGGAGCGGACACGATGCTGAACTCGCGGCGCGTCCCCCGCGCGTCCGGCCGTCGGTGCGGCACGTCGAGCTCGAGATACTGCCCGGGGAGGAACCGCACGCGGCCCTTCGCCCGGAAGGTGAGCTCCTGGGCGGTCGGCGTCACGGAGGTGCGACTCTCGAGGACGAGACGCACGGACCCGCGGAGCGCGAACGCGAAGGCCACGAGGTTCCCGATGAGCAGAGCGCGCTCCTGCCCGAGCGTGAACAGACCGGCCACCGAGATCGGCCACCCCGCGAGCACGCCCACCACGACGGCGACGACGAGCTGCTGCCGACGACGCGGCGGGAGCGTCAAGGGCTCCGACAGCATGAACGCGCCGAGGAAGAGGAACGGCGACTGGAGCACCGCGAACGACAGCGCCGTCACGACGTCGAAGGCCACGTCGAACTGCACGGCCTGCACCGCCTGCCGCACGATCGAGGTGGCGACGGCGACGACGAGGAAGAGCAGGACGACCCCGACCTTCTCCGTACGCCAGAGCACGGCGAGCCCGAGGAGGACGACGGGGATCACGAGCACCGGCGTGCCGACCCACCAGGAGGACGAGGTGCCGAGCCAGTCGAACACCCCGAACGCCCCCAGGATCGACACGACCGCGGCACCGAACGCCGCCGGGTTGAAGATGTGCCGCCCCCGCCAGGCGATGAGGTACTTGGACACGCTGGCCACCGCGCCCGCGATGGCGAGGCCGAGCAGCGCCGACGGCTCGATGCCGGGACGCAGCACGAACAGGAGGATGAGCGCCGTGACGAGTGAGGACTCCACGCGCCAGGGCAGGCGGAGCAGGCGCTGCGCGACCGCGTCCACGGCCGAGATCACGACCGCGAGCACGAGGAAGGACGCCACCAGCTCCATCGGCGTCGGAGAGACGATCGCCCCGAGCAGGGACAGCACGAGGGCGATGAGCGCGAGGGCCGTCAGCGCGAACAGCACGAGACGGTACATCGACAGTGAGCCGAGCACGGCGAGGACGCGCTGGCGGGCGGCGGCGAAGGCGGTGGTCATGGTGTCCTGTCTCCCACGGTTCCGGCGGCTCGCGCAGGAGCTGCGGTGAAGAGCTCGGCGTGGCAGCCGGGCGAGCGCTGCACACGGCCGTCGGTGGTCATGCGCACCCATTCGACGCCCCAGCGGGCGGCCAGCTCCGGGCCGCCGTCGAAGAAAAGCGCGGTGGCCACGGCATCCGCCCTCATCGTCTCCGGGGCGAGTGCCCACGTCGCGGCCCAGGTGCGGACGGGCTGTCCTGTCCGCGCATCGAGCACGTGGTGGAGGCCCTCACCCCAGGCCCGTCGATTGACGGCCGATGCGCACAGCGCGCCGTCGGTGACCTCGACGACGCCGATCGCCTTCCGCGCATCGAACGGGTGCTCGAGAGCGACCCGCACGCCGGCGCCGCGCACCCGGATGTCCCCACCGGCATCCACGACCACGTCCCCGGGGACGTCGGCCAGCACCGCCATCACCCGGTCGACGAGACGGCCCTTGCCGAGGGCGCCCACGTCGAGGAAGGCGGGCGCGTGCGCCTCGACCGTGTCCGCCGACCAGGTCAGCAGGGACGTCCAGGACGCGGGAGCGGGGCGGGGCTCCCCGGCCCGCAGCGAGTACGCGGCGTCATAGCCCAGGGCCTCCAGGCTGTCGGCGACCAGGGGGTTCACCGCACCGACCGTCGCGGCATCGAGCTCGCGATAGGCGTCAAGCATCGGCCCCGCGTCCGGCGAGGACAGGCGACCGCCCGACCGGCCGAGACGCACCACGTCGGAGTCGTCTCGGAAGCGGGACCAGAGGCGATCGAAGCGCTCGATCTCGGCGGTCACGGCCGCGCGGACGTCATCCGTGAGCGCGGCACCGGTCTCGATCTCCCACCCGGTGCCGATCGCCTCGAATCGCCACTCCCCCATGAGGACGCCTCGCGCCTAGGCGGCGGCCTGCTCCTTGATGGAGGCCACGGCATCGTTGAAGCCGCCGCTCGTGAGCGAGGATCCAGCGACCCGGCTGACGTTCAGCTCGTCGATCGGCTTCCCTACGACCTCGTCGGCGATCCCGTCGATGAACTCGCCCTGGTACCGCTCGGTCTCCGGAGCCTTCGGGTCGCCGGTCACCTCGACCTCCGTCACGACGCCGTCGGCGAGGGTGAGCGTGACGGTGATCTCCTCCACCGTCTCCGGAGTCTGGTACGAGCCGTCGGCGGTGTACGTGCCGTCGGTGTAGGTGCCGGAGGCGTCACCCCCGCTCGAGGAGGACGAGGTGCTCGACCCCGCGGTCTCGTCGGTGCCGGTCGAGGTGTCTGCGGCGTCGCCGGTCGACGAGCATCCGGCGAGGACGAACAGCCCCGCGATCCCGAGAAGGGCGGAGCCCGTGCGGACAGAGGTCGGAACGGTCGTGCGGATCATGGGGTCCTCCGTGGTCGTCGTCGGTCGACTCTTCCGTCGATGACTCGACCGTAAGCACCGGGGCTATGCGCGGGCTGTGCCGTCCCGATGAGTTACGCGTCCCCGCCGAACATGCTCGTGACGGAGCCGTCTTCGAAGACCTCATGGATCGCCCGCGCGAGCAGCGGCGCGATCGGCAGCACCGTGAGGTTCTCCCAACGACGCGACGCGGAGAGCGGGATGGTGTCCGTGACGACGACCTCGTCGATCGCCGCGTCCTGCAGCCGCTCGGAGGCCGGGTCGCTGAAGATCGCGTGGGTCGCCGCGACGATCACGCGGTGCGCGCCGTTCGCCTTCAGCGCCTGCGCGGCCTTGACGATCGTGCCGCCGGTGTCGATCATGTCGTCGACGAGGAGGCAGGTGCGCCCCTCGACGGTGCCGACGATCTCGTGCACGGAGACCTGGTTGGCGACCTTCGGGTCGCGGCGCTTGTGGATGATCGCGAGCGGCGCGCCGAGGCTGTCCGACCAGGTGTCGGCCACACGCACGCGGCCCATGTCCGGAGAGACCACCGTGAGGATCTCGCGGTCCTCCGGCGTGAGCGTGCGCTCGAAGTGGTCGAGGAGCACCGGCTTGGCGAACAGGTGGTCGACGGGGCCGTCGAAGAAGCCCTGGATCTGAGCGGCGTGCAGGTCGACGCTCATGACGCGGTCGGCGCCGGCCGTCTTCAGCAGATCGGCGACGAGGCGGGCGCTGATGGGCTCGCGGCCGCGGCCCTTCTTGTCCTGACGCGAATACGGATAGTACGGCGCGACGACGGTGATGCGCTTCGCCGAGGCGCGCTTGGCAGCGTCGATCATGATGAGCGTCTCCATGAGCCACTCGTTGACCGGCTCGCCGAAGGTCTGCACGAGGAAGAGGTCGCAGCCGCGGATCGAGACCTCGAAGCGGGCGTAGATCTCGCCGGAGGCGAAGGTACGGTGCTCGACCGGAGCGATCTCGGTGCCGAGCGACGCGGCGACGGCCGCCGTCAGCTCGGGATGCGATCGACCACCCGCGATGACCAGACGCTTCTTCGTCTTGGCGACGAGGCCGGGGGCCACGCCGTTGTCGCGATCCAGGTCGACCGTCTTCTTCTTCCGGGCCATGCTCCGCCTATTCCGCCGAATTCTCCCGGGCCGCGGCATCCGCCGCGCCCGTCCCTGCTCTGTTCTTCTCGACCCACCCCTCGATGTTGCGCTGGGGGGCCACGCTCATGGCCAGGGCACCGGCCGGGACGTCCTTACGGACGACGGCGCCGGCGCCGGTCTTCGCACCAGGACCAAGCCTAACGGGCGCGACCAGCACCGTGTGCGAGCCGGTGTGCACCTCGTCGCCGATCTCCGTGCGGTGCTTGTTGACGTCGTCGTAGTTGGCGGTGATGGTGCTCGCCCCGAGGTTCACGCCGCGGCCGATCGTCGCATCACCGACGTACGACAGGTGCGGGACCTTGCTGCCCTCGCCGATCTCCGCGTTCTTCGTCTCGACGTAAGCGCCGATCTTGCCCTTCGGGCCGAGCACGGTGCCGGCGCGGAGGTAGGAGAACGGGCCGACGGTCGCCTCGGCGCCGATCACGGCCAGGGTCGCGTCGGTCCGGCGGACGACCGCGTCCTCCCCGACCTCGCAGTCGACGAGAGTGGTGTCCGGACCGATCGTCGCCCCCGCGGCGATCGTCGTCGCGCGCAGGATCTGCGTGTTCGGCAGGATCGTGACGTCGGGGGCGAGCGTGGCGTCGTCGTCGATCCAGGTGGTCGCCGGGTCGACGATCGTGACGCCCTCGAGCTGCCAGCGACGGACGATGCGGGCGTTCAGACGACGGCCGACCTCGGCGAGCTGGGCGCGGTCGTTGACCCCGAACGTGACCTCGACGTCCGACACGATCGACGCCGCGACCCGGTCGCCGTCCCGACGCACGAGGCCGGGCACGTCGGTCAGGTACATCTCGCCCTGGGCGTTGTCCACGCCGATCCGCGGCAGGTAGGTGCGCAGCGTGGCGGCGCGGAACACGTACATGCCGGCGTTGATCTCGCTGACCGCCGCCTCCTCCGCCGTGGCGTCCTTCTGCTCGACGATCCGGTCGACCGTGCCGTCGGCGTCGCGGATGACCCGTCCGTAGCCGGTGGGGTCGTCGACGAGGGCGGTCATGAGGGTGGCCGGGGCTCCGGAGGCGCGGTGCTCGTCGAGGAACGTGGAGAGCGTCTCGGCATCGGCCAGCGGGCAGTCGCCGGAGAGCACGAGCACATCGCCGTCGAAGTCCGCGGGCAGCGCGTCGACCGCGACCTGGACGGCGCGGCCCGTGCCCGGCACGTCGTCCTGGTCGACGAAGACCGCGTCCGGGTAGTCCTCGCGCAGCGCCGCCACGACCTGATCGCGCTCATGGCGCACGACCACCTCGATGTGCGCCGGCTGCAGACGGGTGGCCGTCGTCAGCACGTGTCCGACCAGAGGCCGCCCGCTGATCCGGTGCAGCACCTTCGGCAGGCGCGACTTCATGCGCGTGCCTTGGCCCGCGGCGAGGACGACGATGGCGAGGTTGTTCCCAGTCATGCTCCGCCGCCAGGACTCGAACCTAGACCTCACAGCTCCAAAGGCTGTCGTGCTGCCATTACACCACGGCGGACCGCGGCGCCCGGGGCGCCGCCCGATAAGTCTGCCACGTCCCGGTCTCCGTTCCTGTGTGTGCGACTCGCGTCGCGCCGGCCCGTCATCCGCCCGAAACACCGCTCTGCGATGCTGGGACGATGAGCCTCGTGATCGACCGTGTCACCGTCGCCACCCCCGAGATCGCGGCCTTCGTCGCCGCCCACCACGCGGAGATGGACGGCACCGCTCCACCCGAGAGCCAGCATGCGCTCCCGCTCGACCGGCTGCTGACTCCGCGCGTCCGGTTTTTCACGGGACGGGTCGACGGACGGATCGCTGCGACGGGCGCCCTCGCGGTCGTGGAGGACGGACATGAGGAGCTGAAGTCGATGCGCACCGATCCCGCCTTCCGCGGACGCGGGTTCGGGCGGACGATGCTCGGTCATCTCCTCGACGACGCCGGCGCGCGGGGCGTCCGGCGGCTCTCACTCGAGACCGGCCGCGACCCCTTCTTCGCACCCGCGCGCGCGATGTACGCCGCCGCCGGGTTCCGCGAGGGCGCCCCGTTCGGCTCCTACCTCCCCGACCCGCACAGCGCGTTCCTCACGATGCTCCTCCCCGCGTCCTCCGCGGCCACGACCCCGCCGCACGCGATAATGAACGGATGAGCGAGGCGGATGAGGTCGATCGGATCGTCGGCGCGTGGAACACGCAGCGCCCCGACCTCGACTTCTCCCCCCTCGAGGTGCTGTCCCGCATGGACCGCCTCTCCCGACACCTCGACCGCGCGCGCCGCGAGGTGTTCCGCCGAAGCGACCTCGAACCGTGGGAGTGGGACGTGCTGTCGGCGCTGCGCCGCGCCGGGTCGCCGTTCCAGCTCTCCCCCAAGCAGCTCCTGCAGCAGACCCTCGTGTCGAGCGGCACCATGACCAACCGCATCGACCGTCTGGTCGGCCGTCGCTTCGTGCGCCGTGAAGCCGACCCGGCCGATGGTCGCAGCGTGCTCGTGACCCTGACCGACGACGGCCGGGTCCGGGTGGACGCCGCGATCACCCGGCTCGTGGACGCCGAGGCCGACCTGCTGCGCGCCCTCTCCCGCGCCGACCGGGACCGACTGGCCGCCCTGCTGCGGAAACTGAGTCTCAGCTTCGACACCTGACCCGGACCCTGTGCGGTTCGGTCCGACCCGTCCGGTCTGTTCCGCCTGCACGATCCGTGCACGGCTGCCCGGGAGAAGTAGTCACCTGGTCGTGCATCCGGACCCGGGTCGTGCAGGCGTCGCAGGACCGATCCGACACGAGTCGTGCATCCGGACCCGGGTCGTGCAGGCGTCGCAGGACCGACCCGGCACGGATCGTGCGAACGGGCAGGTCAGGGTCCGAGGAGGAGGCGCCGGTTCTTGGCCGGGACGGTGTCGGGGAGCGTGCCGACGACCTCCGCGATCGACACCGCCTCGAGAGAGGCCCTCCAGGCCTCGTGGGCACGGCGCATGACGACGGCGAGTCCGCACGGCGCGGTGCAGTCCTCCGGACGGGCGGCGCCTCTCCCCTGCTGACGGAGTTCGCGGCAGATGTAGGGGTCGGCGGCGCCGTCGACCGCGGTGACGAGGTCGAGGATGGTGATGCTCTCGGGCTCCCTGGCCAGGCGGAAGCCGCCGCGGGGCCCCGTGCTCCCGGTGAGGATGCCGGCGCGGACGAGCTTCGCGAGCTGCTTCGACAGGTACGGCCCCCGCACGCCGAAGTGCTCGGCGAGCTGTGCTCCGGACACCGTCGAGCCCGCGGGGAGCTGAGCGATCACCGCGACGGTGTGCAGCACCCACTCGGAGGTCTCCGGGAGTTTCACTTGCCCATCGTATCCGGGCGTCCTATTGTGGACACGCAATATCCATGATTGAAGGATTGGGCATGCGCATCGCGGTCGCAGGAGGAACGGGCCGGATCGGGCGCCTAGTCGTCGAGGAGGCCCGGCGTCGGGGGCATGATCCGCTGTCGCTCAGCCGCGGCGAGGGTGTCGACCTGACCGCGGGCGAAGGTCTCGCGACGCTGCTGCGCGGAGTGGACGCGGTCGTCGACGCGACGAATCCTCCGGTATCCGACGTCGCCGAGGCCGAGCGGGTGTTCACCACGCTCAGCCGCACGCTGCTCGCCGCCGAGGACGAAGCCGGGGTCGGCCACCATGTGGCCCTCTCGATCGCGGCGCTCGATCGCGTGCGCGGCAACCCCCACTACGCAGGCAAACGCGCCCAGGAGCGAGAGGTCACTCGTGGCCCCGTTCCGTTCACCATCGTGCGGGCGACGCAGTTCCACGACTTCCCCGCGATGATCGCCGAGTGGAGCATCGAGGACGGCGAGGGCGTCGTGCCCCCGCTGCTGCTGCAGCCCATCGCGCCCGCGGACGTGGCTGTCGCCCTCGTCGACGCGGCGGAGTCGCCGGCGCTCGGCGGCTCGTTCGACATCGCCGGACCCCGCACGGAGGACGCCGTCGACATGGCGCGCCGCACTCTCGCGGCGTGGGGTCGCGACCTTCCGCTGCGCGCCGCGTGGAAGGGTGCCGCGCTCGGCGTCGAGTTCGCGGGTGAGGTGCTGCTCCCCGGCGACGACGCGCGCACGGCGGCGACGACCTTCGACGACTGGCTCGCCGCCGAAACCCGCTGACACCCCGACCGGTTCCGGGCCTCCCGTCCGGTCCCCTCGTTCCGGATGCACGACCAGGGTTGAGACGTGGGACGAGAACCCCGGAACGGTCGTGCAGGCGCAACGGGATCGTGCAACCGAGGCAGGAGTGGCCGCGGCCCACGGACCCTGCCCGAGCGGTCGCCTAGGCTGGGAGCACCCGGTCGCAGCCCCGCGACCCCCGCTCCGAAGGCCGAGACATGGGCATGCCCTCCCCGCTTCCCGTGCGCGACGGGGTCGGCGCGACCCGGCTGCACGTGCCGATGACGGGTGCGTGGCCGACCATCGCCGCCTACATGGTCGAGCGGTTCTTCCACCTCGATCCGGAGCGGCTGCTCGTGCGCTTCGACCGCGGGGAGATCGTCGCGCGCGATGGCCGGCCGCTCTCCCGGGACACGCCTCTCGGCGCCGAGGAGTTCGTCTGGTACTACCGGGAGCCTCCGGTCGAGAAGGAGATCCCGTTCACCGAGGAGATCCTGCACCAGGACGAGCATCTGGTGGTGGTGGACAAGCCGCACTTCCTCCCCACCACGCCGGGCGGCAAGTACCTGCAGAACTCCACCCTCGTCCGGCTGCGCAATCGCCTCGGCAACCCGGATCTCACGCCCATCCACCGCCTCGACCGGGCCACGGCGGGGCTGCTGATGTTCTCCGCCCGCCCTGCCACCCGCGGCGCCTACCAGCTGCTGTTCGAGGACCGTCGTGTGGAGAAGGTGTACGAAGCGGTCTCCGCGCGCCCGGCGGACTGGGATCCGTCGCGGTTCCCCCTCGTCTACCGCAACCGGATCGAGAAGCTCCGCGGCCGGGTGTGCGTGCAGGTGGATGAGGACGGCGAGCCGAACTCCGAGACGCTCATCGAGGTCATCGCCGCCGACGATCGCGTCGTGCACACGCTTCTCCGTCCGCACAGCGGGAAGATGCACCAGCTCCGCGTGCACCTCGCCGCGCTCGGCCTCGGCATCCTCCACGACGGCTTCTACCCCGTGCTGGAGCCGGAGCGTCCGGACGACTTCAGCCGCCCGCTCCAGCTCCTCGCACGCGAGCTCCGGTTCACCGATCCGCTGAGCGGGCAGGAGCGCACGTTCACCACGTGCCGGAGCCTGCAGGAGGCCCCGGCACGCTGATCGGCCTCAGCGGCGCATGACCTTCCGCGCGAGCCGGGTGCCGAGAAGCTGCACGAGGTGGACGAACACCACGATGAGGATGATCGCCGCCCACATCACGAGCGGCTCGAACTGCCGGAAACCGTAGATCTGCGCGAAGGCCCCGAGCCCGCCGCCGCCGATGAGCCCGGCCATCGCGGTCATGTCGATGAGCGCGACGACGATGAAGGTGTAACCGAGGATGAGGGGGCCGAGCGACTCGGGGATCGCGACGGTGAAGAGGATCCGCCACGGCCCGGCGCCCATCGCCCGCGCCGCCTCGATCACGCCCGGCGACACGGAGACGAGATGCTGCTCGACGATGCGGCCGATCGCGAACGCCGCCGCGAGACCGATGATGAAGGCTCCGGCGGTGGTGCCGATGCCGCTGCCGACGACCAGGCGCGCGAACGGCTGCGCCACCGCCATGAAGATGACGAACGGGATCGGTCGGAAGAAGTTCACCACGAAGTTGATGAGCCCGGAGACGACGCGGTTCGGCATCAGTCCGCCGGGGCGCGTCACGTACAGCAGGACGCCCACCGCCAGCCCGAGGATCCCTCCGAGCACGAGCGCGAACGACGTCATGTACAGGGTCTCGAGCGCGGCCTGCCAGAACTCCGGCCACAGTTCGTTCAGACGATCCATCAGCGACCCTCCTCTCCGGCGATGACGGTGACTTCGACACGCTCCGCGATACGCGCCAGGGCCCTGTCGATCGCCGCGCGGTCACCCCGGATGGCGAGCGTGAGGTGGCCGAACGCACGACCCCGGATGTCGTTGATCCCGCCGTAGACGAGCTCGAAGTCGAGACCCGCCGAGGCGAGGTCGAGGAACACCTGGGCCTGCGACGAGTCGCCGTCGCGGAACGACAGGGTCACCAGGCGTCCGGTATGCCGGTCCCGCAGCACCGCGAGTTCCGACGGCGAGGGCACCCCCTTCACCACCGTGCCGACGAACCGCTGAGACGCCGGATTCCGCGGGGCGGAGAAGACATCGAAGACGTCGCCCTGCTCGATGACCCGCCCGTTCTCCATGACGGCGACGCGGGTGGCGATGGTCTGGATCACATCCATCTCGTGGGTGATGACGACGATCGTGACGCCCTGCTCCTCGTTGACGCGCTTGAGCAGGTCGAGGACCTCGTGCGTGGTCTGCGGATCGAGCGCGCTCGTCGCTTCATCCGCGAGGAGGATGGCGGGCTTGGTGGCGAGCGCGCGGGCGATCCCGACGCGCTGCTTCTGTCCACCGGAGAGCTGCTCCGGGTATGCCTTCGCCTTGTCGGCGAGCCCCACGAACGACAGCAGCTCGGCGACGCGCGCCTCGATGTCCGGCTTCGACCAGCCGGCGAGCTTGAGCGGGTACGCGATGTTGGCCTTGACGCTGCGCGAGGAGAACAGGTTGAACTGCTGGAAGATCATCCCGATGCCGCCGCGCACGGCGCGCAGCTCGCTCTCCTTGAGCGCCGTGATGTCGACGCCGTCCACCGTGATGGTGCCGCGGGTGGCCGGCTCGAGCGCGTTGATGAGACGCACGAGCGTCGACTTCCCCGCACCGGAGTATCCGATGATGCCGAAGACATCGCCCTTGTCGATGGAGAGGGTGACGTCGTCGACGGCGACGATCTCACGATCGCCCTGGCTGCGGGAGGGATAGGTCTTGGAGACGTTCGTCAAAGTGACGATCGGCATGAGGTGCTCCGGTCTGGTTCTCGGGAAACGGAGAATCGGGCGGCGCACGAAGCGCCACCCGATTCTCCCTCATCGAACAGGGGGCAGATGACGCCCCGCGGCCGACTACTTCTCTGCGGCGTCCTTCTGGACCTTCTCCAGCGAGGCCACGAGGTCCTCCACCGGCGTGCGCAGCGCCACTGCGGTGTCGCCCGAGGACTCGAGCAGCCCCGCCTGCACATCCTCGTTCGTCTGGAAGATCTCGACGAGCTTCTGATACGTCTCGTTGTCCGCGTCCTCCGCACGCGCGGCGAAGATGTTGACGTACGGGAGGGCGTTCGGGTCCTCCGGGTCGTCCTGCGCGATCGCGTCGTCGAACGTCAGTCCGGCGTCCTCGACGAAGTCGTTGTTGATGATCGCGGCCGCGACGTCCGGGAGCGAGGTCGGGATGAGCGCACCTTCGAGGGCCGTCACCTTCACCTTCGACTTGTCGGCATCGATGTCGGCGAGGTCGGAGTACGGCGTGCCGCCGCTCTTGAGCTCGAGCAGGCCCGCCTGCTGCAGCACGTTGAGCGCGCGTGCCTGGTTCGAGGCGTCGTCGGGAACCGCGACCGTGTCGCCCTTCTTGATGTCGTCGACGTCGTCGTACTTCGTCGAGTACAGGCCGAGCGGGTAGATGGCGGTCGAGCCGATGGGCGTGAGGTCGGAACCCGAGGCGTTGTTGTACTCCGCGAGGTACACGATGTGCTGGAACTGGTTGAGGTCGATCTCGCCCTCGGTCAGCGCCGGGTTCGGCTGCTCGTAGGACCCGAAGTCGACGAGCTCGACCGTGATGCCCTCGTCGGCGGCGGCCTCGACGAAGGGCGCCCACTGCGCGTCGCCCTTCCCGACGACACCGATCTTGACGGTCTCGTTCTCGGAGCCGCCGTCGCCGGAACCCGCGTCGGACGAGGTGGCGCACCCGGCGAGGGCGACGAACAGCGGGACCACGGCGAGCGCGGCGAGGGCGGAGGTGGTGCGGCGGGACATGATGAGGGTTCCTTCCTGGCGGGACTCGACAACGTTAGGCAGGAGGGCGCGCTGTCGCGGAATCGGGATGTCACACGGCGTCACAGCCGTGCGGGATCGGGTCAGTCGAACTCTTCGATGCCCTGCAGACGCACCTGCTCCAGGTCGAGACGGGCGGAGATCCGGCGGACCACCATGTCGTCCACGGTGCCGGCGCCGCGGAGCCCGAGCAGCACCTCGCGCTTGCGGTCGAGCAGCGCGAGCTTGAGCCGGGTGTGCTCCTCGTGCCGCACGAGCGGCGAGCGCTGGGCGAGGTCGACGTCGGCGGAGGTCGCGATCATCTGCAGCGTCGTGCCGTCCGTCGCCTCGGGGTCGGGGGCGGTCCCTGCCGACACCGCCACGTCACCCGCGTCATCGTCCTCGCGGCTGCGCGCCTCTCCCCCGGTGCCGTAGGGATCGGGGTCGCCGAGCATCTCGTCCAGGGCGTCGGCCTCGGCGTCGATGAGCGCCTGCTCCCTCGCGAGCGTCCGGGCGTTCGCGAACTCCAGCGCCTGGTACCCCTCGGCGCGCACCCGATCGCGCACCTCCTGGCCGATGCCGTGCTCCGCGGCGAGGTCGTCGAGCGCGGCCAGGGCCGCACCCGAGATCGCCCGCTCGGCGAGCTCGTACTCCTCGTCCTCGGCATGGTCGACCGGGAATCGCGCCCAGCGCACGAGCGCCGGAAGGAGAGGCGCCTGCACGAGGAGGCTGAGCAGGATCACCCCGGCGGTCACGAAGACGATCTCGTCACGCCCGCCCACCATGCTCCCTGCGGAGACACCGGTCGGCACCGACAGCGCGATCGCCAGCGACACCGCGCCGCGCATGCCGGCGACCGTGGACACGAGTCGGGCGCGGGAGCGGGCGCGCGCGGCGGGCGTTCGGCCGGGCGGCGCTGGAACAGCACGTTGAGGAGCTGGAACACGTACCGCACGGCGAAGAGCGTCGCCCACACGGCGAGCGTCACGAGCACCAGGCGGCCGATGGCGGCGGCGGAGATCTCGTGCGCGAC
This sequence comes from Microbacterium sp. CFSPD4_SD4, assembly GCF_057364585.1. Taxonomy (NCBI): domain Bacteria; kingdom Bacillati; phylum Actinomycetota; class Actinomycetes; order Micrococcales; family Microbacteriaceae; genus Microbacterium; species Microbacterium sp. CFSPD4_SD4. Next base: position 49,011 of record NZ_JBNFOC010000005.1, read on the forward strand.
GAACTGCACCTCGAGGCCGATGAGCACGAACAGCGCCCCGTTCAGCAGGAAGACGCCGAACGGCCAGGCCGCGTCGGCCTGTCGGCGCGAGGCCGCCGTCGTCACGCGCGGCGACACCCAGGCGACGATGAGTCCGGCCACGACCACGGCGAGCACCCCGGACGCGTGGACGAGTTCGGCGAGCAGGAACGCGGAGAACGGCACGAGCAGCAGCGTGACGTTGATGACGATGGTGGAGGAGATGCGGCGCAGCAGCAGCGTGGCCAGGGCCGCGACGACGATCCCCGCCGCGATCCCGCCCACGTACGACACCAGCACGTCCCAGGTGACCGAGAGCGGCGTGACCTGGCCGCCCAGCGCGAGGGACACCGCGATGGCGTAGAGCACGAGCGCGGTGCCGTCGTTGGTCAGGCTCTCGGCCTTGAGCTTCATGAACATCCGACGAGGCAGCAGCCGGCCGAGGGCGGCGACGGCCGTGGCGTCGGGCGGCGCGACCGCGGCCCCGAGGATGAGGGCGATCTCCCAGGGCATCCCGAACAGCACGCCGATGCCGGCCACCGCGAACGCGGAGGCGACGACGAGGAGCGTGCTCATCGGCACGATGTAGCGGAAGTCGCGGCGGATCGACCGCAGCGATGTCGTGAGGCTCTCCCAGAACAGCATCACCGGCAGGAACAGCAGCAGGACGGTCTCCGGCGGCAGCTGGACCTCGCGCAGCGGCGGGACGAATCCCAGCAGCAGTCCGAGGATGACGAGGACGAGCGGCAGCGCGAGACGCACGCGCGGGGCGATCAGGGTTCCGACGAGGATCGTGAGTCCGAGCAGGACGGTTACTTCGAGGCCTTCCATCGCTACTCCCAACAGTCGTGGGAGAAGGATATTCCTCCGTCAGCCGATCTGCTCCGTGAGTTCGAACCAGCGCAGCTCCAGCTCCTCGATCTCGGCCTCCTGCGCCGTGATCGCCTTCATCCGCTCGCCGAGGCCCGCATAGTCGGACTGGTCGTGGTCGGCGAGGGCGTGCTTGGCCGCGTCGACCTGCTGCGTGAGCTTCTGGATGCGACGCTCGAGGGCGGCGGCTTCCTTCTGCGCCGCCCGGAGAGCCGCGCCGTCGAGACCGCTCGCTGCGGGGGCAGAGGCCGCCGTCGAGGTCGCCGGGGCGCTCTCGACGCGCTGCCGCAGCCGCAGGTACTCGTCGACGCCGCCCGGGAGATGCCGCAGGCGCCCCGCGCCGTCCGGACCGGGAAGGATCGCGTACTGCTGATCCGTCACCCGCTCCAGGAAGTACCGGTCGTGGCTCACGACGAGGAGGGTGCCCGACCAGGAGTCGAGGAGGTCCTCGATCGCGGCGAGCATGTCGGTGTCCATGTCGTTCGTGGGCTCGTCGAGGATGAGCACGTTCGGCTGGTCGAGCAGCACGAGCAGCAGCTGCAACCGGCGCTGCTGGCCGCCGGAGAGATCCTTCACCGGCGTCGAGAGCTGAGCCGAGGAGAACCCGAGCCGCTCCAGGAGCTGTCCTGGTGTGAGGTCCTGCGCCTTCGACCCGGCGCCGAGCGTGTACGACGTGCGCAGACCCGAGATGACCACGCGCACGGGGTCGTTCCAGTGCGGGAGGAGTTCGTCGAGGCGCTGCGTGAGCGTGCGCACCTGCACGGTCTTCCCGCGCTTGATCCGCCCCTCTGTGGGCTCGACCGTGCCGGAGATGAGCCCCAGGAGTGTGGACTTCCCGGCGCCGTTCACCCCGAGGATGCCCGTGCGCTCGCCCGGCGCGATCCGCCACTCCACGTCCTTCAGCACGGTCTTCCCGCCGGTTCCGGATCCCGCCTGGGTCCCTGAGCCTGTCGAAGGGTACGTCACCCCCACATCGAGCAGGTCGACGACGTCCTTGCCCAGCCGCGAGACGGCGAGCGACTGCAGCGAGACCTTGTCGCGGATCTCGGGCACGTCGGCGATGAGCTCGTTGGCCGCATCGATGCGGAACTTGGGCTTGCTGGTGCGGGCCGGGGCACCGCGGCGCAGCCAGGCGAGCTCCTTGCGGGCGAGGTTCTGCCGCTTCGCCTCGGTCGCCGCCGCCATGCGGTCGCGCTCGACCCGCTGCAGGATGTACGCCGCATAGCCGCCCTCGAAGGGCTCCACGATGCGGTCGTGCACCTCCCACGTCTCGGTGCAGATCTCGTCGAGGAACCACCGGTCGTGGGTCACGACGAGGAGGGCTCCGGCGTTCGCGGGCCAGCGCTTCTTGAGGTGCCCGGCGAGCCAGGTGATCGCCTCGACGTCGAGGTGGTTCGTCGGCTCGTCGAGAGCGATGACGTCCCAGTCTCCGGTGAGCAGCTTCGCGAGCGACACGCGGCGGCGCTGACCGCCGGAGAGGGAGCCGATCTGCGCGTCCCAGGGAAGATCGGTCAGCAGCCCCTCGATCACGTCGCGGACGCGGGCGTCTCCGGCCCATTCGTGCTCTGCCATGTCGCCGACCACGGCGGCGCCGATCGTGATGTCGTCGGGGAGGGTGTCGGCCTGGTCCAGCACGCCGATGCGGGTGCCGCCGCGGACGGTCACCCGGCCGGAGTCCGGCTCCTTCGTGCCGGCGAGCATGCCGAGGAGGCTCGACTTGCCGTCGCCGTTCCGGCCGACGATGCCGATGCGGTCGCCCTCCTCGATGCCGAGGGTCACGGCGTCGAAGACGACGCGGGTCGGGTATTCGAGGTGCAGGGCTTCGGCCCCGAGAAGATGTGCCATGTCCTCTCCAGGGTAGTCGCGCCGCGTCGGACGGTCTCCCGGTCAGACCAGCGACGGGGCGAAGAGCTCCGGCAGCGCGGCCGTGAAGACCTCGAAGTGGCTGTACCAGACGGTGTGGGCGGCCCCGGGGATGCTGCGCACCGTCACCCCGCCGTGCTCGAACCGCCGCGCGTCCTCGTCGGTGACCCAGGCACTGGGTTCCGCGCGGACGACGATGGAGCCGGGGGCGGCGGTCCAATGACCGTCCTCCCCGCAGGAGACGGAGGCCGCGGTCGGCGGATCGAAGCGCTCGGCCGCCCGCGCCTCGACCGTGGCATCGTCGACGGAGTAGAAGGGCCGGAGCTTGCGGAGTTCTGCGGGCGACATGCGCGCGCGGCGATCATGCTCGTACTGCGAGATGAGAGAGGCGCGGTCCTGGCCGCCCTGGAGGGCGAGCGGCGCGTCGACATAGACCGCGAGACTCGGATCGAGGCGGGGCGCGGCGGCGGCGAGCACGGTGGCGCCGAAGGAGTGCCCGACGGCGACGGCGAGCGGGAAGGCCGCCCCGTCCCCCGCTGCGGAACCTGCCCCCGGAGGGAGCGCCGTCTGCGCGAGCGTGGCGACGACGGCGTCGGCCGCCGTCTCGATCGTGAGCTCCGGGTCACGCGGAGAGAGGCCGTGGCCGGGCAGATCGAGCGCGAGCACGCGGAAGCCGCGTTCCACGAGCAGCGGGACCACGCGGTGCCAGCTCTCGGCGGACCCCATCATGCCGTGCAGCAGCACGGCGACGCGGTCGCCCTCCCCGGCTTCGATGACGTTCAGGAGCACGGAGCCAGTCAACCACGGTCGTTATCCTTTCGTGATACGACTTTCGGCCAGAATCCTTCGAATCTTCGTTCGAATGTCGGTGGTCGGTGATGGACTGCCGTCATGCCCGCACTGCTCGACGCGACCGACTCCCAGATGGCGATGCTCGCCGATCTGGTGGAGGGGCTGGAAGCGGCGGAGAAGACGCTGAGCAGCATGCAGGCGGCCCGCGACGGACTGCTCGCGATGGCGGGGCGACTGGCGGTCGACATCGCCCGGCAGGCTCGGCATCCGGACGGCGGCGACATGGCGATCCGCACGGTCGCCGCGGAGATCGGGGCCGCACAGCGCGTCAGCGACCGCACGATCGAGCGGCGGATGTCCGATGCGTCCTGGTTGGTCGAACGGTTCCCCGCCGTCTGGGAGGCTCAGGGCGCCGGGCGGATCAGCGCCGCGCATGCACGCGTGATCGTGGAGGCGGGGGCTCACCTCCATGACCCGGACGACCGTTCGCGTTTCGCGGCGGAGGCGATCGAGGTGGCCGCTGCGGAATCTCCGAACCGGATACGCCGACTCGTGCGCCGACTGGCCGACCGGTTCCGGGAGCGGACCCTCGTCGAGCGACATCGTGACGCCAGGGAGCTGCGCCGCGTCTGGGTGACCGATCTTGAGGACGGCATGGCCGAGCTCGGCGCGCGTGGCCCCGCGGCGCTCGTGCACGGGATGTACGACCGGCTCTCCCAGATGGCGCATGCCGTGCGGGAGGAGAACGCGCAGGCACGGCGTCGGGAGGCGGAGGAGAGCATCCTCGACGACAGGACCGTGGATCAGCTGCGCGCGGATCTGCTCGCCGACCTCGTCCTGACCGGCGCTCCGGCGGGCCATGACTCGGAAGAGGGGCTGCTCTCGGAGCTTCGGGCGCGCGTCGAGGTCACCGTGCCGGTGCTGACGCTGATGCACGGGGAGCAGGAACGGACGACAGAGGGCACTCGGATCCTCGCCGCCGAGCTGGACGGGATCTTCCCGATCGATCCGGCCACGGCCCGCCGTCTGGCCGGCGCGGCGAGCGGCTGGGACCGGGTGCTCACCCACCCGATCAGCGGGGCGCTGCTGGCCGTCGACCGGTATCGCCCGAGCGAAGACCTCCGCCGACACCTGCGGGCCCGCGATCAACGCTGCCGCTTCCCGGGCTGCGGCCTCGCACCGCGGAAGTGTGACCTCGATCACAATCACGATGCGGCGCTCGGCGGAGAGACCGCGCACGACAACCTGGCGACCTTCTGCCGACGACATCACATGCTCAAACACCACTCCCCGTGGCACGTCGAGCAGGGGCCGGGCGGCGTTCTGGAGTGGACGAGCCCCACCGGCCGGACCTACATCGACCGACCGCCGCCTCCGCACACCGTCACCTTCGCCGAGGAACCTCCGTGGTCTCCCGCCGTCAACCCTAGAGTGGAGGGCATGTCGAGCCCCGAATCAGACAGGTCGGGGGCTGCCGGTCACACCGTCAGCCCCGCGAACCGCTGATCCCTTCGTCCGCCCTGCCGGCGGGCGCGCGCCGGTGACCCGGGCGCTGACCGTGGTGACGAGAAGCATTCCTCTTCCCTCTCACCTCGGAGCACTCGATGCCTTTCCCCCTCTATGCCCTTGCCCTGGCGGTCTTCGTCATGGGTACCTCCGAATTCATGCTCGCGGGACTCCTCCCCGCGATCGCGCACGAGCTCGACGTCCCGGTCGGCACGGCGGGCCTCCTCACCTCCGCCTTCGCGGTCGGCATGGTCATCGGCGCACCCGCCATGGCCGCGTTCGCGCGCAGCTGGCCCCCACGCCGCACACTCGTCGCCTGCCTCGCGCTCTTCGCCGCGTGCCATGCCGTCGGCGCGGTGACGTCCCTGTTCGAGCTTCTGCTCGTCACGCGCGTACTCAGCGCCCTCGCGAACGCCGGCTTCCTCGCCGTCGCCCTGCGCACGGCGACCCTCCTCGTCCCCCGCGAGCGCACCGGACGAGCGCTCGCGGTGCTGCTCTCCGGGACGACCGTCGCCACCATCGTCGGCGTCCCTGTGGGCGCCATCCTCGGCACCGCGCTGAGCTGGCGGGCGACCTTCGCCGCTGTCGCGCTCCTCTGCCTCCCTGCGCTGCTCGGAATCCTCCGCGGCGTGCCGACGACGATCCCGGGCACGGAGCCCGACCCCGCCCCGGCACCACTCCCCCGGAAGGAACCGGCCCTCCGCACGGAGCTCGCGCTCCTGGGGACACCGCGCCTGGCCCTCGCGATGACCCTGGCGGCCCTGGTGAACGCGGGGACCTTCGCGGTCTTCACGTTCCTCGCGCCGATCGTCACCGAGATCGCGGGCCTGCCCGACGCTGCGGTCCCCCTCGCGCTGGTCCTGTTCGGCATCGGCTCGTTCCTCGGCGTGACCATCGCGGGTCGGTTCGCCGATCGACATGCCGCTGTGCTCCTCGCGGTCGGCGGCCCGCTGCTCCTCGGCGGCTGGATCGTCCTGGCGGCGGTCGCGACGCAGCCGCTACCCCTGCTGTTCCTCGTCTTCGTACAGGGCATGGCCTCGTTCGGCGTCGGAAGCACACTGATCACCCGGGTGCTGTATGCCGCCTCCGGCGCCCCGACCATGGGAGGTCCTACGCGACCGCGGCCTTGAACATCGGCGCCGTGATCGGACCGGCGTCGGGAGCGTGGACCCTCGCGAGCGGGGCGGGTCCGCTCTCCCCCGTCGCTCTCGCGGCCACGCTGACGATGGCGGCGCTCCTCCTCGCCCTGGCGACGCGGCGATGGCGGCCCGTCGGCTGAGGGCAGACGGTGACGCGCCGCAACGGCGACGAGCCGCCCGGACCCGAGGGTCCGGACGGCTCGTCGTGTCCGATGTTCTCGGGGAACCCGGATGTTCGCGCTGAGGCTTACTCGTACGACTTCACGATCTCGAGGAGGCTCGGGACGTTGGCGTAGGCCTCGGCCGCGTTCTCCTTGGTCACGATGACCGGCGGGAGCAGGTAGGCCGGGACGACCTTCTTGCCGTTGTCGTACTGGTCGGTGTCGTTGACGTCGACCTCGTCACCCTTCTGGAGCTGACCGACCATCTTGATGGCCTGCTCCACGAGCAGCGTGGTGTCCTTGTTGATCGTGGAGTACTGCACGCCCTCCATGATCGACTTCACCGACTCGACCTCGGAGTCCTGACCGGTGACCACCGGGACGGGCTTGCCGGCCTGCTGCGCCGAGGTGATGATGGCGCGGGCGAGGGTGTCGTTCGGGGACAGGACGCCGTCGAGGGTCTCCGAGCCGTAGCTCGACGTGAGGATCGAGTCCATCCGGCGCTGGGCGTTCTCCGGCTTCCAGCCCTCGGTCGCCGTCTGGGAGATCTCGGTCTGCCCGGAGACGACGTTCAGCGTGCCGTCGTCGATCTTCGGCTGCAGCACCTCCATCGCCCCGTTGAAGAACACCGCCGAGTTGGCGTCGTCCGGCGAGCCCGAGAACAGCTCGATGTTGTACGGCGCCTCGTGATCCGCGCGCTCGGCGAGCCCGTCGAGCAGCGCCTGGCCCTGGAGCTTGCCGACCTCGAAGTTGTCGAAGGCGACGTAGTAGTCCACCGCGTCGGTGTTCTCGATGAGACGGTCGTAGGCGATGACCGCGACACCGGCGTCGCGCGCGGCCTCCACCTGCGTGGTGAGCTGCTTGCCGTCCTTGGCGCCGATGATGATGACCTTGGCGCCACCGGTGACCATCGCCTGGATCTGGTTCTGCTGCTCGGCGACCGTGTTGCTGGCGGGCGCGTACTGCACGTCCGCCTTGAAGCCGGCCTTCTCGAGGCCGTCGGTGAACAGCTGACCGGCCAGGACCCAGTTCTCCGAGGTCTTGTCGGGCAGAGCGACACCGATCGTGGAGCCGGCGTCGAAGCCCGAGGAGGCCTCCTCGCCCGACCCCGAACCCGAGTCACCGCCGCGCTCCGAGGAGCAGCCGGTGAGGGCGAATGCGCCCGCGACGACAAGCGCTGTCGCCGACAGAAGGATCTTCTTCATGTGATCTCTTTCTCTGGTGTGTGCAGGTCCCGTCGCGCCTGCGTTGCGCGACGCGGCCCTTACTTTCCGCGCGTCTCCTCGACGGCGGGGGCTTCATACTTCTGACTGGTGGGGTAGTTCGTCTTCGTGGGATCGAACGTGTCGGTGGCCGGATCCTGCTTGCGGCCGAGACGGCGCGTGAGGAACCCGATGATCGACGGACGGCCCTGCTGCTTGTTCCACACATCGACGCCGACGGCGAAGAGGAGCACGAGGCCCTTGATCATCGAGACGACGTCGGCACCGGCGCCGAGCAGCGCGAGGCCGTTGTTCAGGAACGCCATCACGAGACCACCGATGATCGAGCCGATCACCGTGCCGATGCCACCGGAGACGGCCGCGCCGCCGATGAAGACGGAGGCGATCGCGTCGAGCTCCCACCCGTTGCCGTCCTGCGGGCCGGACGCGGTCGCCCTGGCGACGTAGATCATGCCGGCGAGCGAGGCGAGGACCGACATGTTCATCATCACGAAGAAGTCGACCCAGCGGTCCTTCACGCCCGAGAGGCGCGCCGCCTGGCGGTTGCCGCCGACCGCGTAGATGTGACGGCCGAAGACGGTGTTGTTCGTGATGAACGAGTAGAGGATGACGAGAGCGAGGAGGATGACGCCCGAGATCGGGAAGCTCGTGCCCTCGCGTCCGGTGGCGAACAGCCAGCCGGCGACGAGGATGACGGCCGAGATGAGGACGACCTTCGTCACGCTCACCCACAGCGGCGCCATGTCGGAGCCCATCTTGCGCTGGATGCGCCGGGTGCGGATCTCCCAGAAGACGATCCATGCGACGCCGGCGAGCGCCAGCAGCATGGTCGGGATGTTGAACGGAAGCGGCAGGGCGATCTCCGGCAGGTAGCCGGCGCCGATGATCTTGAAGCCCTCCGGCACGGGCACCGACTGCGAGTCGCCCACCGCCTGGTTCGCACCGCGGAAGAACAGCATGCCGGCCAGCGTCACGATGAACGCCGGCACCCCGACGTAGGCGACCCAGAATCCCTGCCAGGCGCCGACGAGCACGCCGACACCGAGACCGAGGAGGATGCCCAGCGGCCAGGGGAGGTTCCAGTCCTGCATGGCCTTCGCCACGACGATGCCCGTGAACGCGGCGACGGATCCGACCGAGAGGTCGATGTGCCCCATGATGATGACCATCACCATGCCGATCGCCAGGATCAGGATGTACGAGTACTGGTTGACGACGTTGATGAGGTTGCCGGAGGACAGCGTGAGGCCGGTGCCCTTGAAGATCCAGGTCAGCACCTGGAAGACGACGAGGATGACGACGAGGCTGCCGAGGATGCCGAACTGACGGAGGGTCGACTGCCCTCCCCCGAACATCTTCGTGATGTCCTTGAAGTGGAAGCCGCGCTTCGCGGTGGTCGAGTCGGTGGTCATGCGGATGCTTTCTGGGTCGCGGAGGTCATGCTGCGCATGAGGTCTTCGGGGGTCGCCTGGTCGGCCGGGATGCAGTCGGTGACCCGGCCTTCGAACACGGTGTAGATGCGGTCGGAGATGCCGAGCAGCTCGGGCAGCTCGCTGGAGATCACGATCACGCCCTTGCCCTGGGCGGCGAGCTCGTTGATGATCGCGTAGATCTCGTACTTGGCGCCGACGTCGATGCCGCGGGTGGGCTCGTCGAGGATCAGCAGGTCGGGGTCGGTGAACATCCACTTCGCCAGGACGACCTTCTGCTGGTTGCCTCCGGAGAGCTTGCCGACGCCCTCCTCCACCGACGGGGTCTTGATGCGCAGGGTCTTGCGGTAGCGCTCCGCCACCGAGAACTCCTCGCGGGAGTCGACGACGCCGTTGTGCGCGATCTTGGAGAGCTTCGCCGCGACGATGGACCGCTTGATGGTGTCGAGCAGGTTGAGCCCGAGCACCTTGCGGTCCTCGCTCACGTACGCGAGGCCGTGCTTGATCGCGGCGGCGACGTCGGGGAGCTCGATCTCCTGGCCGTCCTTGACGAGCGTGCCGGAGAGGAACGTGCCGTAGGAGCGGCCGAAGATGCTCATCGCCAGCTCGGTGCGGCCGGCGCCCATGAGGCCGGCGATGCCCACCACCTCGCCGCGGCGGACGTTGATGCTCGAGCCCTTCACGACCATGCGCTCCGGGACGGTCGGGTGCTGCACCCACCAGTCCTTGACCTCGAAGAACACCTCGCCGATCTCCGGCGTGCGGTCCGGGTAGCGGCTCTCCAGCGACCGGCCGACCATGCCGCGGATGATGCGGTCCTCGTTGATCTCGCCGCGGGAGATGTCCAGCGTCTCCACCGTGCGGCCGTCGCGGATGATCGTGATCTCGTCGGCGATCTGCTCGATCTCGTTGAGCTTGTGGCTGATCATGATCGACGCGATGCCCTTGGCCTTGAGCCCGAGGATCAGGTCGAGGAGGTGCTGCGAGTCGTTCTCGTTGAGCGCGGCGGTGGGCTCGTCGAGGATGAGCAGCTTGACGTCCTTGTTCAGCGCCTTGGCGATCTCGATGAGCTGCTGCTTGCCGACGCCGAGGGTCTTGATCGGCACGTCCGGGTCCTCGTCCAGGCCGACGCGGGCGAGGAGCTCGATGGTGCGCTCCTTCTGCGCCTGCCAGTCGATGCGGCCGAAGCGACGGATCTCGTTGCCGAGGAAGATGTTCTCGGTGACCGAGAGCTCCGGGATGAGCGCGAGCTCCTGGTGGATGATGACGATGCCGGCCTGCTCGCTGGCCGCGATGTCCTTGAAGCGCTGCTCCTGGCCGTACAGGAGGATCTCGCCGTCGTACGTGCCGTACGGGTACACCCCCGAGAGGACCTTCATCAGCGTCGACTTCCCGGCGCCGTTCTCGCCGCAGATCGCGTGGATCTCGCCGGCGCGGACGGTGATCGAGACGTCGGCGAGCGCCTTGACTCCCGGGAACTCCTTGGTGATGCGGCGCATCTCCAGGATCGGGCCTGACACGGTCGGCAACGTTGCTGTGGTGCTCACGGATCTTCCTCGCGACGTGCGGTCACCTTCGATGTGACCGTTCACATCGGTATATCGTCGTCTTCCGCGGGAGCGGTGTCAAGTCCGCGGCGTGTTTTCGTGTCGCTACCGTGATGCAGCGGATTCGCGCGCCCGCAGGAGGGTCTGCAGCGGGCCGAACGCGGGGGCCTTCTCGCCCCGGATCTCGGCGAGGAGGATGCGCACGGCGCGCCGCCCGAGCTCGGGGAAGTCCTGGTGCACCGTGCTCAGCGTCGGCGCCACGTGCGCGGCAACCGGGATGTCGTCGAAGCCGATCACGCTCACGTCGTGCGGCACGCGCAGCCCGGCGTCGCGGAATCCGTGCAGCAGCCCGATGGCCATGAGGTCGTTGGCCGCGAACACCGCCGTGAAGTCGCGCCGCAGCGAGAGCTCCTTGCCGGCGAAGTACCCGAAGTCGGCCGTCCAGTCCCCGCGGATCGGCGGGAACGTGGGCAGGTCGGCGTCGCGGAGCGCATCCAGATACCCGCGCATCCGGGACTCCGCCTCGATCCAGTCCTGCGGCCCGGCGAGGTGGAGGATGTCGCTGTGCCCCAGCGCGATCAGGTGCTCGGTCGCCGCCTTCGCCCCCGCCACCTGGTCGGCGGAGAGGCTGACGCCGTCCGATCCCGAGGCGGTCTGCAGGGTCACGAAGGGCATGGTGACGTTCATGCCGCGCAGGACATGGAAGACGCGCACCTGCGGCGCGAGCACCACGATGCCGTCGACCTGCTCGCGTTCGAGCTGGCGGACCGCGTTGCCGATCGCCTCCGGCGTGGTCGCGGGGAGGTTGAGCGTGGAGACGGAGTACCCCTCCTCGCGCGCCGCGTCCTCGATGCCGGCGATGGACGACGTCGGTCCGAACTCGCCGATCGTCGCGGACAGGATGCCGAGCATGTTCGACTTGCTCGTCACGAGCGCGCGCGCCGCCAGATTGGGACGGTAGTCGAGCACAGCGATCGCGTCGAGCACCTTCGCCTTGGTCTCCGGGCGGATGCTGGGATGGTCGTTGAGCACCCGGGAGACGGTCTGATGCGAGACGCCGGCGAGGCGGGCGACGTCGCGGATGCTCGGCATGCGGGCACGCTCGGAGGAGGTGGACATCCAGCCTCCTCGCGTGTGCACGGTCACATGACTACTTCATTATGTCTGCGATGACCCGCCGGGTGCACCTCGACCGTGCGTACGCTCCTCGCCGCTCGGACGCGAGGGAATCGGGCAGGCTCAGCCGATGATGCGGGCTCCGGGGACGGCGCCGTGCACGTGCAGCGGATCGAGCCCGTCCTCGCGGAGGGTCGTCTGCACCGCCTGCGCGGACTCGGGATCCGCGCAGAGGAGGGCCACGGTGGGCCCGGAACCGGACACGAGACCGTGCAGCGCACCGGCCGCGACCCCGCGTTCGATGGTCTGCGCCAGATCCGGTCGCAGGTCGAGCGCGGCCGCCTGGAGGTCGTTGTGGAGCGCGTCGGCGAGCTGCCAGGCGTCTCCGGTGCGCAGCGCCTGCAGCACCGGGATCGGCACGTCGAGCGAGAGCGGCGGATCGTCGGCGAGCGCCCCCTCCTCCTCGCGCAGCTCGTCGAGCCGGGTGTACACGGCGGGCGTGGACAGCCCCTCGTCGCTGGTCACCAGCAGCCAGTCGAAGCGCCCGCGGGCGAGCGCCGGGTTCAGCTGATCGCCGCGGCCGGTGCCCACGGCGGTGCCGCCGTGCAGCGCGAAGGGGACATCCGCACCGAGTCGCGCGGCGAGGTCGTGCAGCCGCGCAGCCGAGAGTCCCGTGCCCCACAGGGCGTCGCAGGCGACCAGGGCGGCCGCGGCGTCCGCGGACCCTCCGCCCATACCGCCGGCGACCGGGACGCTCTTCCGGATCTGCAGCGCGACCCCTCCGGGGTGATCCGTCGCCGTCGCCAGCAGCTTGGCGGCCCGCATCGCAAGGTTCCGGTCGTCGAGCGGAACCGAGCCGTCGTCCTCCACCCCGGTCACCGTGATCGAGAAGTCGTCGGCGTCCCTGGCGATCACGTCCTCGTACAGCGAGACCGCCTGGAAGACCGTCGCGAGGGCGTGATAGCCGTCGTCATGGCGCCCGCCGACACCGAGGTAGACGTTGATCTTCCCCGGCGCGCGCACGTGCACGGACCCGGAGGACGCGGCGAGGCTCATGAGCAGGTCACAGGTCCGACGAGGTCGCCCACAGGTTCACGTCGATGGCGCCGGCGAGCTCGTCGATGCGGCGGAGCTCCTCGTCGGTGAACGCGGGACCGTCGAGGGCGGCGAGGTTCTCGTCGAGCTGCTCCGTCCGGGAGGCGCCGATGAGCGCCGAGGCGACGACCGGGGTGCGCAGCGTCCACTGCAGCGCGAGCTGCGCGAGCGACTGCCCCCGGCCTTGCGCGACCTCGTTCAGCGCCCGGAGGGTCTGGACCGCGTCCTCGGACAGCTTGCCGTTCGGCAGCGAACCGCGCTGCTGTGCGCGTTCGGCCGTGCCGTCGCCGAGGTACTTGTCGGTGAGCAGCCCCTGGGCGAGCGGGGTGAAGGCGATGGCGCCGAGGCCCGACTCCTCCAGGGTCTGCGTGAGGCCGTCCTCGATCCAGCGGTTGAGGATCGAGTACGCGGGCTGGTGGATGACCAGGGGCGTCCCCAGCTCCTTCGCCACGGCGACGGCCTCGGCCGTGCGCTCCGCGCTGTACGAGGAGATGCCGACGTACAGCGCCTTGCCCTGGCGGACGAGGGTGTCGAGCGCGCCGACGGTCTCGGCGATCGGGGTGACCGGATCGACGCGGTGGGAGTAGAAGATGTCGACGTAGTCCAGCCCCATGCGGGTGAGCGACTGCTCGGCGCTGGCGAGGATGTACTTCCGGCTCGCGTAGTCGCCGTACGGTCCGGGCCACATGTCCCAGCCGGCCTTCGACGAGATGATCAGCTCGTCGCGGTACGGACGTAGGTCCTCCGCGAAGATGCGGCCGAAGTTCTTCTCGGCCGAGCCGTACGGCGGGCCGTAGTTGTTCGCCAGGTCGAAGTGCGTGATCCCGTTGTCGAACGCGTGACGCAGGAGCGCCCGCTGGTTGTCGAGCGGGATGTTGTCGCCGAAGTTCCACCAGAGGCCCAGCGAGATCGGGGGCAGGTAGAGGCCGGAGGCGCCCACCTGACGGTAGGCGAACCGTCCGTAGCGGCCCTCGTCGGCGGCGTACGGACGGTGCAGTTCGGGGACGTCGGGGCGGAAGCGGGGGGAGTCGGTCACCGTGCCAGATTAGCCGCTGACGCCGGAACCCTCGATCGCCGTTGCGTGCTGGGCGATCCGCTGGTAGTCGTCGACCGTGAGGTCCTCCCCGCGGGCGGTCGGCGCGACGCCGGCGGCGGTCAGCACCTCGGTTGCCGCGGCCGAGCTGCCGAAGAGGCCGGAGAGGGCCTGCCGGAGCATCTTGCGCCGCTGGTTGAAGGCCGCGTCGACGATGGCGAAGGTGCGCCGGCGCTCCTCCACCGGGCCGCGCTCGCCCTCGGAGCGGTCGAAGCCTACGAGGAGGCTGTCGACGTTCGGCACCGGCCAGAACACCTGGCGGGAGACGTTCCCGGTGAGCTTCCACTCGCCGTACCAGGCGGCCTTGACGCTCGGCGAGCCGTAGATCTTCGACCCCGGCTTCGCGGCGAGCCGCTCGGCCACCTCCGCCTGCACCATCACGACGCCCCGCTGCAGGTACGGGAACGTCTCCAGGAAGTGCAGCAGGACCGGCACCGACACGTTGTACGGCAGATTCGCGACGAGGACGGTCGGCTCGCCGGGCAGCTCCGTCACGCGGAGGGCGTCCGCGTCGACCACCGTGAGCATCCCCTCCGGCACGCCGTGCTCGTCGGCGGTCTGCGGCAGGCGGGCGGCCAGGCGGTGGTCGATCTCCACGGCGGTGACGGCGGCCCCCGCCTCGAGGATCGCGAGGGTCAGCGACCCGAGTCCCGGTCCGACCTCGACCACCCGCTCCCCCGGCTGTACACGGGCGGCCTGGACGATCTTGCGGACGGTGTTCGCGTCGACGACGAAGTTCTGTCCGAGCTTCTTGGTGGGGGTGACATCGAGCTCGGCGGCCAGACGGCGGATCTCGGTGGCCCCGAGCAAGGTGACGGTCATGGTCCCATTCTCCCGGATGACGGGCCGTGCCCGGTTCCTGGGTGATGTCCGTGATCATCGCTATCCTTCGGAGGTGCCCTCCCTCGGTGAACTGATCGCTCCGCGGCGCCTGGGCAGGGATTTCCGCTGGCTGCTCGCGTCGTCGTGGACGAGCAACATCGGAGACGGTGTGGCGCTGGCCGCCGCTCCCCTGCTCATCGCGTCGATGACGTCGTCGCCGATCCTCGTGGCCTCCGGCGCCATCCTGCAGTTCCTACCGTGGCTGCTCTTCGGACTGCACGCGGGGGCCATCGCCGACCGCTTCGATCGGCGGCGCCTGGTGATGACCGCCAACGCCGTGCGCGCCGTCGTGCTCGCGGCCCTCTGCGTGTTCCTCGTGACGGGAACCGCGAACATCGGGATCGTCCTCGCCGTCGCGTTCCTCTACGGCACCGCCGAGGTCTTCGTCGACACCGCGGGGAGCACATTGCTGCCGATGCTCGTGAAGCCGGCAGACCTCGGTATCGGGAACGCGCGCCTGCAGGCCGGGTATCTCGTCGCCAACCAGTTCGCCGGGCCGCCGCTGGGCGCGTTCCTCTTCGCCGCCGGGAGCGCATGGCCGTTCCTCGTCGAGGTGCTGTGCGTAACGCTCGCGATCGTCCTCATCTCCCGCATGGCCCGCACGCCCGTCCCGCCGCGGGAGACCGAGACCCACCCACCGGTGCACACCGACATCGCGGAGGGTCTGCGCTGGCTGTGGCGCAATCCGCCGGTGCGCATGCTCGTGCTCATCATCCTCGTCTTCAACGTGACCTGGGCCGCGCCGTGGGGCGTGCTCGTGCTCTACGCCACCGAGCACCTGCAGATGGGGCCCGTGGGTTACGGCGCGCTCACCACGGCGTCCGCGGCGGGCGGCATCCTCGCGACTCTGAGCTTCGGCTGGCTGGAACGGCACGTGTCGTTCGCGAGCCTGATGCGCATCGTCCTCTCGCTCGAGGTGCTCATGCATCTCGCGTTCGCGCTGACCACCACGGGCACGGTGGCCCTCGTCATCATGTTCTTCTTCGGGGCGTACGCCTTCGTGTGGGGCACGATCTCCACGACCGTCCGGCAGCGCCTCGTCCCCGCTTCCCTCCAGGGGCGCGTGGCCTCGGTCAACATGGTCGGCGTCTTCGGCGGCATGATCGTCGGTCAGGCCCTCGGCGGCGTCATCGCGCAGACCTGGGGCCTGACGGCACCGTGGTGGTTCGCCTTCGGCGGGGCGGCGATCACCCTGGTGCTGGTGTGGAAGCCCATCTCGCACATCGTCAGTGCCAAGCCCGTCGCCGAGACCGGGCCCGAGGACGTCGATCCGGAGGGTCAGCCGGCGAACGAGCCGTAGACCCGCAGCGTGTTCTCGGCGAGCTGCGCGGAGAGCTCGTCCACATCGAAGTCGAGCTCCGCGGCCAGGAAGCGCACCGTGAGCGGCACGAGGTACGGCGCGTTCGGGCGGCCCCGCAGCGGGACCGGCGTGAGGAACGGAGCGTCCGTCTCGACGAGGAGGCGGTCGAGCGGGGTGACCTTCAGCGCGTCGCGCAGGTTCTGCGCGTTCTTGAACGTCACGTTCCCGGCGAACGACAGGTAGTAGCCCGCGTCGGCGCACACCCGGGCCATCGCCTCGTCGCCGGAGAAGCAGTGGAAGACGGTGCGCTCGGGGGCCCGACCCGCGTCAGCGTCTCCAGCACGGCCTCGTGCGCATCCCGGTCGTGGATCTGCATCGCGATGCCGTGCTTCTTCGCGAGCGCGATGTGCCCCTCGAAGGAGGCGAACTGCGGCGCACGGCGCTCCGGTTCGGTGCGGAAGAAGTCGAGCCCGGTCTCGCCGATCGCGCGCGTGCGCGGATGGGCGGCGAGCTCGTCGATGACCGCGAGCGCCTCGTCGAGGCGCCCCTCCTCCGCGTACGTCGGGGCATCGTTCGGGTGGATGGCGACCGCGGCGAGGACCCGGGGGTCGGACGCGGCGGCCTCGACCGCCCAGCGGGACGACTCGATGTCTCCGGACGCCTGCACGACGCCGATGACGCCGACGGCCTCCGCCCGGTCGAGCTGGGTCTTGAGAGACATGGGCTGGTCACCATCGGCGATCTCGAGGTGCGCGTGGTTGTCGTACACGGGCACCGCGAGGGGCTCCGGGGCCGCCGGATAGGTCCGGTCCTTGCGCCCGTCGCCCGAGCGCTCGCGCACGTAGGTCTCCGCCATGGTGTCCTGCCCGGATGTCAGGCCGTGGACTCCACGCGCGGGAAGAGCGGCGCGAGGCCGTTGACGCTCGTGCCCGGCTTCAGCACGCCCCAGGCCCCCGCCTCGCGGATCGGCTGGTCCTGCAGCCGCCCGAGGGTCTCCGCGGCGCCGAGCGCGATCCACAGCTTCTCGGTCGACTGCGGCATCACCGGCGACAGCAGTACGGCCAGCGCCCGCAGCCCCTCGGCGCAGGTGTAGAGCACGGTGCCCAGACGCTCGCGCTGGTCCTCGTCGCGGGCGAGCGCCCACGGCTCGTTCTCGGTGATGTACCCGTTGAGCGCGTCGACGATGGTCCAGATCGCAGAGATCGCCTCGTCGATGCGGAACTGGCCGATCGCGGCGTCCGCCTTCGTCGCGGCGTCCGCGACGAACCTCTGGATCGCGAGGTCGGCCTCGGTGTACTCGGCCGCCGGCGGCACGATGCCCTCGAAGTACTTCTCGATCATCGCGGTCGTGCGCGAGGCGAGGTTGCCGAAGCCGTTCGCGAGCTCGGCCTGGTACCGCGCGGAGAGGTCCTCCCAGGAGAACGAGCCGTCCTGACCGAACGCGATCGCCGACAGGAAGTAGAAGCGGTACGCGTCGGAGCCGAAGACGTCGGTGATCTCGGTCGGCGCGATGCCGGTGAGCTTCGACTTCGACATCTTCTCGCCGCCCACGAGCAGCCAGCCGTGCGCGAAGACGCCCTTCGGCACATCGAGCCCGGCCGCCATCAGCAGCGCCGGCCAGATCACGGCGTGGAAGCGCAGGATGTCCTTGCCGACCACGTGGTACGCGGGCCAGCGGCGCGCGAAGGTCTCCTCGTCGGAGCCGTAGCCGACGGCCGTGGCGTAGTTGAGCAGCGCGTCGACCCACACGTAGATGACGTGCGACTCGTCCCACGGCAGCGGGATGCCCCAGTCGAAGGTCGAGCGGGAGATCGACAGGTCCTTGAGGCCCTGGCTCACGAAGGAGACGACCTCGTTGCGCGCCGAATCGGGCCGCACGAAGTCGGGCTCGGTCTTGTAGAGCTCGAGCAGGCGGTCCTGGAACTCGCTGAGCTTGAAGAAGTAGTTCTTCTCCTGCAGCAGCTCGAGCGGCTTGGAGTGGATGGCGCAGACCTTCAGCCCCTCGAAGGGACCGGTGCCGTCGACGATCTCGGACTCCGGCTTGAACTCCTCGCAGCCCACACAGTAGAGCGCCTCGTACTCGCCCGCGTAGATGTACCCGCGGTCGTAGAGCCGCTGGAAGAACGTCTGCACGTTGGTCTCGTGCCGCTCCTGCGTGGTGCGGATGAAGTCGTCGTTCGCGACGTCAAGGGTCTTCAGCAGCGGGAACCAGCTCTCGCTGACGAGCTTGTCGACCCACTCCTGCGGGGTGACGCCGTTGGCGGCCGCGGCCCGCAGCATCTTCTGACCGTGCTCGTCGGTGCCCGTCAGCATCCAGGTGTCGTCGCCCGCCTGGCGGTGCCACCGTGCGAGCGTGTCGACGGCCACCGTCGTGTACCCGTGACCGATGTGCGGCACATCGGAGGGGTAGTAGATGGGCGTGGTGATGTAGAAGGAGTCGCCAGCGGGCATGGGGACAATTCTAGGTGCCCCCATGCCCGTGGTTACGCCGTGCGGCTGGTCAGAGCCCATTGCGGCGGGCGACCTCGCCGAGCCAGGCCAGCGAGGGCTTCGGGAACCGCTCGAAGGTCTCGTGGTCGAAGCCGATGAGACCGAACGTCGGCCGGAATCCACTCGCCCACTCGTAGTTGTCCAGCGCGCTCCAGTGCTGGTAGGCGCGGACCTCGACGCCGTCGCTGATGGCGCGGTGCAGCCCCTCCAGCGCGCCCCGCGTGTAGGCGATGCGCCGGGTGTCGTCGGCCGTGGCGATGCCGTTCTCCGTGACGAGCACGGGGACGCCGCCGCTGCGCTCCCACGCGCTCCGCACGCCCAGCTCGAGGGCCTCGGGGAAGAACTCCCAGCCCGTGAGCGTCGTCTCCACGTCCGGCGACACCGGCAGTGGCCCCTCCGGACCGATGAACGTGCGGGTGTAGGCCTGCACGCCCACGAAGTCGTCTCCGGCGGACTGCTCCAGGTACCAGTGGTCGCGCGGGTCGCCGTACGTCGCGAGCATCTCGTCGGCGCCGGGCTCGCCGGTGGAGTGGAAGGCCTGGGTGGCGATCGTCCAGCCCGCCTGCACCCCGGGAACCGTGTGCAGGATCTCGGCCGCGCGCCGGTGGGCCGTCAGCAGCGTGTCCGCGACGCCGAGGTCGGGATTCGGCAGGCCGTAGGCGACGAGGTTCGCCGCATCCTCGCCTCCGGCCAGCATCGCCGCGATGTTCGGCTCGTTGATCGTGCACACGTAGCGCACGCCGTCGAGGATCGGCAGCACGGTCTCCACATAGCGGGAGAACAGGTCCACCGCGTCGTCGGCACGCCAGAAGCCGTCCTTCTGGAACCACTGCGGCACCGTGAAGTGCATGAGGGTGACCGTCGGGTCCAGCCCGTTCTCCCTGGCGGTGTCGATCATGCGGCGGTAGTGGTCGAGCATCGCCCGCGAGACGAACCCGCGCTCCGGCTCGATCCGCGCCCACTCGACCGAGAACCGGTAGGAGTTCAGCCCGGCCTCGGCGAGCAGCCGCATGTCCTCCGGGTAGCGGTGGAAATGGTCGGCGGCGTCACCGGAGGGCTCGACCATGGGCGAGTCGGGGGCGTGTTCCATCGCCCACCAGTTGCTCGTGGTGTTGTTACCCTCCACCTGATGGGCGGCGGTCGCGGCGCCCCAGAGGAAGCCGTCGGGGAATGCGAGCACGGATGCGCTCCTCTCTCTTTCTTGCAGTCGTTCGGCGCGTCAGCGGGCGCGGGCGGGGTTCGGCACGGCGTCGAGCAGTTCGACCGTGTACGGGTCCTCCGGATGCTGCAGCACCTGGGAGGTCTCGCCCCGCTCGACGACGCGGCCGCTGTTGAGCACGAGGATGTTCTCGGTGACGAGCCGCGCGCTCAGCAGATCGTGGGTGATGTAGAGCATGCTGATGCCCCACCGTTCGCGGAGGTCCTCCAGCAGCGCGAGCACGCCGGCGCGGAGCGACACGTCGAGCATCGACACCGGCTCGTCCGCGATGAGCACCTGCGGGTCGCTCGCGAGCGCCCTGGCGATCACCACGCGCTGCCGCTGCCCGCCGGAGAGCTGGTGCGGCAGCTTGGCGGCGAACTGCTCGACGGGCGTCAGGCCCACCGTCTCCAGCAGTTCGAGCACCCGGGCCCTGGCCTCCGCCCCGCGCAGCCTCGTGTAGTTCACGACGGGACGGGTCAGGGCGTACTCGACGGTGTGCAGCGGGTTCAGGGCCGCGTACGGATCCTGGAACACCATCTGCACGTCCTTGCGGAGGTCGCGGAGTCCTCGGCGCTTCAGGGCCGCGACATCGACATCGCCGAAGCGGATGCGGCCGGAGGTCGGCTTCTCGACGCCGGTGAGCATCTTCGCGATCGTCGACTTGCCCGAGCCGGAGGCACCGACCAGCGCCAGCGCCTCCCCCGGCTCCAGCCGGAAGGACACGTCGTCGACCGCGACGACCGGATCCTGCCCGCGGCGCGGTGCCGGATAGCGCTTGGTCACGCCCTCCACGACGATCGCGGCGTCGGCCCGCCGGGCGTCCCGCGGAGACACGGTCGGCAGGGTCTCGGTGACGTCCGTACGGCTGCGTCCCTCCCGGCGACGGGTGCCGAGATCGACGAACCCGGGGATCTCGATCTTCTCGGCGCGCGGGTCGGCGTAGTGGCTCAGCAGCATCCGGGTGTACTCGTCCTGCGGGCGGTGCAGGATGTCCTGACTGCGGGCGTCCTCCACGATGCGGCCCTCGTGCATGACCATCACCCGGTCGGTCGCCTCGAGGACGATCCCGAGGTCGTGGCTGATGAGGATCGCCGTGAAGCGCTCGGACCGCTGCAGCTCCTGGATCGTGTCCATGACCGCGTGCTGGACGAGGACGTCGAGCGCCGTCGTCGGCTCGTCGAACACCATCAGCTGGGGTTCGAGCGAGAGGGCGAGGGCGATCGAGGCGCGCTGCCGCATGCCGCCGGAGAGCTCACCGGGGTATCGGTCGAGCACCTCCGGCTTGAGCCCCACCTTGCCGACGAGCTCCCGCGCCCTGGCCTGGCGCTGCTCGGCGGGCACATGACCGTGCGCGGCGAAGATGTCGCGGAAGTGGTTGCCCACGGTCCGCACGGGGTTCAGCGCGTTCATGCCGGACTGCAGCACCATCGCGAAGCCGCCCTGCCGCTGACGCCGCAGTTCTTCGGCGTCGAGCTCGCGGATGTCGCGGCCATCGAACAGGATGCGTCCGCCGCTGATGCGCGCCGGCGGCTTCTGCAGCCGCGTGAGCGCGAAGCCGAGCGTGGACTTGCCCGACCCGGACTCGCCGACGAGCCCGACGAACTCGCCGCGCCGGAGCGCGAACGACACGTCGCGCACGGCCGGCACTGGCTCCTGCCCCGGGGAGGCGTACTCCACGGACAGCGACTGGACGTCGAGGAGGATGTCGTCGTGCTCCATGGCGCTCATCGGCCCTTCCCTTCGCGCAGGCGCGGATTGGAGATGCCGTCCACGCCGAAGTTGATGAGTGTGAGGCTGAGGGCGAGCAGCGCGATGCACAGACCGGGCGCGAACAGCAGCAGCCACTGGCCGGTGAGCAGGGAGTTCGAGTTCTGCGCCCAGTAGAGCATCGTGCCCCAGCTGACGATGCTGGAGTCGCCGAGGCCGAGGAATTCCAGGCCCGCCTCGGCGAGGATCGCCGCCGTCGCCGCTCCGAAGAGGGTGCCGGCGATGATCGACGTCATGTTCGGCAGGATCTCGCGGAAGACGATCCGCGCCCTGCTGTCGCCGGAGAACTGCGCCGAGGTGACGAAGTCGTTGCCGCGGAGGGACTGGGTCTGGCTGCGCAGCACGCGCGCACCCCACGCCCATCCCGTCACGACGATCACGGCGATGATCATGAGGATGCCGCCGTTCTGCAGGTAGGCCGCGATCACGATCATCAGCGGCAGGCCGGGGATCACGAGGAACAGGTTCACGATGAACCCGACGACCTCGCCCGCGAACCCGCGCATGTAGCCCCAGCTCAGACCGATCAGCACGGCCACGATCGTGGAGAGGAGCCCGGCCGCGAAGCCCACGAGGAGGCTGACCTGGGCACCGTAGATGAGCTGGCTGAGCACGTCCTCCCCGGCCGCGGTCGTGCCGAGCCAGTGCTCCCACGAGGCGTCGGCGTTGCGCGGGAACCCGTTCTCCTTCGGGCCGTACGGAGCCAGGAGCGGGGCGAACACGGCGACGAGCACGAAGAACGCGAGGAGGCAGAGGCCGATGCGGGCCTTGCCGTTGGACCACAGGGTGCCGACCATGCGGCCGAAGGCGCGCCACGGGCTGGGCGCCGCGATGCGGGCGGTGGGGACCTTGACGGTCACGGTGCTGGGGGTGGGGTTCGGGGTCGTCATCGGCGAGTCCTCGGGTCGAGAACCCCGTAGAGGATGTCCACGAGGAAGTTGGCGATGAGCACGCTCACGGTGATCATCAGGAAGAGCGCCTGCATGAGCGGGTAGTCCTGCCCGATCACGGCGTTGAACAGCAGGTAGCCGATGCCCGGATAACCGAACACCTGCTCGACGAGGATCGAGCCGCCCACCACGCCGCCGAGCGTGAGCCCGAAGCCGGTGAGGTTCGGCAGGATCGCGTTGCGGGCCGCGTAGCGGAGGGCGATCGTGCGGCCGCGGAGGCCGTTCGCCTCGCCGAAGGTGATGTAGTCCTCGCCGAGCGTGTTGATCATCGCGTTACGCATGCCGATGATCCAGCCGCCGAGGGAGGTGAGCAGGATCGTCAGCGCCGGCAGGAACGCGTGCCGGACGAGGTCGACGATGAAGTCCCAGGTGAAGCCCGGGGTGGTCGTCGCCGAGTAGGCGCCGGTCGTCGGGAACCAGTGCAGCACGTAGCCGAGGAAGAACAGCAGCAGCAGCGCCGTCCAGAAGTACGGGAACGTGCTGAGGAACGACCCGGTCAGCGTCGGCAGGGAGTCCAGCCACGTGCCGCGCCGCCAGGCGGCCATCACGCCGATGAGGGTGCCGATCACGAAGGCGAGGATCGTGACGATGCCGACGAGGCCGAGTGTGTACGGCAGCGCGGTGGAGACCATGCTCGACACGGTCTGCGGGTAGAACGTGTACGAGACGCCGAAGTCGAGCCGGACGACCTGGCCGAGGTAGGCCACGTACTGGTCCCACATCGATCCGGTCGGCACTCCGAGCTGCGCCTCGATCGCGGCGCGCGTGGCGTCCGAGACCGGACCGTTCTGGGAGAGCTTCGCGATCGCGGCGTCGGCGGGAGAGCCGGGCATGAGTCGCGGGAGGAAGAAGTTCAGGGTGATCGCGGCCCACAGGGTGAGCAGGAACAGGCCGATCTTCTGGAGGACGTACTTCACTGGTCTCCCCCGTCCGTGCGCTTCAGGTGGGTGAAGATGCCCAGCGGCGCCGAATCGTAGTTCTGCGGGATCATGTACGGATCGTCCGCGGAGGGCCAGCCGGTGAACTTCGCGTCGTTGAACAGGCCCCAGATCCCGCCGTAGTACAGGCCGATCACGGGGACCTGCTCGTACACGATGCTCTGCAGCTCGTGCACGATCTCAGTCTGGCGGTCGGGGTCGATCGTGGCGCGGTACTCCTCCAGCAGGGCGTCGGCCTCCGGGGAGCGGTAGCGCTCGAAGTTGTTGGTCGTGACCTCGCCGGCCGGCACGTAGAAGTCGCTGGAGAGCAGGCTGTTGTAGGCCTGGTACACGTCGCCGTTGCCCATGCCGCCGATCGCCATCTCGAAGTCGCCGGTGCCGATCGCGCTCTGGTAGCCGGCGGGCTGCGGGAGCTTGAGCGACACCTTGACGCCGACGTCCGCGAGCTGGCGCTGCACGGTCTGGGCGGCGCGCGTCCAGTCGGAGTATCCGTTGGCGGTGGTCAGCGAGAACGCGAGCTGCTCGCCGTCCTCGCCGACGAGCTGGTCACCCTGCAGGGTGTACCCGGACTCGGCGAACGCCGCGAGCGCGGCGTCGCGGTCCTGCGCGAGCATGCCCTGGTCCGGGATCTCCGGGTCGAGGTACTTCTCCTGGTTGGGCAGGATGAGGCCGGTCTGCCCGGCGGGCTGCATGTAGCCCTCGGAGGCGGTCTCGGCGATCTCCTCCCGGTCGAGCGCGAGCGCGATGCCGCGACGGACGTTCACGTCGTCGAACGGGGCGACCTCGAGGTTGGGCACGAGCGAGATGACGCCACCCGGCGGGAACCACCAGGTGTTGTCGGGACTCGCCGCTCCCCAGGTGCCCTCGACGTCGGAGATGAAGGAGTAGGCCCAGTCGTAGCCGCGGGTCACGGTGTCGAGCTGGGTGTTCGTGGCCGGCAGGATGATGTGCTCGATCTCGATCTTGTCCGCCTGCCAGTAGTCCGGGTTGCGGTCCATCGAGTACTGCTGGTCGTTGTAGTTCCCGAGCACGAACGGGCCGGTGCCGACCGGCTCCTCGTTGCGCCAGGTGGCCGGGTCCTCCACGTCGGCCCACAGGTGCTCGGGCACGATCATGGTCTGCCCGAGGATCGAGAGCGACGGCGCGTCCTCGCCCTGGAGGTGGAACACCACGTCGTCGCCGTCGACCTCGATGCGGTCGATGTGCTGCCACGCGCCCTTGATGTCGAGCGAAGGCTCGTCCTTGATGAGCTGGAACGTGAAGGCCACATCCTCCGGGGTGAGGGGCTCGCCGTCGCTCCACTCCACGCCGTCGCGGACCGTCATCACGATCGTGCGGGCGTCGGGCTGGGTCCACTCGGACGCGAGCCACGGGGTGAGCTCGCCGTCGAGCGGGTTCACCAGGATGAGCGGCTCGTAGATCCACCGCGAGGCCGTCCGGGTGTTCGTGAGGTAGGGGTTGAAGTTCTGCGTGAAGAACGGGTTGCCCTTGTCGGCGTTGATGAGCATCGTGTCGTCGCCGATCGAGGGGTCGGGCTGCGAGCTGATCTGGATGCTGCAGCCGCTGAGCGCGACCGCTGCGGCTGCGAGCCCCACGACGGCGGCGCGGCGCCAGCGTCGGAAGGTGTGCGTCTCTGCCACTGGATGACCTCATGTCGTCTCTGTCATGAAGGGCGCCCCGGGGGGTGGGGAGTCCTGCCGGCCGAAGCCGTACACCAGATTGTAAGCGCATACATTTTGAATCGGCAACCCCGTGGCAAGCCAGGAGACCCTCCGGGGCGGCGCGGTCGCGTCGGCTCAGGAGGGGCGCGTGGAGCTCTCGCGGAGGAGGATCTGGAGGGGCAGACGCGTGGTGAGCGGCGGGGCGTCCGGCTGCTCCAGCCGTCGCGCGAGCACCTGCACCGCCGCGCGTCCGAGCTCGATCATCGGCTGCCGGATCGTGGTCAGCGGCGGCGACACCAGGGTCGCCGCCTCGATGCCGTCGAACCCCGTGACGAGGACGTCGTCCGGCACCCGCACGCCCGCCCCGCGGAACACGTCCATGGCCCCGAGGGCCATCTGGTCGTTGGCGGCGATGAGCGCGGCGGGCACGCCGTCGCGCGCGAGCCGCTCCCCCGCCCGACGCCCGGAGGCGCGGGTGAAGTCGCCCCGGAGGATGCGTACCGCTGCCGGGTCGCGCCCCGCGGCGGCGAGCGCGGTCGACACGCCCTCCCACCGCTGCTCGGCGTCGGGCGAGTCGGCCGGGCCGGCGAGGAACGCGATCTCCCCCTCCCCGACCTGGGACAGCACGTGACGGGTCAGCTCCCCCATCGCCTCGACGTTGCTCACCGTGACGTGGTCGTAGGCATCGCCCCGTGGCGGTCCGGACAGCACGACCACCGGGATACGGCGGGCCAGCCGGGCGAGCACGGCGTCCGGCACGCTGCGGGCGAGCACCATGAGCCCGTCCACGCGGCCGGCCATGTCGCGGACGGTGGAGCGGTCGGGATCGTCGCGGCCGACGCCCACCATGAGCACGAACCCCTGCTTCCACGCCTCCAGCTCGGCGCCGCGGAGGACCTCGTCGAGGAACAGCATGGAGGAGTGCGGCGCGTCCTGCTCGTCCGACACGACCGTGAACGGCGGGCGGGCGGCGGCGGACAGCACGTCGAGGGGCGGAGCGTCCTCGGCGGCGTCGAATCCGGGGAAGTACAGCCCCAGCACCCCGGTCCGGCGCTCCGCGAGACCCCGCGCGCTCCCACTGGGGACGTACCCCAGCGCGGCGACCGCGTCGAGCACCCGCTCCCGGGTCACCGGACGGACGGCCTCCGGCGAGCGCAACACCCGCGACACGGTCGCGATCGACACTCCGGCGCGGTCGGCGACGTCGTACACCGTCGCGGCCTTGCTCACGCGGACTCCTCTCGCTCGCGGGTTCTGGTTCTGGTTTCTGGTCCGGGTCCTGGTCCTGTCAGCGTAGGACAGTCTCCCCCGGTGCCCCCGTCCCCTCCCGCGCGCGGGCGCAGATTCGCGTCGGTGTCGCAGGGATGGGGCCAGTCTCTGCGACACGGTGCATATGTCCGACACGGTGCAGACCTGCGAGGGCGTGCCTGGACGGGCGGGTCAGGAGCGGAGGGCGCGGAGGGCTCCGTGCGGGCGGGAGCTGATCTCGCCGGGTTCGCGCTCGCGGGTCTCGGACCACTGCAGCTCGAGACCGGCCGCGGCGAGCAGCGGGGACAGGGCCTCCGCGGTCCAGAAGAAGGAGGGGGCGACAGCATGAGAGAAGATCACCCGGGGTTCGCCGACGAAGTACCCGAGGAGCAGGCTCCCGCCGGGGGCGAGCACCCGGGCGAACTCCGCGAACACGTCCGGGAGCTCGGCCGGAGGCGTGTGGATCACGGAGTACCACGCGAGGACGCCGCCGACGGTGCCCGATGCCTGCGGCAGCGTCCGGAACGACCCGTGATGGAACGAGAGGTGCGGATACTGCGCCCGCGCCCCGTGGATGAAAGCCGAGGAGAGGTCGATCCCCTCGACGTCCCGCCCCTCGCCCCCGTGCAGGAAGGCCGTCCAGTGCCCGGGGCCGCAGCCCGCGTCGAGCAGCCGCCCCGGGGTCTCGTCACGCCACCGCCGGATGAGCTCGCGGTCGCGCGGATCCATCAGCCCCAGGTCTCCCGCGACCTCCCGGTACTCCGCGGCCCTCGCGTCGTAGGCGCGCGCGACCGGGTCCTGTCCCGCGGGAGGTCGCAGATCCGCGCTCATGTCGCACCCGCCCCCCGCATCCCTGCGACCCCGGTGCGAATCTGCGGGGGAATCCTGTCCCGCGGGAGGTCGCAGATCCGCGCTCATGTCGCGCCCGTCCCGCGCATCCCTGCGACCGGGGTGCGAATCTGCGACCTGGTCACCGCGACCGCGCCGCCAGTGCCGCCTGATACAGATCCCGGGAGGACAAGCCCGTCAGGGCCGCGACCTCGGAGGCCGCATCCTTCAGGCGGGTGCCGTCCGCGACCAGGGCCTGCACTTGGGCGAGGGCGTCCTCCGGGGAGGCCTCCCGCCGCGGCGCCCCCTCGACGACCACCACGATCTCGCCCTTCACGCCGTCGGCGGCCCAGGCGGCGAGCTCGGACGCGGTGCCACGACGGACCTCCTCGTACAGCTTCGTCAGCTCCCGGCACACGGCGATCCGGCGGTCCGCGCCGAAAGCGGCCCCCATGTCGGTCAGGGTCGTCGCCAGGCGCGAGGGCGACTCGAAGAACACCATCGTGCGCGGCTCGGCGACGAGGGCGGAAAGGGTCGCCCGGCGCTCCCCCGGCTTCCGCGGCAGGAACCCCTCGAAGGTGAAGCGGTCCGTCGGCAGCCCCGAGATCGCCAGGGCCATCAGCACCGCGCTGGGCCCCGGGATCGCGGTCACCGTGACCCCCTGCGCCACCGCCTCGGCGACGAGGCCGTATCCCGGGTCGCTCACGGTCGGCATGCCCGCATCGCTCAGCACCACGAGGTCGGTCTCCGCGGCGAGCGCGGCGAGCTCCGCGGCCTTCTGCTTCTCGTTGTGGTCGTGCAGCGCGATCAAGCGGGGCCGGTTGTCGATCGCGAGGGCCTGCAGGAGGCGCTGCGTCGTGCGGGTGTCCTCCGCCACGACGATCTCCGCGTTCTCCAGCACCTCCACGAGTCGCCGCGACGCATCGCCCAGGTTTCCGATCGGGGTCGCGGCGAGGATGATCACCCGCCCAGCTTAGGCGTGGACCTGAGACGGGACCGGAGCCGGCATACCGGGAGCACAGGGTGGAGTGTGTCTAGGCTGGACCGGTGACCGCGCCCGAGCCCCTCCTGCCTATCCCCGAGGAGCGGCTCACGCGCTACGAGCGACTCCGCGACCGCGTGCTGCAGGCTCCGGACTGGGGCCGGGCGATCGGCTGGCTGGCCCCGCTGCTGGTCACGGCCCTCGCGGCGGTGCTGCGCCTGGCGAACGTCGGCCATCCGCACCAGCTCGCCTTCGACGAGACCTACTACGTCAAGGACGCCTGGTCGCTGTGGAGCCTCGGGTACGAGGGGGTGTGGGGCGAGAACGCGAACGACGCCTTCATCACCCTGCAGGAGCTCCCGCTGACGAACAAGGGCGCCTTCATCGTGCACCCGCCGCTCGGGAAGTGGCTCATCGCGCTGGGCATGGCCATCGGCGGCCCGGACAACAGCGCCGGCTGGCGTCTGGCGACCGCCGTCCTCGGTGCGGGGTCGGTGCTGCTGGTCTTCCTCATCGCGCGACGCCTGACCGGCTCCGTCGTGGCGGCGACGGTGGCGGGGACGCTCCTCGCGATCGACGGCCTCAGCATCGTGATGAGCCGCATCGCGCTGCTCGACGGCATCCTCACCTTCTTCGTGCTGCTGGGCGTGCTGTTCGTGCTCATCGACCGCCAGCGCACGATCCCGCTGCTCGAACGTCGGAACCCCGACGACGAGCACCCGCTGTGGGGACCGATCCTCTGGCGTCGTCCGTGGCTCGTCGCCGCAGGGCTCGCACTCGGCGCCGCCTCGGCGGTGAAGTGGTCGGGGCTGTACGTGCTCGCGGGCTTCGGACTCTACGTCGTCATCACCGACGCCCTCGCCCGGCGCCGCGGCGGGGTGGTCGTGTGGCCGGCGTCCGCGGTCTTCCGCCAGGGGCCGGTGTCGTTCGTCCTCCTCGTCGTCCCCGCGTTCGCGGTCTACCTGGCGAGCTGGACCGGATGGCTGGTGACGGCGAACGGCTACGACCGCGGCAGCGATCCGAACCCGCTCATCGCCCTGTGGAACTACCACGAGGCCATGCTCGGGTTCCACGTGGGCCTCACCCGCGGGCACCCGTACGCGAGCCCGGCGTGGGAGTGGCCCTTCCTGCTCCGCCCCACCGCGGTGTGGGTCGACAGCGACCCCACCGGCTGCGGCGTCGACCACTGCATCGGCGTGATCTCGGCGATCCCCAACCCGCTCATCTGGTACGGCGGCGTCGCGGCCAGCGTGTACCTGCTCTACCGCCTCATCCGCGGGTGGATCACGCGGCAGCCGGTCGGCCCGGCGCTCAGCCTCCCGCTCGTGGGGCTCGCGGTGACCTATCTGCCCTGGCTCATGTTCCCCGACCGGACGATCTTCCAGTTCTACACGGTCGTGATGATGCCGTTCCTCGTGCTCGCGCTCACCGCCACACTGCGGATCATCGCCGGGCGCCGGGAGGACCCGCTCCCGCGCCGCCAGTCGGGACAGCGGACCGTCCTGATCTTCCTCGGCGTCGTCGTCCTCGTCTCGGCGTTCTTCCTGCCGCTGTGGACGGGGATGAGCGTGCCCTACGACTTCTGGCGCCTGCACAACTGGCTGCCGGGCTGGGTCTGACCGGCGTCTGACCGACCGGACTCCGAGCCCGGGTCAGGAGACCTCGTCGGCCACGTGCTCCACGAGCGGGAGCACGCGACCCGAGAGATGCGTGCGCATGGCGATGGAGGACGCGGTCCGCGCGACCCCCGGCACGAGGGCGACCCGGTCCAGCACCTCCTGGAGGCGGGTCGCATCGCGGGCGACGAGCCGAAGCTGCATGTCGCTCGCGCCGGTCACCGTGTGCATGTCGACGATCTCCGGCACCGCGTCCGCGAGGGCGGTCGCGACGTCGTCATGCCCCACCTTCTGATCGATCTCGACGAGACAGAACGCCACGACGCCGTACCCGAAGCCGGCGGGGTCGATGCGCGGCACGATCGCCTCGATCACCCCACCCTCGTGCAGGCGCGCGAGACGGCTCGTGGCCGTCCCCCGCGCGATGCCCAGCCGGCGCGCGCACTCCAGGAGGGGCAGCTGCGGCGACTCCGTCAGCAGCCGGATCAGCGCGGCGTCGAGGCGATCGATCCGCACGTCACTCCTTGACGATGCCGGGGCGGGAGACACCCCGCGTCAGGCGGGCGACGACGAGCAACACCGCGGTGAGCCCGAGCGTGAGCAGCAGCTGGATGCGCGCAGCCGGGTCGATCATCGCGAGCGCGATCACGGCGGCGAGCAGCACGAGGCACAGCCACGACACCCAGGGGAAGCCCCAGAGCCGCATGGGCATCGCCTCGCCGGCACGGTCGGCCCGCCGGCGCAGCACGATCTGCGAGATCGCCGTCGCCGTCCAGATCACCAGCAGGGTCGACCCCACGACGTTCAGCAGCGCCGGGAGCACGACGTCCGGGAAGGCCCAGTTCAGCCCGACGGTCACGAAGCCGAAGGCCACCGAGGCGAGGACGGCGACGAACGGCACGCCCTTGAGGCTCGTCCGGGTGACGGACAGCGGCGCCAGCCCGCGTTCCCCCAGCGAGTACGCCATCCGGGAGGCGCCGTAGATGTTGGCGTTCATGGCCGAGAGCAGCGCGATCACCACGATGAGGTCCATCACGAGGCCGACGCCCGGCACGTTCAGGGTGTCCAGGACCGCCGAGAACGGACCGGCCTGCACGGCGGGGTCGTCCCACGGGAGCACCGCGACGATGACGAAGATCGAGCCGACGTAGAAGACGAGGATGCGCACGAGCACCTCGCGCACGATCCGGCGGATGTTGCGGGAGGGGTCGTCCGACTCGGCGGCCGCGATCGCGACGACCTCGGTGCCGCCGAACGCGAAGACGACGATGAGGAGCGCCGCGGCGATGCCGGTGATGCCGTGCGGGGCGAAGCCGCCCTCATCCACCAGGTTCGAGATGCCGGTCGCCGGCACGCCGGGGATGAGTCCGACGATCGCGCACACGCCGACGACGAGGAAGGCGATGATCGCGGCGACCTTGATCGCCGCGAACCAGAACTCGAAACGGCCGTAGTTGCGCACGCCGAAGAGGTTCACCGCGGTGAGCGCCACGACGAACACGAGCACCCACACCCACGCGGGGATCCCGGGTACCCAGTTCGCCACGATCCCGGCCGCGCCGGTCGCCTCGGCGGCGATCACGACGACGAGCTGGATCCAGTACAGCCAGCCCACCGCGCTGCCGGCGCTGCGCCCCATGGCCTTCTGGGCGTAGGAGCTGAAGGCGCCGGAGCTGGGGCGGGCCGCCACCATCTCGGCGAGCATCGCCATCACGAGCACGACGATGCCGCCCGCGACGAGGTAGGAGATGAGCACGGCGGGTCCCGCGATGCTGATCGCCTGCCCGGAGCCGACGAACAGCCCCGCGCCGATCGCGCCGCCGAGCCCCATCATGGAGATCTGGCGGCGGGTGAGGCCCGGGTGCAGGCCCTTCGTGGTCGTCGTGGTGACGGGGATCTCGGTGGTCACGCGCCCACCTCCATCAGGTCGGAATCGTGGTCGGACTCGTGCGCGGCGTCGCCGGAGACCGCAAGGGCGGCTTCCACCCTGTCGATGTCGGCGGCGGAGCCAGACGAGATGCGGATGCCCTCGCCGGGGAAGGCGCGGGCGACCACGCCGCCGGCATGCAGGAGGGCGTCGAGTTCGGCAGTGCGCTCCCCGCGGGACCCAGACGAAGTTGGCCTGCGAGCGGACGGCGGGCCAGCCGGCGGCGGTGAGCACGCCATACAGGCGGTCGCGCTGGGCGACCACCTCGTCGATACGCGTCGCGAGCTCGTCCTCGGCGTCGAGGGACGCGAGGGCAGCGGTCTGGGCGAGATCGGTCACGCCGAACGGCACCGCCACCTTGCGCTGGTTCTCGGCGACGGCTGCCGGCGCGATGGCGTAGCCGATCCGGAGCCCAGCGAGCCCATAGGCCTTGGAGAAGGTGTGCAGCACCGCCACGTGCGGGTGGCGGCAGAACAGCTCGATGCCGGCTCCCCTGCTCTCGGTGCGGTCGAAGTGCACATAGGCCTCGTCGATCACTACGAGCACGTCGTGCGGCACCGCAGCGACGAAACGCTCCAGCTCGTCGGCACTCACGACGGTGCCCGTCGGGTTGTTCGGGTTGCAGACGAAGATCAGACGGGTGCGCGGGGTGATCGCCGCCAGCATCGCGCCGAGGTCGTGACCGTGGTGCGCGTCGAACGGCACCGGGACGGGCGTCGCCCCGGCGATGCGGACGAGCGACGGGTAGGCCTCGAACGACCGCCACGCGAAGATGACCTCGTCCCCCTCACCGGCGACCGCGTGGATGAGCTGGGCGGCGATCTCCACCGACCCCGCGCCGACGGTGACTTCGGAGACGTCGACACCGTAGCGGGAGGCGAGTCGCTCGCGCAGCTTTGCGGCACTCATATCGGGATAGCGGTTGATTCCGTCGAGGCGCTCACGCACGGCCTCGACGACCGACGGGAGCGGCGGGTGCGGGGATTCGTTCGAGGAGAGCTTGGACGCACCGGCCAGAGCGGAGAGCCCCTGACGGTAAGCGGGAACGGCGTCGAGTCCGGCGCGAGTGGGAAGGGGCATCGTCATAGCGTCCTTGCTCTGATCGGGTGAGGTGTCGCGCAACACTAGAACGGAATCCGGCCACTGGGCAATCGGCGCACAGGAAGTTGCGCACCGCGCGCGATCGACGGGCAAGAAGGGAGGAAACCCTAGGCAGATTGCACAATGAGGACGTACCCGACTGCGGCTTGTACGAGCTGCTGCCGGAACGGGATGACTTCTCATCGTCGAACGTGCTTCGCGACTCTCCACAGGAACACCACTCCGGAGACGAAGATGCCGAGTCCACTCAGGAACATGATCAGGTGAGAATCCAGAGCGCTGACACCCAGCCCCGCGAGTGCGGTACCCCCTGCAAGTGCCAGGCCATTGCCGAAGCTTCGAACGGCCGAGACACTTCCCCGTTCGGCGGAACCGACAATTCGTTGTTGCTGGACAGAGTTGCTGATCACATACAGCGACAGGGCGAAACCGATGACGAGGTCAAGCGCACAGCACAGCACGACGACGCCCCATCCGTTGCCGGAGACGAACCCGTAGGACGCGAGGAATGTCCCATAAAGAAGAAGGGCGGTCCCCTGGACGATCCAGGGGGTCGTGAGACGCGATGAAATTCGCTCGCTCGAGAGCGCCCCGAGCACCGCCCCGACAGAGCCGACAGAGAGCACGAGAGCGTACGAGAAGTACGAGAAATCGTTGATGCGAACAAGCAGCCACAGCAGGGTGAAGCTCCCCACGCTCACGAACA
Source organism: Microbacterium sp. CFSPD4_SD4 (assembly GCF_057364585.1). Lineage (NCBI taxonomy): Bacteria > Bacillati > Actinomycetota > Actinomycetes > Micrococcales > Microbacteriaceae > Microbacterium > Microbacterium sp. CFSPD4_SD4. Next base: position 82,461 of record NZ_JBNFOC010000005.1, read on the forward strand.
GGTTCGTCACGGTGCTGGCTGTGACCAACGAGAGAAGCAGTCGGTCTCGCCACACCAGCTCGAACCCCTGGCCCACACGACGCCAGTAGGGCAGCTTCCTTCGGCGTGATCCGCTTCGAGACGACGGCGCAGACAACGGCCACGGCACCGTCGCCGCACTCCATGCAGAGATCAGAACGAGCGCTGCATTGATGAACAGAGCAGGTGGAGCACCGAGCGCACTCATCAGCGCGCCTCCGAGCAACCCTCCGGCCGAGCTAGAGACCGTGCCGATGTATTGAAGTCGCGCGTTGGCCCGGTACAACGCGCTCTCCCCGACGATGTCAGGGAAGCCCGCACGGAAACTGGCGTTCGACACGGCACTGGCGATTGCGAGGAGTGAGTTCAGGACGACAAGTGCAGCGATGGCCACGGTGGTCGAGTACTGCACCACAACGCCCAGGGAGGCTAGGAGGACGGCGCGAATGACGTCTGCCAGCACCATCACGACACGCCTGTCGAGAGCGTCAGCCAGCACCCCTGCGTACAGCGGCGAGAGAAGATTCATCACCAACGGGGCCGCCATGACGAGCGACGCCGACACGGGATCGAGTCCCAGGGAAACAGTCAGCATGAACGGAATGGCAAGGCTCGAGAGCGTCGCGCCAAAAGCTGCAAGCCCGCGACCTGCCCAGAAGAAGCCCATCGCGTAAGTGGAGTGCGCGTTCATGTCACTTCTTCAGGTCGCGGACGACGAAAGGCACAGAGCAGCGGTCTGGACCGGCCCCCGTGCCTCACTCGCTGACCGTGACGCCCGCGTCATGCATCCACCGCTGCGCCACCATCAGTCGCCTCTTGGCGATCCGAATCACTTCACCCGGCGTGTCTCCGGACCGGGCGACCAGACCCCAATACTCACGACTCTGCTCGTCCATCCCGAACTTCGAGAAGTAGTTCATACGCCACTTCCCGCGAACGCTCATAGAGCCAGCGGCGATGAGAAGCGCGTCAGCGCTCGCGTCAAGGGCGTGCAGCGAGCTGTAGAAAGCGACCCAGTGATTTCCGCCCTCGATGGCACCCTGCGCGTCCTCGCTCGATCCGCGATAGCGGGTGTTGCACGCACGAAAAAGGGTTCGACGCCAAGAGGCCCAGTTCAGTCCATCCCTCCATAGCGCCGATTGGTTCACGTTGAACAGAGGGATACCCACGAAGAGGTTGTTCAGGAGAGTCGTTTCCGTTGGTCCCATCGACCCAGGGTGACGAGCCCCGCTCTCGACGGAATCGATGATCCCCTCGACGTTGCTGCGAGAGATGATCTCCGCATCGACCCTTGTTCCCTCGAACGCTGATATCTCGATCGCGTGGGCCGCCCCTATCTCCTGCATGGACGGGAACGCGCCGACGTCCGGATCACGTTCGCTCACCGAGATGATGTCGATATCTGACATGGAGTTTCCGAAACCCTCCACGAGCGACCCGCCGACAAAAACGAGGTTACGCGCATGACGCTCGCCGAGGAATGATCGGAGTCGATCCTGCACGGCGGAGTCGCGAAGATTGGGAATGGTCATGTTGAAGTACCTCGATTGAGCTGTCGTAGATCGACTTCGCGTTTGCGGGTAACGATGTACACGGTTCCACTATCCAGATCGGTGAGGTCGTCCACGAAGATGAGGAAGGACGATTGCGGGCAGATTCAAAAGAATATGTGAGCAGACTGCTATCCATATCGATCCCCCCATCGTGACGATTCCAGCCCAGACAATGCCCGGTCCAGCCCACGTGAGAAGGTTGCGCGCCGAAGGCCTAACGTGCTCGTTCTTGGTGAAGAGATGGTCGATCACGAACAGCGTGGCCGACGCCGCGATGATAGCGGGTGTCGGATAGTCCAGGGCTGCGAGAGCCGTGATGAGAACACCACGGAACAAGAGCTCTTGAAGAATCGCCGGAAGGAGATAGTAGGCGCTTTCAGAGTAACGCCGGGCTGCGCTTTCGGTCGGCATCGCTGCAAGCAGCTGGGGGTTGAACGCAAAGACCAATGAGCTTCTGCGAACGAAATGAACGGTGAGGGCCGAGGAGAGTCCGATCACCCAATACACAGGATCCAAGGAACCACTCCAGTCAATGGGTGCCCCCAGAGCACAAATGTACGGGAGAGCCCCGATACACCGACGAATCCACAGATTAGAGACGAATCGTCTCACTTGAGTGCGTCCGAGCAGCGTGCTCCCGAGCATTGCCAGCCCGACCGCGATGAGAGGCAGCCCCCAGAATAGAGGGGTGACGCCGCTCAGGAGCAGCGCGGCGACGAGGCGCCGAAGATCTTTTCGTCGCGCCTCCGGCCGAGCTTCAGTCGACTTCGACAAGTCTGCGCTGTTTCAGTTCCTGAATGAATTCTTCCACGTCTCTGGACGCCACTGCCTCGTCGATTCCGTATTTCGCGGCGACATCAACGGCGAGTTCAGCACCGGTGACATCGCCTTCGAGACGGTTCCAGATGTGCAGCCCCGTTTCGTTTACCCGGAACGCCTGGGAGCGACGCACGAGAAACATCTCCGATCTCACCGGGACGACGGTGACATCATACGACCTGCTAAATCTTTCATCCACCAATGCGCTGTCTCCTCAGGATTATCGACCGTCGTGGAAGCCAGCCCGGCACCTAAGACACCGGGCTGGCGAATCGTCACGCCAGATTGTCGAAAGGCGCCGTGGCAATCTCCACCGGCTCGAGCGTCGGCTTCTGATATTCATTCATATTGCACCACATTTCTCGTCATACGTTCTTTCACCCCCAGCGGGTGCTGGAAGATCCATCGAGTCTTCACGCGCGACAATATCCCTGTGGTCCATGCCTGCTTGCTCGTGCCGCACTCCACAATAGAACCCGCCTGCAGACGACTCAATGAACAGCCATCATGGCATCGGTTGACCCGAATTATGCCGACTCGTTCGATATACCAGTACGAAACGGTTCGGTATGCCCCGAGAGTCTCCTGTGCCGTGACCAATCTGGGCTAGCGTGATGCACATGGCGGACATAGAGAAGAGCGGCGCCCGCATTGATTCGGCGGTCACGGTGTTCTATGTGTCGTTCGCTGGAGCGTCCGTGCGCGTCGTCGCCGATGATGACCAGGTGCGCCAACAGCTCGACGACGAGATAGGTGACTTTTTCCGGATCGAGCCCGAGCGACCTTCTTCTGCTGAAGGCCCAGGTCTGCTGCTTGCGGAAATCAGGTATGCGAGCCGCGCCGGCAGTAGTCCAGACTCCGCGAGTGAACGCATTCTGCTGCACGAGGGCTCGCACAGCTATGACGGCAGATACGGCGACCTCTGGAACCAACCGGCTGGTGGTCGCGTCATCCATTCAACGCGCACAGGTTCACTGGTGACGGCCACTCCCCAGGATCGCCGAATAGTCGTCGAGAACGCCGTACCGACGTCTGGCGCAACCGATGTTCGCAGGATTGTCCGGGATCTGATCTTCATCCCATGGCTCGAGTCTCTCGGTGCGGTTGTCGTGCACGGCGCGGCCGTGCTTGATCCCTCCGGAAAGGCCGTGCTGGTACTTGGCGATCGCGGAGCCGGCAAGACCACTCTGTTCATGAGCGTCTCCGAACGTGGTCCGCAGGCAGCGCTGTCCTGCGAGCGCATCGTCGTCGTCCCCAGCCCCGACGGGTTGATCGCATTCGCATGCCCTGAGAACATCAGCGTCTTCGCCGGGACTCTCCGGTCCTTCGCGTCCACTGCTGACCTGGCAGGTGTGCCGGGAGACGACGAGTGGCAGAGAGAATCCAAGATCAGAGTTCCTTGGCGTGAACTCTTTGCCCGGCTGGGATTCCATGCTCAGGCGTCGGCGCTCGTCCAGCGACTGGTGTTCCCGCTCTGGTCGTCCTCCTCGAGCGCACCGCACGAAGAGCTGTCCCGAGACCAGATCTTCCAGAAGCTCCTGCCCCATATCGTCACGGCGCGAGATGCCAACAGGCCCGACTGGCTGGGGTGGTTCTCACCTCGGCATAGCCAGGCCACGATTCAGCAGATGGTCGCGCTCGACGCCCGTGCCGGCACATGGCAGGACAACGAGTCCGCTCACCGTCTGATGTTCGAGAAGTGAAAGGACCCGGGATGAAGGCCACTGCAGCACAACTCACCCCCGAGTTGGGGGAAATCGAACGTTGGCGCGAGCGGTCCGAGGCTCAGCCCGTCCTCTGGAGCAACCCTGAGGTCGCACGTGCCGAATTCGCAAAGCTTCGCGCTCTGCCGCCGCTGGTTTTTGCTGGTGAGATCCGTCGACTGCGCGAACGCCTGGCGGACGTCGCGAGCGGCAGGGGATTCGCCCTGATCGCCGGGGACTGCGCGGAATCCTTCGATGTGCTCAATGCGGATCGGATCCGCGACCAGTTGAAGATCATTCTGCAGATGTCAGTGATCCTCGCCCACGGTACAGGCCTTCCCGTCGTGAAGATTGGAAGAATGGCCGGACAATTCGCCAAGCCTCGGTCGAGTCCGACCGAGGTGACCCCGTCCGGCACTCTCCCGACGTTCCGCGGACACCTCATCAACAGTGAATTCGAGGACCCGGAGTCACGGGCGCCTGACGCAACGCGGCTGGTGCGGGGGTACAACTTCTCTGCGTCGATGCTGAACCTCGTGCGTGCGTTCACCACCGGCGGATTCGCCAGCTTGGACCAAGTCCACAATTGGAATCAGGACTTCGTGGCGCAGAGCCCCGCCGGACATCGGTACGAAGCACTCGCGCACGATATCGATCGAGCGCTTCAGTTCATGCGCGCCTGCGGAGCGGCAGATTCCCGGATGCTGACCGAATCTGACTTCTACACAGCGCACGAAGGCCTCGTCCTCGACTACGAATCGGCATTGACCCGACGGGACTCGCTCACCAACGACTGGTACGGATGCTCTGCGCACCTTCTCTGGATCGGCGAGCGCACCCGGCAACTCTCCGGAGCGCATGTCGAGTACATGCGCGGCATCGGAAACCCCATCGGCGTGAAGATCAGTGACGCGTGCACGCCGGCCGAAGTCACAGACCTCTGCAGACTGCTCGACCCCGATAAGACTCCGGGACGACTCGTGCTCATGGCGCGCATGGGCGCCGACAGAATCACTCCTTCCCTGCCGCCCCTCATGCGCGCGGTGCGCGAAGCCGGGCATCCCGTTGTCTGGATGTCTGATCCGATGCATGGGAATACTCGGACGACTCGCGACGGGACGAAGACGCGAGACTTCGACCGAGTGGCGAGCGAGCTCATCGCCTTCATCGACGTGGCCCGTGCGGAAGGAGTGCACCCTGGCGGAGTCCATCTCGAGCTGACGCCAGAAGACGTCACGGAATGCACGGGCGGAAGTTGGGCGATGTCTGAGTCCGACCTGGACCTCAACTATCAGTCCCTCTGCGATCCGAGACTAAACGGCACGCAGAGCCTTGATCTTGCTTTCCTTGCGGCCGAGCATCTTCGCAACGCAGGATGAGCCGTTCGCTCGGAGTCCCCGAGTCCGGACGAGTCGCCGAATCTCGACGCATCGTCGAGACCCTTGCAGCACAGTACATCGAAGACGTGACGGCTCGATGCGGGCTCCGACTCGACGCGGTCATGCCTGTCGAGAGCGTCACCGACGTCGTGTTCAGGGCGACGCTGGATCGTGAGAAGGTCATCGTTAAGTGCTGCCTCAGCGGAACGTCGAGAGTCCGGCTGATCTCCGTGTTGAGCCGCGAGAACCAGGTGGACGCGGCACGTATCGTGGAGCGAGTCATCAAGCCCGAATCGGACGGGCCCTCGAGTGCGGAGGTGTCCTACCGCGCGGCGGCGGATAACGCGCGCGGGTTCCCCATTCGCGTACCGGAGGTGCTCTTCTCTCGCCAGAACATCGTTGCAGTCCAGGACCTGTCTCCGGCGACGCCGCTCGCTCACACCCGCACGCCACCCGACTTAGGTCCTCTATGGGAGTTCCTGAACCACATCTGGAACGACGGAACGACACCGAGAAGACACACACACGCGATCAATCTTGCGCATCGACATTCGATCGAATCGACTTTCGAAAGAAAATTCCATCCCCACTACTATCGGGACTACCTCGACAGCCTCCAGATCGGAGAACGCGCGCGTCGTTCGCTCAGGGCTCTGACCGAATGTGTCGCCTACTACCGTCAGCGCCCTCATGCGCGATACGGTCTGGTTTACGGGGATCTGAAGCCAGAACACATCCTCATCGGCAGTGCAGAAACCATCTCTGTCATCGATCCGGCCGTGCACCGCTCTTCCGCCGAAGCCGACGTCGCACGCTTTCTCGGACGCTACTCGACCATTCCCGGACTCTCGGAACGCCATGTCGTATCCATCGACCATATGGAGGACAGTCAGGGCCCCCTCGCCCACCTGGACCGGCGCCTGATAACCCACCTCCTCGTCATGGACTGGCTCAACATCACGACGACTCGCTCATCACTTGGATCTCCGACAGGCGGTGTTGTCTCAGACGACGCGAATTTGGCAGAGGCTGCGCATGCGCTTGCGGCGATCCTGACGAAGTCGACCGCAGACCCATACGAAGCGGCTCGACGCCTTGCTTCCATCTACGCCGCGAAATGATCGACACGGACTCCATGCGTAAGAACACCGTTGTCGTCGTCGGTGCCCCCGAGGCTGCGTGGCTCCACGAGAACGCACACAGATTCTGCCAGTGGCGTCTCGTCTCCGTCGATGCTCTGGTTGACAACGTCCCTCCGACATCACTGGATGCCGTGCTTTCTGCCGTTCTGGACGACAGCATGGAACCCTTTATGCTCCTGTTGAATCGCAGCACTCCGCCACCAACACGGGTCTACAAATGGCTCGCAGATGCCGAACAGAATGTGCTGTGTGTCGGCCCGATCGAACCGCCGGAGTCCAGATCGCTTGTTCCGACAGATGGATGGGAGTACGAATCCACCCGTGAATTCGGCGCGCTCATGAATCGCATCGAGACTGGACCGTCAGCGGAGCGAGAAGAGCGGCAGAAGTTGCAGACGCTTCCGTTGACAGTCGTGCAGAAGGCGGCGAGCGGTGCTCTTCTCGCGGCGGGGCTCTCTTCTGACGATGCCGCGATCGTCGTGGCGAGCCTCACGCGAGCGGAGAGGGCTGGGTACAGCTCTCATGGTTTTCATCGTGTTCCCGAATACGTCACCAAGATCGGAAGAGGGGTTGTCAATCCCCGCGGACGTCCTACTTGTTCACCCATAGGAGCGGATCGCATGGTGGTGGATGGCGACAATGCACTGGGCCCCGTGGTGGCGGCGCACGTTCGCGAACACGCCTCGGCGCTTGAGGTCCCCATCGGTTGGATCGCCATCAGGAACAGCGGTCATCTTGGTCGAGTTGCCGACCTGATCCGCGGCGTTGCCGAGGATGGTCGGCTCGCGATCGCATTCGTGAACGGACGAGGCGGTGGCCAGAAGGTCACGCCCGCGGGCGGATCGGAACCACGCCTTGCCACCAATCCGATAGCGTTTGCGTGCCCTGTGTCCGACGGCGATCCCATCATCGTCGATGTCGGGACCGCATCTTCGTCGGATGGAGCCGTGCAGGTTGCAGCCAAAGCGGGGAACCTCGTGGCGGCCGGAGTGCTCATCGACCGAAGAGGCCAGGACATACGAACCCCGGCGGCCCTCACCGAACGACACACCGCGTTCCTACAGCCCTTGGGCGGTCGCGAATTCGGGCACAAGGGGTACGGGCTGGGATTGATGGTCGAGGTGCTCGCGGGGGTCTGGGGACGCGGTGGGTTCAGCCAACCAGGACGATTGTCGAGCGGAAACGCTGCCGTGGTGGCCGTCCTGGACCCTCGGGCCTTCGGCGCTCAGGAGAGCGAGTTCCTTCTGGATGTGGATCGCCTCCTCGCCTATGTCGCTTCCAGCTCGCCGGTCCGGAAGTCATCGCCAGTACGCATACCAGGACGCAGCAAGACCACCGCCCCCGGAGCCCACGACGTGTATCTCGACGACGATGCGCTTCGCTCCCTCGCCCCGTTCCTCTAGGCGTGGTCGCGGCACTCGGATGATGTCTCGATCCGGCCGATGGGGAGAACGAGCGCGTTCGGGGCGTGGCGGTACACCAAGTCCGAGAGAACCGTCGACAGGAAGCAGCGACCACGACACCGCACACAGCGGTACCCGTGCTCAGACGGCAGAGGCCGCGAGCCTGAACCCGGTGCCCGCCGTGACCAGGTCGGCCTCGTAGGCGCCCTGCCGCCGTGCGCAGCGAGCCAGGTCCACGTCGTGGCGGAACGCGCCGCCGCGTGTGATGTGCGGGCCGCCGCCCAGTCCTCGGCGGCCGAGACGCTGTCGGCGCGCCCGAGTACGCCGCGTATCGGGTCGAGGTCCACTCGTCGAAGTTGCCGGCCGTGTCGAGCACTCCGAACGCACCGGCGCCGTCGGCCGGTGTCCCCTGCCGCAGTGTTCCCGCCGGGACGTCGACCCATTCGATCCACTGCGCGGCCATGCCCGTCTCTTCTTCGAAACCGGTTCGTTTCCGGTGTAGGAGCAGCTGAGGAAGCGAGGGCCGGTGGTCAGCGGGTGATCGACATGTCGGCCGGATCGCTCACCGGCAGGCGACAGACGAAGGCGCGGCAGTCGTAGGCGCGCTCGGCGGTCGCCTCCTTGCCCTCGAACAGCTCGAACCCCGCCGCGGCGAACGCCGTGGCCTGCGCCGGCGTGACGACCGCGACGACATCGGAATCGGCTCCGCGGGCCGCGGCGGCGAGCGCCCCACTCGGCTCCTCCGTCACCACGACGAGCTGCCGCGGCGCGGTGGCGAGTCCGGCGGCGACCCGGAGCAGACTGCCGTGGGCGAAGGGCTGGGCGAGCGCCCGGGAGGCGAGGGCCTCCACCCGCTCCGCCGCTGCCGCGCGATAGCGGTCCCCCGCTCCCAGCCGCCAGGCGGTGAGCGCGGCGTGCGCGACCGCCGCCGTGTCCGAGGGGAGGTCGCCGTCGGTGTGGTCGGGCGAGGCGGCGATGCCCTGCGCGCGGAGCATCGGGTCGTCCCCCGCGGCGCCGTCCAGCGCTCCGTCGAGGAGGCCCAGGGCCGTGGCCGCCGGAGCGACGTCGCCGGTGGCCGCCGCGAGGGCGAACAGGCCCTCGGCGAGCAGCGCGAGGTCGGCGGCCGTGGCGACCGCGGCGGAGGCCCGGCCGTCCAGCGATGCCCGCACGAGCGCGCCGTCGCCCCGCGATTGGTGTCGAGCACGGCAGCGGCGGCCTCCGCAGCGGCGGCGATCCACGTGTCCTCGCCGAGCGCCGCCCCCGCCCGGGCGAGTGCCCCGATCGCGAGGCCGTTCCATCCCGTGATGACCTTGCCGTCCACGGCGGGCGGCTCCAGCGCCGCGCGCTCCGCGACGGGACGGAGGTAGTAGCCCCCCTCGCTGCGGGCCCCGTCGATCCACGATTCGGAATCCTGCGCAGCGCCGAAGCCGCCGCCCTCCTGCCGCAGCGTGCCGAGCAGGAAGCGGGCGATCCCGCGGGCGGTCTCCTCGTCGCCGGCGTCGAGCGCGACCTCGAGCAGCTGGGCGTTGTCGGTCAGCATGCGCTCGTAGTGCGGCACCGTCCAATCACGCCGGGTCGCATAGCGGAAGAACCCGCCGTCGGCGTCACGCAGATCCGAGGCCGCCATCGCCGCGAGGGCGCGCTCGGCCGCAGCCGCCGCCTCCGGTGCGGCGCGCGGATGAGGGGCTCCTGGAGGAACCGCAGGGTCGTGGCCACCGGGAACTTCGGAGCTCCGCCGAAGCCGCCGAACTCCGCGTCCTCCCTGGCGACGAGACCGCGGGCGGCCTCCGCGAGGGCCGTGGCGTCCGGGAGGCTCGATGCCGTGGTCTCCGCCGCCTCGGCGAGGGCCGCGGTCACCGCGTCGGCGGACTCCTCGGCCTGAGCCCGTCGCGTCGTCCACGCCTCGCGCACCGCGGCCAGCACATCGCGGAACGCGGGCATCGGCGGTCGCGCCTCGGGCGGCCAGTACGTCCCCGCGTAGAAGGCGCGTCCGGCGGGCGTGGTGAACACCGTGAGCGGCCAGCCGAGGTTCTGCGTGAACGCGGACGCGGCGGCCATGTAGGCCCCGTCGACGTGCGGATGCTCCTCGCGGTCGACCTTCACCGCGACGAACCCCTCGTTGATGCGGGCGGCGGTCTCCGGGTCGGCGAACGACTCGCGCGCCATCACATGGCACCAGTGGCAGGTGGAGTAGCCGATCGAGATCAACATCGGCGCGTCCCGGCGGCGCGCCTCGGCGAAGGCCTCCTCTCCCCAGGGGTACCAGTCGACGGGGTTGTCGGCGTGGGCCCGCAGATAGGGGCTGAAGGTGTCGGCGAGACGGTTCGTCATTCTCCCACGCTACGCCGGGGAGGCCTGCTGGGGGCCGGACCCGGTCAGCCGACGAGTAGCTCCGCGGGACCGGCAGCCCGGGTCAGCCGACGAGCAGCTCCGCGGGGCGGGACGCGGTGTAGCCGACGAGCGGGAGGGCCCGCTCGGCCGCGAGCGCGATCCGCGCACGCAGCACGTCGGTGGCCACCTCGTAGCCGTCGAAGTCGGTCGTGCTCGCGTACACGCCGAGCGGCAGCGTCAGCGCCTGGAAGAACGCGAACAGGGGACGGAGCTGGTGCTCGATCATGAGGGCGTGCCGCTCGCCGCCGCCGGTCGCGGCGAGGAGCACCGGCGTGCCGACCAGCGCGTACTGGTCCACGAAGTCGAAGAGGTGCTTGAACAGCCCCGTGAACGAGGCGCGGTACACCGGGCTGCCCACGATGAGCAGGTCGGCGGTCTCGATCGCCTGCAGCTGCGCCTCCACCTCCGGCGGGAGCTGGTCACGGGTGAGAGCACCCGCGAGCGAGGGCCCGACCTGCGTGAGCTCGATCAGCTGCGCCTCGACCGGGGCGCGCTCGGCGACCGCGGCGGTGATCGCACGGAGGAGGGCGGTGGTCTTGCTCGGCTCGTGGAGGGAGCCCGAGACGGCGACGACGCGGAGCGGAGCTGTCATGGGCTCGACGGTACCCACGCAGACGCCCCGTGTCGCGCGAAGCGACACGGGGCGTCATGTGGAGGGGGTGCTGCGCAGCGTGCGTGCCGTCAGTTGACCTCGTCGGGGTGCGAGCCCACGCGGCCGGAGCCGTCGAGCGGGTCGAGCGCGTCGATCGCGGCGATCTCGGCGTCGGTCAGCTCGAAGCCGAACACGTCGAGGTTCTCGCGCAGGCGCTCCGGACGCACCGACTTCGGGAAGACGATGATGCCCTTCTGCAGGTGCCAGCGCAGGACGGCCTGTGCGGGGGTCACGCCGTGGGCGGCGGCCGCCTCCGCGATCGCCGGGGTGCCGAAGAGGTCGTACTTGCCCTGGCCGAGCGGACCCCAGGCCTCGATGCGGACGCCGTTGGCCTCGGCCCAGGCGACCTCCTCGCGGCGCTGGTATGCCGGGTGCAGCTCGATCTGGTTCACGGCCGGGACGACGCCGGTCTCCTTCACCGTGCGCTCCAGGTGCGGCACGAGGAAGTTCGAGACGCCGATGCTGCGGGTCAGGCCCGCGTCGCGCAGCTCGACGAGCTTCGCGAACGCGTGGACGTAGTCGTCCTTCGCCGGGGTGGGCCAGTGCACGAGGTAGAGGTCGACCTGCTCCAGGCCGAGCTTCTCGAGGCTCTCGCCGATGGCGGCGCGGGGCTCGTCGTCGTGGTGGCGGTCGTTCCACAGCTTCGTGGTGACGAAGAGCTCCTCACGGGGGATGCCGGAGGACGCGATGGCCGCGCCGACGCCCTCCTCGTTGCCGTAGATCGCGGCGGTGTCGATGTGGCGGTACCCGATCTCGAGGGCCTCGCTCACCGCCTTCTCGGTCTCTGCCGGCGGCACCTTGAAGACGCCGTAGCCCAGCTGGGGGATGGAGTTGCCGTCGTTCAGTTCGAGTGCAGGAATGGTCATCCCCCCAGCCTAAGACCTGTGATGACAGGTGCGCCCGTGCGGATGACGAAAAGCGTCAGCGCCGAGGCACGGCGGCCATCGCGGCGGCGCCCTTTCCGACGAGGCGTTCCAGGGGACCACGTCCGACGAACATCGCCCACAGCGTCGTGACCAGCAGGAGCCCTACGGCGGTGAGCGCCCAGAAGGCGTTGTCCGCGATGAAGCCTCCGGGGCCGGCGACGAGGACGACGGAGACGACGTGCACACTGTATGCCGTGAGCGGCATGGACCCCAGCGCGCCGAGGGGCAGCAGCGGCCAGCGCAGCGGACGGCTCAGGAGCAGGCACAGGGCGATCACCGCGAGGGCGAACCCGCCGGAGCCCAGGATCTCGGCGGTGCCGCCGCTGTGCGGGTCGACGGCGAAGACCGCGCGGACCATGGAGCCGAGCGGATCCGTCGCGGCGAGCGCCTCGGGGTAGCTCTCCCAGCCGGACGGCGGCATCACATCGTCGGGGATGAAAGACGACGACAGGCTCTCGCCGGGAAGGATCTCGATGCTCTCGCTCCCGGAGGACGCGCTCGTCGAGGAGACGATCGATTCCGTCCCGCCCAGCCCCGCGCCCGCTCCGAGGGCACCCAGACCGTAGCCGATCGCGGCGAGGACCACGCCGACGACGAGGGCGACGACGGCCGTGCGCAGCTCCTGCACCCGGAGCCGGCCCAGAGCCATGCCGCCCAGCACGAGAGCCAGCCACACGGTGATCGGATAGGTGCCGTAGAGCACGAACCCGATGCCCGCACCGAACGGCTGCAGCGCCACCGCGCTGAGCAGAGCGAGCAGCGCCGGACCGGCGAGGGCGAGGACGGCGGCGCCGAGGAGCAGCTGCCGGGGCCGCCACCGCAGCACGGGGATGACCGCGACGTAGAGCAGGCCGTAGAGGGTGAGGATCACGGCGATCGGCGTGTTGAGGAGCTCCAGGGCGAGGCCGATCACGAAGATCACCGCGCCGCGGCCCACGAGGTTGAGGCGGATGCCCGGGAGGCGCTCCCGCTCCGGCAGCACGTCGCGCCCGGTCATGAGGGCGATGGAGACGCCGGCGAGCAGCGCGAAGAGGATCGACGAGCGGCCGTGCACGAGGTCGGTCCACGTGGTCGGGTCGCCCCACTCGAACGCCTCCGTCACGCCGACGTGGGCACCGGCCATGCCGAGGATCGCCAGACCCCGCGCGACGTCGAGACCGAGGATGCGCGGCGGCCGCCCGAAATCACGGAACCAGCGCACGGGGCGGAGAGCAGTCATCACCCGATGATCGTATGCGGCGATCGCGGCGACCCCGGTGTGCATCCCGGCATACGATGGAGGGCTATGTCCTCCCCTGTGATCTCCTACCCTCCGGAGCTGCCCGTCAGCGCGGCCAGGGACGAGATCGCCGACGCCATCCGCCACCACCAGGTCGTCATCGTCGCCGGCGCGACCGGATCGGGGAAGACCACCCAGCTCCCCAAGATCGCGCTGGAACTGGGCCGCGAGCGCATCGCCCACACCCAGCCCCGACGGCTGGCCGCCCGCACGATCGCGGAGCGCGTGGCCGAGGAGCTGCGGGTCGAGCTCGGCACGCTCGTCGGCTACAAGGTGCGCTTCACCGACAAGGTCTCCGACGAGACCCGGATCGCGCTGATGACCGACGGGATCCTCCTCAACGAGATCCACCGCGACCGGCTGCTGACGCGCTACGACACGATCATCATCGACGAGGCGCACGAGCGCTCCCTCAACGTCGACTTCCTGCTGGGCTACCTCGCCCGCATCCTCCCGGAGCGCCCGGACCTGAAGGTGATCATCACCTCCGCCACCATCGACCCGGAGAGCTTCGCGCGGCACTTCGCCGCCGCCGACGGCACCCCCGCGCCGGTCATCGAGGTGTCGGGGCGCACCTATCCCGTCGAGATCCGCTATCGCCCGCTCGTCGACGAGGACGCGGAGCAGGACGCCGCCGGCGAGCCGGAGGACGAGGTGAGCGCGATCGTCGCGGCGCTCCGCGAGCTCGACCGGGAGGCGCCCGGAGATGTGCTCGTGTTCCTGCCGGGCGAGGCGGAGATCCGGGACGCGGCCGACGCCGTGCGGGCCGCCTACGCCAAGGACCGTTCGCCCACCGAGGTCCTCCCCCTGTTCGGCCGGCTCTCCGCCGCGGAGCAGCACCGGGTGTTCGAGCGCAGCACCGTGGCCGGCGTCCGTCGCCGGGTCGTGCTTGCGACGAACGTGGCCGAGACGAGCCTCACGGTGCCCGGCATCAAGTACGTCATCGACACCGGCACCGCGCGCATCTCCCGGTACAGCAACCGCTCGAAGGTGCAGCGGCTGCCCATCGAAGCCATCTCCCAGGCCTCGGCGAATCAGCGCTCCGGGCGCGCCGGCCGTACGAGTGACGGCATCGCCATCCGCCTGTACTCCGAGGAGGACTACGCGCGGCGTCCCGAGTTCACCGAACCCGAGATCCTGCGCACCTCCCTCGCCTCCGTCATCCTGCAGATGCTCGCGCTGGGCTTCGGCGACATCACCGCGTTCCCGTTCCTCACCCCGCCCGACTCCCGGGGTGTGAAGGCGGCGTTCGACCTGCTCACCGAGCTCGGCGCCCTCCGGCCGGCGCAGGGGCCGGACGACGGTCCCCGGCTCACCCGCATCGGGCGCGACATCGCTCGGATGCCGATGGACCCGCGGTTCGCGCGGATGCTCATCGAGGCGGGCCCTTCGACAGGCTCAGGGACCCAGCGGGGGTCAGGCCCTTCGACAGGCTCAAGGCCCCAGCTGGGCTCAGGCCCTTCGACAGGCTCAGGGACCCAGGGGTCGGTGCTGCGGGACGTGCTCGCGATCGTGGCGGGGCTGTCCATCCAGGACGTGCGCGAGCGACCGGAGGACCGCCGCGAGGAGGCGGACCGGCTGCACGCGCGCTTCGTGGACCCGACGAGCGACTTCCTCACTCTCCTGAACCTCTGGAACCACCTGCGCGAGCAGCAGCGCGAGCTCGGCTCCAGCGCGTTCCGCCGGCTGTGCCGCAGCGAGCACCTCAACTACGTGCGGGTCCGCGAGTGGTTCGACGTGCACCGCCAGCTCCGGACGCTCGTCAAGAGCCCCGACCGCGGGGCGGAGCCGGGCGGCGCGGCCGATCCGGATGCCATCCACCGCTCGCTGCTCTCCGGCCTGCTGTCGCAGATCGGCGTCCTCGACGAGCGCACGGCCCCCGCAGGGAAGGCCCATTCTCCCGCGAAGGACGCCCGCCGCCGGATCACGGAGTACCGGGGCGCGCGGGGCATCCGGTTCTCGATCTTCCCGGGGTCGGGGCTGCGCAAGAAGAGCCCCCGGGCGGTCATGGCCGCCGAGATCGTGGAGACCTCCCGCACCTTCGCCCGCACCGTCGCCGCGATCGACCCCGCCTGGGCCGAGCCCCTCGCCGGTGACCTCGCGAAGCGCCAGGTCACCGAGCCGCACTGGTCCAAGGACGCCGGAGCCGCCGTGGCGTTCGAGAAGGTCACGCTGTTCGGGGTCGAGATCATCCCGCGCCGGCGGGTGCAGTTCGCCCGCATCGACCGGGCCGCCTCGCGCGAGCTCTTCGTGCGTCATGCGCTCGTCGAGGGCGAATGGGACCCGTCCCGCATCGACAAGCGGGTCAGCGCGTTCTGGCGCAGCAACGCCGAGCTCCGTCGCCGCCTGGAGAAGCTCGAGGAGCGCGAGCGGCGTCGCGACATCCTGGCCGGCGACGAGGCCGTCTTCCGCTTCTACGACGAGCGCATCCCCGCCGACGTGTTCGACGTGCGGTCGTTCGAGAAGTGGTGGCGCGAGGCGCTGACGACGACGCCGAAGCTGCTCGTGATGCGCGAGAGCGACCTCATCGACGACGAGGACCGCGCCGACCAGCGCGAGTTCCCGACCCGGTGGACGCAGGGCGACCAGGTGCTCGGCCTCGCGTACCGGTTCGAGCCGGGCGCACCGGACGACGGCGTGAGCGTCGTGCTGCCTCTGCCGCTGCTCGCCCAGATCGAGGACCGCGGCTTCGACTGGCAGGTGCCCGGGCTGCGCGCCGAGCTCGTCACCGGACTGCTGCGTGCGCTGCCCAAGGCCATCCGGCGCCACGTCGTCCCCGCCGCCGACTGGGCGGAGAAGTTCGGGGCGGCGCTGGCCGACGAGGGTCCGGAGGCGCACGGCGGTCTCCCCCCGCGCACCCTCAAAGAGGCGCTCGCGCGGCTCGTGCAGCCGCTCGCGAACCAGGTGGTCACGGCCGCCGACTTCGACGACGAACGGGTGCCGGCACATCTGCGCATGAACTTCCGCGCCGTGGACGAGCGGGGACGCGTGGTCGGTTCGGGGCGCGATCTCCGGTCGCTGCAGGCTCAGCTCTCCGACCGCGCGCGCAGCAGCGTCGCCCGCTCCATCGCGCGCCCCGGGCGTGCGGAGACACCGGGACCGCGCGGGGCGGAGCGCGTGGCCGCCGCTCCGGTCGAGCAGACGGGGCTGACGGCGTGGACGTTCGGCGACCTCCCGGCGGTCATCGACACCAAGGTCGCGGGCGGCGTCGTCCGCGGGTATCCGGCGATCGTCGATGCCGGCACGAGCGTGTCGGTGCGGGTCGAGGCGACCCCCGACGCCGCAGCCGCCGCCACGCGCGACGGCGTGCTCCGTCTCGTCCTGCTCGCGGTGCCGTCGCCGTCGTCGTACGTGCAGCAGCACCTCACCAGCCAGGAGAAGCTCGCACTCGCCGCCTCGCCGTACCCGTCGGCGGCCGCGCTCATCGAGGACTGCCGGGCCGCCGTCGCCCGTCGCGTCATCGACGCGTCGACCGGAGGCGCCGACGGCCGGGACCGCGGCGTCGTGCGCACCGAAGCCGAGTTCGCCCGCGTGCGCGACGCCGTGTCGGCCGTGCTCGTCGACGAGCTCTTCGCCTGCGTCTCCCTGGTCGCCCGCATCCTCACGAAGGCGCGGGAGGTGGAGCGGGGCATCAAGGCGCAGAACGCGCTGGCGCTGCTCGGCCCGCTGAACGACATCCGCACCCAGCTCTCCGGACTGCTGCATCCCGGCTTCGTCGCGGCGGCGGGAGTCGACCGGCTCGCCCACTTCCCCCGGTACCTCGACGGCATGATCGACCGGCTGAAGACCCTCGCGAACGAGCCGGGCAAGGACCGCGGGCGGATGACGGAGTTCGAGCGGATGGCGGTGCTGTTCGCGGACGCCGGCGGCACGATCCCCCTCGCGCCCGACGCTCGGCCCGCGATCGTCGAGGTGCGCTGGCTGCTGGAGGAGTACCGGGTCAGCGTCTTCGCCCAGCGTCTCGGCACCGCGCAGCCGGTGTCGCCGCAGCGGATCACCAAGGCGCTCGCGGGGAAGTGACCCCCGCCGGGTAGCCTGAGGACATGGCCCGCGCGATCGTCTACACCGAGTTCGGATCCCCCGCTGTCCTCCACCTGATGGAGGTGCCTGACCCCGTGCCCGTCCGCGGCGAGGCGCTGGTGCGCATCGAGGCGGCCGGCGCCAACCCCATCGACGCCAAGCTCCGCGGCGGCAAGCGCCCGTCCGCGCCGATCACCGAGCCGCGTCCGGTCGGGTTCGACGGCGCCGGGGTGATCGAGGTGCTGGGCGAGGGCGTGGAGGGGTTCGAGGTCGGCGACCGCGTCGCGATCCGCGACACCCTCGGGACCTACGCCTCCGCCCTCGCGGTCGAGGCCGACAAGCTCGTGAAGCTCCCGGACGCCGTCACCGCCGCCGAGGGGGCGGCGATCGGCATCCCCGCCGGCACCGCCTACCAGTCCCTCCGCTCGCTCGCCGTGACGGCCGACGACGTGCTCCTGGTGCACGCGGGCTCAGGCGCGGTCGGCCAGGCCGCCGTGCAGTTCGCGGTCGCCTGGGGCGCGACGGTGATCGCCACCGCGAGCCCTGCCCGGCACGACCAGCTCCGCGAGCTCGGCGCGATCCCCGTGGCCTACGGCGACGGCCTGCTCGACCGCGTCCGCGCGGCGGCCCCCTCCCCCGTGACCGTGGTCCTGGACTGCGCGGGCACCGACGAGGCGATCGAGACCTCCCTCGCCCTGGTCGCGGACCGCGACCGCATCGCGACCATCGTCCGCGGTCCCGACGCGGCTGACTTCGGCATCCGGGCGTTCTCCGGCGGCTCCCCCGAGCCGCTCACGCCGCAGGAGCTGGAGTGGCGCGCAGAAGCGCTGCAGAAGACGGTCGACCTGCTGGCCGCGGGCGACTTCACCATCGAGCTGGGCCCGGAGCTGCCTCTCGCCGAGGCGGCGCGGGCCCATGAGCTCATGGAGAACGGCGCCGCCTCGGGGAAGATCATCCTCGTCCCCTGAGAGATCAGGCGGGAGCGACAGGGCGGCCGAGCGAGAGCATCAGCCGGTTCGCCCAGTTGAAGAAGGCCGCGCCGTGCACGACGTCCGCGATCTCCAGGTCGTCCAGTCCGGCCGCACGGAGGCGGGCGATGTGCGCGGCTCCGAACACGCGGGGCGTGTCGGTCAGCGCGACCGCGGCGGCGACGATCGCGTTCCAGCGCTCCCCGAGGTCCGCGTCCACGCCCTCGGCGAGGAGCGCGTCGATGTCGTCCGGCCGCTTGCCGTGATGCGCCGCGAACCGGGAGTGCACCGACGCGCAGAAGACGCAGCCGTTGCGGCGGGAGGCGGCGGTGGCCGCGAGCTCCCGCTCCGCGCGCGGGAGCCCCTCCGCGGTGTTGTAGAAGATGTCCTTGTCGACGAGGGTGCGTGCGCGGAGCACCTCGGGGTCGCGCGCGAGCAGCCGGAAGTACTCGTTCTTCGCGCGGGCGGCGTCAACGAGGCCATCGAGGTGTCGCGGGGTGAGATCCTCCTCCGCCAGCGGCGCGAGGTGCGGCGTCCAGCCGACCTCGGCGCGGGTGAAGGCGTCGGGATAGGGGGCGTCGTCGTGCCGGAGCACGGTGTCGGCGGCGGTCATGCGGCCTCCTCGTCGGTGTCGGTGTCGGCGGCGGTGTCGGTGGCTGTGGCGGTGGCGGTGAGCCCGTCGTCCTGGAGCACCCGCAGGCCGGTGACGACCCGCTGCTGGAAGGCGAGGAACGACACGAGCTGCGACAGCGTGACGATGCCGTCCGTCGACCAGCCGGCGTCGTGCAGGCGGCCGAGGTCGGCGCCGGATGCCTCGCGCGGGCGGAACACCAGCAGGTGCGTGTGCGCGAGAGCCGCCGCGAGGCGCTCCCCCAGGGCAGCCGACGCCGCCTCGTCCGGCACGTACCGCGCGCCGTCGGTGCTCTCGGCCTCCAGCCCGCGTTCGGTGTAGGCGCCGAACGGTCCGGTGGTCGCGGCGGCCTCGGCCTCTCGGGCGACGATCGCGGCGCGCTCCGGGTCGATCTCGCGGGCCTTTCCGGCGTAGAACTCCGCCGTGAGGTCGTCGGCACCGGCGAGAGCGGTCGTGAACGCCGCGATGAGCGCGCGCTCGGCGAGCGAGACGTGCTCCGCGGAGACCGGGTGGAACAGCGCGTCGAAGCTCGCCTGGAGCTGCTCCCTGGTCACGGGGCGACGACGACGCAGCGCATCCAGCTCCGGCGTCACCCCCGTCAGCTGGTCGACGATGTCGGCGGTCATGCGTTCTCCTTCACGGTGGGGGTGTTCTCGGCAGTGCGGGTGCTCTCGGGATCCGGCGGGGTCAGCGCGTAGCCGAGGGCCGGTGCGACCTCGGTCGCGAACAGCTCGATCGAGCGCAGGACGTGGGCGTGCGGCGCGTCGACCGAGTGCACCTGGAATGCCACCTCGGTCGCGCGGTGCAGCGTGGTGTCGGCGGCGAGCGAGGCGGCGACCTCCTCGGGCGTGCCGAGATGCGTGTCGAGAGCGGCGATGAGGTCGTCGAGGTCGTCTCCGGGGATGGTCTGGCCCTGCCGACGGAAGCCCTCGGCCGCGCGCCGCAACCCGACCTCGGCGAACCGGAGCGCCTCGGCGCGGTCGTCCGCCACGAACACGGTGCGGGAAGCGGTGATGCGCGGGGTCGCCTCGGCGGGCAGCGCGTCGAGGTACGCGTCGATGATGGGGTCCTGCAGCGCGGACAGCGGCGCGTGCAGCCGGTCGTGGGGGCGGGGCTGCGTGCGGGACAGCAGCAGTCCGTGACCGTGGACGCCCGCCCGATGACCGCCGGGTGCCGAGAACGTCGCCTGCCAGATGCGCGCGGCCAGCGACCCCGCGTCCGGATACAGCGTGTTCCCCGCACCGATGTCCCGGCCTGCGAGAGCGTCGAGCAGCACGCCGAGCTTGCGGTCGTAGGTGGGCCCCTTGTCGCGCACGTCCTCCCCGAAGGGCGCGAAGGACGACGGGGTACCGCCGCTGCCGAGCCCGAGGTCGATCCGCCCGTCCGCGAGCAGGTCGGCCACCACGGCGTCCTCGGCGACCCGGACCGGGTCTTCGAGGGGAAGGGTGATGATCCCGGTGCCGAGGCGGATCCGCGAGGTGCGTGCCGCCGCGTGCGCGAGGAAGACGAGCGGCGAGGGCAGCCCGCCTTCCGCCGCCCGGAAGTGGTGCTGCGCCACCCACGCCCGCCCCACGCCGTGCTCCTCGGCGTGCTGGATCTGCGTCAGGGCGAGGCGGTAGCGGTCGGCCGGGGACGCGTCGTCGAGGAGCCGCGTGAAGAACGCGACGGTGGGACGCGGGGTGGTGCTCATGCGAGGATCTCCGTTCGTCCGGGGACCGCGGCCAGCAGCTCCCGGGTGTTCTCGTGCTGCGGGTCGTGGAACAGCTCTTCGGTCGGCCCGTCCTCCACCACGCGACCGCGGTGCATCACGGAGACGGTGTGGCTGATGCGGCGCACCACGGCGAGGTCGTGCGAGATGAAGAGGTAGGTGAGTCCGAGCTCGGCCTGGAGCGCGGAGAGCAGTTCGAGGATGCGTGCCTGCACCGTCACGTCGAGCGCCGACACCGCCTCGTCGAGCACGAGGATCTCCGGGTCGACGGCGAGCGCCCGCGCGATCGCGACCCGCTGGCGCTGCCCGCCGGACAGCTCGCTCGGGGTGCGGCGTGCCGCATCCGCCGGCAGCGCCACGCGGTCGAGCAGCGCGACCGCCCGATCCCGACGCTCGGAGCGGGTCCCGATGCGGAAGTTGTGCAGCGGCTCGGCCACGATGTCGGCGATCTGCTGCCGTGGGTCGAGGGAGGCGAACGGGTTCTGGTACACGAGCTGAATCCGTCGGCGCAGCGCACGCAATCGCGCCCCCTCGACGGCCGTCGCGTCCTCCCCCGCGAGCTCCACGGTCCCGGCGTCCGGACGGAGGAAGCGCGTGACCAGGCGCGCGGTCGTGGACTTGCCCGATCCGGACTCGCCGACCAGCGCATGGGTCGTCCCGCGCCGCACCCGGAACGAGACGTCGTCGACCGCCCGGAAGCGTTCGCGTCCCGAGACCCGGAACTCCTTCACGAGGCCCGCGGCCACGATCTCGTAGGGCTTCTCGGCGGCCACCGCCGCAGCATCCCGGAGGAACGGCGGCGCGTCCGGACGCCGGAAGCCGGTCGTGAAGGCGGGCGCGTCGGCGAGCAGCTGCCGCGTGTACGGGTCTTCCGGATCGGCGAGCACCTGCGCACTCGGCCCCTGCTCCACGATCCGGCCGTCCTTCAGCACCGCGATCCGCGCCGCCCGGTCCGCGGCGACGCCGAGGTCGTGCGTCACGAGCAGGATGCTCGTGCCGTCCTCGCGCTGCAGCTCGTCCAGCAGGTCCAGCACGCGGCGCTGCACCGTGGCGTCGAGGGCACTGGTGGGCTCGTCCGCGATGAGCAGCCGAGGGCGGAGGGCGATCGCGGCCGCGATGAGGACCCGCTGCCGCATGCCGCCGGAGAGCTCGTGCGGATACTGTCGTGCGCGCAGATCGGGGTCGTCCAGCCCGACGCGGTCGAGCAGCTCGAGCACGCGGGCGTTGCGGGAACGACGGTCGCGATGCCCGTGCAGGCGCAGCACCTCGGCGACCTGCACGCCGACGGGGCGCACCGGGTCGAGCGACGTCGTCGGATCCTGCGGCACCAGCCCGATCTCCGACCCGCGGATACCGCGGAACGCCCGATCCGACCATCCGGAGATGTCGAGGTCGCCGAGCCGGACGCGGCCGCCCTCGACCCGTCCGCCCTCGGGCAGCAGGCCGAGGAGGGCGTGCGCCGTGGTGGACTTGCCGGAACCCGACTCGCCGACCAGGGCGAGCGTCTCCCCCTCGGCGATGGCGAACGAGAGGCCGTGCACGACCTCGCTGCCGGCGTACGAGACCCGCAGGTCCGTCGCGGTGAGGACGGGTGTTGGCGCGGTCATCGGGTGCTCCTTCCGAGCCGGTGGCTGATGCGGTTGGCGCTGAGCACGACGGCGACCACCACGAGGCCGGGCAGCGCCGTGAGCCACCAGGCGGTCGCGATGTAGTTGCGTCCCTCGGCGATCAGCAGCCCCCACTCGGGGGTGGGCGGCGGGGCCCCGTAGCCGAGGAAGCCGAGGGTGGAGATGGCGAGGATGGCCGTGCCGAACTGCAAGGCGGCGAGCGCGACGATCGGGGTGAGGGCGTTCGGGAGCACATGCCGGCGCAGCACGGCGACGAAGGTGCCGCCGCTGCCGAAGGCCGCCTCGACGTACTCGGTGCGCCGCACCCGCGCCACCTCGGCGCGCATGAGCCGGGCGAAGGCGGCGACGCTGCCGAGTCCCACGGCGATCGCCGCGTTGACGGTGCCGAAGCCGAGCAGGATGATGACGGAGAGCGACAGCAGCAGCCCCGGGATGGCCAGCAGCACGTCGACGATCCGCATCAGCACGTCGTCCACGACGCCGCCGGTCGCGCCGGCGACGGCTCCGAGGAGCGTGCCGAGCGCGAGGCCGACCGTCACCGCGATCAGCGCACCCGACAGCGAGTGCACCGCGCCGTGGACGACCCGGCCGAACAGATCGCGGCCGAGCGCGTCGGTCCCGAACCAGTGCGCGGCGCTCGGGGGCAGGAGCTTGTCGGCGGGCACGCCGGTCAGCGGGTCGCCCGGCGCGAAGACTCCGGGGATCACCGCCCACAGCACCGCCACGGCGACGACCGCGAACGCCAGGTACAGCCCCCAGGCGCGGAAGCGTCGTCGCGGACGAGAGGCCGAGACGGGAGCCGGGGCGGACGGCGCGGGCGGGGCACCGGGCGTCTCGACGGTGGTCTCCGCGATCACGGGAGCGGTCATGCGGGCACCTCCTGGGCGGGACGGACGGGGCGGGACCGGGCGGCGCGCGCCGATCGCCGCTGCCGCGGATCGATCAGGGGCGTGGCGAGGTCGACGGCGAAGCTGATCACCACGAACCCCAGGGCCGACAGCAGCACCACCCCCTGCAGCACCGGGATGTCCTGGTTCGCGACCGCCTGCTCCGTGAGGCGTCCGATGCCGGTGCGGCCGAAGACCGTCTCGGTCACCACCGCTCCTCCGACGAGCTCTCCGAACAGCACCCCCGCGATGGTGAGCGTCGGGACGGCGGCGTTGCGCGCGACCGAGCGCGTGAGCACCCACGCCGGCGGCGCGCCCTTCGCCCGCACCACCGTCACGAACGGCTGCGCCTGCACCCGGTCGATGGAGCGGACCAGCACCTGGGCGAGGGGCGCCGAGATCGGCACGGCGAGCGTGAGGACGGGGAGGATCAGGCCGCTGACGGGGTCGGCTCCCACGATCGGCACCCAGCCGAGCCCGAACGAGAACACCTGGATGAGGAGGATGCCGAGCCAGAACACCGGCACCGCGACGAACAGTCCCGGCACCTGCCGCAGGCCGTCCCGCAGCCACGCGAAGGGGGCGAGCGCGGAGAGCGCCGCGATCAGCACCGCGAGCACGACAGCGACCAGGAGTCCGAGCGCCGCGAGCAGCAGCGTGGCGGGCAGCGCCTCGGCCAGCATCGTCCGCACCGGGGTGCCGTACTGGGTCGAGTAGCCGAAGTCGCCCGCCAGGAAACCGAGACCCGCGTGCAGGTACTGCTCCCCCCACGGCACGTCGGCTCCGTAGGTCGCGCGGATGTCGTCGAGCTGCTCCGGCGAGAGCCCCAGGCTCGGGTCGGAGAACTTGATGAGGATGGCGTCTCCCGGCAGCAGCTGCAGCAGGAAGAACGTGGCCGTGAAGGCCGCGATCAGCACGATCGCGGCCTGCCCGGCCCGTCGGAGGACGAAGGTCATGGGGTCACCGTGGCCCTCAGTGCTCCGCGAGCCACACGCCGGAGAAAGTGGGCCGGCCGACCGACTCGAACGCGACGCCGTGCACGTACGTGGCCGCACCGTAGACCTGCGGCTCCTCGAAGAGCGGGATCACGTACGCCTGCTCCGCGATGTAGTCCTGCACGGCCTGTGAGGCGGCCACCCGCTTCTCGGCATCCGGCTCGGAGGCGACGGCCAGCAGCAGCTCGTCGAGCCTCGCGTCCTGAGAGATGAGCACGTCGCGGTTCTTCGTGAAGTACTGGCTCTTGATCACGTCGAGGTCCGCACGGCCGACCATCGAGTGGTAGAACCCCGTCTTCAGCGGATCACGGGTGTCCTCCGCGTAGCTGCCCGCATCGCCGGGCTTGACGGTGAGCTCCACGCCGACCGCCGCGAGCTGCTGCGCCACGAGCTCCAGGGTCTGCTTCGACAGGGGCTGCGGCTTGGCCTCGTAGACCGTGATCGACAGTCGCTCGCCGTCCTTCTCCCTGATGCCGTCGGCGCCGGGCTCCCAGCCCGCCTCGTCGAGCAGCGCCTCCGCCTTCTCCGGGTCGTGGGCGTAGTGCGCGGACTCGTCCTTGTATCCCGCGGCCTGCGAGGACAGCACCGACGTGGCCACCGGGTAGTTCTCGGTGAACAGGGTGTCGACGACCTCCTGCGCGTCGACTGCGGCGATGATCGCCTGACGCACGCGGATGTCGGACAGCAGCGGGTTCTCCGGGCGGAGGGCGATCGAGTTGTTCACGCCGCGGGTCTGCGGGGCGTACAGCGTGAATCCGGCGCCCTCCACGCGGTCCTCGTCGAACGCCTGGACGTAGCGGACGTAGTCGGCCTGGCCCGCGAGCAGCGACCCGATGCGGACGGAGTCCTCGGGGGTGACCAGCACGTGCACGGCGTCGAGGTACGGACGGCCGTCGTTCTCGGCGCTGTCCGGGCCCCAGGCGTAGTCATCGCGGGCGGTGAGGGTGTACTCGGTACCGAGCTTCTCGTCCGTGACGGTGAAGGGGCCGGAGCCGATGATGTTCTCCGCGTTGCCCGCGCCGAAGTCCTCGATCGTGCCGTCCAGGGTCTCCGGGGACAGCAGTCCCGAGTTGATGGTCGACGTCGCCTGCAGGAATCCGGGCGACGGCGCGCTGAAGCGGAACGTCACGGTGTCCTCGTCGACCACCTCGCTGCCGGCGTAGTTGTTGATGGCCTCGGAGACGGTGAGCCCGCGCTCGGCGTCGCCCAGCCCGTAGGTGTCGAAGTTCTTCGCCACGGCGGCGGCGTCCACGGGCGTGCCGTCCGAGAACGTCACGTCCGGGTTGAGGTCGAAGGTGTACTCCGTGGCGTCGTCGTTCACGGTCCACTCCGCGGCGATCCAGGGCTCGATCTCGAGCGTCTCCGGGTTCTGCCAGGTGAGCCGGGCGGCGATGTTGTTGACGATGCCGCCGTTCGGGTAGAAGCCGGCCTGCGGCGGATACAGGTTCGTGTAGGCCTGGTGCTCGAGGTAGGTGAGCGTGCCGCCGGAGACGGGGTCCCCCGCCGCGGCCGGGGTGTTCCCCGGGGCGGGCGAGCTGGCGCAGGCGGCGAGGCTGCCGGCCAGGACGAGCGGGACCGCGACGGCGGCGGTGCGGATCAGGCGGCGGTTCATGCGGAGGACTCCTCGGGTTCGGAAGGCAGGGTGTCGGGTGCGGGTGCAGTGCGGGTGGTGTTCACGGTAGGAAGCGGCGGGGTGCAGCGGCGAGGCCGCGGACTCCGGGTGTCGCGAGACGACACGCGTGGTCACGCGCCGACACGCGACGTCACACGGAGGCGGTCGCGCAGCGTCTCCGCGCGGACCCCCTGGCCGGTCTCCTCCGGGGTCCGCAGAAGACCGCGACGACGGAGCTCGGGGGCTGCGAGGCGGGTGAAGGCCTCGAACTGCCCGGGCTGGAACGCCGAGAGGACGTTGAAGCCGTCGGCGGCGCCCTCGTCGCGCCAGTGCGCGAAGTGGTCGGCGATCGTGCCGGCGTCGCCGACGACGAAGGCCGCAGGGACGGCGTGCGCGGCGACGAGATGCCGCCAGGTCGGCGCGTCCGGCGTCCCGCCCCGGAGTCCGGCGATCCCCGCGAGCCGGTCGACGAGCGCGGCGCCCCGCTCCCCCAGGCGTGCGGCCTCGGCGACCGTCACCGGGGTGTCGAAGGCCGCGGCCCGCAGCGGGTCGTCGGCGGCCACCTCCAGCGCGTCGGCCAGAGCCTCCACCGTGCGGTTCGCCGGGAACCCGACACGCCCCCGCTGCCCGCCCTCCGCGAGCGGGACGAGTTCCAGCAGCCGCCGGACGATCCGGTGGGCGGCGGCGTCGGACTCCGCGACGACGGGGAGCACCGGGGCGATGACCTTCAGCTCCTCCGCAGGACGGCCCGCCTCCGCCGCGATCTCCCGCAGCAGCCGCCGCGTGGCCACGGCGTCGGCGAGGGTGGGGGCGGCGATGAGGGCGAGGTCGGCGGCGGTCGCCGCGAGCGCCCGCGACTGCGGCGAGGTCCCCGCGTGCACGATCGGGATGCGCCCCTGCGGCGGTCTGGCGACGTTGAGCGGGCCGGTGACCCGCACGTGTGCGCCCTGGACGTCGGCGGCGCGCAGCCCCCGGGGGTCGATGAGCACGCCGCGCTCGGCATCCGCGATCCAGGCGTCCTCGGCCCAGGAGTCCCAGAGCCGGCGCAGGGCGACGACGAACTCCTCCGCCCGGTCGTAGCGCGTCTCGGTGTCGGCGTGGGCCTCGCGACCGTGGTTCCCTGCGGCGCGCGGCTCGGCGCCGGTGACGAGGTTGATCCCCGCCCGGCCGTCGGTGAGGACGTCGAGGGAGGCCAGGGCCCGCGCCGTGGCGTACGGGTCGGCATAGGTGGTGTTGACCGTCGCGATGAGTCCGATCCGGGAGGTCACCCCGGCGAGGAACAGCACCGCGCTCAGCGGGTCGATGCGGGCCAGCAGGTAGGGATCGCGGAACTCCAGGTCGGGTCCGGTCGCGAGCCAGTCGCCGAAGAAGAGGTAGTCCAGGCCCGCGTCCTCCCCCTCCCGCGCGATACGGCGGAGGATGTCGGCGTCTCCCGCGGGGTCGCGGTGGGCTCCGGGGTACCGCCACCCGGAGGGGTAGGCGCCGAGGGTGCGCACCATGGCGCCGATCACGAGGGGTTCCGTCATGCCGACACGGTAGGAGCGCGTCCGCCACCCGGGCCATGGGGACGAAGCCGGAGGTCACCGGATGTCACAGACGGTCACATGCGCCACCCTCTACGCTGAGAGGATGACTGGACTTCGTTGGGGAATCCTCGCGACCGGCGGCATCGCCGGCGCCTTCGCATCCGATCTGCGCACGGCCGGACTCGACCTCGTCGCGGTGGGCTCGCGCTCGCAGGAGTCGGCCGACGCCTTCGCCGCACGCTTCGACATCGCGCACGCGCATCCGTCGTACGAGGCGCTGGTCTCCGATCCCGACGTGGACATCATCTACGTCTCCACGCCGCATCCGATGCACCACGAGAACGCCCGGCTCGCCCTGGAGCACGGCAAGCACGTGCTCGTGGAGAAGGCGTTCACCCTCAACCGCGCCCAGGCCGAAGACCTCCAGCGGCTCGCCGCCGAGCGCGGGCTGCTCGTGATGGAGGCGATGTGGACGCGCTACCTGCCGCACATGGTCCGCATCCGCGAGCTCCTCGCCGACGGCGCCCTGGGTGAGATCCGCGCCGTGAGCGCCGACCACACGCAGCAGCTGCCCACCGACCCCGCCCACCGTCTGAATGCGCTCGAGCTCGGCGGCGGCGCGCTGCTCGACCTCGGCATCTACCCGATCTCCTTCATCTGGGACATCCTCGGGGCACCGACCACCATCCGCGCCGTGGGGCGTCTGGTCGAGACCGGAGCCGATTCCGAGGTCGCCACCGTCATGATCCACGAGAGCGGGGCGGTCTCCACGAGCCTCTCCTCCTCGCGCGGTGCCGGCCCCAACGCCGCGAGCATCGTCGGCACCGAGGCCCGCATCGACATCGATCGGGTCTGGTACACCCCCACCTCCTTCCGCGTCGTGCGGCCGGACGGCACCGTGCAGGAGGAGTACGTCTCGGAGGTCGAGGGCCGCGGCATGCAGTACCAGGCACTCGCGGCCGAGCGTCTGGTCCGCGACGGTCTCCTCGAGGGCGACATCCTCCCCATCGCGGAGAGCGTCGCCATCATGGGGGCCCTCGACGAGATCCGCGCGCAGATCGGCGTCCGGTACCCCGGTGAGGAGGACGACCGTGGCTGAGACGACCGACGCCCGCGTGGCGGTGTACCTGGACTTCGACAACATCGTCATCTCCTGGTACGACCGCGTCCACGGCCGCAACTCCTACGGCAAGGATCGCCAGCGCATCACGGAGTACCCGAACGACCCCGAGGTCGCCGAGCGGCTGAACCGGGCGATGATCGAGGTCGGCGCCATCATCGACTACGCGGCGTCCTTCGGCACCCTCGTGCTGACGAGGGCGTATGCGGACTGGTCGTCGCCGGTCAACGCCGAGTACCGCTCGCAGCTCGTGGCGCGCGCGGTGGATCTCGTGCAGCTCTTCCCGGCCGCGGCGTACGCGAAGAACGGCGCGGACATCCGGCTGGCGGTCGACGCGGTCGAGGACATGTTCCGCCTGCCGGACCTGACCCACGTCGTCATCGTGGCGGGCGACAGCGACTATGTGCCGCTGGCCCAGCGCTGCAAGCGCCTCGGCCGGTACGTGATCGGCGTGGGCGTCGCCGGGTCCACGGCGAAGTCCCTCGCTGCGGCCTGCGACGAGTTCGAGTCCTACGACTCGCTCCCCGGCGTGGCGCGTCCGACGAAGGCGGCACAGCCCGCCGTCGCCCCCGCGGTCGAGGTTCCGGCGGAGCCGTCCGCGCCGGTCACCGCGGACACGGGCGCCCCGAAGCCCAAGACGGCGTCGAAGTCGCGCGCGAAGGCCAAGACGAAGACCGCCGGCGAGGAGCCCAAGGTCGAGGAGAAGATCGACGACCAGGGCGAGGCCACACGGCTCCTGGAGCGCGCGCTGCGTCTCGGCCACGACAAGGCGGACGCCGACGAATGGCTGCACAGCTCCGCGGTCAAGACGCACATGCGCCGCATGGACCCGTCCTTCAGCGAGAAGGCCCTCGGCTACCGGTCGTTCTCCGACTTCCTCAAGTCGCGCGACGACATCGCCGAGCTCGAGGAGACCGGGCACGAGCGCCTGGTCCGCCTGCGGGAGCCCTGAGCACGGCCCGGGGACACCGGGCCCGTCACTGGTGGCGGAACGCGGCGTCGAAGGCGGCCGCGGGCGGCGGCCACAGCAGGGAGCGCACGAATCCGAGCGCCTCGGGCGCGCCGTGCAGGCGGTCCATGCCGGCGTCCTCCCACTCGATCGAGATCGGGCCGTCATAGCCGATCGCGTCGAGCGCACGGAAGGCGTCCTCCCACGGCACGTCGCCGTGGCCGGTGGAGACGAAGTCCCAGCCGCGCCGGGGGTCGCCCCACGGCAGGTGCGAGCCGAGGACCCCGGCACGGCCGTTCCGCGGCCGCAGACGGGTGTCCTTGCAGTCGACGTGGTAGATCCGGTCGGCGAAGTCGACGATGAAGCCGACGGGGTCGATGTTCTGCCACATCATGTGCGAGGGGTCCCAGTTGAAGCCGAACGCATCGCGGTGGTCGATCGCGTCGAGGGCACGGTCGCTCGACCAGTAGTCATAGGCGATCTCCCCGGGGTGGACCTCGTGGGCGAAGCGCACCCCCTCCCCGTCGAACACGTCGAGGATCGGATTCCACCGGTCAGCGAAGTCCTGGAAGCCCTGGGCGATCACCGCCTCCGGCACCGGCGGGAACATCGCGACATAGGGCCAGATCGACGAACCGGTGAAGCCGACGACGGTGTCGACGCCGAGCTTCCTGGCCACCCGGGCCGCCCGCTTCATATCCTCCGCCGCCCGCTGCCGGACGCCCTCGGCCTCGCCGTCGCCCCAGATGTACGGGCGCAGGATGTCCTCGTGGCGGAAGTCGATGGGGTCGTCGCACACCGCCTGCCCGGCCAGGTGGTTGGAGATCGCGAACACCTGCAGGCCGTGCCGGTCGAGGATCTCGCGCCGGGAGGCGACATAGGCGTCGTCCTCGTCCGCCCGACGGAGGTCCAGGTGGTCGCCGGACGCGGCGATCTCCAGCCCGTCGTAGCCCCACTCCGCGGCGAGGCGGGCCACCTCCTCGAACGGGAGGTCGGCCCACTGGCCGGTGAACAGGGTGACCGGGTGACTGCTCATGGATACTCCTTCGTATCGCCGGGCTTCGTGCGGCGGGCGGGGGTTCAGGCACCGAGGGCGCGCAGGTGGGCGATGCTGCGGGCGGCGAGGTCGTCCTGACTGGCGGCGAGCGGTCTCCACACGGAGGCGGCGACGGCGATCGTCGCGTTCTCCCCCGTGAAGCTCTCCAGTCCCAGGGCGCCGCGGTAGCCGGCGTCGTCGAGCGCGCGGAGCATCTCCGGCCAGTCGGTGTGGTCGTCGCCCACGGCACCGCGGTCGCTGCCGCACACCTGCACGTGCGCGATGGCGGCGCCGGCCGCGCGGACCGCGTCGGCCGGCCTCTTCTCCTCGATGTTGAGGTGGTAGGTGTCGAGGGCCACCCCCACCCCGGCACCGAGCAGCGGCGCCAGCGCGTCGAGACTCTGCGCCACGGTGTTCAGCACGCTGGTCTCGTAGCGGTTGAGCGGCTCGACGGCCAGCGTCACGCCGATCGCCGCGGCCTCCCTGGCGAGCGGAGCGAGGTTCTCCCGGAGCTCGCCGACGACCTCCTTCCGTTCCGCCTCGTCCATGCGCCAGGTGACGCCGGTCGGCGCGTAGAAGGGACCGGCGACGACCGAGGCCCCGAGCACGGCCGCGGCGTCCAGGCACGCACGGAGGTAGTCCTGCGTCGCGGCGACGTCTCCGGCGCGCGCGAGCAGCGAGCGACCAGGACCCATCGCGCCGACCACGACCGCGCCCATGCCGAGGCCGTCCAGCACGGTGCGGGCCCGGAGGGGATCCCAGTCGCCGACGCTCTCCAGCGGCAGCTCCAGGGCGTCGTAGCCCATCCGCGCCGCCGTGCGGGCGAGCGGCTCCAGGGTGTCGTCCGTCAGCGGAGACGTCCAGACCCAGGTGTTGACGGCGATCGTGCGGGGCATCGTTGTCCTTGTGATCGTACGGGTGCTCCCACCCTCCCACTCGGCGCGGGCCGAGCGGAAGGGCGGGAGCACACGGGGTTACGGGATCTGACGCTCCTGCCAGACCGTCGGGTAGCCGGGGAGGTCCTCGCCGCCGAACTTGGCGTAGTGGCCGTCGGGCATCCCCTCGTTCGCCGCGAGGTAGTCGTCCAGCTCGGCCTCGGTGATCGGCTTCTGCGGGAGCACCCACTCCTTCGGCACCTCTTCACCCGCGAAGATCATCTGCGCCGCGAGCAGCGGGGTGCGCCACTGGAAGTTCGAGTACACCGGAGCGAGGCCGGTGAGACCCGTGTCCTTCCACTTGCGCAGGAAGCTCATCTCGTCCTCGCCGGTCATCACCGGGTAGTCGGCTCCGGCGTCCTCGAAGGCCTCGATGGCGGCGACGGCACCGTCACCCGCGTCCATCCAGATGCCCTGCACGTCACCCTTGGCGAGCTCGTCGCTGATGATGCTCTTGATCTCGGCGGGGTCGGCACCGGTGAAGTGGTCGACGGCCTCGATCCCGGCCTCCTCGAACAGCTTCTCGGCTCCGGCCCAGCGGTGCTCCAGCACGTCGACGCCGGGGAGGATCCGGAGAGCCACGACCTTGTCGCCCTCTTCCAGGTTGTCGATGAGGAACTCCGCGGTGTCGATGCCCCAGGCGAAGCCGCCGATCGGGTGGATGAACGTGACAGGGCAGTCGGTGTTCACGCCGCGGTCGAACACGACCACCGGCTTGCCCGTCTCGCACGCCCGCTCGACCGCGGGGGTCATCGCCGCCGTGCTGTTCGGCGAGATGAGGAAGACGTCGCAGTTCCCCTCGGAGATGAAGTAGTCGATGTCGGCGATCTGGGTGTCGTCGGAGTCCTGCGCGTCGCGGGTCTCCATCTCGCTGATCGCGCCCGACTCCTGCAGCACCTTCAGCTGCTCGTTCATCGTGATCCAGCCCGTCTGCCGCCACGGGTTCGAGATCGAGGCGTTCGCGAAGCAGGCCTTCTTGGCGCCGGTGCTGGCGAACTCCGACGTGTCGACCATCTCGGCGTTGATGTGCTGCAGGTAGGGCTGGTCGGCGGGGCCCTGGGGGTCGACGCCGCGCTCCTCGTCCTGCTTGTCGAAGAGCTCCTGGTCGAACCACTCGGTGGTCTCGGCCGACTCCTCGGGGTTCTCCGACTCCGCCGGCGCCACGGACGGGTCGGTCGTGCACCCGGCGAGCGCGATGAGGCCGAAGAGGGCCACCCCTGCGGTGGCGATCTTCATCGATCGTCGCATTGCTAATCTCCTCTGGTTGTAGGGCTTGATGCGGTGGTGCGGTTCTCGGCGTTCTCGGTCCCCGCGGTCCAGACGTCCGTCGGCTGGGGACCGCGCCGGCGGCGGGCTCGGAAGGCGACCCCCGCATAGGCGACGGCCGCGATGATGATGACGCCCTGCACG
Organism: Microbacterium sp. CFSPD4_SD4; assembly: GCF_057364585.1. Taxonomy (NCBI): domain Bacteria; kingdom Bacillati; phylum Actinomycetota; class Actinomycetes; order Micrococcales; family Microbacteriaceae; genus Microbacterium; species Microbacterium sp. CFSPD4_SD4. The sequence goes on from NZ_JBNFOC010000005.1 coordinate 115,151, forward strand.
GCGTCGCGGAGCGTGGATGGGACGCCCGCGATGTTCAGGAGCAGGAACAGCGCTTCCAGTGCGAAGGCTCCGGCCACGGCGCCGACGATCCACCCTCGTCCTCCGCCGAGCACGACGCCGCCGAGCACCACCGCGGTGATCGCGGTGAACTCGTAGCCGCGGCCGACGGACGGGTGCACCCCCGCGTACCCGACGAGCAGGACGGCGGAGAGGGTGGCCGAGAGGGAGGACAGCACGAACGCGCGGGTCGTGACCCAGGCCCGGCGGGCACCGGCGTAGTCCACCGCGCGGGCGTTGTCGCCGATCGCGATGAGGGTCTTGCCCAGCGGGCGCTTGGTGATGACGATGCCGAGGGCGAGCCAGGCGGCGAGCAGGAGGACGGCCCAGGGCAGGAACTCCAGCACGGGGAGGTCGCGGATCCCGCCGCGGCCGATCTCCCGGAAGCTGTCGGCCGGGTTCCCCGTGGCCGCGCCGCCCGTCCACCACATCACGCCGCCGAGCAGGGCGAGCATCATGCCCAGCGTGACGATGAATGACGGCACCTTGAGCAGCGTCGTGAGGACGCCGTTCACGAGCCCGACGACGACGCCGAACACGATCATGAGCAGCAGGACAGGGAGGGTGCGGGCGTCGTCCTGGCCGACGAGGTTGCCGGCGATGATGACCTGCGCCGTGATGAGCGATCCCTGGGAGAGGTCGAACTCCCCCGCGATGATCACGAAGTACTGCCCGATCGCGACGATCGCGATGGGGGCGGCGCGCTGCAGGTACCGCATGAACTGCCCGGGCTCGGCGAAGCTCGGGTTGAGCACGGCGACCGCGACGAGCAGGATCACGAGCAGCAGGAAGACCGCCCCGCGGGGGCTGACGAGCGTGCGCAGCGCGTTCATGAGAGTCCTCCTTCCCGCACGGAGGCGGTATCCCCGGCGCTGTCGACGGCGGCGACCTCGGTGGTCGGATCGGCGAGCTCGGCGGCCGCGACCGCCATGTCGGCTTCGGCCGCCTTCGCGGCGTCGTCTCCCCCGGTGCGCGTGCCGCCGGCGCCGAAGCGGGGACGACGCCGCACGATGGCCCGACGGCTGTAGACGGCGACCGCGGCGACGATGACGATGCCGCGCACCACGTCCTTGAGGAAGGGATTCACCTGCAGCACGCTCATGACGTTGTCGACGACGGCGAGGATGGCGACGCCGCCGATGGTGCCCCAGATCGAGCCGCGTCCGCCGAGGAGCAGGGTGCCGCCGAGCACGACCGCGGCGATGGAGAGCAGCGCGTAGCCACCCTGCTGACCGACCGTCGGGCTGCCCACGCCGAGACGGCTGGCGAGCAGGAGTCCGGCGAGGCCCGCGAACACGGAGCACAGCACGTGCGCCCAGATAAGCGGGAGGCGGGTGCGCACGCCGCTGAGCCGAGCGATCTCGGGGTCGCCGCCGACGGCGTAGAGATGGGCGCCGGTGCGGGTGCGGTTCAGCAGCACCCAGACCAGCACGGCGAGCGCGATCATGATGAGCGTGGACACCGGGATCGGTCCGACGCCGGTCGCGCCGATGAGCTGGAACGCCCACGGGACCTCGCCCGCCGAGCCTTCGAAGTTCGTGTTGAGGATGCCCTGGAGGATCAGCCCGACGCCGAGCGTCGCGATGAAGCCGTTGACTTTGAGCACGGTCACGATGAGCCCGTTCACGAGCCCGATCCCCGCGCACACGAGGAGCGTCACGATCACGGCGAGCGGGATGTTCCCCGCGTTCCCGGCCATCATCGTCGCCGCGAGCAGGCTCGACAGGCTGATGACGTAGGTGACCGACAGGTCGAGCGAGGCCCCGAGCACCACGAGCGTCTGCCCGATGGCCACGAGGCCGAGCACGCTCATCCCGGTCAGGATGTCGCGGATGTTCCCCGGGCTGAGGAAGTTGCGACCGACCGTGGCAACGAGGATCGCGCCGACCACGAGCGCGAGCAGCAGGATGCCGAGCACGATGACGGTCGAGTCGATGCGGAGACGGGCTCCGGTGCGGCGGCTCATCGCGCACCCCCGTTCGTCGAAGGACCGCGGTCGGCGCCGGTGGCCGCCGCGAGGATCTCGTGCTCGGCCGCACCGGCCGGCAGCTCGGTGACGAGTTCGCCGTCATGCATGACGAGGATGCGGTCGCTCATGCCGATGACCTCCGGGAGCTCGCTCGAGACCATGAGCACGGCCTTCCCCTGTGCCGCCAGCTCGCGCATGAGCTGGTAGACGGCGTACTTGGCCCCCACGTCGATGCCCCGCGTCGGCTCGTCGAAGAGCACGATCTGCGGCTGGGTGAGCAGCCACTTCGCCAGCACCACCTTCTGCTGGTTGCCGCCGGACAGGAAGCGCACCTCCTGGTCGAGGCCGCGCGACGACACCTCCAGCGTGCGGAGCACCCCCGGCACCTCCCGGCGCGACGCCGCGGCGCGTCCCGCGAACACGTTCCGCACCACGAGCAGGGCGTTGTCGAGGATCGACTGTCCGAGCGCGAGCCCCTGCGCCTTGCGGTCCTCCGAGACGAGGGCGAGCCCGGCGCGCACGGCCGCGCGTGGTCCGCCGATCCGCACCGGCTTCCCGTCGATCCGCACGGCGCCGCGGGTGAAGGCCTGGATGCCGAACACGCCCTCCACCAGCTCGGTGCGCCCCGACCCCTGGAGCCCGGCCACCCCGACGATCTCCCCCGCACGGAGCATCAGCGACACCCCGTCCACGTAGGCGTTCCCGCAGCCGTCGAGCTCGAGTCGAGGCGCGCCGACCGCCGTGCCGGCCACCGGGTCGGGGAAGTACGACTGGATCGACCGCCCCACCATCCGGCGCACGAGCTCGTCGGTGGTCAGCGCCGCTGTCTCGTCCGTGGAGACGAGGGCGCCGTCCTTGAGGATCGTGATCCGGTCGCAGAGGTCGAAGATCTCCTTCAGCCGGTGCGACACGTAGATGACGGCGACCCCTCGGGACGTGAGCCGGCGGATGATCGCGTACAGCAGCTCCACCTCGCGGTCGCTGAGGGCGGCGGTCGGCTCGTCCATCGAGATCACCTGCGCGTCGAACGACAGCGCCTTCACGATCTCGACGATCTGCTGCTCGGCCACCGTCAGCGAGCCCACGCGGGACTGCGGATCGATGAAGGAGACGCCGAGATCGCTCAGCAGCTCCCCGGTACGCACGTTCATGGCCCGGACGTCGATGAGCCCCGCGCGCCGCGGCTCCCGGCCGAGATAGACGTTCTGCGCGACCGTGCGCTCCGGGAGCAGGGTGAACTCCTGGAACACCGTGACGATGCCGGCGTCCATCGCCTGCCGCGGGTGCGCGTGGCGCACTTCCGCGCCGCGGTACGTGATCGTCCCCTCATCGGCCGGCTGCACGCCCGCGATGATCTTCATGAGGGTGGACTTGCCCGCGCCGTTCTCGCCGACGAGGCCGTGCACCTCCCCGGGCCGCACGTCGAAGTCGATGCCCTTCAGCACCTCCACGCCGAAGAACGCCTTGCGGATCCCGGCCACCCGCAGCACCGGCTGCGTCGTCGTCGCGGTCATGCCGGCACCTCCGTCCAGCGGCCCTCGTGGGCGGCGGAATCGAGCACGGCCTCGGTCAGCACGGCCGCGCGGTGGCCGTCGGCGAACGTCGGCAGTCCATCGGGGACGTCGCCCGCGATCGCGGCGTAGACGTCGGCGACGAAACCGTTGAAGGCGTCCTGATACCCCATGGCGTGCCCGGCCGGGACACGCTGCAGCCGGGCGGACTCCGGGTCGGCCGTGGCGGGGTCGCGCAGCAGCAGCCGCGACTCCTCGCGCATGCCGACCCAGAGCTCCTCCGGCCGTTCCTGCTCGAACCGCAGACTCTGCCGCGTCCCGTGCAGCTCCAGGGTGAGGGCGTTCTTGCGGCCCGCCGCCATCTGCGAGATGAGCAGCGTGCCGAGCGCCCCCGCCGAGGTCTCGACGAGCACGGCGACGATGTCCTCCGTGTCGACGGCCTGCCCGGCCCGCTCGGCGAAGACCCGGCGGGTACGGGCGCTCAGGGCGCGGATCCGGTCACCCGTGACGAACTCGAGGAGGTCGCACAGATGCGAGCCGATGTCGGCGAACGCGCGGGAGGCCCCGCCGGACGAGGATCGCACCCGCCAGTCGTCGTCGGTGGGCCGCAGCATCCAGTCCTGCAGGTACGAGCAGTCCAGTGTGAGCAGCTCCCCGGCCTCGCCGCGGGCGATGCGCGCCCTGGCCTCCCGCACCATGGGGTGGTATCGGTACACGAAGGGGACGGCCGCGACGAGCCCGCTCTCGGCGGCTTCCGCGGCGAGCGCGGCGGCGTCGGCGGCGGTCGTGGCGAGGGGCTTCTCGCACACGACATGCTTGCCCGCCCGCAGCGCGCGCAGGGCGAGGTCGGCATGCGTGGCGTTCGGGGTGCAGATGTGGACGACGTCGATGTCGTCGGCGTCGAGCAGCGCCTCCGCGTCGTGCTCGGCGCGTGCGGCGCCGAGCAGCTGCGCGGCATCCCTCGCGCCTTGGGCGGACCGGGTGGCGACGGCGCGCAGCGCGCCGCCCGCGTCTCGGGCGGCCGTGCGGTGCACGCGGGCCATGAAGCCCCCGCCGAGGATCCCGGTTCGGATCGTCCCGAGACCGGTGTCAGTGACATCCGTTGTCATGGCGGCGAGTCTGACACAGCGGTCAGGACTTTTGCTAGCCCTTCGTCAAAAGTTGTTTGTAACGAATCTGAAGTCGCACAGCCGACTGCGAGAAGTGCTGTGCTTTACTGACGCCATGGTTGACGTGCTGAGGCCGCTCGCGACGCCCTCCCCCGGGACCGGCGAGATCTTCCAGATCCTCCGCGACGGACACGCGCGCACCAAGGCGGAGCTCGCCGCCCTCACCGGCCTCGCCCGCTCCACCGTCGCCTCCCGGGTCGACGCGCTGCTGGCCGCCGACCTGCTCCGCCCCGCCGGTGAAGCGGTGTCGACCGGCGGTCGTCCTCCCGCCCGCGTGGCGTTCAACCCCCGCGCCGGACTCGTCCTCGCGGTCGACCTCGGAGCCACGCACGCGACCGTCGCCGTGGCCGACCTCGCCGGCGTGATCCTCGACGCGCGCACCCGCGCGATCGACATCGGCGACGGCCCCGAGGCCCTCCTCGACGCGATCCTCGCGGAGGGGACGGCCCTGCTCGCCGCGACCGCCGAGGGCCTTCCCCTCGTGGGCGTCGGCATCGGCGTCCCCGGCCCCGTCGAGCACTCCACGGGGCGCCCGACCAACCCGCCGATCATGCCGGGCTGGGATCGCTTCGACGTACCCGGCTATGTGCAGCGCACGTTCGACGTCCCGGTCCTCGTCGACAACGATGTGAACATCCTCGCGCTCGGCGAGCAGGCCACGAGCTGGCCGCGGGTGGACGACCTCGTGTTCGTGAAGGTCTCGACCGGCATCGGCGCCGGCATCATCGCCGGTGGTCAGCTCCAGCGCGGTGCCCAGGGATCGGCGGGCGACATGGGCCACGTCCAGGTGCCGATGAGCGCCGGCTCGGGGCGGGAGCCGGGCGACGAACGGGATCTCGAGGCCCTCGCGAGCGGCTCGGCCCTCGCCGTCGCGCTGCGCGCCGAAGGCCACGACGTGCACAACGCCTCCGACGTCGTCGACCTCGTCCGCGCCGGCAATGCGGCGGCCATCGAGGCCACCCGCCAGGCGGGTCGCGATGTCGGCGAAGTACTCGCGACGGTCGTGAACCTGCTCAACCCGTCGATCATCGTGCTCGGGGGCAGCATCGCCCGCGCGGGAGAGCACCTGCTCGCCGGCGTCCGCGAGGTCGTCTACCGCCGCTCGATCCCGCTCGCCACCCAGCACCTCGCGATCGTGCAGTCGCAGGCGGGCGACCGCGCCGCGGTGCTGGGGGCGGCGATCATGGTCGCCCGCGAGGTGCTCTCCCCCGCGAACGTGGACCGCTACGTCGCCGCGAAGGGATCGAAGTCGGCGGGCAGCGCGCCCACCTGATCCAGCGTGCTCGCGACCTCCACGAACGTGCGCCGCGCTGCGGCCTCCTCGATCGAGAGGAGCGTGTCGAGCACGTGGTACCCGAAGTCGCCGGTGGCGACGTGCGGTCGGTCCTCCGCGATCGCGCGCACCATGTCGAGCAGCCCGAGCCCGCGCCCCGCGAGCACCCCCTCCGGCGCGACATCGACGACCTCCTGCACCACCGGCTCCGGTGGCACGAAGTGCCGGGACAGCGGCCGGTTGATCGTGATCGGCCCGCCGAACGTGTTCGGGTCGGGGATGACGAGGGTGCCCTCGGTTCCCGTGATCTCCACGATGCCCTGCCGCACCAGCGGCGAGTCCGTGCTGTAGAGGCTCTGCGCCTGACCGCCGCCTTCGAAGTCCATCAGGACGCTGAGCGTGGACGGGATCTCGACCGGGAACTCCTCCCCGGCGCGGTCGCCGACCTGCACGCGGCGGGTCGGCGACCCCTGCAGCCCGAGGGCGGCCACGGCGGCCACCGGCCCGAAGACGTGGACCAGGGTCGAGACGTAGTACGGCCCCATGTCGAGGAGCGGCCCCGCCCCCTTCGCGTAGAGGAACGCGGGGTTCGGGTGGAAGATCTCCGGTCCCTGCCACTGGAAGGTCGTCTGACCGAACAGCGGACGGCCGATGTCGCCGCGGGCGATCGCGCGCTTCGCGGTCTGCACGCCGGGGCCGAGGACGGTGTCGGGCGCGACGCCGACACGGAGTCCGGCCGCTGCGGCCGTCTCCAGCAGGCGTCGCGCCTCCTCGCGGTCCACGCCGAGCGGCTTCTCGGTCCACACGTGCTTCCCGGCGGCGACGATCGCCTCCGAGACGGCGACGTGCGCGGCCGGGATCGTGAGGTTCACGACGATGTCGATGTCGGGATCGTCGAGCACGACCTCCACACCCCCGGCCCGCGGCACCCCGTACGCCGCGGCCTGCGCGAGCGCCCGCTCCTCGACGAGGTCGCCGATCGCCCGCACCACCACGTCCGGGAAGCGCGTGAGGTTCTGCAGGTATTGATCGCTGATGTTTCCGGCGCCGATGAGGCCGACGCCGACGACGCCACCCCCGCGCACCATCAGCGCGCGGCCTCGGCGTCGAGGAAGACCCGGCTGCGCTCGATGGCGTCGAACAGGTCACCGTCGTAGTGGTCGAACTCCACGATGGCGAGTTCGAGCGCGGGCGCGGCGGCGATGGCCTCCCGGAGCGGCACGGCCCCGTCGCCCGCGGGCACCTGATCGGCCGGCGGGTACGCGTCCAGCAGCGCGGGGTCGAGGGTGCCGTCCTTCGCGTGCACCGCGATCACGCGCTCGCCGAGACGCTCCACGAGGGCCACCGGGTCGACGCCGCCCCGGGCGACCCAGTACAGGTCGACCTCCAGCACGACGCGCTCGTCGAGGTGCCCCGCGAGGATCTCCAGCCCGGTCACCCCGTCGAACACCGCCTCCAGCTCATGTGCGTGGTTGTGGTAGCCGACTCGGACACCGGCCTCCGCGCCGATCTCCGCCGCCTCGTTGAGCAGCCGGGCGGTCTCGACGATCTGGTCGACCGATTCCCAGCGCGCCGGCTCGGTGTAGGGATCGATCACCGTGTCCATGCCGAGCGTCTTCGCGGCCGCGAAGACCTCCGCCGGCGGAGGGACGGGAGCCGTGGTGCCGGAGCCGTCCGGGCGCACGAAGGTCGGGGTCGCGAGGAACGCATGCCCGGACGGGGCGGTCAGTCCCGCGGCCGTCACGGCGGCGGCCATGGCGTCCGCCCGGCGCACGAAGTCGTAGGGCTCGACCGCGGTGAACCCGCGCGCCGCCACCGCGGCGAGCGTGCCCTCGAGGTCGGCCTCCAGCTGCTCGCGGATCGTGAACAGCTGCAGAGAGGTCTGGATCGTCATCGGTCGTGCTCCTCGGTCGTCGGTGACAGGCGGGCGTTGGGCGCCCTGCACGCACGCTAGCACCGAATACCTCCAGGTGGAAGTTTCTTGTCGATAGACTCGGGACATGCCCGCCGCCCCCTCCGACGACTCCGGACGCCCGCGTCCCCGTGGGACGTACGCCAAGGGCATCGCCCGCCGCCAGGAGATCCTGGACCGCGCGATCGAGGTGTTCGCGGCCCGCGGCGCCGACCGCACGAGTCTGCGGGCGATCGCGAAGGAGGTGGGGGTGACGCATGCCGCCCTCACCCACTACTTCGGGTCGCTGGAGGAGCTGCTCGTCGCGGTCTACGTCGAGAGCAACGCCCCGGGACGCAAGACCGAGCCGGAACCCGCGAACCCCGTCGAGGGGATGATCCGGTCAGCCAGGGCCAACCGCGAGGTCCCCGGTCTGGTGCAGCTGTACTCTACGCTCGTCGCCAGCGCGCTCGAGGAGGGCCATCCTGCCGCCCGCGCCTTCGCGACCGAGCGCTTCGCCCGCCTGCGGGCCGACATCGCCGAGACGGTCCGCGAGCAGCAGACGGACGGGCGCATCCGGGCCGACGTCGATCCTCTCGCGGTCGCCGCCCTCGTCGTCGCGGCCTCGGACGGCCTGCAGACGCAGTGGCTGCTGGACGACACGGCTCCGCAGCACGAGGCCCTCGCCCTCCTCGACCGTCTGCTCCGCCCGGCGGACGGCGCGGGCCGGGGCGGGGTCCCCGAGGGCTAGGCTCGAACCGTGACGCCCGTGCCGCAGTCCCCGTACGCGAGGGCCCTCGGCGAGCGCCTCGCCGAGCTTCACCCCCGACTCCGGACCTACTTCCAGGCGGTCCCGGACGGGATGGTCGGCGTCGGCGAAGGCACGTTCCAGCGCGTCGGCACGCCGCGCCGCGCGCTCTGGCCGCTCCTCCGCCGCCTCGAGCGGCGCGGGGTGATCGCCGCCCGCTGGGAGCGCGACGTGCCCTTCCGCATCGAGAACCGGACCATCGCCTCCCGCGCGATCGCCGAGCGCACCTTCCGGTTCGCGAGCGGGCCGTGGGTCATGCGCGACGCCGTGGCACCGACGCGGCACGGCCGCATCGTCGACGAGCTCGGCGAGCCCGGGCTTGTCATCGCCTGCTTCGCCGTGGAGCCCCGCGCGGGCGCCCTGCACCTGACCAGTCGCGCGGTGGGCATCCGTCTCGGGCGCTTCCGGCTCCGCATCCCGCGGATCGTGGCTCCCGTGGTCCGGCTCGTCGAGCGCTGGGACGACGAGGCCGGTCGTCAGCGGGTGCGCCTGACGGTCGACGCCCCGCTCCTCGGCCGCCTCTACGAGTACCGGGGCAACTTCGACTACGCCCTCGAACCCGATCGGAAGGACGACAGCGCATGAGCACGGACCGGGCGGTCATCGGCGGGGCCACAGGGTTCATGGGGCGATTCCTCACGGCGCGACTCCGGGATGCCGGGCGCGAGGTCGTCACGATCTCCCGCTCGGGAAGCGACCTCACCTGGAGCGATCAGGACGGCATCGACGCCGCCGTCGACGGGGCCTCGCTCGTGATCGGCCTCGCGGGCAAGAGCGTGAACTGCCGCTACACGCCGCGCAACCGTGCCGAGATCTTCCGCTCCCGCCTGGACACGACCGCGGCCCTGAGCCGCGCCATCTCCCGCGCGGCCACCCCGCCCCCGCTGTGGATCAACTCCTCGACGGCGACGATCTACCGGCACGCCGAGGACCGGCCGATGACGGAGTCCTCCGGCGAGATCGGCACGGGCTTCTCGGTCGAGGTCGCCAAGGCGTGGGAGCGTGCACTCTTCGCCGACGCGCTCCCCGGCACCCGCCGCGTGGCCCTCCGCACCGCCATCGTCCTCGGCGACGGCGGTGTGCTGGAACCGTTGCGCACGCTCGCGCGGCGGGGGCTCGGCGGCCCGCAGTACGACGGGTTCTGGCCGGTCGGCCCCGCGCGCCGCGCCGCCGGCACCGCCCACCACCCCGGCGCCCGTCGCGGGCGACAGCGCTTCAGCTGGATCCACATCGAGGACGTGGCGCGCATCATCGAGTTCCTCGAAGCGACCCCCGCTCTGGACGGACCGGTCAACGCCGCCTCGCCGCACCCCGTCGACAACGCCGCCTTCATGGCCACCGTGCGCCGCGTGCTAGGGGCGAAGGTCGGCCCGCCGATGCCGCGCTGGATGCTCGAGCTCGGCGCCATCGGCATCCGCACCGAGACCGAGCTCGTGCTCAAGAGCCGCTGGGTCCTCCCCGAGAAGCTCACCGCCGCCGGCTTCACCTTCCGCTACCCGGACCTCGAGGAGGCCGTCCGTGCCTCGTTCGCCGTCACGGACGCGGATCCCCGGACGCACGCGGCCTGACCCGGCGGGCGCAGAGCCCGTCAAGCCGACTCCGGGAGCGTCGGGAACGTCCAGCTGCCGTCGAGCACCTCGGGGCGGGGGCGGTAGAGGCGGACGAGGTAGTTCCAGCCCTCCGTGATCGGGAGCACGTTCGGCACGCCCTCCGGATGGTCGCCGAAGCGGACGGTGATCGTGCCGTCGTTGTTGCGGACGCCGGTGATGTCGTTGATCGTGTAGGCCTCGCGATCGTTCGGCTCGAAGAAGCCGTCGGCGTTGTACACCGAGATCGACCAGAAGCCGTCGACGGGGACCTCGTCGACCGTGAGCTCGTAGCGGCCCACCGGCAGACGCGGATCGACGCCGATGTAGCTCGCCTCGGATGAGGGAAGCCCTCCCCAGCCCGCCGCCGTGCCGATGAGGTGCCGCACCGGGTCGACCTCGTCCTCGCTGCCGAACATGCGGTCGAAACCCCGCAGGTTCCGGGCCAACGCGAGCAGCGCCTGGCGGGTCTCATCGAGGCTGACGGTGTCGTAGTCCGGCATCGCGAAGGGCGTGGCCGACCCGCTGTGCAGCGCGATGCGGTCCTGCAGCGCCCCCACCTCCGCCACATCCGCCGGGTCCGCGGGGTCCACGAGGATGCGCACGGCCAGCACGACGTATGGCGTCCCGAACTGCGCCTCCGTCAGCGTGTGCTCGCCCGCCTCGTGGAAGATCGCATCCACATAGTGGTGCTCGTTGACGACCATCGCCGAGAGGTAACGGTCGCCGTGCTCCGGGATGCTGAACGTCGCGCCCTCGCTGATGTCGAGGACCGCGAAGCTGTACAGCGTGTCGCGGTTCAGCCGGATCACGGTCTGCCGGTCGATCGCGGCCGGAGCCCGGTTGTGCAGGAACCGGTCCACACCCCCGGCCTCCTTCTGGAGGTCGCGCATCATGCGGTGGGTCTCGGCGAGGGCGAAGTTGTCGACGTTCACGAGGATGCTCATGACGGCATCCTGGCAGGCCGCACCGCTCGGCGGCTAGGACGACGGAAGAGCGTCGTCTCCCCGTTCCCGACGCCGCTTCTCGATCTCCTCGCGCAGCCGCCACTCCTCGATCTCCCGGTCGAGGTCCGCGATCTGCTGCTCGGTGGACCGGACGTCGACCGGCGGCGCGGGGCGTGCGACCGTCGTCGTCGGGGCCGCGGGGCGCTCGGCACGCCGCATCCGCGGGAGCGGAACGCCACCCTCCCCGTACTCCCGGCCGAGCGCGAACCACAGCGCGCTGCCGATCAACGGCAGCAGGATCACGATGATGATCCAGACCATCTTGGGCAGGTGCTTCACCTGCGAGTCGTCGCGCGTGATGATGTCGATCAGCGCACCGATCATCAGCGCGATGACCAGGAGCGAGAACAGGAACGGCATGGGTTCAGGGTAGACGACGCACGGACGGGAGCCGAGGGTTCACGGCAGCAGGTGTCCGGCGGCACGGAAGAGCTCGTACCACTCCGGGCGGGTGAGCACGACGTCCACTCCGGCCGCTGCCTCCTGCACGCGGTGCGGTGTCGTAGTGCCGAGCACGACCTGCATCCCGGCGGGGTGCCGGGTGATCCAGGCGGTGGCGATCGCGGTCGGTGTCACTCCATGGACTCCCGCCAGGCGCTCGATCACGGCGTTGAGCTCGGGGTAGTCCGGGTGCCCGAGGAAGACGCCGCCGCCGAAGCCGCTCTGGTACGGAGACCAGGCCTGCACGGTGATGCCGTGGATCCGGCAGTAGTCCACGATGCCGCCGCCGTCGCGCCCGATGCTCTGGTCATGGCCCGCCATGTTCGCCGCCACCGGCTGCGCGATGATCGGCGCATGCGTGAGGGACAGCTGGAGCTGGTTCGCGACCAGGGGCTGCCGCACCGCGGTCTTCAGCAGCTCGATCTGCGACGGGGTGTGGTTCGACACCCCGAACGCGCGCACCTTGCCCGAAGACTCGAGGTGATCGAAGGCGCGAGCCACCTCATCCGGCTCGACGAGGGCGTCCGGCCGGTGCAGCAGGAGGACGTCGATGCGGTCGGTGCGGAGGGCCGCGAGCGAGCCCTCGACCTGTCCGACGATGTGGTCGTAGGAGAAGTCGAACATGCCCTGCGCCGGCACGATGCCGCACTTGGTCTGCAGCACGATCTCGTCCCGCTCCGTGGTGCTGAGCCGGAGAGCATCCGCGAATCGCGCTTCGCAGTGGTGCATCTCCCCGCCGTAGATGTCCGCGTGGTCGAAGAAGTCGATCCCGGCATCCCGTGCGGTCGCATACAGGCCGCGGATCTGCTCGTCGTCGAGGCTGTCGATGCGCATCATCCCGGCGATCAGGGCCGGAGCGGTCGTCGATCCGAAGGGTACGGTCTTCATGCGCCCACGCTACTTCATCGCCTCGCCCCGTCCGAGGCGCGGGCCCGCATCATCTCAGGGCGCGCAGGGCAGCAGCCGCGTGACGGGGACCTCGAGCACCGCCGCGATCCCCGCCACATCCTCCATCGTGAAGTCCGCGCGCTCCTCGAGGAGGTCGGCCAGCGCGGCCGGCGCGATCCCTGTCTGCTCCGAGAGCTCGATGAACGACACTCCGGCGTGCAAGCGAGCGGCCTCCACGGCCGATGCCATCAGATGACGCAATTCTGTCCCCATGCGCCTACGGTACCGCCACGCACGGACACCGACAGCGCCCTCAGCTACCAATATGACGGCATCCTGCTCTCGGTGCGCTGCTAAGGTGAGCCGGATGAAGACACCAGCCGAGCAGTTCAACGAGGCGGTCGGCCGTCAGATGCGGGCGGAGATCGCGGCGGCACGCAGCAGCATCGCCGCCATGGCACGCGATGTGGGCATCGCCCGGAGCGCCCTCGACAACTACGTCACGGGCAAGCGCGCCATTCCCGTGCCGGTGGTCTACGCGGTGTGCGCCACGCTCGGCGTCGAGCCGCACGTCCTCGTGGCCCGCGCCGAGGAGCGTCTGGCCGCCGACGGCATGTCGGCGATCGTCACTCCCCTCCGGCGCCGCACCGATGTCGCCACCCCACGCGATAATGCCCGCGAGGTCGCCTTCGAATCCGGATCCACCCGCGAGACGGACACCGACGACCTCTACGAGTAGACGACACCGACCGGACGGAGGCCCATGCAGCAGCTTCTCCGTCTGGCCGACGAATTCGGTCTCCGCGTGATCGAACGCGCAGGGCCCACCCCCGGGGGCTTCCAGCCCGTCACACGCACGATCCGGCTCGCCCCGGGGATGAGCAGGCGCACCGCCCGCAGCGTGCTCGCCCATGAGCTCGGTCACGCTCACCTCGGTCATCAGCCCACGTGGCAGGCAGCCCTCCGGGCTCGACAGGAGCGGCAGGCCGATGAGTGGGCCGCGCGACGCCTGATCACGCCGGCGGCGTACGCAGCGGCGGAGCATCTCCGCGGCACACATCTGGCCAGCCTGGCCTTCGAGCTCGACGTCACGATCGAGATCGTCCTCGCGTTCCAGCGGGTGCTGCGCCGCGAGCACCTGGCCATCCCCGCCTGAGGGCCGGGCACAGCGGCCGACGCTGGTTGAATGACACCATGGCCTTCCACGTCGCCCCCGCCCCCGTCACTCTCACCGGCGAGCTCGTCGAGCTCCGCCCTCTCGACCGGTCGCACGTCGACGGCCTCGTCGAAGCGGTCTCCGAGGGCGACCTGTGGAAGACCGCCTGGTACACCTCGGTTCCGGCGCCCGACGGCGTCGCGGCCGAGGTCGACCGGCGCCTGAGCCTCGTCACTACCGGCGAGATGGTGCCCTTCACGGCCTTCGACGCCGCCGGACGCGTGCTGGGACTGACGTCGTTCTACGACATCGTCGCCGACGTCCCCCGACTGCACATCGGATACACCTGGAACCGGCCGTCCGCTCATGGCACGGGCACCAACGCGGAGTCGAAGCTGCTGCTCCTCCGCCACGCCTTCGAGACGCTGGGGGTCTTCCGGGTCGGGCTGACGACCCAGTGGGTGAACTTCCAGTCCCGCGCCGCGATCGAACGACTGGGCGCGAAGCAGGACGGTGTGATGCGGGCCATGAGCCGCTACCGCAACGGCGCACTCCGCGACAGCGTGGAGTACTCCATCATCGAGCCGGAATGGCCGGCGGTGCGGGCGAACCTCGAAGCGAGGCTCGCCCGGCGACGGTGAGCGCGGGGCACCGCCCCGCGGCGGTCACTCGGTCGGGCTGCCGGTCCAGTTCTTGGAGCGACGCGTGGCCGAACCGCGCTGGCGCATCGCGAACCCGAGAGCCAGCGAGACGAGCAGGATGCCGCCGACGAATGTGAGCGCGGCGAGCGTGTCCGGCATCTCGTGGGCGATCCCCAGCAGCCAGAAGCCTCCGAGGAACATGATCATGAAGAAGAGGAAGCTGAGGATCACGGGATCTCCTGTCGTCGGTGCTCTACCAGGATAGCCCGGACCCGGAAAGGCCCTGTGCCGCCGCCCGCATCTCTGATGGAGTCGGAGCATGGACACCTCCCTCACCGCCCTCGCGATCTCCTGCACCCTCAAGCCCTCCCCCGCGTCGTCGAGCTCCGATCTGCTCGCGCGTCAGCTGCTCGATGCCCTCGCCGAGCACGGGGTCACGGGTGACCTCGTCCGTGCCGTCGACCTCGACATCCGCCCCGGCGTCGAGAAGGACATGGGCGACGGCGACCAGTGGCCGGCCCTGCGTCAGCGCGTCCTCGATGCCGACATCCTCGTGTTCGTCACGCCGACGTGGATGGGACAGCACTCGAGCGTCGCCCAGCGCGTGCTGGAGCGCCTCGACGCCGAGCTCAGCGAGACGGACGAGCAGGGCCGCCCGATCCTCTTCGACAAGGTCGCGATCGCCGGCGTCCTCGGGAACGAGGACGGCGCGCACCACATCTCCGCGATCCTCTTCCAGGCGCTGAACGACATCGGCTACACGATCCCGGCCCAGACGTCGGTGTACTGGAACGGCGAGGCCATGCAGACCGTGGACTACAAGGACCTCGATGAGACTCCGGAGGCCGTGGGCTCCGCGATCGCGACCGCGACCCGCAACGCGGCGCACCTCGCGCGGCAGCTCACCGCGCAGGCGTACCCCGCCGAGTAGCGGAGGCGCTCAGTCGGCGGGACCGTCGACGACCTCGTCCACGAGGCTGATGCCTCCCGACGAGCTCGCCTCGACCATGAGAGCCTGGATCCACTTGACGTTCAACTCCGGCGTCTCCGGCTCCGAGAAGGTGAAGCGCAGCGGGATCGACGGATGCAGCCAGATCGTCGAACGTCCCGGCACGTCGCCGTCGGGGTGCTTCCAGGAGAGCGTGAAGCTCTCGTTCCGGCGAAGCTTGGTCGCGATCGCGACCTTCAGATGGGCCAGGGCGCGGTCCTCGATCTGGATCTCGCTGCCGGAGCCGTACTGCATGGTTCCCATCCCACGACTCTACGGCCCCGAGCGGGCGGGACGCGAGGAGCGACACTCGCGCGCGTCTCCGGTGTGCCCGTGCGGCCGAGACGGCCGGAACCGCTCGCCGGGAGCGGCACGAAGGCGTCAGCGAAGGAGACCCGCGCTCACCGCGACGGTCATCCGGCGGCCCGACGCTGGAGGAGCTGGCGCACGTGCGCCTCGATCTCCGCGTCGTCGACGAAGCCCATGCGGGCGTACGGGGATTCCGCCGCTGCCGCCGGCGCTGCCGGGAGGCTGACGGGCGCTGCCGGCGCCATCTCCTCGGCGCGGGCGCGGAGCGCGGCGACCCGAGCAGCCTTGCGGCGCTCCTCCTGCGCATCGATCTCGGCGCGAGCCGCCTGGGCGCGCGATCCCGTGACCGACACCATCGGCTCCGGGAGCGGGCGCGGGGTCCAGGTGGCGGGGCCCTGGTCATGCAGGGCCGGAGCGACCCTCTCCGCGACGGTCTCGACGGCAGCGGGCTGCGGACGACGGGCAGCGCGCACAGCGACCGCGGCCATCCGCTGCAGGACGATGGTGGCGATGAGGGCTGCCACCCCGCCGCTCCAGAGGAGCACCGCTCCCCCGGTGGCCAGGAGCTGCCAGATGCCGAGCCCGACGGCGGCGAGGCCGAGGACGAGCGCGCCGGTCGCCGTCAGCCGCACGCGTCGGCGTGCACGGGCGCGACGGATCACGGGATCGGCCCGCGTGGCGGCGAGTTCCTGGCGGAGGGCCTCGAGCTCCGCGGCTTCCCGCTGGGCCTGCAGCCGCTTCGCGAGCTTCTGCTGCGCGACGACGGTACGGGCGTTGAGCTCCATGTGCACCTCGCTGGGCGTCTCGCTCGTCTCGGCGAGGATCCGCAGCGCCTGATTGAGCCGCACGGCGTTCCGCTCGGCCGCGTTGTACTGGAAGCGCCCGCGCCAGGAGGGCAGCAGGTACAGCATCCACAGGAGCACGGCGACGAGCACGATCACTCCCCCGCTCAGCACCGGCCCGTCCATAGGACAACGGTAACGGCGGCGGACCGGCCGCGCCGTGCAGTCGGGGCGCGTGTCGCGGCGTGTCCTTCCGCAACGGGCGATGTCAGAGGCTGATGCGGTCCGCCGGGGGGATCGTCGCCGCGTGCGGCGGCACCTGTCCGTGGAGCCACCGGGCGAGCACGCCCTGCGGAACCTCCTCCTGCGTGAGGGCGAAGGCGTAGTGGTCGCGCCAGTCCCCGTCGATGTGGATGTACCGCCGGCGCAGCCCCTCGTACCGGAAGCCGAGCTTCTGGACCACGCGAAGGCTCGCGGCGTTCTCGGGCCGGATGCAGATCTCCATCCGATGCAGCCCGTACTCCGTGAAGCAGGCGTCGGTCGCGAGCGCGACCGCGGTCGGGGTGATCCCCCGCCCCGCGAAGCGCTCGCTCACCCAGTACCCGATCGTCGCCGAGCACAGCGAGCCCCGAGCGACGCCCCAGACGTTCAGCTGCCCGGCGACCTCACCGTCGTACTCCATGACGAACGGGTAGCCGCCGCCGTCCCGGTACTGCTGGAGCAGCCGGCGGATGCTGACCCGCATGTCGAAGGACACCGCCCCGTGCGGGATCGTCGCCTCCCACGGCTGCAGCCACGCGCGGTTCGCGAGCAGCTCCTGCTGCAGAGGCCGCGCGTCCTTCGTCCGGATCAGACGCAGCTCGACCGGACCGTGCCGCATCCCCGTCGACAGCTCCACGCCGCACCTCCGACGATCGCGAGGCGCCTAGAGGCGCTCCGCGAAGTCCTTGAGCCAGGGGCGCAGCTCCGAGCCCAGGTCGTCGCGGTCGGCCGCGAGCTGCACGATCGCCTTGATGTAGTCCACGCGGTCGCCGGTGTCGTAGCGGCGGCCTCCGAAGACGACGCCGACCACGCCCGGTCCGCCGTCCGCCGTCGCGAGCTCCTGCAGGGCATCGGTGAGCTGGATCTCCCCGCCCTTGCCGGGCTCGGTGCGCTCGAGGATCTCGAAGACCGACGAGGGGAGCACGTAGCGTCCGATGATCGCGAGGTTGGACGGGGCGTCCTCCTTCGCGGGCTTCTCGACGAGGCCCGTGACACGAACGGCGTCCGACCCCTCGATCGACTCGACGGCGGCGGCCCCGTACATGTGGATGCTGTCCGGGTCGACCTCCATGAGGGCGATGACGGCGGCGCCGGTGCGCTCGTGCTCGGCGATCATCTCCGTGAGCAGCGGGTCGCGCTCATCGATGAGGTCGTCGCCGAGCAGCACCGCGAACGAGCTGTCGCCGACGTGCGTCCGAGCGCGGAGCACGGCGTGGCCGAGACCCTTGGGCTCGCCCTGGCGGACGAAGTGGATGTCGGCGAGGTCGCTCGACTTCATCACGCGCTCCAGGCGACCGGTGTCGCCCTTCTCCATGAGCTTCACCTCGAGCTCCGGAACGGAGTCGAAGTGGTTGGAGATCGCGTTCTTGTTGCGCCCGATGATCACGAGGATGTCCTCGATCCCGGCGTTCGCCGCCTCCTCGACGACGTACTGGATCGCCGGCTTGTCGACGACGGGGAGCATCTCCTTCGGCATCGCCTTCGTCGCGGGCAGGAATCGTGTCCCCAGTCCGGCGGCGGGAATGACAGCCTTGATCTTCTCGTGAGCCATTCCCACAGCCTACCGGTGGGGGCCGCCCTAGACTCGGACCATGGCTAACGACGTCGAGCACGCCAAGCGAGCCCTCCGCGCGGAGCTGCGCGAGCGGCGTCAGCTGCTGTCCGATCCCCAGCGCGAAGCCGCTGCCACGGCGATCGGCGAACGGCTGGACGCCCTCGTCGACGAGCTCGGCGCCCGCTCCGTCTCCTGCTTCCTCTCCACCACCACGGAGCCGGGCACCAGGGAGTTCGTCACCCGCGCGGTCCGCCGCGGGATCCGGGTGCTCCTCCCGGTCACCCGCTCCGACGGACTGCTGGACTGGGCGGTCGCCGACGACACCGACGAGATCGCGGAAGGCCTGTACGGGCTGCCCGAGCCCACCGGCGAGGTGCTCGGGCCGATCGCGGTGAACGACGTCGATCTGATGATCGTCCCCGCCGCCGCCGTCGACCGCTCGGGGATGCGCATGGGCTGGGGCCGCGGCTACTTCGACAAGACCATCGGCTCCATGGAGAAGTGCCCTCCGGTGTACGCGGTGATCTATGATTCCGAGGTACTCGACGAACTGCCGCGCGAGGTGCACGATCAGCCGGTCGACGGCATCGTGACCCCGTCGCAGACGCTGCATCTGTCGCCTCGGCGACGCTGACCCGCAAGGACCGCCATGCCCACCTACGCCTATGCCTGCACCGCGTGCGGGCACCAGTTCGACGCCGTCCAGAGCTTCTCCGACGACGCGCTCACGGTCTGCCCCGAGTGCGGCGGCGCGCTGCGCAAGCAGTACGGCTCGATCGGCGTGACCTTCAACGGCTCCGGCTTCTATCGCACGGACTCGCGCGCCAAATCCGGGGGTTCGAAGGATGCTTCGGCATCATCGAAGTCGGATTCGACGACGAGCGCCAAACCGGCCGCTGCGTCGACTCCCGCCTCGAACTGAGGCCCAGTCGACTTGGGGGTTTCCATGCTCAAAGGTTTCAAGGACTTCCTGCTCCGCGGGAACGTCATCGATCTGGCCGTCGCGGTCGTCATCGGCACCGCCTTCACGGCGATCGTCACAGCGGTCGTGAACAGCATCATCAACCCGCTCATCGCGCTCTTCCTCAAGGCGGACGCCGCGGGGCAGTTCGGCATCCAGGTTCCGAACATCTACGGAGAGACCGTCACGTT
The DNA here is from genome assembly GCF_057364585.1 of Microbacterium sp. CFSPD4_SD4. Lineage (NCBI taxonomy): Bacteria > Bacillati > Actinomycetota > Actinomycetes > Micrococcales > Microbacteriaceae > Microbacterium > Microbacterium sp. CFSPD4_SD4. The sequence goes on from NZ_JBNFOC010000005.1 coordinate 134,595, forward strand.
CCCGATCGGCGACCTCATCTCGGCGATCATCAGCTTCCTCGCGGTCGCCGCGGTCGTCTACTTCGTCTTCGTGCTGCCGATGAACACCTTCAAGGCGCACGTCGAGGCACGCAAGGGCACGCCCGCCGAGGAGCCGGAGGAGGAGCCGGCCGCCGCGACCGAGGCGGAGCTGCTCGTCGAGATCCGCGATCTGCTCAAGACCCAGCAGGGTCCGCGCGGCGTCTGACCGCACCGCGCTCACGACCCACGGCTCTCCTCGGAGGGCCGTGGGTCTTTCTCGTTCCGGGTGCGGCCGCCTCAGTAGTGCGGAGGCACGTCGCGGAGGAGCTGGTCGTCGTTGGGACCCTTCCGATCGCCGGGGGCGGACCGGCGCGGCGTCTCACCCTCCGGGACCTCCGGCGCCGGGTCGCTGCCCTCGACGGGCGTCAGACGCGCCCGCCGGGAGCCCGGCACCCGGACGACCCGCTGACGCGGCTCGTCACGGCCGTCAGTCATTCCGGTGGTCGCCGAGGTCGAGGGGCTGCGTGTCGTTCTCCGCGCGCGGGGTCGACTCCGAGATGCCGAGCACCGTCGCGATCCGGGACGCCACCGTACGCGGGTCGCTGTAGAGGTCGAACGCGTGGACGCGGACGTAGTGCCAGCCGAGGCGGCGGAGCACATGCGGGCGCAGCCGGAGCGTCTCGCGCAGCGACTCTCCCCGGGACTCCGGATCGGACTCGATCACAACGGCCTTGCCGTTGTGCTGCGCCACGAGCGGCAGGAGCCCCCGGTAGTCGACGTCGACGGAAGCGCCGAGACGCCGGAGCTCCCTGGCCAGTGCGAGCGTGAGCGGGTCGGCCAGATCCTCCAGGCGCGCATCGCGGGCGCGCGCCGCGAGACCGCCGAGGATCGACATGAGCGTGGCTGCGCCGTGCTCGAGACGCCCGTCGTCGAAGGCCGAGGGGCGGATGGACGAGACGATCACCATGGAGCGCCGCGCCCGGGTCATCCCGACGGTCAGCAGCCGCTCGCCGTCCGGCGTCGACAGGTCGCCGAAGTCGCTGAGGACGCGGCCGTGCTTGGTGAGTCCGAAGCCGAGCGAGAAGATGACGCGGTCGCGGCTCTCGGCGACGGACTCCTCGAGCGTGAGCACGGCGAACGGCTCCGCGGTGTCGCGGGCGACGAAGTCGGCGACGTCGGAGCGGCCGGCGAAGGCGGCGGTCACGGCGGCCCGCACGCGCTCCGCGTGACGGGTGCTGGCGGTGACCACCATGAGCGACTCCGTCGGGCGGTGCACGGCGTGCTCGACGACGAGCGTGACGACGCGGGCGACCTCGGCGTCCGGGCTCTCGACGGCGCCGGACACGGGATCGGGCGTCCCGGTGCCCCCTTCGACGTAGTCGACGGTGAGGCTGCCCCGGCCCAGGTACGACCCCGCCCACGGAAGGGAGACGATCTCGCCGCCGTAGAACGCGTCGTTGATGAGCTCCGCGAGGTCCTCACCGCCGGCACGGTAGCTCCGGGTCAGCGTCATCACGGGGAACAGCTCGGAAAGCCGCTCGAAGACGGAGACCTCGTCGAACGGGACCTCCTCCTCCCAGTCCTCCGCGGGGTCGACCGCGATGCGGAAGGGAGAGGGCCGCTGCGTGACCGGGTCTCCGAAGGCGACGACCTGCCGGGCACGGCGGATCGCCGGGGCCGCCTCGGCGAGGTTGATGGCCGCGGCGTCGACGAGGAGCACGGTGTCGAACTCCACCGCGTCCGGGATCTCCGGGACGAGGTAGGGCGACGAGATCCAGACCGGAGCCAGGACGTCGACGAGGGTCGGCGCGGCGCTGACGACCTCGGCGGCCGTCGTCGCGGACTGCGTCAGGGCGCGGCGCAGGTTCTGCGACTGCTCAGGCTCGTCGACGATGGCGATGCGCCACTGGTTCGCGAGCTGCCAGGCGAGCAGCGGTCCCGCCATCGCCGCGTGGGCCTCGTCGACCAGCCGGAAGTCGCGCTCGAGGCGGTCGACCACGGCGGTGTTCGCTCCGAGCAGCGCGCGGTTGTCCTGCAGCGCGCGCTCGAGGAGGGACTGCCACCAGGCGAACTCGAGCTCGTCCCCCACCCGCGCTTCGGAGACATGGCGAACCGAGAGCTCGGTCAGCAACGGCTCCAGGCCGAGGAGGGCGAGCTTGTCACGCAGCTGCGCGCGCTCGACGAGGTTCTCGAAGACGTCGGACTTCGCGGCGAGACCCGCGAGCATGCGCACGAGTCGCGCGACCGGCAGCGAGGACAGCGGTTCGCGGCGGCCGAGTGCCGCGTCCAGCTCTGCCAGCTCAGCCTCCACCCGCTGCCAGGAGGCGAACACGTCGGCGAGGCCGAGCGGGATCTCCGGCGCGACGCCCGCGTCGACGTAGCGCTGCCACTGGGTGCGCTGGGTCTGGATGCGCAGCAGCGCCTCGTGCATCTCCGTCACGTGCACGCCGGGGCGGACGTACTCCTTCGCGAGGCGGCGGAGGCGGCGACGGTTCGCTCCGGACATCCCGGGTGCGTCCCGGCGGGAGCCGTGCGCCTGGATGAGCTCCCCGAGCGGACGCTCGAACACCGTCGGGCTGAACCGGTCCAGGGTGTCGCGGATGCCCTGCAGCAGCTCGAGGTAGTCGCCGAGCTCGTCGATCGTCGAGAACGGTCGCATGTGCGTCTGCGCGATGAGCTCGTAGCCGCGCTCCAGCAGGGCGGGCACGCTGACGGCATGGAGGCGCCCGGCGAGCTCGTGGGCGGCGCGGGCGGCCTCGGTGCTGCCGAAGGTGACGCCGTACCAGGGCGAATCGTTCGGTCCGACGCGGAACTCGCCGAGTCGTGCGGCCTGAGCCAGTGCGGCGGCCGCCTCGGTGCGATCCTTCGCGAGCCGGCGCAGGGCGTCCACGCTCAGTCGGGCCGTGGTCGACGGCGGGACCGGCAGGGACGCGAGACGGGTGAGGTGCCTGGTCGCGTCCAGGACGGAGGCGTCGAGGCCGGGGATCGGAACGGTCAGAGCGTCGCGATAGTCGCGGAGCACCGTGCGCAGCCGCACGAGCGCGTCGTCGACCTCGCTCACCTTGGGCGCGGTCGCCTTCTCGTTCCTGCCGATCGCACGGACGAGGTCTCGGCGCAGGCTCGCCGGGGACACCGCGAGGCTGTCGAGGCCGATGCCGGCGAGGCGGTGGCGCACGCCGTCGAGCGTCGACCGGCGGGCCGAGACGACGAGCACCTTCTTGCCGGCGCGGACGAGCTCGCCCAGCGCGTTGATGACGGTCTGCGTGCCGCCGGTGCCCGGCAGCGTCGCCACGGTGAGGGAGTGACCGGCGGTGATGCGGGCCAGCACCGCCTCCTGCTCGGCATCCGCGTCGAGGAGGAGCGTGTCCGAGGCGGGCGCGCGGTCGTCCGGACCGACGTGGTGCGGGACGGCGCGCGGTGCCGTGACCTGCTCGCGATCGCCGACGTGGCCGCCGAGGGCGTTGAGGACCGGGTGGTCGAGGCTGCCGCCGTCCTGGGCCATGGCGCCAGCGACATCGGCGAAGGTGGAGACGACGAGTCGAGGCTCGACGGAGAACGTCTCGATCGATCGGGTCAGACCGCGCAGGCTGTCGATCACCGGCTGCGGCTTGAAGATGCCGCCGTCGTAGGCGAGCGCCGCGAGGGCTGTGGCGTCGAGCGACAGCCCGAAGTGCTCGCGGGCGACCCGGACGAGCTCCGGATTCACCTCGAACGCCCCCTGCAGCTTGAGCTCGAAGTCGGTGTGATGGCGGCGGATCGCGAGGGGTCGCAACAGGACAGGGGCGGCGAAGGTCGCCCCGCCGATGCGCCACCGCGCGACGCCGACGGCCAGGTGCACGGCTTCGATGCCGCGGACCGTGCGCAGCTCGGTGTTCTTGGCCGTGATGCGCTCGGCGGCCAGCCGCGCGGTACGCAGGCCCACCTCGTCGCGGAAGAGGTTGGAGAGGAGCGTCGACTTGCCGGTGATGAACTGCGGGAGACTGCCCGGGTGCGCCTTGGAGATGTCGATGCCGGATTCCGGCCCGTCGCGGAAGCTGCTCAGCGGCGAAGGGCCGCCCAGATCGGCGGCTTCGGCCCGCAGGCGCGTGCGCTCGGCCTCGGCGGCGTGCGCGATCCCGACTCCGGTGGACGAGTCGTGCAGGTCACCGAGGGACACAGCGTTGTCCACCGCTGTGCTGTTCGCAGACCTGCTTTCCCGTCGCCACACACTCACACCCTAGGCGCGACACCGTCGGAGATCGGTATCCACGGCGGGTTTCCGGTGAAAAACAGCCCGGCACCGCGCTCCGCCGACTACTCCTCCCCTCGTGTCCGCACGCTGCCGTTCTCCACCGAACGCGGAACCGCTCCGTCTCGAGCCGTTCTGCGCCCGGATTCGGCGGCCAGGATGGGGACATGACTTTCCGCTATGACTTCGCTCCGACGCCCTTCGGCGACGCCCTCGCGGTCTTCTCCGACGAGGGCATCGTGCGCTTCGACCTCTCCGAGTCCGCAGACCCGCAGGTGCCGTGGCTGCTCGAAAGCGTCTCGCGGCAGCTCGGTGCCGTCCCGGAGCCCGACCCGGGCGCGGCCGACGAGCTCGTGCCGCTTCTGGACGCGTACTTCGACGGCGAGCCAGTGCGCTTCGACGAGCATCTGCGTCTCGACTGGCGTCTCGTGGAGGGTTTCCACCGGGCGGCGCTGCACACCGTGTGCGACATCCCCTGGGGCCAGACCCTGAGCTACGGGGAGGTCGCGGTGCTGGCCGGCCACCCGGGGGCGGCGCGCACCGTCGGGACGGCGTGCCGCCTCACGCCGTTCTCGATCATCGTGCCCGTGCACCGGGTCGTGCGATCCGACGGCTCCGCGGGGCACTACGGCGGCCATCCGGAGCGGAAGCGCTTCCTGCTGGACCTCGAGTCGCGATGAACCCCGCTCCTGGGGTGCGGGCCCGGCGAGTAGGCCGCCGGGCCCGCACCCGAGGAGGTCGCGTCAGTGGTCGACGGCCTTCTCCGCGCCGAAGCCGGTGAGCGAGCGCACCTCCATCTCGGCCGCCAGCTCGGGAGACTCGCGCCGCGTGCTGGTGACGGTTCCGAGCCAGCCGAGCGCGAACCCGAGCGGTATGGACACGATGCCCGGGTTGTTCAACGGCCAGACGGCGATGTCGATCCCGGGGATCATCGACGTCGGCGTACCGGAGAACACGGGCGACAGGATGATGAGGATGATCGCCGAACCGAGCCCGCCGTACATGCTCCACACCGCGCCCCGCGTCGTGAACCGGCGCCAGAACAGCGAGTAGAGGATCGTCGGCAGGTTGGCCGACGCCGCCACCGCGAAAGCGAGCGCCACGAGGAAGGCGATGTTCTGCCCCTGTGCCCCGATGCCGCCGACGATCGCGAGGATGCCGATGACGATCACGGTGCGACGGGCCACGCGGACCTCGCCGTTGGGATCGGGCTCGACCGGCTTCCCCGACGCGTCCTTCCGCCCCTTCTGGATGACGTTCGCGTAGATGTCGTGGGCGAACGACGCCGCCGCGGTGATGGTGAGTCCGGCGACGACCGCGAGGATCGTGGCGAACGCCACCGCGGAGATGAACCCGAGGAGCACGGGCCCGCCGAGCTTCAACGCCAGCAGCGGGGCGGCCGAGTTCACCCCGCCGGGTGCCGCGGCGATCACGTCGGCGCCGACGAGGGCGCCCGCGCCGTACCCGAGCACGAGGGTCAGCAGGTAGAACCCGCCGATCAGCCAGATCGCCCAGACCACCGACCGCCGTGCCTCCTTGGCCGTCGGCACGGTGTAGAAGCGCATGAGCACGTGTGGGAGACCCGCGGTGCCGAGCACGAGGGCCATGCCCAGCGACAGGAAGTCCCACGGATTGGCGCCGTACTGCAGACCGGGCGCCAGCACCGCCTCGCCCTTGTCGGAGTTGGCCACCGCCGCCTCCAGGAGGGTGTTCAGGCTGAAGCCGTTGATCGCGAGGACCCAGATCGTCATCGCCAGGGCACCGCCGATGAGGAGCACCGCCTTGACGATCTGCACCCAGGTGGTGCCCTTCATGCCGCCGATGAGCACGTAGACGATCATGAGGATGCCGACGACGGCGATGACGACCGACTGCCCGACGCGCCCGTCGATCCCCAGCAGCAGGGACACGAGACCGCCCGCCCCCGCCATCTGCGCGAGGAGGTAGAAGAAGCAGACCGCGAGCGTGGTGATCGCCGCCGCCATCCGCACCGGACGCTGCTTCAAGCGGAACGAGAGCACGTCCGCCATCGTGAACTTGCCGGTGTTGCGCATGAGCTCCGCCACGAGCAGCAGCGCGACCAGCCAGGCGACGAGGAATCCGATGGAGTAGAGGAATCCGTCGTACCCGTTGATCGCGATGGCGCCGCAGATGCCGAGGAACGACGCGGCGGAGAGGTAGTCGCCGGCGATCGCGAATCCGTTCTGGGGCCCGGTGAAGGAACGACCGGCCGCGTAGTAGTCGGCGGCCGTCTTGTTGTTCCGACTGGCGCGGATCACGATGAACAACGTCACCGCGACGAAGGCGAGGAAGATCGAGATGTTGAACACCGGGTTGATGTCGAGGGCGACATCCTCGGTGGCCGTGCGGATGATGGTCATGCGTCCGCCTGCGCCTTCTCGAGTTCTTCACGGATCTCGGACGCCAGGGGGTCGAGCTTCCTATTCGCGAATGCGACATACGCCATCGTGATGGCGAATGTCGTCACGAACTGACCGAGCCCGAAGAGCAGCCCGACGGTGATATCCCCCCAGACGCGCTGCGCCATGAAATCGCGGGCGAATGCCGCCAGCAGCACGTAGACGAAATACCACACGAGGAAGAACGCGGCGAGGGGGAAGATGAAGGACCGCTGCGTCCGTTTCAACCGCAGGAATCGAGGGGATTGCTCGACGGCGACATAATCGATCGCACCGTTCTGAGGGGTCGGAACCTGTTCGCTCATGGGGCCTCCTTGCCACATGTCCGCTGCACGCGCGGCTGTCGCCGCCCGAGTGGTAGGGTCGACGCTACGAAACGGGGAACGGTGCCGTCACCCCCGAAAGTAGGTATTCGTGAGCTCTCCGATCACCGTCGAATCCGAGGCGGAGCTCGTCGCCAACGCGGTGCGCGAGCTCGCGCGGCGCACGCGCTTCCCCGTCGCGTTCGGCGGGCTGATCGAAGAGGGCGTCGTGAGTGTCACGAGCATCGTCGGGGCCCGCACGCGTGCTCTCGACGGGCTCCGCGTGCGCCCCGAGCGCGGTCTCGGCGGCCGCGCCATGATGGAGCTGCGCCCGCGGATGACGAGCGACTACGGCTCCTCCCGCCAGATCACCCACGACTACGACGTCTTCGTGCTCGGCGAAGGTCTGCGGACGCTGCTCGCCCTGCCGATCGTCGTCCAGGGCCGCCCGCGCGGCGTGCTCTATGCGGGCGCCTGGGCCGAGGAGAGGATCGGCGGCGTGACGACGGCACCGGCGATGCAGGTCGCCCAATCCGTCGCCGATGAGCTGCGCATCCGGGACGAGGTGCAGCGCCGTCTGCGGGCCGCGTCCCCGTCGCCCGCCGCCGTCGCGCCGGCCCAGCGCGAGGAGTTGCGGGAGAGCTTCGCGGAGCTGCGCAGCATCGCCGCCACCGTCGACGACGCCGGCATCCGCGCGCGGCTGGCGCAGGTCGAGCGCCGACTGCTGACCCTCGCCGGCGACGACCTCCCGACGACGACCGGCCCCGTTCCCGTCATCCACCTCTCCCCGCGCGAGACCGACGTCCTCGCGTGCGCCGCCCTCGGGTCGACGAATGCGGAGATCGCCGCGCACCTCGGTCTGCGGGAAGGCACCGTCAAGGCCTATCTCGGCACCGCGATGTCGAAATTGGACGCATCGACGCGGCATGCCGCCGTGACCAAAGCACGTCGCGCGGGTCTGCTTCCCTGAATCGGGCATTCTCCGCGACCGCGTCATACGGCGCCATGAAGGAGCGGCTTTTGTTGTGCGCATTCCCGCCGCCGCGATAAAGTCGCCGTCATGGCGAGACGAATTGTGCACCAGCTGGTCGACGATATCGACGGCACCGTCCTGGAGGTCGGAGAGGGCGAGACCGTGCATTTCTCGCTGAACGGCACCTCCTACGAGATCGATCTGAATTCCGCGCACGCCGAGGAATTGCGCCAGGCCCTCGAGCCGTACATCACGGCAGGGCGTCGGGCGGGATCCGGTGCGTCCACCGGCGGAGGGCGCTCCTCGTCCTCCTCCTCGTCGCGGAAGCGGCCCTCACGCAACCCCGAGGTCGCGGCGATCCGCGCCTGGGCGAAGGAGAACGGGTACACGCTCTCGGAGCGGGGACGAGTTCCGGCCCCCATCCTGGACGCGTACCGCGCCGCTCATTGATCCGGTCCCGCCCCACCTCACGGTCGGGCGGGATCTTCGTGTGCGCCCTGCGTGGCCCACGGCTCGTCACGCAGGGTGATCTCCTCCGTCATGTCCTGGAGGAACCGGATCACCACATCGCGCTCCGCCGCCGACAACCGCGCGGCCGCGTAGAAGCGCTTGGCCTGCTGCCGCCCGACCGTCTCCATCGCGGCGTGCCTGGTCTCCGGAGTGATCGTGATCGCGAGAGCTCGTCGGTCGGTGGGATGCGGCGAGCGCCGGATGTGCCCGCCCTTCTCCAGCCGATCGAGCAGCTTCGTCGTCGCCGCGGTCGAGACCCGGAGGTGATGGGCGATCCCGCTGGGTGTCGCCACCAGCGACCGATTCGCGCACACGATCAGATAGTGCAGCGCCCGCATGTCGGTCTCGTTCAGCTGCATGTACCGGCGCGACGCCTGCGACAGCCGCTGCTCGGCGTCGCGCAATCCGCCGAGCGCCTCCATGACGCGAGCGATCTGCCGCAGATCCTCCGGCGCGACGCCGGAGCGGTCGATGAGCGTGCTGCGCGGATCGCTGGCCTCGACGTCGTAGATCGCGCCATGGGTCAGGTCGTCCGGCCCCGCGGTCGCCGGCGCCTCGGCGACCGGGGTGGTGCGGGGCTCGGAGTGCATGCGATCATGTTACACACCAACAGCTTCATGCTAAGTTGATATTTCGCCAGGTTAGCTAAACGACGAGAGGGCGCCATGGACAACGTCACACTCCTCGCCGAAGACGGGACTGCCGTCGGCATCCTGCCCAAGAGCGAAGTCCACACGACCGACACGCCCCTCCACCTCGCCTTCTCCTGCTACGTGCAGGATCGGGAGGGACGCCTGCTCGTCACCCGTCGCGCCCTCGGCAAGCGCACGTGGCCCGGCGTCTGGACCAACAGCTTCTGCGGGCACCCGCAGCCCGGCGAGGACATGACCGACGCGGTGCGCCGGCGCGGCTCCGACGAACTGGGCATCCAGGTGACCGAGATCCGCCTCGCCCTCCCCGACTACCGCTACCGCGCCGTGGACGCGAGCGGCATCGTGGAGAACGAGATCTGCCCGGTGCACGTCGCCGTGATCGACGGGCAGCCCGCCGCGAATCCCGACGAGGTGGCGGAGTGGGAATGGGTCGACGTGGACGACCTGCTCGCCGCGGTCATCCGCACCCCCTTCGCCTTCAGCCCCTGGCTCGCGGAGCAGCTCCCGCTCCTCCGACGACACGGAGAGGTCTGAGCCATGGCCGTCACAGTGACAGAGGAAGACCTCGGCACCCGCATCGAGGCGGTGCTGCGACGACGCTTCGCCGAGCGCGCGGTCGCCGCCGAGCACTACGGGGCGGAGTTCGCCGCGCTGTGGCACACCGCGGCCGAGCACGCTCTCGGCGGGAAGCTCCTGCGTCCGCGGATGCTCATGGACCTCCTGTCCGCGCTCACCACGGCTCCCCTCACGGCGGAGGACGCCGCCCGGGCGATCGACGTGGCCGCTCATGTCGAGCTCCTGCACTTCGCGTTCCTCCTGCACGACGACGTGATCGACGGCGACCTCACGCGCCGCCGCCGCCCCAACCTCATCGGCTCCCTCGTCTCCCGTCGTCCCGATGCCGGAGCCGAGGCGGCGCTGCACTGGGGCCGGTCGAGCGCCATCCTCCTCGGAGACCTCCTCCTGTCCAGTGCCGTGCTCGGGTTCGCCCGCGCCGACATCCCCGCCGCGCGACGGGAGCGGCTCCTCGCCCTCCTCGAGACGACGGTGTTCGAGACCGTCGCCGGCGAGCACTCGGACGTCGCCCTCAGCGACGGCATCATCGCGGCCGACCTCCGCACCATCCTCGCCACGAGCGCGTCGAAGACGGCCGCCTATTCGTTCGTCCTCCCCCTCCGCGCGGCGGCCATCCTGTCGGGGGCGTCGACGGCAGCCGAGGAACAGCTGACCGAGATCGGCGGCCACCTCGGCCTCGCCTACCAGCTGCAGGACGACCTGCTGTGCGTGTTCGGGGATCCGGAGACGCACGGCAAGGACCCCTATTCCGACCTCCGCGAGGGCAAGGAGACCGCGATCATCGCCTACGCGCGGATGACCAGCCACTGGCCCAGCATCGAGCTGCGGTTCGGAGCCACCGACCTGAGCGTCGAGGACGCGGCGGAGATGCGCGACCGCCTCCGCGAATGCGGCGCGGAGGGCTTCGTCCGCGGTCTCGTGGAGGAGCAGCTCGCCGCCGTCTCGACGGTGCTCGCGGAAGCGGAGGAGGCGGGCACGCTCTCCGCCGATGCAGGACGCGTGGTCCTCGCGCTCGCCGACCGGATCGAGGGCCGCAGCCGATGACCGCGACCCCCGCCGAGCATCGCGACGACGCGGCGCTGCGCCGCTTCAGCCGCACCGCCGAGATCGCGACCTCCGACGTGATCCGCACCTATTCGACATCGTTCGGCCTGGCCACCCGCCTCCTCGGGCGACGTCATCGTCAGCACGTCCGGAACATCTACGCCATGGTGCGCATCGCGGACGAGATCGTCGACGGCGTCGCCGCCGAGGCCGGGCTCGACGCGGGCGCCCAGGCGGCCGCCCTGGACTCGTACATCGCGGAGACCCATCGGTCGATGCGGACCGGCTACAGCAGCGACCTCATCCTGCACGCGTTCGCGCGGACGGCGCGCGAGTGCGGGATCGGCGAGGACCTCACCCGGCCGTTCTTCGACTCGATGCGCGCCGACATCGCCGGTGACTCCGGCTTCACGGCCTACGACGCCGACGCGCACGCCGCGTACGTCTACGGGTCGGCGGAGGTCGTGGGACTCATGTGCCTGCGGGTCTTCCTCCGCGACGCCACGCGGACGCCGGCCGAGCTCGAGATCCTCGAGCGCGGGGCTCGGCGGCTGGGAGCCGCGTTCCAGAACGTGAACTTCCTCCGCGATCTGGCCGACGACACCGACCGCCTGCAGCGCGGCTACCTCGGCGGCTCAGCTCGTCTCACCGATGCCGACCGCGACTCCTGGGTCGACACCGTCCACCGTCAGCTCGCCGACGCGAGAGCTGCGATCCCGCTGCTCCCGAAGGACGCCCGTGCCGCGGTGCGCAGCGCCCTCGCCCTCTTCGCGGCCCTGACCCGGAAGGTCGCGCGGACGCCGGCCGCGGAGCTGTACCGCCGGCGGGTCCGCGTGCCGGATCCGATCAAGGCGCTGCTCGCCGCGCGGGCCGTCGTGGTGACGAGCATGGAGCGGGACCGATGAGCCGCATCGTCATCATCGGCGCGGGCGTGGCCGGCCTGGCCACGGCCGGGCTGCTCGCACGCGACGGCCATGACGTCGTGGTGCTGGAGAAGAACGACCGCGTCGGCGGACGGGCCGGCACCATCGAGCGCGACGGCTTCCGATTCGACTCCGGCCCCTCGTGGTACCTGATGCCCGAGGTGTTCGACCACTACTTCGCGATGATGGGCACGAGCACCGAGGAGCAGCTCGACCTGACCCTGCTCGACCCGGGGTACCGCGTCTTCCGCTCCCCCGAGTCCGGCGACGCCCCGGTGACGGTGCCCGCCGGACGGGACGCCGTCTCGGCGCTGTTCGAGTCGATGGAACCCGGCTCCGCCGCCGCGCTCGACACCTACCTCACCTCCGCCCACGACGCCGGCGCCATGGCAAGGAGCTACTTCCTCTACAACCCGTTCACCCGGACCAGGACGCTGGCCGCGCCCGAGGTGGTGCGCGCGCTCCCTCGGCTCTTCTCGCTGCTCGGCACGCGCCTCCAGGCCTTCGCCGCCCGCCGCTTCCGGAACCCGGTGCTGCGCCAGATCCTGGGCTACCCCGCGGTCTTCCTCGGCACCGATCCCCGGACGGCCCCGGCGATGTACCACCTGATGAGCGCGCTCGACCTCGACCAGGGCGTGCTGTATCCGCAGGGCGGCTTCTGGCGCGTCGTCGAGCGATTGGCGGCGCTGGCCCAGGATGCCGGCGCCCGGATCGTCACCGGCGCGGAGGTCACCGGGATCCGCACCCAGGATGCCGACGGCGCGACCCATGCGACCGGGGTCGGCTGGACGGACCGCGACGGCCACCAGCACGTGGAGGACGCGGACATCGTGGTCTCCGGCGCCGATCTGCACCACACGGAGACGGCGCTGCTGCCCCCGACGCTGCAGTCCTATCCGGAGTCCTGGTGGGCGCGGCGCACGAGCGGGCCCGGCGGCGTGCTCGTGATGCTCGGCGTCCGCGGCGCCCTGCCCGAGCTCCCCCATCACTCGCTCTTCTTCACCGACGACTGGGATGCGAACTTCGACGCGATCTTCGGTCGCACCCCTGCCGTCCCCAGCCCGGCGTCCACCTACGTCTGCCGCCCCAGCGCCACCGACGCCGAGGTCGCGCCGGACGGGTACGAGAACCTCTTCGTGCTGGTGCCGGTGCCGGCCGACGTCGATCTCGGGCACGGGGGAAGCGACGGCGCCGGCTCCGCGGCTGTCGAGAAGGCTGCGGACGCCGCGATCGACCTGATCGAGACGTGGGCGGGATCCCGACCTGCGGGAGCGCATCGTCGTCCGGGAGACCGTGGGGCCGGCCGACTTCCGCGACGACTACCACTCCTGGCGGGGCGGGATGCTCGGGCCCGCGCACATCCTGTCGCAGAGCGCGATGTTCCGCGCGCAGAACGCGTCCCGGCGCGTGCAGGGGCTGTACTACGCCGGAGCGACCACCGCCCCCGGTGTGGGCGTGCCGATGTGCCTCATCAGCGCCGAGATCGTGCTCAAGCGCATCCGGGGCGACCACTCCCCCGGTCCGCTGCCGGAGCCGGCCCCACGCCCGACGAGCGCGGAGCGGGCATGATGGGCGCGATCTACCTGGCCGCCCTGCTCGTCTCCCTCGGCTGCATGCTGCTGCTGGACTGGCGGTTCCGCCTGTTCTTCTGGCGCGATGCCGTGGCGGCGGCCGTCGTCACCGCCGTCGGCCTCGCCTTCTTCCTCGTGTGGGATGTGGCCGGTATCGCGGCGGGGATCTTCTTCCGCGGTGAGGCGGCGATCGCCACGGGCATCGTCCTGGCCCCCGAACTCCCTCTCGAAGAGCCGATCTTCCTCGTCTTCCTCGTCGTGTGCACGATGGTGCTCTACGGCGGCGGCGTGCGCGTCCTGGAGCGCCGCCGCGGCACTTCCGAGGCGGAAGGAGCGGCGCGATGACCTACCTGCAGCTGTCCGCGGTGTTCCTCGCCGTCGCCGTCCTCGCCGCGGTCGCCCTCGGCGTCGCCGCGCGCCGTACCCCGCACCTCGGCGCCCTCGCGCTGACCGCCCTCGCCCTCCTCGTGCTGACCGCCGTGTTCGACACCGTCATGATCGCCACCGGTCTCTTCCACTACGCGCCCGGCCCGCTCGCCGGCCTGCACATCGGGCTCGCCCCGATCGAGGACTTCGCCTACCCGCTGGCCGGGGTGCTGCTGCTCCCCGCGCTGTGGACCGCCCTCCGCGGGCGCCGCTCCCGGACACGCGCCGCCCGGACGGAGGAGCAGGCATGACCGATCAGACGTCCCGCACCGGAGGCCTCGGCCGCGACATCGCCCAGATCGTCCTCTCCTCCCGACCGATCAGCTGGATCAACACCGCCTTCCCCTTCGCCGCCGCCTACCTGTTGAGCACCAGGGAGATCGACGCGACGTTCGTGATCGGCACGCTGTACTTCCTCATCCCGTACAACCTCGCCATGTACGGCATCAACGACGTCTTCGACTACGCCTCCGATCTGGCCAACCCCCGCAAGGGCGGGATCGAGGGCGCCCTGCTGTCCCCGCGGATCCACCGTGCGACGCTGTGGGCGGCGGCGGTCACGAACGTGCCCTTCCTCGTCTACCTGTTCGCGGTCGGCACTCCGGCATCCTGGCTGTGGCTCGCCGTCAGCGTCTTCGCGGTCCTCGCCTACTCGGCACCGGTGCTGCGCTTCAAGGAGCGTCCCTTCCTGGACTCCGTTACCTCGAGCACCCACTTCGTCAGCCCCGCCCTCGTGGGCCTCTCCCTCGCCGGAGCCCCCGTCACCACGACCACCGTCCTCGTCCTCGTCGCCTTCTTCCTCTGGGGCATGGCGGCCCATGCCTTCGGCGCCGTGCAGGACATCGGACCCGATCGCGAGGGCGGCATCTCGTCCATCGCGACCGTGATCGGCGCCAGGGCCACCGTCCGGCTCTCCCTCGTGCTCTGGACGATCGCCGGCGCCGCGATGCTGCTGACCCCCTGGCCCGGACCGCTCGCCGCCGTGCTGGCGCTTCCCTACATCGTCAACGCCGCGCCGTGGTGGAACGTCAGCGACGAGACCTCGGCCGGCACGAACCGCGCCTGGCGCCGGTTCATCGCGCTGAACTACATCGCCGGCTTCCTCGCCACGATGATCCTCATCCTCGCCTGGGTCTCCTGACCCCCGCGCCGCCTCCCCCGCCACCGCTCCCGAAAGGACCCCCGATGTCCCGCCCCGCCCCCGCACCGACGCCGCCGACCCGCGCGCGCACCCGACGCCACTCCTGGCTGCGGGTGTTCCTGCCCGTCGCCCTCATCCTGGTGTGGCTGGCGGGCGCGTCCTTCGGCGGTCCGCTGTTCGGGAAGGTCGACGAGGTGTCGTCGAACGACCAGACCACCTACCTCCCGGAGTCCGCGGACGCCACGACCGTGCAGCAGCTCCTCGGCGAGTTCACCGACAGCGACGCCATCCCGGCGATCGCGGTGTTCACCTCGGAGGAGGAGCTGACGCCGTCCGAGCTCGAGGCGATCTCGGACGCGGTGGCCGACGCGCCCGACGTGGAGGGCGTCGCGGACGACGTCTCCCCGGCGCTTCCGTCCGAGGACGGCCGAGCCGTGCAGGCCTTCATCCCGATCGACGGCGACGCCGAGCTCAGCGATGCCACCACCGCTCTCGGCGACCAGCTGCGCGCCGCGGTGCCGGACGACATCACGGTCTACATCACCGGTCCTGCGGGCTTCACGGCCGACCTCGCCGCCGGCTTCGCGGGCATCGACGGCCTCCTCCTCGGCGTCGCCCTGCTCGCCGTGCTCGTGATCCTCGTCCTCGTCTACCGCTCGTTCCTGCTGCCGCTCGTCGTGCTCTCCACGAGCCTGTTCGCCCTGTGCGTCGCGCTCCTCGTCGTGTGGTGGCTGGCGAAGTGGGAGATCCTGCTGCTCAGCGGGCAGACCCAGGGCATCCTCTTCATCCTCGTGATCGGCGCCGCCACCGACTACGCGCTGCTGTTCGTCGCGCGGTTCCGGGAGGAGCTGCGGGTCGCGCAGGACAAGGGCGTCGCGCTCCTCGCCGCGTGGAAGGGGTCGGTCGAGCCGATCGTCGCGTCCGGGGGCACCGTGATCGCGGGGCTCCTGTGCCTGCTGCTCAGCGACCTGAAGTCGAACAGCACCCTCGGCCCGGTCGCGGCGATCGGCATCGTGTTCGCGATGCTGTCCGCGCTCACGCTCCTGCCCTCGCTGCTGCTGCTGTTCGGGCGCGCGGTCTTCTGGCCGCGGCGTCCCCGCTTCGAGCCCGAGGTCGTGGCCGAGGAGCACGGCATGCGCACCACCGGGCTGTGGGCGCGACTGTCCGGCCTCATCAAGAAGCGTCCCCGCGTGATCTGGATCGCGACCACGCTCGTCCTCCTCGCCGGCGCGGCAGGGGTCACCCAGCTGGACGCTCAGGGGGTGCCGCAGTCCGACCTCGTCCTCGGGGCCTCGGAGGCGCGCGACGGTCAGGTCGCGCTCGGCGAGCACTTCCCCGGCGGCTCGGGGAGCCCGGTCTCCGTGATCGTGGCCGAGGACCGCCTGCAGGACGCCGCCGACGTGCTCCTCGCGAGCGACGGGATCGACGGGGTGACCGTCACCGCAGCCGATTCCCCGAGCGGGTCCGCTCCGGTGACGGCGGACGGGATCACGGCCGTCGGCCCTCCGGGGACCCCCGCTCCGGAGCCCACGACGGTCGACGGTCAGGTGCTCCTGCAGGGGACCCTGACGGACGCTGCCGACTCCGCCGCCGCGGCCTCCACCGTGCGCGAGCTGCGGGGAGAGCTCGACGACCTCGGAGCCGTGGTGGGCGGGGTGACGGCCACCTCGATCGACACGAACGACGCGTCCATCCACGACCGCAACCTCATCATCCCGGTGATCCTCGTCGTGATCATGATCATCCTCATGCTGCTGCTGCGCTCGATCCTCGCGCCGGTGCTGCTGATCCTGACGACGGTGCTGTCCTTCGGCACCGCCATGGGCGTCTCGGCGCTCGTGTTCAACGGCGTCTTCCACTTCCCCGGCGCCGACCCCGCCGTCCCGCTCTACGGCTTCGTCTTCCTCGTCGCCCTGGGCATCGACTACAACATCTTCCTCATGACGCGGGTGCGGGAGGAGTCGAAGCAGCACGGGACGAGGGAGGGCATCCTCCGCGGGCTCTCCATCACCGGCGGCGTCATCACCTCCGCGGGCCTCGTCCTGGCGGCGACCTTCGCGGCGCTGTCGGTGATCCCGATCCTCTTCCTCGTGCAGCTCGCGTTCATCGTCGCGTTCGGAGTGCTGCTTGACACTTTCGTGGTGCGCTCGCTGCTCGTCCCGGCCCTGGCCTACGACATCGGCAAGGCCATCTGGTGGCCGTCGAAGCTGTGGCGGCGCGGCCGGCCCTGACGCGTGCGGAAGCGGGAGTGCCCTCGACAGGATTCGAACCTGCGACCTGCCCTTTAGGAGAGGGCTGCTCTATCCTGCTGAGCTACGAGGGCGCGCAGCCCAGTCTACGGGACCAGGGCTGCGCGCCCTCGCGCCGTCCGTCAGGCGGCGAGGGCGAGGTAGGGCTCCCAGCGAGGATCGCTGCGCTCCACCCCGCGCACCGTCCACGCCGTGCCGTGCGGGGGGCGCGGCGTGAACCGCAGCTGCCACCGCATCTCCTGCGGGGTGCGGTTGCTCTTGAGGTTGTTGCAGCGCAGGCAGCACGCGACGAGGTTCTCCCAGGAGTCCGCGCCGCCACGCGAGCGCGGC
Organism: Microbacterium sp. CFSPD4_SD4; assembly: GCF_057364585.1. NCBI lineage: Bacteria > Bacillati > Actinomycetota > Actinomycetes > Micrococcales > Microbacteriaceae > Microbacterium > Microbacterium sp. CFSPD4_SD4. Next base: position 151,941 of record NZ_JBNFOC010000005.1, read on the forward strand.
AGGACGTGGTCGATCGTCGCGGCCGCCTTGCCGCAGTATCCGCAGCGATGACCATCGCGTCGCAGCACGCCGCGGCGGGTCACCGGGACGCGCCGGCTCGTGGGGACGCGCACGTAGCGGGAGAGGATGATCACCGCCGGGCGGTCGTAGACGCCGTGGGTGCCCCAGACGGGGTCGTCCTCGACGCGCTCGATGACCGTCGCCTTGTCGTTCATGACCAGGACGAGGGCTCTCTTGAAGGACACGATCGCCAGCGGCTCGTATCCGGCATTCAGGACCAGTGTGCGCATTCGTCATCCTCTCGATCCGCCGGGACGGCTTCCCGGCACTCTCGACTCACACGACGTCGTGCAGGAGGAAGAGTGTTCGCAGGGACGAGAAAAGGCGCCGTCTAAAGACGGCGCCTTTCGCGCGCGGCAGGACCGCGGCATTCCTGCGGGCAATGCCGAAGGACGTGACGACCGAGAGCGTCCATGGTTCGGATGCTCGGTGTACGCTCCATCAGCCTCTCCCGCCTGTATGACGACGGGTTCAGGCTAACCCATCCCGCGGGGGCCGCGGCGAAACGGGAGGTGAATGACCGAGAACGTGTCCTGCTCAGCCGGCGTTGACGGAGAGCCAGGACATCGGCTCGACGAGGCCGCCGTTGATCCAGACCTCGAAGTGGAGGTGGTTCGCGGTCGAGCGTCCGGTGCTGCCCACGTAGCCGATCAGCTGACCGGCAGCGACCGTCTGGCCGGCCTGCACCTGGCGCGACCCGTACAGCATGTGTCCGTACGTGGTCTGCACGCGCTGACCGCCCACGACGCTGTCGAGCATGACCGCGACGCCGTAGCCGCCGATGCTCTCGGCGGAGGCGCGCACGACGCCCGAGGCGGCGGCGTAGATCGGGGTGCCGGCCGGAGCGAGCATGTCGGCGCCGTTGTGACCGCCGCCCACGGTGCGGCTGACATTCCAGGAGCCGAGGGGCAGCGGATAGCGGACCTCGCCCGAGCCCGGAGCCACGAGCGCGTACCCCGCGGTGTTGAACGTGCCGGAGGAGGGCGTGGAGGCGGACGCGGCGGCGGCTGCGGCGCGGGCGGCGGCGGCAGCGGCCTCTTCGGCCTTCTTCTTCTCGATCTCCTCGGGCGTGGTGGCGCTGAAGGCACCGCGCACGAGCGGGGCGGCCGTGGCCTCCGAGGCGACGACCAGCGACTGCGCGTCGACGGCGGCGAGCTGCTGGACGGTCTGCGCGGTGGCATCCGTCGGCTTCGACGCCGCGTAGGCGGGGAGCGCGACGGCGGCGACGAGGGCGCCGACGGCACCGAAGATCGCCACCGACCGGAGAGGGGCTGCGATCTTCCGAACGCCGACCCGGGCGCCGGAGCGTCGGGCGGGTACTCGGTCTTCAGATGTCTTCGCGGTCGGTTCGATGTCTGCGGCCAAAACGTGGTCCTCCTGAGCCCTCGCACCTCGGGTGGCGCTGGCTCGTCGACACTCTCTGCCCCAGGGCAGGGATGCACTGCTCGGGTTCGAGCGCATCCCTCTCGGGAAGACGACGAGCCGGAAGGCGGATCTTCGCGGTTCGCCCCCAGCGGGCTTCTTCGCTGAGGACCTGACCGAGGTTACCGGAAGATAACGATCATGTCACCCTGGGAAACTGACAATCCTCGGTGAGCCGATCAGGCGGGCTCGCCGACGAGGAAGATGTGCGAGGCGAGCTCGACGGGGAGCTCCAGACCCTCCTCCTTGCCGTCCATCTGGATGAGCACATAGCCCTCGTTGAAGCGGAAGTCTCCGCGCGCGCCAGGGACGACGCCCGCGTCACGCAGCTGCTCCAGGAGCTCGGGGTCGACCTGGGCCGGCTCGGCGAGACGGCGGACCGTCCCCTCGACCGGCTCGCCCGCGGCGTTCAGCCGCTGCACGAGGCCGATGACGCCCTCGTCGAAGGTGCGGGCGGGAAGGTCGCCGAGCTGGTCGAGTCCGGGGATCGGGTTGCCGTACGGCGACTCGGTGGGGTGACCGAGGAGCTCGACGAGACGGCGCTCGACCTGCTCGCTCATCACGTGCTCCCAGCGACAGGCCTCCTCGTGGACGAACGCCCAGTCCAGCCCGATCACGTCGGACAGCAGGCGCTCGGCGAGGCGGTGCTTGCGCATGACGTCGACGGCCTTGCGGCGTCCGGCGTCGGTGAGCTCGAGCGTGCGGTCTTCGGACACCACGACGAGGCCGTCGCGCTCCATGCGTCCGACGGTCTGCGAGACGGTGGGACCGGAGTGGCCGAGGCGCTCCGAGATGCGCGCCCGCAGCGGCACGATGTTCTCCTCCTCGAGCTCGAGGATGGTGCGGAGATACATCTCCGTGGTGTCGATCAGATCCGTCATGTGGCCCTCCGAAAGTTCTTAGGCAAGCCTACATTCCTCCGGCGACATCGGACGGGGCGCAGGCGGGAGGAACGGTGGCGCGATCCCCCTAGAATCTAGCCATGGCGATCGAGATTCCCCGTGACCTCCTGCCCACTGACGGCCGCTTCGGCTGCGGCCCCTCGAAGGTGCGCGGTGCGCAGCTCGAGTCGCTCGTCACGACGGGTGCCTCGATCCTGGGGACCTCGCATCGCCAGGCGCCCGTGAAGAACCTCGTCGGCAGCGTCCGCGAGCAGCTCGCCGCGCTCTTCCGCCTGCCCGAGGGCTACGAGATCATCCTGGGCAACGGCGGGTCGACCGCGTTCTGGGACGCCGCCGCCTTCGGCCTCATCGAGCGCCGCAGCCAGAACCTCGTGTTCGGCGAGTTCGGAGGCAAGTTCGCCAAGGCCGCCGCCGCTCCCTGGCTCGAGGCTCCCGACGTCCGCTCCGCCGAGCCCGGGTCGCGCAGCGCCGCCGAGCTCGTCGAGGGTGTGGACGTGTACGCCTGGCCGCACAACGAGACCTCCACCGGCGTGGCCGCGCCGATCGAGCGCGTCCACGCGGAAGGGGCGCTCACGGTGATCGACGCGACGAGCGCCGCGGGCGGCATCGACCTCGACATGGCGCAGGCCGACGTCTACTACTTCGCCCCGCAGAAGAACCTCGGCTCCGACGGCGGACTCTGGTTCGCCGCGGTCTCCCCCGCCGCGATCGACCGCATCGAGCGGATCGCCGCCTCGGGGCGGTACATCCCGGAGTTCCTGAGCCTGAAGCAGGCGGTGGACAACTCCCGGCTCAACCAGACGCTCAACACCCCCGCCCTCACGACGCTGCTGCTCCTGGACGACCAGCTCCGGTGGATCCTCGACAACGGCGGACTCGGCTGGGCCGCGGCACGCACGGCCGAATCCTCGTCGGTGCTGTACGACTGGGCCGAGGCCTCCGCCGTGGCGACGCCCTTCGTCAGCGATCCGGCGCACCGCTCGCCCGTCGTCGCGACCATCGACTTCGACGACAGCGTCGACGCCGCGGCGATCGCGAAGGCGCTGCGCGCGAACGGCATCGTCGACACCGAGCCGTACCGCAAGCTCGGCCGCAACCAGCTGCGGGTGGCGACCTTCGTCTCGATCGAGCCGGACGACGTGCGTCAGCTCATCCGTGCCATCGACTTCGTGCAGGAGAACCTCGGCGGCTGACCGCCCGGCTCACTCCGCTTCGTCGCCGGCGTCCGCATCGCGGGCGTCGGCGTCGTCGTCCTCGGAGCCGTCTGCCTCGTCGTCGTCCTCGGCCTCGCCGTCCTCCTCGGACGCGTCGTCCTCGGAGTCGTCGAGCTCATCGATGTCCACTCCGTCGAGGTCGCCGGCGTGCAGGATGTCGGAGCCGTCCTCGTCGAGCTCGTCATCGTCGATGCCGTCGTCGTCGAGCTCGCCGTCGGCGTCCTCGTCGTCCGGGTCGGCCTCGTCGTCTCCGCCGGCGCCGCGGCCGCCTCGGCCAGCTCGGCCTGGTGCGCGCGGTACTCGGCCAGGCGCTCCGCCCACGGCACCCATTCCGGAGCGAGCAGCGCGCCGTCGCCGGGGAGCAGCTCGACCTCGAGGACGGTGGGCTCCTCGTCGTCCACGCGGGCGACCGTCACGGTCCAGTACCAGCCGGGGTAGCCGGGGAGCCGGTTCTCGAAGCGGAGGGAGACGGATCCGTCCTCCTCCGGGATGAACCCGGCGGCCGGCCCGATCGTGGCGGCAGGCGTGATCTCGCGCAGAGCGGAGAGCGCGAGGTCGTGCGCCTCGACGAGACGCGCGTCGGCGTCAGGCTTCGAGGTCATCGGCGACCTTGCGCAGGACGGCCGCGATCTTGCGACCGTGGCTGGAGGAGGGGTAGCGGCCGCGGCGCAGATCGCCGCCGATGCCGTCGAGGAGCTTCACGAGATCCTCGATGATGATGGCCATGTCGTCGGCGGGCTTGCGCTTGGCCTTCGCCAGGCTGGGCGGCGCTTCGAGCACGCGCACCGACAGCGCCTGGAGGCCGCGCTTGCCGTCGGCCACGCCGAACTCCACGCGCGCACCCGCCTTCACCGCGGTGCCGGCGGGCATCGCGGAGGCGTGCAGGAAGACGTCCTGGCCGTCATCGCTGGCGATGAAGCCGAAACCCTTGTCTTCGTCGTAGAACCTGACCTTGCCGGTGGGCATGGGAGAACCTCGCTGGGATCGAAATGCAGAACGGGACGCGCTCGTGCGCGTGCCCCCAGCCTACCGGTCACGGGCGGAACGGAGCGGCTTCCCGGCGTGCGAGTAGGCTGGGGCGGATGAGTACGCAGAGCCGTGGACCGGAGGTCCCCATCCGTCGGATCGACCGCATCCTGGCGTTCACCGCGCTCGGCATCGCCGCGGCGGCGGTGATCTGCTTCTTCGTCATCATCATCGGCACGGCGCTGGGCATGGACCGGGCGGCCTTCGGCGAGGGACTGTGGCCCGTGATAGCCGCGATCCCCTACTGGGGTCTGCCGCTCGCATTCGTCATGATCATCGTGCTGCTGGTGATGAGCTTCGTGCGGAAGGGCCGCGCAGAGTCGCGTCGGTGAGGCCGCACCGATGAGCACGCACGCACGCCCGCTGGCCGATCACCTGGCTGCGGCGAGCGATGACGAGCTGACGGCGCTGCTGAGCGCACGGGGCGTCCGTCCGGATGCCGGATGGCAGGACTTCTTCGACGCCGCGGAGGCGCTGCTGGAGCCGTCCTCGATCGCCCGCGTGCTGCCCGCTCTGACCGCCGCCGAGGCCACGGCGCTTCTCGATGCCGCCTCCGGGAGCGTCGTCGGCGCCGAGCGGGAGCGCCTGATCGCCCTCGCCCTCCTCCGCCCCGACGGCACCCCGCACCCGCCGGTGGCAGAGGCGGTCGCCGGGAAGACCCGCCCCGCGGTGCCGGACGACACGGCGGCGCCGGCCTCCACGGAGTCCGTGGCCGCACACGCCGCCGAACGCGCCTTCACCACCGTCGGCGCGGTGGCCGACATCCTCCTCCTCGCCAGGGATCAGCCCTTCGCGCTGCTCATGGGCGGCGCCGTGAGCGCGGGGCAGAAACGCCAGCTCGCCGACGCCGGCCTCCCCGTCGAGAGCGTCGATCCTCTGGTGACCCTCGCCGTCCGCGCCGGGCTCGCGACGCCGAGCGATCGACTGCTGCGCACGACGGCCGCCGCGGAGGAGTGGTTGCGCTCCCCCGCGATCGCACGCTGGAGCGTGCTGGCCACGGCCTTCCGCGACGCGCTGCCCCGCGGTGTGCGCACGGAGCCGGGAGGGTGGCTCCCGCTCACGCAGTGGCACCGCGCCCACCCCTGGGACCCGGCCTGGCCGGAAGACGCGGCGCGGCAGCTCGAAGGCGCCCGGCTCCTCGGTCTCGTCGCGGAGGACGGCTCCGAACCCGCCTGGTCCGAGGCCCTGCGGCGCGGCGCGGCGGCTGACCCCTCCGCCCTCGCCGCGCTCCTGCCCGCAGAGGTGGACCGGATCTTCCTCCAGAACGACCTCACCGCGATCGCCCCCGGTCCTCTGCAGCCCGCGCTGGACGTGCGCCTGCGCACCATGGCCCGCCGGGAGTCGGCCTCCCAGGCCTCGTCGTACCGGTTCACCGCGGAGTCGGTGGCGCACGCCTTCGCCGCGGGAGAGGACGAGGCCTCGATCCTGGAGTTCCTCGGCGGCCTCTCGCTCACGGGCATCCCCCAGCCCCTCGGCTACCTCGTCGCGCAGACCGGCCAGCGCCACGGACTCGTGCGGGTCTCCGTGGACGACGAGACGGGGCGCACCCGGGTGGAGAGCACGGACGCGCACCTCCTCGAGGCCATGGCGGTCGACCAGTCGCTCCGCCCTCTCGGACTCACCGCGCACGTCGGCTCGCTGACCACCAAGGTCGGGCAGGACACGGTGTACTGGGCGCTGACGGATGCCCGGTATCCGGCGACCCTCGTCGATCGCGACGGGACCGTCGCGGTGCGCACGCGCCATCCGGCCGCCGTTCCCGACCACGCTCCCGCCCCCGACTACGGACCGCTGATCGCCCGGCTGCGCGAGCACCAGGGCCCCGACGCGGACGCCGCGTGGCTGGACAGGGAGCTGGAGGCGGCGGTGCGCGCGAAGGCCGTGCTGCGGGTGACGGTCGGCATGCCGGACGGATCCACCAGGGATCTCCTCCTCGAAGCCACCGGGATCGGTGGTGGTCGGCTGCGCGGCAGGGACAGGGCGGCCGATGTCGAGCGCACCCTGCCGGTGTCGAGCATCCGCGCCGCGACCGTCGTCCCGACCTAGGCCCCGTGCGGCCAGGGGCCGGTAGACTGGTCAGCTATGTCTGATGGCCCCCTGATCGTCCAGAGCGACCGCACCGTGCTCCTCGAGGTCGCCCACGCCGACGCCGAGAGCGCCCGTCACGAGCTCGCGATCTTCGCCGAGCTGGAGCGCGCCCCCGAGCACATCCACACCTACCGCATCACGCGCCTGGGTCTGTGGAACGCCCGCGCGGCCGGGCACACCGCCGACGACATGCTGGAGACGCTCGACCGCTGGTCGCGCTTCCCGGTGCCGCCCTCCGTCGCGGTCGACCTGCGTGAGACGGTCAACCGGTACGGGCGCCTGGTCATCGAGCGCGACGACGAGGGCGTGCTCATCCTGCGTTCGACCGACCCCGCCGTGCTGGCCCAGGTCGCGAACAACAAGCGCATCCAGCCGCTGCTCATCGGGCACCCCACGCCGGAGACCTTCGTCGTCGACGCATGGGCCCGCGGCCAGATCAAGCAGGAGCTGCTGAAGATCGGCTGGCCGGCCGAAGACCTGGCCGGCTACACACCCGGCACGCCCCACGAGATCGAGCTGGCCGAGGACGGATGGACCATCCGCCCGTACCAGCAGGACGCGGTCGATGCCTTCTCCAAGGACGGCTCCGGCGTGGTGGTCCTCCCCTGCGGGGCGGGAAAGACCATCGTCGGCGCGGGGGCCATGGCCGCCACGAAGACCACGACGCTCATCCTCGTGACGAACACCGTGTCCGCACGGCAGTGGCGGGACGAGCTGCTCAAGCGCACCAGCCTCACGCCCGAGGAGATCGGCGAGTACTCCGGGCAGGCCAAGGAGGTCAAGCCCGTCACGATCGCGACGTACCAGATCCTCACGGCGAAGCGGAAGGGCGAGTACGCGCACCTCGCGCTCCTCGACGCCCTGGACTGGGGCCTCATCGTGTACGACGAGGTGCACCTGCTGCCCGCCCCGGTGTTCAAGCTCACCGCCGACCTGCAGGCGCGGCGCCGGATCGGCCTCACCGCGACCCTGGTCCGCGAGGACGGCCGCGAGGGCGACGTGTTCAGTCTCATCGGCCCCAAGCGCTTCGATGCCCCCTGGAAGCAGATCGAGGCGCAGGGGTTCATCTCCCCCGCCGCCTGCTTCGAGGTGCGGGTCGACCTCCCCCCGGCGGACCGCCTGGAGTACGCGGCGGCGACCGACGACGAGCGCTACCGGCTCGCGGCCTCCGCACCGGCGAAGATCGATGCGGTGCGCGAGCTGATCGCGGCCCACCAGGGCGAGCAGATCCTGGTCATCGGTCAGTACCTCGACCAGCTCGACGCGCTCTCGCAGGCGCTCGACGCCCCGCAGATCACCGGATCCACCCCGGTCGAGGAGCGCGAGGAGCTGTACCGGGCGTTCCGGGAGGGCGACATCTCGCTGCTCGTGGTGTCGAAGGTCGCGAACTTCTCCATCGACCTCCCCGAGGCGTCGGTCGCCATCCAGGTGTCCGGCTCGTTCGGCTCCCGGCAGGAGGAGGCCCAGCGGCTCGGGCGACTCCTCCGCCCCAAGCAGTCCGGCCACACGGCGAGCTTCTACACGCTCGTGGCCCGCGACACGATCGACCAGGACTACGCGCAGAACCGGCAGCGGTTCCTCGCGGAGCAGGGGTACAGCTACACGATCATGGACGCCGAGGCGATCGCCGCCTGAACAGGATCGCGGCGCTCAGCCGTGCATCCTCCCCGGGAGAAGATGCGTCCCGCGGGCGACGGCGGCGGGCGACGCGGTCCGGGTGATCCCTCTCCGGCGCGCCCAGCGGTCTGCGACGACGGCGAAGACGAGCATCGCCGCGGCCGAGCCGAGGAGATCCACCGGCGACCCCGAGGTGGCGTTCGCATCGACCACGGCGACGGAGCCGAGCAGGAAGATCATCAGGTTGTTCACGATGTGCAGCGCGATCGCCGCCTCCAGCCCGCCCGTCCGCCACGTGAGCCAGGCGGCGACGACTGCGAAGAGGCCGACGCTCGCCGCACCCCACACGTCGTAGCCGTGCCCCAGCACGAACAGCGGCACCGGCAGCAGGATCGCGAAGGCGGGGTGCCGGAGCCAGGTCCCGACGAGCTGCATGAGATAGCCGCGGAAGACGTACTCCTCCGCGGCGGCCTGGAACGGGATCAGCACGAGCAGGAGCACCACCATGAGCAGGAGCCCGGGGTGGGAGAAGTCCGGTGTCACCGCATCGCCGAGGGCCGCCGACCAGCCGAGCACCACGGCGAAGTAGACGACGAACACCGCGGACGCCAGCCCGAGGGTCCGACCGAGCCAGTCCATCCGCAGCCGCCCGGTGACCGACGACAGGAGCCCGACGCCTCGCCCTTGAACGACCCGCGAGGCGAGGAGCAGGGCGGGGATCATGAGGATGAGCGGGAGCACGAGCGCCACGAGGAGCCACGGACGGTCCAGCTGGAAGTACGCGGTGGTCCGGAACAGCATCTGCAGCTCGGCGCCCCACCCGGGCACCAGGGCCGACACGACCACGAGCGGCACGACGACGAGCACGAGGATCGCGAGGTAGAACGCGATGCCGAGGAGGCCGGTGAGCAGCGGCTTCCACCACCGGGGGCGCGGGCGGAGGAGCGCCAGACGGTGGTACTCGAGCCCGCGCTCGGACACCTCCGGGGACGGCGCGGACGGGGTGACGGGGGCGGCGGTGGCGTCCTCGATCGAACTCATGCCTCGATCCTCCCCCGGGCCGCCTGTGCGGCACATCCACCCGCCGACGGATCGACCGCATCCACGCCGTTCCGCAGGATAATCAGCCCGCGCATGGCCGAAGTCACCATAATGGGGTCATGACTGCTGCGCGCATCCTGGTCGTCGACGACGAGCCCAACATCCGCGACCTGCTCTCCACGGGTCTCAGCTTCGCCGGGTTCCAGGTGAAGACGGTGGCCAACGGCGCCGCCACGATCTCCGCCGTCCTCGAGGAGGAGCCGGACCTCATCATCCTCGACGTCATGCTCCCCGACATGAACGGGTTCAGCGTGACCAAGCGCCTCCGCGGCGCCGGATTCACCGCCCCCATCCTCTTCCTCACGGCCAAGGACGGCACGGAGGACAAGATCGAGGGCCTGAACGCCGGCGGCGACGACTACGTCACCAAGCCGTTCAGCCTGGACGAGATCGTCGCCAGGGCCCAGGCCATCCTCCGCCGCACGATGCAGGCCGACGAGGAGTCGATCATCCGCGCCGGCGAGCTCTCCATGGACCAGGACACGCACGACGTGCACGTCGGCAAGGAGCCGATCGACCTGAGCCCGACCGAGTTCAAGCTCCTCCGCTACCTCATGCTGAACCCGAACCGGGTGCTGTCGAAGGCGCAGATCCTCGACCACGTCTGGGAGTACGACTTCAACGGCGACGCCGGCATCGTCGAGAGCTACATCTCGTACCTGCGTCGCAAGATCGATCCGCACACGGAGGAGTCGCTGATCCAGACGAAGCGCGGCTTCGGGTACATGCTCAAGGTGGGCAAGACGGTCTGAGACCGTCGAGCCCGCACCCGCCGTCCCCGGACGGCATCGCCGCCGCACGAGGGAGGACCGCATGGCGCACAAGCCGGATGCGGTCACCGCCTGGTGGCGGCGCATCAGCCTCCGTGCCAAGGTCACCGGCGTCACGGTCGCCGTGCTCGCCCTCGGTCTCCTCGTCGCCGGGATCGGGACGGTGCCGCTGCTGCGGAACGCCCTGGTCGAGAACATCAACGCGCAGCTTCCGGCACTGGTGACCAGCGACCTCGTCGACCGGTACTTCGACACCACGACCATCGACGGCGTGACCACGTACACCCCGCGGGACGAGAAGCCCCGCGACTTCTCCTTCGCGATCTACGATGCGGAGGGCGCCCTGCGTGCGACGGCCCCCAGCGCCTCCGGTCGTGCCCCGGTCTTCCCCGCGGAGTACTCCCTGTCGGACGCCCAGGCGAACGAGGATCAGGTGCTCGCCCTCGAGGACACGGACGGCCGGGTCTACCACGCCGCCGCGGCCGTCGTGCAGCAGGAGGGCGACCCGCTGAGCATCCAGATGGTGGCGCTCCCCCTCGCCGAGGCCGACCGCATCATCAGCCAGTACTTCGGGATCTACATCACCATCGCCCTCATCACGATCCTCGTCGCGGCTCTGCTCACCCGCGGACTCGTGACGCTGACGTTCCGCCGGCTCGGGCAGGTCGAGCAGACCGCCATGTCGATCGCCGCCGGCGACTTCCGGCAGCGGCTCACCGACCTGGAGCCGACCACCGAGGTCGGGCGCCTGAACGCGGCCATCAACACGATGCTCGATCGGGTGGATCGCTCCCTGGCCCAGCGCGATCGCACCGTGCAGCACATGCGACGCTTCATCGGCGACGCCAGTCACGAGCTGCGCACTCCGCTCGTCAGCGTCCGCGGCTATGCCGAGCTGTATCGCATGGGCGCGATCAAGGGCGAGGAGGACACCGCCAGGGCGATGGAGCGCATCGAGAAGGAGGCGATCCGCATGGGCGTCCTCGTGGAGGACCTCCTCGCGCTCGCCCGACTCGACGAGGAGCGCGAGCCGCAGATCGTCCCGCTCGATCTCCGCCCCATCGCGCGCGATGCCGCCCTCGACGTGCGGGCCGCAGCTCCGGGCCGCACGATCTCCGTGATCGACCGCACGCTCGAGAACGTCCCGACCACACCCATCCGCACCCCGGTGGTGCCCATCGCCCCGGAGCCCGCGCCGAAGCCGCGCCCCCGTGCCACCCTGTCGCGCCTTCGTCGCCGCGCGCGGCCGCAGGAGCAGCCGCCGGCCATCGACTTCACCGAGGTCGCCGACATCCCGGTGCGTACACCGCCGATCGTGCTCGGCGAGGAGAACAAGGTCCGTCAGGTCGTCACGAACCTCCTGGGCAACGCCCGCCGCTTCTCCCCCGAGGACAGCCCGATCGAGATCGTCGTGGACTCCGACCGCACGGCGGGCACCGCGAGCATCTCGATCGTCGACCACGGCGAGGGTGTCCCGCCGCAGATCCGGGAGCAGATCTTCGAGCGGTTCTGGCGAGCCGACACCTCCCGCGCGCGGGAGACCGGCGGCTCCGGCCTGGGGCTGGCGATCGTCGCCTCCATCCTCAAGGCGCTCAACGGCGACATCGCGGTGTCGGAGAGCCCGGGAGGCGGCGCCACCTTCACCGTCACGCTCCCGCTCGCCCCCGCGCGCTCGACCCCGGAGCATCTCCTCGAGGACACTCAGCCGCTGGAGCGGCTCGACGACCTCCCGTAGGCACTCGTTCCTGCACAGATCTCTCGCGGCGCGTCCCTTCTCCCGGCTTCCGGACCGGACGCGGTCTCGCCTCTCCGACGGCGCTGCAGCCCCCGTACCGTCGGAGCTTCCTCGAAGGGAGATCCCATGACCGTCTTCACCGTCGACACCGACGCCGTCCACGCGGCAGAAGCCGCGACCCGCGCCACCATCGAGCGCCTGCGCGCCGAATCCGCCACGCTCATGTCTCAGCTCCGGCAACTGCAGACCGCGTGGCTCGGCACGGCCTCGGCCGCCTTCCAGAGCTGCGCCGAGGAGTGGCAGGGCGCCCAGCAGCACGTCGAGCTCGTCCTGGACGGTATCGGCACATCGCTCGGCGCCGTGGCCACCCAGTACGCCGAAGCGGATCAGTACTCGGCGAGCCTCTTCCGCTGAGGGACGCAGAAAGCCCCCGGCCGGAGCCGGGGGCTTTCTGTGTGAGACGGGGTCTCTGAACCTCTCAGAGGATCAGAAGTCCATGCCGCCCGTGGGGTCACCCGCGGGAGCAGCAGCCTTCTCGGGCTTGTCGGCGACGACGGCCTCGGTCGTGAGGAACAGGCCGGCGATCGACGCGGCGTTCTGCAGCGCGGAACGCGTGACCTTCGCCGGGTCGATGATGCCCTGTGCGAACATGTCGCCGTACTCGCCGCTGGCGGCGTTCAGGCCCTGGCCCGCGGGGAGCTCGGAGACCTTGTTGGCGACGACGCCCGGCTCGAGACCGGCGTTCAGCGCGATCTGCTTCAGCGGAGCCTCGATCGCGACGCGCACGATGTTCGCACCGGTCGCCTCGTCGCCCTCGAGCGAGAGAGCGTCGAGCGCCTTCGTGCCGGACTGGATGAGCGCGACGCCACCACCGGGGACGATGCCCTCCTCGACGGCTGCCTTCGCGTTGCGGACGGCGTCCTCGATGCGGTGCTTGCGCTCCTTGAGCTCGACCTCGGTCGCCGCACCGGCCTTGATGACGGCCACGCCACCGGCGAGCTTCGCCAGGCGCTCCTGCAGCTTCTCGCGGTCGTAGTCGCTGTCGGTGTTCTCGATCTCGCGACGGATCTGCGTGACGCGACCCTCGATCTGGTCGGCCTCGCCGGCACCCTCGACGATCGTGGTCTCGTCCTTGGTGACGATGACCTTGCGCGCACGGCCGAGCAGGTCGAGCGTGGCGTTCTCGAGCTTCAGGCCCACCTCTTCGGTGATGACCTGGCCGCCCGTGAGGATCGCGATGTCCTGCAGCTGCGCCTTGCGACGGTCGCCGAAGCCGGGAGCCTTGACGGCGACCGACTTGAAGATGCCCTTGAGCTTGTTCAGCACGAGCGTCGCGAGAGCCTCGCCCTCGACGTCCTCGGCGATGATGACGAGCTCCTTGCCGTCCTGGATCACCTTGTCGACGATCGGCAGGAGGTCCTTGATGTTGGAGACCTTCTGGTTCGCGATGAGGATGTACGGGTCCTCGAAGACGGCTTCCTGGCGCTCCGGGTCCGTGACGAAGTACGGGTTCAGGTAGCCCTTGTCGAAGCGCATGCCCTCGGTGAGCTCGAGCTCGGTGCCGAAGGTCTGCGACTCCTCGACGGTGACGACGCCCTCCTTGCCGACCTTGTCGATGGCCTCGGCGATGAGCTCGCCGATCGCGGGGTCGGCGGCGGAGATCGAGGCGGTCGCGGCGATCTGCTCCTTGGAGTCGATCTCCTTCGCCGTGCTCAGCAGCTCCTCGGTGATCGCGGCGACGGCCTTCTCGATGCCGCGCTTGAGGGAGATGGGGTCGGCACCGGCCGCGACGTTGCGCAGGCCTTCGCGGACCAGGGCCTGGGCGAGGACCGTGGCGGTCGTCGTGCCGTCACCGGCGACGTCGTCGGTCTTCTTGGCGACCTCCTTGACGAGCTCCGCGCCGATCTTCTCGTACGGGTCGTCCAGCTCGATCTCCTTGGCGATGGAGACACCGTCGTTCGTGATCGTGGGGGCGCCCCACTTCTTCTCGAGCACGACGTTGCGACCACGCGGGCCGAGGGTCACCTTGACCGCGTCGGCGAGGATGTTGAGGCCACGCTCGAGGCCGCGGCGGGCCTCCTCATCGAAGGCGATGATCTTTGCCATGAGTTTTGTCGTCCCTCCTGGACGTAGACGGTGGGTTTAGCACTCAGAGTGAGAGAGTGCTAACGCCATTCTGGCACTCGACACCATCGAGTGCAAGCCGTGCGATCCGAGAGGGAGACGGGCGTCAGGGCGCGGGAGTCTCGGGCACCGACGCGGCCCGGTCGACGCCGATCACGATGGTGAGCTGCTTCTGGCCGTCCTCGGTCTGACCCGCGTAGTAATCGCTCTGCTGCACCTCGGCACCGCCGATGACGCCGGCGAGGCCCATGGCCGCCTCCTCGTCCTCGGCGCTGACGTAGTAGACGGTCGTCGTGGCGAAGTCGTCGCTCTCGCTGTCGCTGGCGAGCACCGTGTCCGCCGCCCAGCCGGCGTTGATGAGGGTGTCGCGCATCTGGTCGTCGAGGCCGTTGTCCGGGGTCGCGTTGAGGATCAGCACCGAGTAGGTCGGGTCGATCACCCCGGTCTCCTCCGGCGTGGCGACCGCGGACGGCGCGGCATCGGGGAACAGCTCGATCCGCCCCATGACGGCCAGTGCGCCGAAGATGCCGGCGATGATGAGCACGAGGGCAGCGACGAACGACCACAGCAGCACGACCCAGCCGTTCATGCCCGGGGCTTCGGCGCGGTGCGCTCCTACGCGTCCGGTGGAACGGGGGACCTCGTCGAAACGGTCACGGGGGGGCTTGGACACCCCTCGATGCTAGCGGCACGTCCCTGGCAAACCGGTCCGCGACGGGCCCGATCCGTGCGGTCGGCGTCCGCTCAGCCGGTAAAGCCGGGGATCCGCGCGGCCCGTCTGGCGCCGCGGGCGTCGCGGAGCCGACGCAGCCGCCGCACGAGCATCGGGTCGAACTCGAGCGCGGCCTCGGAGTCGATCAGCCGCCCGAGCAGCTGGTAGTACCGCGCCGCGCTCATGCCGAGCTTGCTGCGGATGACCTCCTCCTTCATGCCGCCGTGGCGGGGCCAGGCGGCCTCCAGGGCGAGGATCGCGCGATCGCGCTCCGTGAGGTGGTCTGCGGACATGCCCTCAGATTAGGTCGTCGGACGGCGATCCCCGGCGCGCCACTCCCACCACGCGCCGAGCGGATCCGCGGCGGCGCGCACGCGGCCGTCGTGCGCGACGACGAAGCCCGGCCAGGTCTCCACGGCGACCGGCGGCTCCCACACGTCGAGGAGGCCGGGAGGGTCGATCGTGACCCAGTGCGCCGGCAGTCCCGCGATCGTCGCGACGAGCTCCGTCCGCTCCGCCCGCGGGATGTGCACCAGCACCCCCGGGGTCGTGATGACCAGAGTGGCGTCCGCCGGAGCCGACGCCGCCAGATCGTCCAGGTGGGCGGCCGCGTCGCCGGCGACGAGGAGCGGAGGGTCGGCGGCGACGATGTCGAGCGCGGCGGTGATGCGCTGCTCCCTCCCCTCCTCCCCCGGCCACACGAGTGCGCCGAGCCAGCGCCGGTCGTCGGCGGCCGCCGCGTCCAGCGGGGCGAGGTCGATACCCGCGCGCCACACGACCTCGGGCAGGCGCAGCGGCGGCAGGTCTCCGGACACGGTGCTCTCCAGCAGCACCGTCGAGGGGCCGTCGAGCGGATCGAGGGCGCGGCGTACGCGTCCGTCTCCGTCGGTGAAGCGGAACGAGTAGCGATCGGGGTAGAGGCACAGGCCCGCCGCGGCGCCGATCTCCAGCAGTGCGATCGGCCCGTCGATCTCGGAGAGCACGGGCAGCAGAGCGGCGGTCCGCAGAGGTTCGTTGGTCTGCAGGGCGCGCCGGGTGCACTCGGCGACGAGCCGGTCGGCCTGCGCGAGGACGAACTCACGCCACTCCCGGTACGGTCCGTGACCGGCGCCGAGCAGGCGGGACACGGCGAAGACGACGGGCGGCTGGCGTCGGGTCGGCGGGATCCGTCGCAGAAGCTCCCTGATCTCCGGGTCGGCGGCGACCCCGGCCGCCCACTCCGCGTACAGCGCGCTGCGCCCAGGAGCCTCCGTCGCCGCGAATCGGGCATAGCGCTCCTGCACGGCGTCGGTCATGCGTCCATTCTGACGCGAAGCGCCACCGACGCCCTCGCACGAGGGAGAATGGAGAGGACTCAGGAGGACACGATGCCCTACAGCGTGAACAAGACCGAAGACGAGTGGCGCGACGAGCTCGGCGAAGAGCAGTACGCCGTGCTGCGCCAGGCGGCGACCGAGCGCGCCTGGACGGGTGAGCTGCTCGATGAGGAGCGCGCCGGCCTCTACACCTGCGGCGCCTGCGGTGCGGAGCTCTTCAAGAGCGGCACCAAGTTCGACTCGGGCTGCGGCTGGCCGAGCTTCTACGAGTCGGTCCGGCCGGATGCGGTCGAGCTGCTCGAGGACGACAGTCTCGGCATGGTGCGCACGGAGGTCCGCTGCGCGACCTGCGGTTCGCACCTCGGCCACGTCTTCCCGGACGGCTTCGGCACCCCCACCGGTGACCGCTACTGCATGAACTCGATCGCGCTGAACTTCACGCCCGACGAGTCGTGAGCGCCCTCGACGCCGTCCGCGCACGGCAGTCCTGGTCGAAGGTCGGCGACACCGCCCCGGGGCGCGAGGAGCTGGTGACGCTCGTCGGCGCCGCCGGCCGCGTCGCCGACCATTCCTCGCTGCGCCCCTGGCGTCTGATCGAGCTGCGCGGCGCGGACCGCGAGGCGCTCGGTGCCGCGATCGCCGAGGCTCAGGGAGACGCGGAGCCGTCGACGAAGCCGCTGCGGGCTCCGCTCCTCATCGCGGTGGTCGCGAGCTACCGTCCGAGCGAGAAAGTGCCGCGCTGGGAGCAGGAGGCGGTGGCCTCCGGCGTCGCGCATGTGCTGAGCCTGCTGCTCGATGAGGCGGGGTGGGGCGTCATCTGGCGCACCGGACACTACACGCGCTCAGAGCCCGTGGCGCGCATGCACGGACTGGGCCCCGACGAGGAGCTCCTCGGCTGGCTCTACATCGGCGCGAAGCCCGAGGGCAAGAGCCCCGGCAGGCGCAAGACGGTCGACGCCCGCGCGCTTCTCACCCGGCCGCCGAAGCTCTCTCCGGAGGAGCGGGCGGCAGCCGAGGCGGCGGCGCAGGAGGCCGAGAGGAAGAAGGCCGAGAAGGCCGAGAAGAAGGCCCGTAAGAAGGCGAAGAAGAAGGCGAAGAAGAAGGCCGCGAAGGCCGCGAAGAAGAGCCGCTCCTAGAGCCGGCGTCGACGCCAGGGCACCGCGACCAGCACCGAGCCCACCGCCACGATGACCATCGCGATCACCTGCCACAGCGCCGGTCCCGCCTGCGCCGGCCAGAGCAGGTCGATCACGACGGACGTCACGAGCTGCCCGAGCACCGATCCCAGCCCCATGAGCAGCACGCCCGTGTGCGCGACGATGAAGGCGCCGAGCAGGATGTAGCCCGCACCGAGGAAGCCGCCGAGGTAGAGCCAGGGCTCGGTCGGCAGCGCGGCCGGCCACCCCCGCACGGCGACGCTGGTGCCGGCGGCGACCGCCAGGACCAGGGTTCCCGCGATGAAGCTCATCAGGGTGGCGGCGATCGGCGACTGCACGCGCTGGGCCAGCCGACCGTTCGTCGCGGCCTGCCAGGCGATGCCGACACCGGCGGCGAAGGGCAGCACCAGCATCCACAGCGGGGCGGTCGCCAGCACATCACCCGAGAGGGAGATCCCCACCGCGGCGAGCGCGAGCACGCCGCCCATCACCCGGCCGGGGGTCACGGCCACGACGCCCGCCGGCCCGAAGCCGATGCGGTCGAGGACGAGGCCGTGCAGGGTCTGCCCTGCCACGACACCCACCGTGAAGAGGGAGACGCCGAGGATGCCCGCCGTCAGCCCCTGGGTGGAGACGGTGAGAGCGCCGCAGGCTCCGCCGAGGAGCATCCAGAACGGGATGCTCCGGTCGCGGATGCCGCGGCCGAGGCGCGCGGCACCACCGCGCGCCGAAGGCAGGAAGGAGATGACGACGGCGAGGGCCACGAGCCCCACCGCGAAGGACAGGAAGCCGGCGACGATGCCGTTGTCGACGCGCACGCCCAGGACCCCGTTGATGCGCGCCTGGATCGCGGTCATGACCCCGATCGCGACGGCTCCCCCGAGCGCCAGAGGGGCGGGGAGGCGGCGGGCGGGAGTCACCTCTCGACACTATCGGAGCCTCCGCGGGCACCTGTCCTCCACGGCGCCGTCCTCCCGGAGGACGATCGCACCGCACCGGGGAATCGTCCTCCGGGAGGACGCGCCGCGCCCCGACGGTCCGTAGCGTGGGGACCATGATCACCGCAGAAGGCCTCACCAAGAGATTCGGGGACAAGACCGCCGTCGACGGCGTGTCCTTCACCGTGCAGCCGGGGACCGTCACCGGCTTCCTCGGACCGAACGGCGCAGGGAAGTCGACGACCATGCGCATGATCGTCGGGCTGGACCGTCCGTCGGCCGGCCGGGCGACCGTCGCCGGCCAGGAGTATCGCAAGCTCCGGGCGCCCCTCACCGAGGTCGGCGTGCTCCTCGATGCCAAGGCCGTGCACACCGGACGGACCGCACGCGACCACCTCCGGGCCATGGCCGCCACGCACGGCATCCCGACGTCGCGCGTCGACGAGGTCATCGAGCTCGCCGGCATCGGCGCGGTCGCCCGCAAGCGCGCCGGGAAGTTCTCCCTCGGCATGGGGCAGCGCCTCGGGATCGCCTCCGCACTGCTCGGCGACCCGCACACCCTCATCCTCGACGAGCCGGTCAACGGCCTCGACCCGGAGGGCGTCCGCTGGGTGCGCCAGTTCGTCCGGCATGCCGCCTCCGAGGGCCGGACGGTCCTGCTGTCCAGTCACCTCATGAGCGAGATGGCGCAGACCGCGGACCACGTCATCGTGATGGGACGGGGCAAGGTCCTCGCCGACGCTCCGCTGGCCGAGCTGGTGCGCTCCTGGACGACGAACCGCGTGCGCGTGCGGACACCCCGCCCGACCGACCTCGTGGCCGCGGTGGGCGGTCCGGACGTGGAGATCGTCAGCGCCGCTCCCGATCTGCTCGACATCGCGGGGCTCCCGGCAGCCCGCATCGGCGACCTCGCCGCGGAGCGCGGGATCCCGCTGCACGAACTCACCCCGACCACCGGATCCCTCGAAGAGGCCTACCTCGCCCTCACCGGCGACGCCGTCGAGTACCGCACGAAGGAGCTCTCATGACCGCCGCCCCCGCCGTGACGACCCCGGCCGTCGCGCCCCCTGCCGTCGACTCGGGTCGGCGCCTCACCTTCGCACGCGCCGTGCGCGGCGAGGCGATTAAGCTCATCACCCTCCGGTCGACGTGGTGGTCCATCGCGATCGCCGCCGTGCTGACGATCGGCATCGCCGTCCTCATCGCCCAGGCGATCGATGCCCCCGGGTTCGACCCGATCCAGGCCGTCGTCATGCCGATCCAGTTCACGATGCTGCTCGCCGGCATCATCGGGGCGATCTCGGTCACCGGCGAGTACTCCACGGGCATGATCCGCTCGACGCTGACCGCCGACCCGATCCGCGGGTCCGTGCTGCTGGCGAAGGCCCTCGTGCTCGCGGGCTTCCTGTTCCTGTCGTCGCTGGTCATCTTCGGCGCCGCGGCGGCCGCCGTGTCCGCCGTGGTCGCAGGACGGGAGCAGCGCATCGACTGGTCGGACCCCGCGGCCTCCGTCCTGCCGATCGTGGTCGCCTCCCTCGCCATGGCCGTCTTCGCGCTGATCGGCGTGGCCTTCGGCTTCATCCTGCGCTCGGGTGCCGGAGCGATCGCGGCGACGGTCGGTCTGCTGTTCGTCCTGCCGATCGTCGCGAGCTTCTTCGCGATGGCGGGAGAGGCCTGGGCCTGGGTGATCGACGCCTCCGCTTACCTCCCCGTCGCCGCCGCGCAGAGCGCGATCCTGCCCGGTGACACGGCGACGCTGGATGCGCCGGTCGCCTTCCTCACCCTCGGCTGCTGGGTGGTCGGCGGTCTGCTGGCCGCGTGGGCCGTCCTTCGCACGCGCGACGCGTAGGAGACCGGGTGCCGGCGAAGCGACGCGGAACGGACACGGTCCGGGAGGACGAGGGGCTGCGGCTCCCTCGTCCTCCCGGCCTGTTCCGGCGTTTCTGGGCGCGCCATCCCGTCCTCGCCGACGTCCTGCTCACCCTGCTCTGTATCGTCCTCACGATCACACCCGCCGCGCGCGTCGACGATGCCGACCGCGGCCACGTCGGGCTCGTGCTCGCCGCCCTGCTGCCGCTCTGCGTGGTCGCCGCCTCCGCCACCCTGCTCTGGCGCCGACGGAAGCCGTGGCTCCCGGCGATCGCGGCGATCCTGCTCGAGGTCTTCCTCCTGTTCACCGCGCTGCCGGGGAGCAGCCCGCTGCTGCTGTTCGCCGGCTACTCCCTCGCCGTCTACCGTTCCACCCGTGCCGCGTGGACAGCTTTCGGCATCGGCGTCGCCGCCAGCGCCTCGGGAGCCGGGCTCCTCCTCTGGTCCGGCATCTTCACACTCCAAGAGGCGGTCAACGCCCTGCTCGGCACGGTCGTGCTCGGCCTGATCGGCACCCTGATCGGCGCGAACGTCGGCAACCGGAAGCGCTACCTGGACGCCGTCATCGACCGCTCCCGGCAGCTCCTCGTGGAGCGCGACCAGCAGGCGCAGCTCGCCGCTGCGGCGGAGCGGGCGCGGATCGCACGCGAGATGCACGACATCGTGTCGCACTCCCTGACCGTGGTCGTGGCGCTGTCCGAGGGAGCGGCCGCCACCCCGGACCGCGAACAGGCGCGCGCGGCGGCCACCTCTGCGGCGGACACCGCCCGCAGCGCGCTCACCCAGATGCGGGCGATGCTCGGGGTGCTTCGGGACGACGACGCCCCGCTCCTCCTCGCGCCGGTCTCGCCCGCATCCCCGCAGGAGACCGTCGCGGCCGCGCAGCGGACCGGGTATCCGGTGACCCTCGCCACCACCGGCCACGCGGACGTCTCGTCCGACGTCGCCCACGCGCTCGGCCGGATCGTGCAGGAGGGGCTGACGAACGCGATGCGGCACGCGCCGACCGCGACCGCCGCATCCGTGCGACTCGAGTACACGCCCGCGTCCGTGGTCGTCGAGATCGTCAACGACGGCGTCGCGGGCTCTCCGGGCGAGGGAGGCTTCGGTCTCCGGGGTCTCCAGGAACGCGCCGCCCACGTCCACGGCACACTGGAGTCGCGGCCGGACGGTGCGGGCAGATGGATCCTTCGCGCCGTGCTGCCGACAGAGGAGGAGAACAGATGACATCACCCATCCGCGTGCTCCTGGTCGACGACCAGGAGCTGATCCGCCTGGGGTTCCGCATGGTCCTCGAGGCGGAACCCGACATCGTCGTCATCGGGGAGGCCGCCGACGGGAAGGCGGCGATCGCGCAGAGCGCCGCACTCGCCCCCGACCTCGTGCTCATGGACATCCGGATGCCGGAGCTCGACGGGATCGCGGCGACGACCGCCATCGTCGGCGCGCATCCCGACACGAAGGTGCTCGTCCTCACGACCTTCGATCTGGACGAGTACGCCTTCGGCGCGATCCGGGCCGGTGCCAGCGGGTTCCTCCTGAAAGACGCCCAGCGCCAGGAGATGCTCTCCGCCGTCCGTGCCGTCCATCGTGGAGACGCCGCGCTGGCTCCGCGGGTGACCCGCGTGCTGTTGGAGCATGTCGGCTCGCAGCTCGGAGCCAACGCTCTCGACGAGGTCGACGACGCCGGGTACCGCTCCCTGACCGAACGCGAGCGCGAGGTGTTCGTCGCGATCGGCCAGGGTCTCACGAACGCCGAGATCGCGGCGTCGCTCTACGTCGGCGAGTCCACGGTGAAGACGCACGTCGGGCGGATCCTGGCGAAGCTCGGGGCGCGGGACCGGATCCATGCCGTGATCCTCGCGCACCGGCTCGGCCTCGTCGGTCGGTGAGAGCGGGTCAGCCCTGCGGCGGCGTCCAGGCCGACACGCGGTTCAGGCGCTCGACCTCGTCGGTCGACAGCTCCAGCCGCGCTCCGGCGAGCAGATCCGGCACCTGATCCACCGTCCGGGCACTCGCGATGGGCGCGACCACGGTCGGCTGCGCACGCAGCCAGGCCAGGGCTGTCGCGGCGACCGAGGCGCCGTGCGCTCCGCCGATCTCGTCGAGCGCGTCGATGATCCGAAGTCCCGCCTCGGTGGCGTACTTCGCGGCGCCGGCGGCCCGCGGAGACCCCTCTCCCCCGGCGTCCGTCGAGCGGTACTTGCCGGTGAGGAAGCCGCTCGCCAGCGCGTAGTACGGCACGAGGCTCAGCCCGAACTCCTCGGCGACGGGGATGATGGTGTCCTCGACGTCATTGCGGTGCACGAGGTTGTAGTGCGGCTGGACGGCGACCGGTCGCGCGACGCCGAGGCGGTCCGCGATGTCGATCCACTGCCGGATGCGGTTGGCGGTGTAGTTGGACACCGCCACGTGCCGCACGAGCCCGTCCGTGACGAGGGCGCCGAACGCCTCGACCGTCTCCTCCAGCGGCACGGACTCGTCATCGAAGTGGGCGTAGTAGAGGTCGATCTCGTCGACGCCGAGGCGAGCGAGCGACGCCTCCGCCGCGCGGCGCACGTTCCCCGCCGAGAGACCGCGGAAGGCGGGGTGCTGGCTAACCTTGGTCGCGACGACGACGCCCTGGGGCTTCCGCGCTGCGAGCCACGCTCCGATGATCGTCTCGCTCTCGCCGCCCTCGTTGCCGGGCACCCACGCACTGTAGGAGTCCGCCGTATCGATGAAATCGCGACCCCCGTCGACGAAGGCGTCGAGGACGGCGAAGGAGGCGTCGCGGTCGGCCGTCCAGCCGAACACGTTGCCGCCGAGGGCGAGAGGGAAGACGTCGAGGTCACTGGAGCCGATGCGGGTCATGTCCGAGACAACCGCGACGAGCAGCGCGAACATTCCCGCGATGAGGCGAAAAGATGCGCAGGTGGCCGGGGCGGGGTGCCGACCACCTGCACCCCAGTAACATAACACCCTCCGAAGTGATACGCGATATGCGGGCGCGCGACAACGCGGCACGCAGAGGCGCCGCGATCACGCGGAGGGGTCCGTCAGAGAGAGCCGACTACGGGACTCGAACCCGTAACCCCCGTATTACAAGTACGGTGCGCTACCAATTGCGCCAAGTCGGCGGATGCCATCACAGCTTAGCGATGGCCGGGACGCTCGACGGACTACTTCGCCGGCGCCGAGGTGGCGGTCGGGGTGGGCGTCGGAGACGTCGACTCGTAGTAGGCCTCGCTGGCGACGGACATGACGAACGTCGACAGCTCCTGCGGGTCGTCCAGCGCGCCGACGTACGCCTCGCCGTTCACGACGATCATCGGGGCGGCGGTGAGCACGAGGTCGTCGGAGCCGGGGAGCGGCCCCTCGAGCGCGCGGGTCGTCGCCTCCTTCGCCCAGCTGACGTAGTCGCCGTCCTGGATGCAGGAGCGCACGGTCTTGGCGTTGTCCACGCCGACGGCACCCGCGAGGTTGGCGAGCTCCTCGTCGGACATCCCGTCGCTGCCCACGTCGGGCTGGTCGTCGAGGAGGTCGTGGTTGAACGCGTAGAACTGGTCCGGCGAGTGCGTCGCCACGCAGGCGGCGGCCGCGGCGGAACGCAGCGAGTACTTCGTGCCGTTGGAGCTGGCGGTGAGCAGAGCGACCGGGTGGTAGCTGACGGTCGCGGCGCCGTCCTCGATCCACTGGGCGAGCAGACGGGCGTTGGCGCGCTCGAACTTGCCCGCGTCGGGCGAGAGGTAGTCGACGTAGACGTGCACCTCGACGGCGCCGGCCGCGGACGGCTCGGGCGACGGCGTCTCGCTGGCGCCGGCCTCACTGGGCTCGGGGTCCGGTGTGGGGGACGCGGTGCCGGCGATCGCGGCGGAGGCGATGTCCGTCACCACGACGCCGTCCGCCTCCATGCCGCTGGGGCTGAGCTGCGGCTTGGACGTCTGCGAGGTCACGGCGAGCGTCACGGCGGTCCCGATCGCACCGACCGCGATGATCGCCACCGCACCGATGATGATCCGTCGCATGAGACGCGCCCGCGACTGCTGGGCGTGCACCTTCTGTGCCTTCTCCCGCACGGCCTCGCGCGAAGTGCGAGGGGCGGGGACGTTCGGCGTTTCGTCGCTCGACATCGTTCCTCTTGAGTCTCAGGGGGTCCGGGTTGGCCCCGACCACCGTCGGGCGGTGATCGCCGCTGCGCACGGCCGGGTTCGATGCTAACCAGTGAGGCTGAGAAATACCCAGGTGCGGCCGTTCGTGCCATACTGATCCCGACCCGATGGAGGGTCACGGCGGGTCGCTCCGCCGCTTCATTCACTACGGATCGTCCGGCACGTACCTGCCGGTGAAGGAGAAACCGATGGCATCTGTGACTTTCGACGAGGCCACCCGCCTGTACCCCGGCGGCACCCGTCCGGCTGTCGACAAGCTCAACCTCGAGGTGGGAGACGGCGAGTTCCTCGTCCTGGTCGGTCCCTCCGGTTGCGGTAAGTCCACCTCCCTCCGCATGCTCGCCGGCCTCGAAGAGGTCAACTCCGGCCGCATCCTCATCGGTGACCGCGACGTCACCGACGTGCCGCCGAAGGACCGCGACATCGCGATGGTGTTCCAGAACTACGCGCTGTACCCGCACATGACCGTCGCGGAGAACATGGGCTTCGCGCTCAAGATCGCCGGCGTCGGCAAGGAGGAGCGCGCCGCGCGCGTCCTCGAGGCCGCGAAGCTCCTCGACCTGGAGCAGTACCTCACCCGCAAGCCGAAGGCCCTCTCCGGTGGTCAGCGTCAGCGTGTCGCCATGGGTCGCGCCATCGTGCGTCAGCCCCAGGTGTTCCTCATGGACGAGCCCCTGTCGAACCTCGACGCCAAGCTCCGCGTCCAGACCCGCACGCAGATCGCGTCACTGCAGCGTCGTCTCGGCGTCACCACGGTCTACGTCACGCACGACCAGACCGAGGCGCTCACGATGGGTGACCGCATCGCCGTGCTCAAGGACGGTCTGCTCCAGCAGGTCGGCTCCCCGCGCGACCTGTACGAGAAGCCGAACAACGTGTTCGTGGCCGGCTTCATCGGCTCCCCCGCGATGAACCTGTTCAGCGCCGACCTCGCCGACGGCGGCGTGCAGTTCGGCACCGAGGTCGTGCCGCTGGACCGCGACACGGTCGGCCGCGCGTCGGGCTCGCAGGTCACGGTCGGCGTCCGCCCCGAGGACATCACGGTGGGCCCGGCCGACGGTCGCGGCCTCTCGGTCGTCGTCGACCTCGTCGAGGAGCTCGGCGCCGACGGCTACCTCTACGGCCACACGGAGATCAACGGCAAGCGCACCGACCTCGTCGCCCGCGTCGACGGCCGCAACCACCCGAACGCCGGGGAGACCGTCACCCTTGCCGCGAACCCGGGTCACGTGCACGCGTTCGACCTCGAGTCGGGCGACCGCCTGAACGACAAGCCGGTCGTCTCGGCCTGATCGGACACTCCACCGCGGCGCGGGCTGACTTCGGTCGCCCGCGCCGCGTCGTTTCCCCGGCACCCTCAGGAGCCCCCATGCAGGAATCCCTCCGGATCACCGCCAAGACGGTCGACCCCGGTCTGCTCGCTCTGCCCTGGTCGACGCCTCTGGAGAAGTGGCCGTCCGAGCACATCGTCTCGCTGCCCAAGGGCCTCTCCCGCCACCTCGTGCGCTTCGCGGATCTCTCCGGGCGCGTGGTGGCGGTGAAGGAGACGACGACCGAGATGGCGCGCCGGGAGTACGAGATGCTCGGCAACCTGTCGCGACTCGACGTGCCGTGCGTGGAGCGCGTCGCGGTGATCGCGGGGCGCACCGACTCGTCGGGGGCGCCGCTCCCCGCGGCACTGGTCACCTCGCATCTGCGCTTCTCGATGCCGTACCGGGCCCTCTTCACCCGGGTGCTCCGCCCGGACACGGCCACGCGCCTCGTCGACGCGCTCGCCCTGCTGCTCGTGCGTCTGCACAACGTGGGCTTCTACTGGGGAGACGTCTCGCTCTCGAACACGCTGTTCCGCCGGGATGCCGGGGCGTTCGCGGCGTACCTCGTCGATGCGGAGACCGGCGAGCTGCACGAAGAGGGCCTCACCGACGGTCAGCGCGCCTACGACCTGGACCTCGCGCGCACGAACATCGCGGGGGAGATCATGGACCTCGCCGCGGGCGGCCGCCTGGAGCATGGGGTCGACGCCGTCGCCATCGCGGACGGCATCGTGTCGTCCTACCGCTCCCTCTGGGCCGAGCTCACCGCGCAGGAGTCCTTCTCCGCCGCCGAGACGTGGCGCATCACGGAACGTGTCGAGCGGCTCAACGCCCTCGGCTTCGACATCGACGAGATGTCGATGTCGACGACCGCCGACGGCACGGTCGTGGAGATCCAGCCCAAGGTCGTCGATGCCGGGCACCACCAGCGCCGACTCATCCGCCTCACCGGTCTCGACGTCGAGGAGAACCAGGCCCGGAGGCTCCTCAACGACCTCGACGAGTTCCGTGCCCGCTCCACCAAGCAGTGGGCGGACGAGGAGATGTACGCGCACGAGTGGCTCACGCGCGTCTTCGAGCCCGTCGTCCGCGCGATCCCGTACGACCTGCGCGCCAAGCTGGAGCCGGCCGAGGTGTTCCACCAGGTGCTGGAGCACCGCTGGTACCTGTCCCAGGCGCAGGGACGCTCGGTCGCCCTCGCGGAGGTGCTGACGAGCTACATCAACGATGTGCTCCGCCACCGGCGCGACGAGGCCACCATCATGGGGCCGCCGACCGAGACGATGGGCCTCCCCGTCGTCACCGGCACGCTGGCGCTCGGCGACGACGACGAGGTGGACTGGCGCGACCTCGTCTGAGACCGTGCCCGCCGGCCGGCGCCGCGCCGGACGGCGTCAGTAGCCGACCGTGAACCGCTCGCGGTGGTGGTTGCCCTGCTCGATCTCGTCGACGATCGCGACGGCGAAGTCCGCCCCGGAGATGTACGACTTCCCGTCCTCGTCGCGGACGAGGACGTCACCGCCGTCCCGGTAGTGTCCGGTGCGCTCCCCCTCGGCCCACGGCCCGAAGACCTCGGCAGGGTGCACGAAGAACCAGTCCAGGCTCTCCGCGGTGCGCTCCAGGAGCGCGAGCGAGTCGATGCCGACCTGCGCCTCGTGCTTGTACTCCTCAGGGAACCCCTGATCGAACAGTCGGGGGCCACCGGGCGCGACGAGGCTGCCGCCCGCGCCGCCCACGACCCCGAGCCGGGTCTCGGTGCCGTCGAGCAGCGCGACCACGTTCGTCAGCGCCTCGAGGACACGGTCCTCCATGTCACCGCGCGGCGAGAGCGCGGAGACCACGGCATCCGCACCCGCGAACGCCTCGGTCAGCGTCGCGGGGTCGAGCGCGGACCCCTGCACGTACGCCGCACCCGCGACCGGATCCGCGGGGGTCGAGCGCGAGATGGCGACGACCGCGTGATCGCGGCTCACCGCCTCCGCGACGATGTGGCGCCCGGCGTAGCCGGTTCCTCCCAGGACGATGATGCGGGCCATGCGTGTTCCTCTCGGTCAGTCCGCGGCGCGGACGGTCGCGACCTGGTACAGCGCGACCGAGGCCGCGATGCCGGCGTTCAGCGACTCGGTCGCCGCGGAGATGGGGATGGAGACGATCTGGTCGCAGGTCTCGGTCACGAGGCGGGACAGGCCCTTGCCCTCCGAGCCCACGACGATGACGACGGGACGGTCCGCCAGCTCCAGCGCGGGCAGCGAGACGTCGCCGTCACCGTCGAGCCCGAGCACGAACACGCCCTGCTTCTTGAACTCCTTGAGCTGCGTGGTGAGGTTCGACGCCAGCGCGACCGGGATGCGCGCCGCCGCGCCCGCACTCGTCTTCCACGCCGCGGAGTTCACACCGGCGGAACGACGCTGCGGCAGGATGATGCCGTGGCCGCCGAACGCCGCCGTCGAACGGATGATCGCACCGAGGTTGCGGGGGTCCGTGATGCCGTCGAGGGCGACGAACAGCGGCGTCTCGCCGCGGTCGATGACCTGCTCCAGGAGGTCCTGCGGGTGGGCGTATTCGTACGGCGGCACCTTGAGGGCGACGCCCTGGTGCACGCCGTCGAAACCGGCCATGCGGTCGAGCTCCTGGCGGGTGACCTCGAGCACCGGGATGTCGCGGTGGGTCGCTATCGACAGCATCTCCTTGACGCGGTCGTCCATCTCGACGCGCTGCGCGATGTACATCGCCGTCGCCGGGATCTTCGCGCGCAGCGCCTCGAGCACCGAGTTGCGGCCGGTGACCGTCTCGGTGTCGGTGGTGTTGTCCTTCGACCGGGCGCTACGGTTCGGGTTGCCGCCGGACGCGGGGCGCCCACCGGGCTTGCCCTTTCCGCCCGCAGCCGCGTAGCGCTCGGCCGCGGCCTTGCGCTTACCGGCGGGGTGCCACGCGCGGTCCTCCGCCTTCGGCGTGGGGCCGCGTCCCTCGAGCGCCTTGCGCCCGAGACCGCCGGTGCCCTTGGTCGGGCCCTTCTTGTTTCCCTTGCTCGCGCCGGGGCGCCCTGGCTTAGCCATCGATACTCCAATGAGTTCCGGCCGGAGTGTCCTCCAGCGTGATTCCTGCGGCGGCGATCGCGTCACGGATGCGATCCGCCGCCGCCCAGTCCTTCTCCGCGCGCGCGGTGGCGCGCTGCGCGATCATCTCCTGCACCAGCGCGTCCAGCGCTGCTGCCTGCGCGCCCCCGGCGGCGCCGGATCCCGTGCGCGGGTCCAGACCGAGGATCCCGGTCATGGCGAGCACCGCCCGCGCCGCGTCCAGGGCCGTGCCGGTGTCGCCCGCGTCCAGCGCCGAGTTCCCTGCCCGCACGCTCTCGTGCACGACGGCCAGCGCCTGCGGCACGCCGAGGTCGTCGTCCATCGCCTCGACGAAGGCGTCGGGCAGGCTCCGTGCGTCCTCAGCACCGATCTCCTCGCCGGCCGCGCGGACTGCGCGATCGAGGAAGGAGCGGATACGGCCGAGCGCCGCGTCCGCCTCCGCCCAGGACGATTCCGAGAGATCGAGGCTCGACCGGTAGTGCGCGGCGGCGAGGGCGTAGCGCACGACCAGCGGGTCCCGCTCCGCGAGCACGTCCCGCGCGAGGGTGAAGTTGCCGAGGGATTTCGACATCTTCTGGCCGTCGACGGTCACGAGCCCGTTGTGCACCCAGTAGCGGGCGAAGCCGTCACCCGCGGCCGTCGACTGCGCGAGCTCGTTCTCGTGATGAGGGAACCGCAGGTCGAGGCCGCCGCCGTGGATGTCGAACTCCGCACCGAGGTACCGCTTCGCCATGGCCGAGCACTCGATGTGCCAGCCCGGACGCCCCGGCCCCCACGGCGACGCCCAGGTCGCATCGGCGGGCTCGTCGGGCTTGGCCCCCTTCCACAGGGCGAAGTCCTGGGGGTTGCGCTTGCCCCGCGGGTCGGCGTCCTGCGCCGCCTCCATCGCGTCCACCGACTGATGAGTGAGATCGCCGTAGGACGGCCAGGAGCGCACATCGAAGTACACGTCGCCCGACCCGTCGGGAGCGGGGTACGCGTGGCCCCGGTCGATGAGCAGCGCGATGAGCTCCTGCATCTGCGGGACGGAGGCCGTCGCCCGCGGCTCGTACGTGGGCGGCAGGATGCCGATGCCGGCGTAGGCCGCGGCGAACTCCTGCTCCATCCGGTAGGCGAGCGCCCACCACGGCTCGGCGTCCGTGGCGTTGGCGAGCACCTTGTCGTCGATGTCGGTGACGTTGCGCACGAAGGTCACGCGGCCGTGGCGGTGCGTCAGCCAGCGGCGCAGGAGATCGAAGCTCAGGGCCGCGCGGACGTGGCCGATGTGCGGGCCGGACTGCACGGTGGGTCCGCACACGTACATCGTGATGTTCTCGGGATCGAGAGGCACGAAGTCGCGCAGCAGCTGTGCGCGGGTGTCGTAGAGGCGGAGAGTCACCGCTCAAGCCTACTCGGCGGGCGCTGAGAGACTCCGCTCCGGTCGCGGGATGACGACCGCGACGGCCGTGACCGCGATCCCCTCGCCCCGTCCCGGGAAGCCGAGGCCGTCGGTCGTCGTGGCCGTCACGGCCACCGGAGCGCCCCCGAGCGCCGCCGACAGAGCAGCCTCGGCCTCCCCGCGTCGTCCGCTGAAGCGCGGGCGGTTGCCCTGGAACTGCACCGACACGTTGCCGATCATGAATCCCGCCGCCGCCAGGAGCTCCGCGGTGCGGGAGAGGAAGACATCGGCGTGCGCCCCCGCGTACTCCGGATGAGCGGTGCCGAAGTGCTCGCCGATGTCGCCGAGCCCGGCGGCGCCGAGCAGCGCGTCGACGATCGCGTGGCCGACCGCGTCCCCGTCCGAATGCCCGGAGAGCGCGGGCTCCCCCGGCCATTCCAGCCCGGCCAGCCACAGCGGCCCGTCGCCACCGAAGGCGTGCACGTCCGTGCCGATGCCCACGCGGGGTGCGCCCCCGACGGGTGTCGACGGCCGCGCCGCCGAGGAGGGCGATCCCGACGACGTCGCGACGAGGAGGCGGGCGCGCTCCAGATCGGCGGGAGTGGTGATCTTGAACGAACGCTCGGAGCCCGGCACCAGGCGAACGGTGTTCCCGGCCGCGGCGAAGAGCGCGGCGTCGTCGGTGTACTCGGCGCCCCGGGCGGTCGCCTCCGCGTACGCCGCTTCCAGCAGCGCGCGCGGGAAGCCCTGCGGAGTCTGCGCTGCGGCGAGCTCCGCACGATCCACGGCACCGACGACGAGACCGTCCGCGACGCGCTTGAGCGTGTCCACGACAGGCAGGCTCGGCACCGCACCGGCATCGGCGACCACGGCCGCCGCCACCGCGTCGATGACGGCGGGCGGAGTGAGGGCGCGCGCCGCGTCGTGCACGAGCACCGTCGTGACGTCCCCCCACAGAGCGGCGAGCCCCGCGGCGACCGACTCCTGCCGCGTCGCCCCTCCGGTGACCACGCGGCCCAGGTCGGCACGATCGCCGGCGGCCTCCCGCAGCTCCGTCTCCGCGTCGCCTTCGTAGCCTGCGGGCGCGACGACCACGACCTGCAGGGGCGCCGCCGCGAAGACGCCGTCGAGGGCGTGCCGCAGGATGGTGCGGCCGTCGATGCCGACGAACGCCTTGGGCGCTCCGGCTTCGAGACGGGTGCCGGAGCCGGCGGCGACGACGATGATCGCGGTATGCGGGACGGGGAGGATGCTCACAGCTTCACGTTACCGGCGGAGACGACGGAAGGCGGGTGCCGCAGCACCCGCCTTCCGTGAAGGACGTCTCAGGACGCGAGGACCTCGTCGAGCAGTGCGCCCGCCTTGTCCTCGTCGATCTTCTCGGCCAGCGCCAGCTCCGAGATGAGGATCTGCCGGGCCTTGGCCAGCATCCGCTTCTCACCCGCGGACAGGCCGCGGTCCTGGTCGCGGCGCCAGAGGTCGCGCACGACCTCGCTCACCTTGATGACATCGCCGGACGCGAGCTTCTCCAGGTTCGCCTTGTACCGGCGCGACCAGTTGGTGGGCTCCTCGGTGAACGGCGCGCGCAGCACCTCGAACACGTGGTCGAGGCCCTCCTTGCCGATCACGTCGCGGACGCCGACGAGGTCGACGTTCTCGGCCGGGACCTCGATGATGAGATCGCCCTGCGTGACGTTGAGCTTCAGGTATTTCTTCGTCTCGCCCTTGATGACGCGTTCCTTGACCTCGATGATGGTCGCAGCGCCATGGTGCGGATAGACGACGGTCTCGCCAACCTCAAAAAGCATAAAAACATGTCCTTTCGGCAACCTCAAGGATACCACAGGGGATATGCGCTAAGGTTCGCGCTTCCTGTTCCCAGCGGCTCCTCGACTTACCCATAGAATGGGGAGGGATATCCCGTCGGACCTCAGGAGGACCCGTGAAATCGCGCCTTGTCGCGTCTGCCGCCATCAGCGCCGTCGTTCTGCTCGGCGCGACCGGGTGCACGTTCATCACGCCGCAGGCGACGAAGACCGAGTACGCCGCCTCCGACGGCGTGAACGTGTCGGACGAGGACGGCCCCATCGCCGTCCGGAACGCCCTCATCATCGCGAACGAAGACGGCACGGCCGGGAACTTCGTGGGCGCGGTCGTCAACCCGACGCAGGACCGCGCCACCCTGACGGTCTCCCTCGAGGGCGGCGAGCCGTTCATGATCACCGTGCCCGCCGGCGGATCGGTCAGCCTCGGGGCCGACCAGGAGCCGGTGGAGATCGTCGGCCTCGACACCATGCCCGGCGCCACCGTCGCGATGCACTTCCAGTCCGGCGACTCCGCCGGCGTGACCACGCAGGTGCCCGTCCTCGACGGCACCCTGCCGTACTACTCGGACCTCGCTCCGCAGGACTGAGTCCGCAGACAGACGCGCGAGGCCGGCACCCACGGGTGCCGGCCTCTCTTGTGTGCGGTCACCCCTCGAAGCGATACCCCAGGCCGCGGACGGTCACGAGCATCACCGGTTCGCTCGGGTTCTCCTCGATCCGCGAGCGGATGCGCTTGATGTGCACGTCGAGCGTCTTGGTGTCACCGAAGTAGTCGCTCCCCCACACCCGGTCGATGAGCTGGCCGCGCGTGAGCACCCGGCCGGAGTTGCGCATCAGCACCTCCAGCAGCTCGAACTCCTTCAGGGGCATGTTGATCTGCTCGCCGGCCACCGCCACCGTGTGCCGATCGATGTCGAGCGAGACGCGCCCGCCCTCGAGCACCCGCTCGTCGAGCTCGGCCTCCGCCTGCACCACCCGCCGCAGCACCGCCCGCATCCGGGCGAGCAGCTCCCGCGACGAGTACGGCTTGGTGATGTAATCGTCCGCGCCGAGCTCGAGCCCCACGACGATGTCGACCTCGGAGTCCTTCGCCGTCAGCATGATGATGGGCACGGCCGACGTGGACCGGATCTGACGGCACACCTCGGTCCCCGGCATGCCGGGCAGCATGAGGTCGAGCAGCACGATGTCGGCACCGCGCTCCCGGAAGGCCGTCAGCGCACCAGGGCCGTCCTCGGCGATCTCCACCTCGTAGCCCTCGCGGCGCAGCAGGTAGGCGAGCGGGTCGGCGAGGTCGGGCTCGTCTTCGACGAGAAGGATGCGGGTCATGCGGTCTCTCCGTTTCGGACGCGCGTCGCCCCGGTCGCGGGGGCGGCCTTGCGCGCGCGCTTCTTCTTGCTCTTCTTGCCCTGTCCGGCGTTCGCGGGAGCATCGATCCGGGGCAGGCGGATGGTGAACGTGGACCCGCGGCCGGGGCGCGACCACAGCCGCACCTCTCCCCCGTGCCGCTGGGTGGCGTGCTTGACGATGGACAGTCCGAGACCGGTGCCGCCGGTGCGCCGGGAGCGGGCCTCGTCCGCGCGATAGAAGCGCTCGAAGATGCGCTCGCGGTCGGCCTCCGCGATCCCGATGCCCTGGTCGGAGACGGCGATCTCCACGACGTCGTCGTCGGCCTTCACCCCGACGCCGACCCGGGAGCCGCGGGGCGAGTAGACGATGGCGTTGGCGATGAGGTTGCCGACGGCCTCGATGAGGATCTGAGCATCGCCGCGGACCCAGACGCCGCGGTCTCCACCGCGGGCGAGCTCCACACCGGCGGAGTCGGCCTGCACGACGTGGGCTTCGATCGAGGAGGCGATGACTTCGTCGATCGAGACCGGGGCGACCTCGGTCAGCCCGTCCTCCGCCTGCAGCCGGGACAGACTCATGATGCGTCCGGTGAGCTGACCGAGACGGCCGGCCTCCGCCGAGATCCGGGACGCGAACGCCCGCACCTGGGCGGGGTCGTCGGCGGCGGACTCGATGGCCTCGGCGAGCAGGCTCACGGCCCCGACGGGCGTCTTGAGCTCGTGGCTCGTGTTGGCCACGAAGTCACGGCGCATCTGGTCGAGGCGCTCCTGCTCGGTCACGTCGCGGATGATGAGGAGCACGAGGCGCGTGCCGATGGCGCTCGCCCTGGCCGACACGAGGCGGGGGTCGAGGCTGAGACCGCCGCGGGTGATGCGCAGCGACTCGGTCGCCGTCTCCCCCGTCGAGCGGACGCCCCGCACGAGCTGCCGGAGCTCCGGGTTCTCGAGCGTCGATCCGACCTCGATCCCGAACCGTGCGGCGGCTTTCGACGTGGCGAGCACGAGGCCGGAGACGTCGACCACGCACGCGGCGTCGTCCATGCTGCGCAGCACGTCGGTGATCCCGGGCGGGATCGCCATCGACGTCTCCTCCTCCGCCCGCGCCCGCGCCCGATACGCCCAGACGACGAGGAGCGAGAGGCCCACCCCGATCGCCAACCCGATGGCGAGGGAGGACAGCGCGAGCTGCGGCAGGGTCATGACTCCAGCGTAGAGCGCGTTCACCGTCGATCCGGCGGGTTTCCGCGCCATCCCGGGGAGCGGAGACGTACTATTCACTCGCCGGGCACCGTTCGTTAACCTTCGGAGCAGACAATCGCTTCAGGCCTGCGCGCGCGCAGTGCTCTCCCCGCGGACGCCCCGCCGCCCCGCGCTGGACCGTCAGCCGGGATCCGAACGAAAGGTTGCGCCCACCATGCGCGAAGTCTTCCACCAGTCCCTCGAGGACCTGCAGTCCCGCCTCGTCGAGATCGCCGAGCTCGTCACGGTCTCCATCGACAAGGCGACCCGCGCGTTCGCCACGAGCGACGTCGCGCTGGCCGAGGAGGTCATCGCCGACGACGCGAAGATCGACGAGCTCGCCGTCGCGCTGGACGAGCAGGCCATCGAGATCCTCGCCCGACAGCAGCCGGTCGCGCGCGACCTCCGGATCGTCGTCACGGCGCTCCGCGTCAGCGCGTCCCTGGAGCGGATGGGCGACATGTCCGAGCACATCGCCCAGCTCGCCCGCCTGCGCTTCCCGGAGCGCGCGATCCCGAAGGGCCTGAAGGGCACGTTCGTGAAGATGGGCGAGCTGGACGTGGAGATCTCCCGCACGCTCACGGAGCTGCTCCGCACCCAGGATCTGAAGTTCGCCGACGCGATCCGCAACGCCGATGACGACGTCGACGAGCTGCACGCCAGCGTCTTCGAGAAGGTGCTGAGCGACAACTGGAAGGGCGAGGCCGTCGCCACGGTCGATGCGACGCTCGCCAGCCGGTACCACGAGCGCTTCGCGGACCACGCGGTCGCCGTCGCCAAGAAGGTCGTCTACCTCGCGACGGGCGACTGGCACGTCGAGGAGGAGGACATCGCCCTCGCGGTGGAGCAGCAGGAGCAGCTCGGCCACGCCTGACGAGACCCCGCCTCATCGCCGAGACCCCCTGCTGCAGTCGTCTGCGGCAGGGGGTCTCGACGTGAAACCGGGGGCTCGGTTACTTCTTGCCCTGGGCGGCCACGGCCGCGGCACCGGCGGCGGCGGCCTCCGGGTCGAGGTACCGGCCGGGACCGGTCGGCGCGTTGTTCTCGTCGAGCTCGTACACCAGCGGAATGCCGGTCGGGATGTTCAGGCCGGCGATGTCGTCGTCGCTGATGCCCTCGAGGTGCTTGACGAGGCCGCGCAGCGAGTTGCCGTGCGCGGTCACGAGGACGGTCTTGCCGGCTTCCAGATCGGGGACGATCTCCGCGTCCCAGTACGGCAGGAGGCGGTCGATGACGAGCTTGAGCGACTCCGTGCGCGGCACCTCGCCGTCGATGCCCTCGTAGCGGGCGTCGCCCACCTGGCTGAACTCGCTCGCGTCGTCCAGCGGGGGTGGCGGCACATCGAACGAGCGGCGCCACAGCTGGAACTGCTCCGGACCGAACTCCTCGAGCGTCTGCGCCTTGTCCTTGCCCTGCAGCGCCCCGTAGTGGCGCTCGTTGAGCCGCCAGGAGCGCTTCACCGGGATCCACAGCCGGTCGGCGGCATCCAACGCGATGTCGGCGGTCTGGATCGCCCGGCTCAGCAGGGACGTGTGCAGGACGTCGGGCAGGATGCCGGACTCGGCGAGCAGCTCACCGCCGCGACGGGCCTCGTTCTTGCCCTGCGCGGTCAGGCGGACGTCCACCCAGCCGGTGAAGAGGTTCAGTTCGTTCCACTCGCTCTGGCCGTGGCGGAGCAGGATCAGGGTGCGCTTCGCAGTCATGTCGCCAGTTTATCCGGGGCGCGGAGCGGGCACAGCGGCGGAGGAGGGAGGATGGACGCATGGCGTCATCTCCCCTCGGTCGGCCGACCCGCGGCACGACAGGGACGAACCGGCTGCGTCGGAACGACCGGTGGATCGCCGCCTCCCCCGCCTTCCGACGCGCGCCCGACCCCCTCGTCGTCGACCTCGGTTTCGGGGCGAGCGGGGTGACCGCGTTCGAGCTGGCCGCCCGACTGCGACGCGTGCGGCCGGACGCGGAGGTGCGCGGTCTGGAGCTCGACCCGGACCGGGTGGCCACCGCGGAGCAGCAGCTCGCCGAGGTCCGGGCCGGCCGCACCCCCTTCCCCGCCGACCTCCGCGTCTCCTTCGCCCGCGGCGGGTTCGAGGTGCCGCTCCCCGGCG
Source organism: Microbacterium sp. CFSPD4_SD4 (assembly GCF_057364585.1). Lineage (NCBI taxonomy): Bacteria > Bacillati > Actinomycetota > Actinomycetes > Micrococcales > Microbacteriaceae > Microbacterium > Microbacterium sp. CFSPD4_SD4. The sequence continues at coordinate 188,430 of NZ_JBNFOC010000005.1, forward strand.
GTCGGCGCCCGGTCATCATCCGGACGATGAACGTCCTGCGGCAGTATGACGAGGTCGAGGTCGCCGCCGCCTGGCGGACGATGGCGCACCGCCTCGCGCCGGACGGGCTCCTGGTGGAGGGCACCTGCGACGAGATCGGGCGCGTGGCGAGCTGGATCGATGTCGATCCCGACGGCACGCCGCTCCGCTTCACCGTCTCCCTCCGCCTGCGCGGGCTCGAGGTCCCGAGCATCGTGGCGGAGCGGCTGCCTAAGGCCCTCATCCACCGCAACGTCCCCGGCGAGCGCATCCATGCGCTGCTCGTCGACCTGGACCGGGAGTGGGAGCGCGCTGCTCCCCTGTCGACCTTCGGGGCCACGCAGCGCTTCCTCGCCGCGGTGACCGCGCTGCGCGCGCAGGGCTGGCCTGTGCAGGGCGGGCGGAGCCGGTGGCGACTGGGCGAGCTCACCCTGCCGTGGGGCGTGGTGACTCCGACCTGACCAGGGTCCGGTGTCTCAGAGCCCGGCGTCGCGGGGATCGGGCGCCGTGGGTCGGCGGGACAGCCGCGTCAGGCGCGGGATGTCCGCGGTGGCGCCGGCGTCGGCCGGGACGATGATCTGCTGGGACGCGGCGATGTCGATCCCCTCGGCCCGGACGACGAGATCGCCGATCGGGGCGCGACGGGACAGGAGAGCGAGGGCGATCGGCCCGTCCTCATGATGCCGCGCGGAGGAGGTGATGTGCCCGACCTCGTCATCGCCCGCGAACACGGGGGCTCCGGGTTCCGGAAGCACGGCGTCGCTGCCGTCGAGCTGGAGCAGGGCGAGCCGCCGCGGCGGATGACCGAGGTTGTGCACCTTCGCGACGGTCTCCTGCCCGCGGTAGCAGCCCTTGTTCAGGTGCACGGCGCTGCGGAGCCAGTCCGACTCGTGCGGCAGCGATCGCTCGTCCACCTCGGCCGCCCACCGGGGGCGCCAGGCGGCGATGCGCAGCGCTTCGGCGGCGAGGAGTCCGGCGGCATCCTCCCGATCGAGCTCCGCGGCGAGCGCCCGCGCCGCCGTCCCGGGCACGATGCCGACCCGCCAGGCGAGGTCGGCCCCGGGGTGCGCGGCCACGTCGGCGTACTGATGGCCGCCGACGGCGACCTGCTGCCACGGGTCGACCCAGATCCGCGCGTCGTCGAGGCCGCGCACGCGCTCGGCCGCGGGACCACCGTCGACGAAGCCGAGCAGCGCGAGGTCGGGGCGCAGCTCGACCGTGGCCTGGGTGCGGAATTTCATCCGCGTCAGCCAGGTCGCGAGCCCCTCGACGTCACCCGCGTCCGCCAGGAGCCAAGTCGAGATGCCGTCGTCGAGGACGCCTGCGGCATGCTCGACGCGCCCCTGCGGATCGAGGACGAGGAGCTCGGTGCTCTCCCCCGCCTGCAGGCGACCCACCGCCTGCGACGTGATGGAGTCGAGCCACGGAAGCCGTTCGGGGCCGGAGACCTCGATGACCGCCCGGTCGTCGAGCGCCGCGATCGCCGTTCCGGCCGCGAGACGGCGCTGCTCGCGGAACGGGTCGCCGAAGTGGGCGACCCCGCGCTCTCCCGCGGTCGCGCCGGGGACGCCGTCGAAGACGCTGCTGCTCACGGTGTGCTCCGTTCAGACGCGGGCGAGCCGCGCCGAGGCGTGCGCCCGCAGAGGTGTGCCGAGGGCGGCGATGTCCCACGCCCAGAGCAGATGCCCGTCGACGAGTCCGTACATCCGCGAGGCGGAGCCGTAGTCCTTGGCGCCCGCACCGCGCACGATCGCGTCCGACGTGAGGTCGACCCGGGGTCCGTTGATCTCGCCGAGGTAGTACTCGAGCATGCCGTCCGAGCGCGCCAGCGACACCTCGAGCGGGAACGCGCCGTTGGCGGACCGCAGGTCCTCCACGTCATCGACCGTGCGGGTGACGGGCGTCGCCGTCGGTGGCAGCAGCGCCGGTCCCGCGTCGGTCGCCGCGGCCGGACGCGCCAGACGCCAGAAACCGGACTCGGCGGTCAGCGGGACGGCGGGCGCACCCTCGTCACCGACGAAGGTCGCCGTGGCCGCGTAGTTCAGGAACGGTCCGCCATCGTGGCTGAAGCTGACGCGATGCGTGAACTCGCCCTGCAGACGCTCCTCGCCGACCGGGTAGTCGATCACCCCGGACCCCTCCCACACGCCGATCAGCCACGCCAGCGGGGCGAGGTCGGCGGGAAGGTCGGTGGGGAGTTCGATCATGTCGTCAGCGCTGGCCGCGGAAGAGGTTGCGCAGCACCACGGCCGACACGAAAACGATCGCGAGGCTCGCCAGGCCGAGCAGGCCGATGAAGAAGATTTCGAGCGCCATGATGTCCATGACCTCCACCTTACCCCCGGCGATCCGGGTCAGGAGGGGATGAGGGCGGCCAGGCCGAAGCCGACCGAGATGATCCCCATCAGCAGCAACGAACCGGTCACGCTGCTCGCGACGCGGAAGATGAAGCCCTGCGTGCGCCCGTACCAGAGCTGCACGGCGAAGGACAGCAGCACCACCGCCCCGAAGCCGACCAGCATCCAGGGGATGCGCCACTCCTCCGGAGCGAAGATCCCGATGACGATGCTGCCGACGAACGCGGTCGCCCAGACCGCGATGACGCCGGTGAAGGCGTTGCGGGGCGCGAGTGCCGGTTCTGACATGTCTCCATTCTTGCGCATCGGTGGCCGCTATCATGGCGGCACGGCGTCGATCCCCCCGCCGGTGAGGAGTGCGCGTGGCCCTGGTGCTGGTTCTGACCAATGCTCCGCTCTCGGAGCAGGTGCTGCCCGCCCTCGAGCTGCTGAGCCATCGCACGCGGCAGATCCCGGCGGAGCCGGCGCAGCTGATCAATGCCCCGGAGTACGACATCGTGATCGTCGACGGCCGCCACGACCTCGTCGGGGCGAAGTCGCTGTGCCGACTGCTGCGGGCCACCGGACAGGACGCACCGCTCCTGCTCGTGGTGACCGAGGGCGGCATGAGCGCGCTGTCGGGCGAGTGGGGCATCGACGACGTCCTGCTGGCGACGGCCGGTCCCGCGGAGATCGACGCACGCGTGCGTCTGGCGCTCGCGCGACGGGACGAGGTCGCCGAACCGGCGCGCGTGCAGGCCTCCGGCGTCACGATCGACGAGCAGTCCTACTCGGCCAAGCTCCACGGGCGGCCGCTGGACCTCACCTACAAGGAGTTCCAGCTCCTGCACTTCCTCGCCACCCACCCGTCCCGGGTGTTCACCCGCGAGCAGCTGCTCAGCGAGGTGTGGGGGTACGACTACTTCGGCGGCACCAGGACCGTCGACGTGCACGTGCGACGGCTCCGCGCCAAGCTCGGCGATCAGGAGCAGATCATCGGCACCGTGCGCAACGTCGGGTACCGCTTCAACGTCTACGAGGACGACAGCCTGGTCGGCTCGCGCTGACCGCCGTTCACACGCCCGACACCTGCCGGTGCTTAGATGTACCCCATGATCGATCCCGCACTCGCCGACGCCGGACTCGGTGACGCCGAAGACGACGACTTCGACGACGCCGTCGAGGCGCCGGACTCGCAGCTCCCCGACCACCGCTATCTGGACCGCGAGCTGAGCTGGCTCGCGTTCAACCAGCGCGTGCTCGAACTCGCGGAGGACCCGTCGCTGCCCGAGCTGGAGCGGGCGAACTTCCTGGCCATCTTCGCCAGCAACCTCGACGAGTTCTTCATGGTGCGCGTGGCCGGTCTCAAGCGGCGCATCATGACCGGTCTCGCCGTGCCGACCAACATCGGACGCTCCCCCGTCGACGCCCTCGCCGACATCTCGCGCGAGGCGCACGCCCTCCAGCTCCGCCACGCGGACGCCTGGACGAAGCTCGTCCGCCCCGCCCTCGCCGACTCCGGCATCGAGATCACGGAGTGGTCGGATCTCACCGACGACGAGCGCAGCGCGCTGTCCGACTACTTCGGCGCACAGGTCTTCCCGGTGCTGATGCCGCTGGCGGTCGACCCGGCGCACCCGTTCCCCTACATCTCCGGGCTCTCCCTGAACCTCGCCATCCGCATCCGCAACGCGCGGACCGGCCGCCAGGAGTTCGCACGCCTCAAGGTGCCGCCCATGCTGCCGCGCTTCGTCGAGGTGCCGTCCACCGGCGAGATCAAGCGCTTCCTCCGGCTCGAGGAGCTCATCGCCAACCACCTCGGCGACCTGTTCCCCGGCATGGAGGTGCTCGACCACCACGCGTTCCGCCTCACCCGCAACGAGGACGTGGAGATCGAGGAGGACGAGAGCGAGAACCTCATCCAGGCGCTGGAGGCCGAGCTGCTGCGCCGCCGGTTCGGGCCGCCGATCCGGCTCGAGATCACCGACGACATGGACGAGGTCACGATGGACCTCCTCGTGCGCGAGCTCGACATCACCGATCAGGAGGTCTACCGCCTCCCCGGGCCGCTCGATCTGCGCGGCCTCTTCGATCTGTCGCGCATTGATCGCCCCGATCTGCGGTACCCGCCGCACCTCCCCACCACCGCGGTGGCCTTCCAGCCGACGGGCTCCAACACCCGTGCGGACATCTTCAAGGCGATCCGGAAGTCCGACGTGCTCGTGCACCACCCGTACGAGTCCTTCACCACGAGCGTCCAGGCGTTCCTCGAGCAGGCCGCCCGCGACCCGCACGTGCTCGCCATCAAGCAGACGCTGTACCGGACGTCCGGCGACAGTCCCGTCGTGCAGGCCCTCATCGACGCCGCCGAGGCCGGCAAGCAGGTGCTCGCGCTCGTCGAGGTGAAGGCCCGATTCGACGAGGCCAACAACATCGTGTGGGCGCGCAAGCTCGAGAAGGCCGGCGTGCACGTGGTGTACGGCCTCGTCGGGCTCAAGACCCACTGCAAGCTCGCCCTCGTGATCCGCGAGGAGGAGGGCAGACTCCAGCACTACTCGCACGTCGGCACCGGCAACTACAACCCGAAGACGAGCCGCATCTACGAGGACTTCGGTCTGTTCACCGCCGATGCCCAGGTCGGCAAGGACCTCACCCGGCTGTTCAACGAGCTCAGCGGCTACGCGATCGAGAAGAAGTTCAAGCGTCTGCTCGTCGCCCCGCTCCACCTCCGCAAGGGCCTCGTGCGGCTGATCGACGCCGAGCGCCGGATCGCCGAGTCGGGCAAGCCCGCGCACATCCGCATCAAGGTCAACTCGATGGTCGACGAGGAGATCATCGACGCCCTCTACCGCGCCAGCGCCGCGGGGGTGAAGGTCGACGTGTGGGTGCGCGGAATCTGCAGCCTGCGGCCCGACCTCGACGGGATCAGCGACAACATCACCGTCCGCAGCATCCTCGGCCGCTACCTCGAGCACTCGCGCATCTTCACGTTCGAGAACGACGGCGACCCGCAGGTGTACATCGGCAGCGCCGACATGATGCACCGCAACCTCGACCGGCGCGTCGAGGCCCTGGTGCGGGTCACCGACCCGGCGCATCTCAAGGAGCTCACCGCCTTCTTCGACCTGGCGATGGACGACCGGACCTCGTCGTGGCACCTCGGCCGCGACGGCGTGTGGGAGCGCCACGCCGTGGATGCCGACGGCAAGCCGCTCACCGACCTGCAGGATAAGACCATGGGGATGATCCAGCGACGTCGTCGGGCGCGGGCGGTTCGATGACGGCGCGGCAGGTCCAGCTCCCGCCGTCCGCGGCCGACGCGAAGTGGGCGGACAAGGCCGTGTACGCGGCCGGCGCCGTCGTGTGGCGTCTGGTCGACGGCAAGCTGCGGATCCTGCTCATCCACCGCACGAAGTACCGCGACGTCACCCTGCCGAAGGGCAAGGTCGACCCGGGCGAGATGCTCGCGGAGACCGCTGTCCGCGAGGTGCACGAGGAGACCGGCATCCGCGTGGCCCTCGGCGTGCCGGTCGGGATCAGCCGCTACCACCTCGCGTCCCGCAAGCAGAAGGTCGTGCACTACTGGGCTGCCGAGGCGACGGATGCCGCGATCCGCGCCTCGACCTTCGTGCCCAACCGCGAGATCGCCGCCCTCGAGTGGGTCAGCGTGAAGAAGGCCCGTGCCGCGCTGAGCTACCCCGTCGACCTCGAGATCCTCGATGCGTTCGCGGCCCTCGTCGACGACGGCGTGCTGCGGACCTTCCCGGTGATCGCCCTCCGGCACGCGAAGGCCCTGCCCCGCTCGGAGTGGGACAAGGCGGACGCCGCGCGGCCGCTCTCCGACCGCGGGAAGCGGCAGGCCAAGGCCATCGTCGGACCGCTCCGCGCGTTCGGGGTGCGCAAGATCGTCACCAGCGACGCGGTGCGCTGCGTGCAGACCGTCACGCCGCTCGCGAAGGCCCTGGACCGCAAGCCGGTGCTCACCGAGAAGATCAGCCAGGACGCCTGGGAGGACGGCGTCGCCGATCTCCGCTCCGTCGTCGGCCGCCGCATCCGCGCCGGCAAGCCCGCCGTGCTCTGCAGCCACGGCCCGGTGCTGCCAGCGCTCCTCTCGGAGATCGCCCTCGCGACCGGCACCGTGCACGGCTCGTACGTCGGCAGTGCCGCCGATCTGGAGACCGGCGCGTTCTCCGTGGTGCACGTCTCGGCGACCAACCCCGGCTCCGGCATCATCTCGATCGAGACCCACGCCCCCAAGGTCTGACCCTCCCTCGTTCGAATCGCGCACTTCGCTGCATCTCGGCCGGGGATGGCGCAAAGTGGGCGATTCGAAATGGAGGGGGCCGCGCGGTGACGGGGATCGGCTCCAGAGAGTCGCCGGTCGTTCACCTGCCGTTCACCTGCGCGGGAGAGTCTCGTTAACCGTCGCCCCTAGCGTCACTGTGTGCCCTGCACCGGGCCCCACCCCTCCAAGATCGAAGGATCCACAGTGAAGATCTCCCGAATCGCACGAATCGGCGCCATCGGCGCCGTCGCCGCTCTCGCCCTCGCCGGCTGTGCCGCGAACGAAGGCGGAGCCGGCGGCTCCAGCGAAGAGCCCTCGGAGTCCACGCTCTCCGGCACGATCGACGCGACCGGCGCGTCCTCGCAGACCGCAGCCCAGGAGGCCTGGGTCGCCGCCTTCCAGACCGCCAACCCCGACGTGACGGTCAACTACGAGCCCACCGGCTCGGGCACCGGCCGCGAGAACTTCCTCGAGGGCGGCAGCAACTTCATCGGCTCGGACCGCGCGTTCAACGACGAGGAGATCGCCGCCGGCGGCTTCGGCGCCTGCACCACCGACGACATCGTCGAGGTCCCCCTCTACATCTCCCCCGTCGCCGTCGCGTTCAACCTCGAGGGCATCGACACGCTGAACCTCGACGCCGCCACGATCGCGGGCATCTTCGCCGGCACGATCACCAACTGGAACGACGAGGCCATCGCCGCCCTGAACGACGGCGTCGAGCTCCCCGACCTGGCGATCTCGCCGGTGCACCGCTCCGACCCCTCGGGCACACAGGAGACCTTCGCCAAGTACCTCAGCGCGACGGCCCCCGACGTCTGGACCTACGAGGTCTCCGACGAGTGGCCGATCCAGGGTGGCGAGGCCGCTCAGGGCACCTCGGGTGTGAAGCAGGCCCTCACCGCCGGCAACGGCGCGATCGGCTTCCTCGACGCCTCGCAGGCGGACGGCCTCGGCCAGGTCGCCGTGGGCGTCGGCGAGGACTTCGTCTCCTACTCGGCCGAGGCCGCCGCGAAGCTCGTCGAGGGCTCGCCGCTCGCCGAGGGCCGCGGCGAGGGCGACCTCGTCTTCGACGTCGACCCGGCCGCCGCCGCGGACGGCGCCTACCCGATCGCCCTGGTCAGCTACCTCATCGGCTGCGAGCAGTACGAGGACAGCAACGTCGCGGAGCTCGTGAAGGAGTACTTCACGTACATCGCGAGCGCCGAGGGCCAGGACGCCGCCGCCGAGAACGCCGGCAGCGCCCCGATCTCGGACGGCCTGCGCGAGCAGGTCCAGGCCGCGATCGACCTCATCCAGGTCGGCTGATCCTGCCGATCCACTGACGACGGTGCCCCCGCGTCCCCGAGCGGGCGCGGGGGCTCCGCCAGGTCAGCACCCGATCCATCTCCACCCGGCCCGAAACAGGGAGATCATGAGCACGACCGCGCAGGAGCCGACAACGGCACCGGCACCGACACCGGCGCCGCCCACACCGATCAAGGCCAAGCAGCGCCTCGGCGACCGGGTCTTCTCCGGCACCGCGCTGGCCGCCGGCATCATCATCCTGATCGTGCTGGCGCTCGTCGCCGCCTTCCTCATCATCCAGAGCCTTCCGGCGTTCCAGCTCGACACCACCGACAACCACATCCTCCGGGGCGAGTCGTTCTGGGTGTACGTCTGGCCGCTCGTCTTCGGCACCCTCTGGGCCTCGTTCATCGCCCTGCTGATCGCCGCCCCCATCGCCATCGGCATCGCGCTCTTCATCTCGCACTACGCCCACCGCCGGCTCGCGTCGTTCCTCGGCTACATCATCGACCTGCTCGCCGCGGTGCCCTCCGTGGTGTTCGGCCTCTGGGGCGGCCTCGTGCTCGCCCCCATGCTCCAGCCGATCTACGTGTGGCTCAACGAGAACGCCTCGTGGGTGCCGTTCTTCGGCGGTCAGGTCTCCGCGACGGGCAAGACCATCCTCACCGCCGCCCTCGTCCTCGCTGTGATGTGCATCCCGATCATGACCGCCATCTGCCGCGAGGTCTTCCTGCAGACCCCGAAGCTCCACGAGGAGGCGGCCCTCGCCCTCGGCTCCACGCGCTGGGAGATGGTCCGCATGGCCGTCCTCCCCTTCGCCCGCGGCGGCATGGTGTCGGCGGCGATGCTGGCCCTCGGCCGCGCGCTCGGCGAGACGATGGCCGTGACGATGGTGCTCTCCCCCTCGGCGGTCGTCAGCTTCCTCGTGCTCACCGCCACGAACCCCACGCCGATCCCCGCGAACATCGCCCTCGCCTTCCCGGAGGCGCACGGCACCGGTGTGAACACGCTGATCGCGACCGGCCTCATCCTCTTCGTCGTGACCTTCGCGGTCAACGCGCTGGCGCGCTGGATCGTCGCCCGCCGCGCCGAGTTCTCGGGAGCGAACTGACATGACCGTCCTCACCAGCGCTCCGCCCGCCGCGAGCACCACCGCTCTCACCTCCGGCCGCCTGCCGAAGTGGGCTCCGTGGGCCCTCCTCGGCGTCTCGTTCGTCGTGTCCGTCGCCGTCTTCGGTGTCGCCGCCGCCGGCTCGGACACCCCGCTCGCCGACTTCAACATCGCGGGCACCGTCGTCGTCGGCATCCTGCTCTACATGGTGATCATCACGGTGATCTCCTCCATCGCCGAGAGCCGTCGCAAGGCCGTCGACCGCCTGATGACGGCCCTCGTCGCCACGGCCTTCCTCATCGCCCTGCTGCCGCTGATCTCCCTGCTGTGGACCGTGGTGGCGAACGGCCTCGAGCGCTTCGACGCCGAGTTCTTCACCTACTCGATGCGCAACGTCGTCGGCGACGGCGGCGGTATCGTGCACGCCATCTGGGGCACGGTCCTCATCACGCTGACGGCCACGATCATCTCCGTGCCGGTCGGTCTGATGACCTCGATCTACCTCGTCGAGTACGGCCGCGGCAAGATCGCCAAGGCCATCACGTTCTTCGTCGACGTGATGACGGGCATCCCCTCGATCGTCGCCGGTCTGTTCATCTACGCGGTGTTCGCCCTCCTGATCCGTCCCGGGATCTCGATGGGCTTCATGGGCGCGCTCGCCCTCGCCGTGCTGATGACGCCTGTCGTGGTGCGCGGCAGCGAGGAGCTGCTCCGGATCGTCCCGAACGAGCTGCGCGAGGCCTCCTACGCCCTGGGCGTGCCGAAGTGGCTCACGATCCTCAAGGTCGTCCTGCCCACCTCGATCGCCGGCATCATGACCTCGGTCATGCTCGCCATCTCCCGCGTGATCGGCGAGACCGCCCCGCTGCTGCTCACCGCCGGCTTCACGCAGAGCCTCAACACGAACATCTTCGACGGCCAGATGATGACCCTCCCGGTGTTCGCCTACAACCAGTACATGAACCAGGGCACGAGCCCGGACGCCGCCGTCGCGCGCGCCTGGGCCGCCGCCCTCACCCTCATCCTCATCGTCATGGTGCTGAACCTGCTCGCCCGCCTGATCGCGAAGCTGTTCGCCCCGAAGGTCAACGGCCGCTGAGCGCCCGACCACTCAGAATAGGAATCCACGTGTCCAAGAGCATCGAAGTCAACGACCTCAACGTCTACTACGGCAACTTCCTCGCGGTCGAAGGCGTCTCCCTCGACATCCAGCCGCGCAGCGTCACGGCCTTCATCGGCCCGTCGGGCTGCGGCAAGTCCACCTTCCTCCGCACCCTGAACCGTATGCACGAGGTCATCCCCGGTGCCCGCGTCGAGGGTGAGGTGCTGCTCGACGGCAAGGACCTCTACGGTGCCGGCGTCGACCCGGTGCTCGTGCGTCGCCAGGTCGGCATGGTGTTCCAGCGGCCGAACCCGTTCCCCACGATGTCGATCAAGGAGAACGTGCTCGCCGGCGTGAAGCTCAACAACAAGCGCATGTCGAAGAGCGAGCAGGACGACCTCGTCGAGAAGTCCCTCACCGGCGCGAACCTGTGGAACGAGGTCAAGGACCGCCTCGACCGTCCTGGTTCCGGGCTCTCGGGCGGCCAGCAGCAGCGTCTCTGCATCGCCCGCGCGATCGCCGTCTCCCCGGAGGTGCTGTTGATGGACGAGCCGTGCTCCGCCCTCGACCCCATCTCGACCTACGCGATCGAGGAGCTGATCGGCGAGCTCAAGAACGAGTTCACGATCGTCATCGTGACGCACAACATGCAGCAGGCGAGCCGGGTCTCCGACAAGACCGCGTTCTTCAACATCGCCGGCACCGGCAAGCCCGGGAAGCTCATCGAGTACGACGACACGACGAACATCTTCACCACCCCGTCCGTGCAGGCCACGGAGGACTACGTCTCCGGCCGCTTCGGCTGACCCGTCCCCCGTCCCCCGTCCCCACCCCCATCCCCCCTACCCCCGGGCACAACTTCGGAGATGTTCGGCGACACGCCGTCGCCTGGCCTCCCGCCCCGGCGTGTCTCTTTCGATCTCCGAAGCTGCGCACGGGTCGTGACTCCTGCACGGATCGCGAGTGGGGAGGGTCGTCCACAGACGGCGGGCTACCGAGTCGGGTCGCGGCCAGTGAGGGCGAGGCGGCGCGAATGATGGCGGGATGTGCACGGGGCCAGGGACGCAGGTGTGGCCGTATGCCGCGCTCCGCGCCCGGTACGGACGACGGCAGATCGAGCGTCAGGTGCGCGGCGGCGCCCTCATCCGGGTCCGGCGCGGGGTCTACGCGACGGCCTCCGCGTGCGGGGAGGTCGTGACCGCCGCCGCTCACGGCGGGGTCCTCGGCTGCGAGTCCGCGGCGCGGCACCTCGGGATCTGGGTGCTCGACGAGCCGGCTCTGCACGTCTGGATGCACCACGACCGCCATCAGTATCCCCACGAGGACTGCGACTGCGTGACGCATTGGGATGCGGCGACATCGGGCAGTGCCTTCGAGCAGCCGGGGGTGCCCCTCGTACTCCGGCAGATCTACGGCTGCCGCGGGGCGGAGGCGTTCTTCGTCGCTCTGGAGTCGGCCCGGCGGCTCGGACTCATAGATGCGGTCGGGCTGCGCCGTCTCGGTGACCGGCTCGGGCCCGAGGGGCGCGACCTCATCGCCTTCTCGCGGGCCGATGCCGACAGCGGCCTGGAATCCTTGGTGCGGCTGAGGATCCGACGCTACGGGTGGCGCGTGCGGACGCAGGTCGGCGTGGTCGGGACGGGCCGGGTGGACCTCCTCATCGATGACTGGCTCATCGTCGAGACGGACGGACGCGCCAACCACGAGGAGAGCTCTCTCCGCCACCGCGATCTGGTCCGCGATGCGACCGCCGCCGGCTGGGGCCACGCCACGCTCCGCTTCGACTACGCGATGGTCCTGCACGATTGGCCCCTCGTCGAGCGCGCCATCGTCGAGACCATGCGCCGCCGCCCCTGATCCCGCCTGTGCCGGGCACAGCTTCGGAGATCGTCGACGACACGCCGGTGTCGGGGCGCGGCCCACGGCGTGTCGTCCGGCATCTCCGAAGTCGTGCCCGGGGACCCGGAGGACTCAGTCGCGCGGGGAGAGGAGGTAGGCGTTGAGGTCGTCCGTGAGGGAGGTGTCGACGGGGACCGGCGTGCCGTCGATCGCGGTGATGGCGGTCGCGAGACGCACGCTCGACACGAGCCATGCGGCGTCGGCCCGCGTCAGATCGGCGGCGGGGATGCGGTCGTACCCCACCTCGAAGCCCCGCGCGAGAAGGTGGTCGTAGACGCTGAGCTGCGTGGTGCCATGCAGGATCCCGCCATTCGGGGCCGGGGTCGTGAAGCGGTCGCCGAAGCGCAGGATGAGGGAGGCCGTCGGAGCCTCCAGCACGAAGCCGTCGCTCGACAGGAAGATCGCGTCGTCGGCTCCGCGGCGCTTGGCCTCGCGCAGGGCCGCCATGTTCACGGCGTAGGACAGCGTCTTCGCTCCGAGCAGCAGCCAGGGCGCCCGTTCTGCCGCGCCGAGGTCGTATCCGCGGTCGAGGGTGACGACTTTGACGCCGTTCCGCCGTACCGCCGCGAAGTCCGCCGCCGGAGCCGCCGTGACCCAGGCGGTCGGCGTCGGCCCGTGCTCGACGCCGCGACTGAGGATCAGTTTGATGACCGACTCCCCCGCGTCGAGCTGTGCGGCGGCCTGCTGGATCGCCTGCCGCCACTGCTCCTGGTTCGGCACCGGGAGGTCGCAGAGTCGCGCCGAGTGCGCAAGGCGTTCCAGATGCGGGACGACCTCCTGCGCATGTCTGTCGATCACGCCGATGGACTCGAACACGCCGTCGCCCCGTTGCGTGCTCAGCTCGCCGACACTGAGGGCGGGGGCCGCGGCGTCCACCTGCGTGAACGTGTCGGCGTAGTCGGCACGCTGCTCGTCGGCGGCGACGGGATCGATCATGAGGGCGAAGCGACGGGTCATGTCACCGAGCCTAGGCCGCCGGGAATACCCACCGCGTCCTCGCGTTACACTGGAGTGGCCGGGCCGCATAACCCCGGGCTCCAATTTTCGCCGCTGCGAGCGGCCTTCCGCCGAGAGGCGTTCTTGCGGCCCGGTCTTTCTCTGTCCGGACGCCGTCCCGCCCGCTCGGACTCAGGCCAGGGCGCCGGTGCGCCACAGGGCCGCCGACGCCGCGAGGTCCTGGGCATAGCTGCTCAGCCGCAGCGCCCGCGTGGTGAGCTCGCTCGCCCGGGCGGGCTCCGTGGGCTCGTAGTCGTCGGCGGTGTGCGTCGCCCCCGAGGCCTGGACGCGGCAGAACGCCGCCGCCCGCTCCAGCGCCACGGCGAAGTCGCCGCGGAAGGCGCCGCGCAGGATCGTGTCGATGAGCGCGACGAGCTCGTCCGGGCTCGCCGGCACGGGCGCCCCGGCGACCACGGCGTCGGCCGACGGCAGCTCGACCCGTCCCCGGTCGTAGAGAAGGGCCGCGGTGCGCGGATCGCCGTGGATCGCGAGCTGGAGCACGTACAGCCGCCACAGCGACCCGGGGAGGGTGCGCGACGGCGCCTTCGACCACAGCTCCGCGATCTCGTCGATGCCGTGCTCGCTCGTGAAGGCGATCAGCCGCTCGACGCTCGCCCCGCTCTCGTCCTCGCGGACGCGGGTCAGCAGCGCGGAGGCGGTGGCGTGTGCGACACGCGTCTCCTCGGCGGGATCATGGGCGCCGACGATGTTGTCGAACGCGCTCGTCGGACGACGCACGGGGCGGTGGTGCTGCTCGGGCATCCCTCCAGGGTACGCCCCGCCTCCGACGCTCAGGCCGTCGGGATGACGATCACCGGGTCGGTCGTGGGCAGCCCGGACGGCGATCCGCCCTCCTGCTCGACCGTGACCGCGATGGCGTCGCCCGCCTGCATCTCGCCCTCGAGGAGCGCGGTGGCCTCTCCGTCGTCGACGTCGAACACACCCGCGGCGATGGGATCCTCCCCGCGCACGAACCACAGCTCATAGGTCTTGCCGTCCGCTACCTCGGGCAGTCCGTCCGTGACGAGCACGGCCTTGCCGACCGAGCCCGACCAGTGCGCCGTCGCCGTCGCGCCGTCGTCGAGCTCGACCGTCGCCGTCTGCGCGTCGCCCGCGGATTCGATCTCCTGCAGCGCGACGACACTCGCCGGGCGGTTCAGCTGGTCGTTCAGAGCGACCGCACCGATCCCGACGCCCACGAGGAGCGCGAGGCATGCGGCGAGCGCGAAAGCGAGCCGGGTCCAGCGGCGAGCCGGAGCGGGAGCGGCGGCACCGGAGGCAGGGCTCTCGTCCGCGGGTCCGTCGGGCTCGCCCGAGTCGGACGAGGATTCCGCGGCGCCGCCCTGCGGAGTCTGGGCGATCTGCGCGAGCAGAGCCGCACGGATGCCGGCGGGCGGAGCGACCGGGGCCACGCCGTCGGCGAGGAGAGCGGCCGTCTGGGCGTCGGTGTCGTCCTGCGCCGCCCACTCCGGGTGCTCGGCGAGGGCACGGCGGTACCGGCGCTCGTCGTCCGCCGAGAGCGCGTGGAGCGCGGCACCTGCCGCGAGTTCCGCGAAGTCCTTCTCGTTCATGCCGTCACCCCCATCGCCGTGCGGAGCCGGGTCAGCCCGTCTCTCATCCGTGTCTTGATCGTGCCCAGCGGTGCTCCCACGAGCGCCGCGATCTCGTTCTGACTGTAACCGCCGTAGTAGGCGAGGACGAGCGCCTCCCGCTGCGCCTCCGGAAGCCCCGCCAGCGCCGCGACGACCCGCTCTCCCTCGATCCCCAGCTCCACCCGTTCCGCCACGCTGTCGTGCGCGACGCCGAGGTCCTTGAAGCCCGCGCGTACGTCCCGGTCCGCACTCGACTGCGAAGCCCGCACCCGATCCACGGCCCGGCGATGCGCGATGGTCATCACCCAGGTTCGTCCCTGTCCCTTGTTCGGAGCGAACCGGGAAGCGGATTGCCAGATCTCGAGGAACACCTCCTGCAGCACTTCCTCGCTCTGCGCGCGGTTCACGAGGACGCGCAGGATGAGGCCGAACACACGGGAGGAGAGGGAGTCGTACAGCGTGGCGAAGGCAGCCTGATCACCGGAGGCGACGCGGACGAGGAGGTCGGCGACAGCATCCTGCGGCGCCGTCCCGTCCTCGGGGACGTCCATCCCATCGATGACCATCTCCATAAGCATGCCGTATCTCCTCCCTCTTCCCGTGCAGACGTCACCCGAATGTGAACGAATACACCTCGACGCCGGTGGGGACCTCGAGCGTGAACGTGCCCTTCTCGATGTCGTCCTGCTCGAGCAGGCCGTAGGAGCGTGGCGTCCCGTCGATCCGGATCGTCTGCGCGTTCCCGTCGGCGTCGGTGACCACCACCTCGCCCGACCCCGCGACGACCATGCGCACCTCGGCCGCGCGATACTGCAGCCGGATCCGCGCGTCCTCAGCGGTCGGCGTGACGTACTGCGTGTCCACGGTCCAGTCGCCGTCCAGCGCGAAGCTGTCGTCGGGCTGGTCATCGGGGAAGCGGAAGCTGCCGTCGCCGCGGCGGTACTCGTCGCCGCCGCCGTAGTTGACGTCCTTCGAGGAGCCGAGGAAGGTCTCCCGGGTCGTGGCTCCCACCTCAGGGGTCTCGTCCTTCACGTCCGTGGCGGCGGGCAGCTCGACGTCGGGGTCGGCGTCCTGCAGCAGCTCCCGGATCATCGCCTCGGTGGCGGCGTAGTTGCCCTCGCCGAAGGAGATGTGGCGGACGGTCCCCTCCGCGTCGATGAGGTAGTGCGCGGGCCAGTACCGGTTGCGGTAGTTGGTCCAGGTGGAGAGGGTGTTGTCGAGAGCGACCGGGTACTCGATGCCGAAGTCGCGCGCGCCCGCCGCGACGTTCCCCGGATCCTTCTCGAACGCATACTCGGGCGAGTGGATGCCGATCACCTGCAGCCCCGCGTCCCGGTAGGCCTCGTCCCAGGCCACGACGTGCGGGATGGAGCGCTGGCAGTTGATGCAGGAGTACGCCCAGAAGTCGATGAGGACCACCTGTCCGCGCAGGTCTTTCAGGTCGATCGCCTCCCCGTCCGGGGTGTTGAGCCACTGCTGGATCCCCTTGATGGAGGGCGCCGTCCCGCAGGACTCCAGCTCGGTCGCGCCGTTCGTGCACTTGTCGAGGTCCTTGTTCTCCTCGTTCACCAGGCCGCCGAGGTCGAGGGCGTCCTGCACCTGCTCGGAGTCGGCGATCTGCTCCTGCAGCGGCGCGGTGTAGTCCGGGAGCAGACGCTGCAGCGCCTGCGGCACGTTGAAGACGAGTCCCACGGCGAGGGCGATCATCGCCACGCCGGCGGCGATCCGCAGCGCGCGCTCCTTCGTCCGGAAGGCGCGGATGCGCTCGATGACGCTGCGTCCCGCGAGCGCGAAGACCAGCAGGGGCACCGCGACGCCGATGGCGAAGGAGACGGTGAGGAGCACGGTGCCCACGCCGATCTGCCCCGTGGAGCCGGCGACGATGATGGCCGCGAGGACCGGGCCCGCGCACGGGACGAACACGGCCCCGAGAGCGAGGCCGACGCCGAAGCCGTTGCCGCGGTTCTTCACCTCGCGCTGTCCGAAGCGCTGGAACGGCCGCTCCAGGATGTGCTGGAACCGCGGCACGATGAGTCCCACCCCGATGACGACCAGCACGGCGATGCCGACCCAGCGGATGATGTCCTGCGGCAGGTTCAGCAAGCCCAGCAGGAGCGACCCGGCGAGCGTCACGAGCGTGAAGCTCAGCACGAGGCCGGCAATGACGAAGTAGGGGCGGCTGCGCTTCGCCGGCACCGCCTCCCCCTCGTAGGACGCCGACTGGGCACCGCCGGTGAGGAAGATCACCGGGAGCACGGGCAGGATGCACGGCGAGATGCCGGTGATGAGCCCGCCGAGCAGGCCGATGATGATCAGGTCCATGAGGTCCTCGTCTCTGTCGGGTGCTGTTCGCGCCGACCCCCCGCAGCGGATTGGATCGGATCCGATTTCGGAGAATCTCGAAATTCCTCCCATCCGATCCGCAGAGGCTTCCGAACAGCCCTCGACGCCACGGAGAGGCCGTGGCCGGAGTTTCGAAGGAGCTCGACATGTTCAGCACCAAGAAGAAGGTCACCGCAGCAGTCACCCTGGGTCTGGCGAGCGCATTCCTGCTCTCGGCATGTTCCATGGGCAGCGGAACGAGCACGGAGGAGTCGTCGGAGCCGACGACTCCGGAGACGTCGGAGTCGACGCCGATGGAGATGGACCCCGCGGCGAACCTCGTCGGCCCGGGCTGCGCGGCGTACGCGGAAGAGGTCCCGGACGGCGCCGGTTCCATCCAGGGCATGTCCCAGGACCCGGTGGCGGTCGCCGCCTCGAACAACCCCATGCTGACGACGCTCGTGTCGGCGGTGAGCGGTGAGCTGAACCCCGACGTGAACCTCGTCGACACGCTCAACGGCGACGAGTTCACCGTGTTCGCGCCGGTCGACGACGCCTTCGCGAAGATCGACCCCGCGACCATCGAGACGCTGAAGACCGACAGCGACCTGCTGACCTCGATCCTCACGTACCACGTGGTCCCCGGCCAGATCGAGCCGTCCGACATCGAGGGCATGCACACCACCGTCCAGGGCGCCGACCTCGAGGTGACCGGCAGCGGTGACGAGTGGATGGTCAACGACGCCAACGTCATCTGCGGCGGCGTGCAGACCGCGAACGCGACCGTGTACCTCATCGACTCGGTCCTGATGCCCCCGGCTGAGTAAGCCAGGGACGGTGCCGGCGACCCGACCGGCACACGGCCTCCCCTGTTGTCAGGAGGGACACGGGGCAGGTGAAGGGGCCGTCGGCGGCTGTGGCGCCGACGGCCCCTCGTCGTGCGCCCCCTAGACTGGGAGCACGGGCCTCTAGCTCAGTTGGCAGAGCATCGGACTTTTAATCCGCGGGTCGTGGGTTCGAGCCCCACGGGGCCCACCGCATCCTCAGTCGTCGCCGCCGACGTTCCCGGCGAGCAGGTCGTCGCGGATCCCCGCGACGCCGTCCGGCAGCGACTCGCCGTGCATCACGAAGTCCGGCGCCTCCGGGCTTCCCCCGATGCCGCAGACGGCGACGTTGTCCTGACCGTCGATCGTCTCCGGGACGGCCACGAACCACACCGCCGACTCCTCCAGCCACTCCGTGGTCGCCATGTCGGCGAAGAACGTCGCATCCGGCGAGATCGAGCGGATCTTCTCGGTGCAGAGCGACACGAGCTGCCCCTTCGCGAAGGTGCCGGCGGCCGGGGGCGAAGACGTTTCCGTGGGCGTCGGGGCCGTGGTCGGGGCGGGCGAGGACGACGGCGTCGCCGAGGCGCTGGACGTCGCGGTCGGCGTCGGTTCCGGAGCGGGTGTGCAGCCCGCGAGCACGACCAGCACCGGCAGGAGGAGGAGAGCAGGACGGAGGCGCATGTCTGGATCGTATCGAGTCGACCGCGCCGCCCCGCGCCGACGCGGCTGTGCTGTATCACCCTCGCCGACGGCTGGCCACCCCCTGGCGAGGTCTGATGCGGTGGGAGAGGGTCGAGGAGTCCCCGGAACAGGGCGACTTCCCACCGAAAGGACGGACCATGACTCTCACCGGAAACCGCGTGGCATTCCTGGCGACGGACGGCTTCGAGGACAGCGAGCTCACGAGCCCCTGGGAGGCGGTGACGACGGAAGGCGCGAGCGCCACGCTCATCGCCCCGGACGGAGCGGCGATCACCGGCAAGAACGGTCACGAACAGGCCGTCGACCTGAAGGCCGCGGACGCCAGCGCCGACCAGTTCGATGCACTCGTGCTGCCCGGCGGCGTGGTGAACGCCGACCACCTCCGCATGGATCAGGCCTCCATCGACCTGGCCCGCGCGTTCTTCGAGCAGCACAAGCCCGTGGGCGTGATCTGCCACGGCGCCTGGATCCTCATCGAGGCCGGTGTCGTCGACGGGCGGACCATCACGAGCTACCCGAGCCTGAAGACCGACCTCCGCAACGCCGGCGCGAGCTGGGTGGACGAGGAGGTCGTGGTCGACGAGGGTCTCGTGTCGAGCCGCACCCCCGATGACCTCCCGGCATTCAACGCCAAGCTCGTCGAGGAGATCGGCGAGGGCAAGCACGCAGGGCAGACCGCCTGACCCTCAGCTGACCCGCGCCCGATGGCGCCGCACGGCCGCCCGGTTCGCGCACCTCACGGAGCAGAACCGCTGGCGGCCGTTGCGCGTCACGTCCGCGACGACGTTGGTGCACGGCGGCGCGTCACAGCGCCCGAGTCGGTTCATCCCCCTGGTCACGAGGTGCAGCGCCGTGCCGAGGTTGATGATCGCGCGCAGCACGAAGGGCAGCGAGCGCACGTCGTCCCGGTAGTGCAGGTGCCAGCCCTCGTCATCGTGATTGGTGAGCCGCGGATAGGCACCTGCGGTGGCGAGCTGATCGTTGAGCAGGGCGGCCCGCGCATCGGGGTCCGGCTCATCCACGATGGCCAGCCAGTCGTCGATCACGGCGCGCACCTGCGCGTGGTCGTCGGGGGCCGGCGGAAACGTCTGCGTCATCCCGAGCGCGAGCGACCGCTCCTCGATGCCCGCGCGATCGGCCGGCCAGTCGTTCGCGAGGGAGGCCGCGAGGAGCACCGCGTACTCACCGTAAGGGTTGAGATGCATAAGACCATTACATCACGCTGGTCCCATGACCTCCTCCGACACCCTCCCGATCCCCCGGCTCGCCTCCGCCGCCGACACCCACGAGCACGCCTGGCTCGTGGAGTCGCGTCACCCCACCAGCGAGGGCGTCGTCGTCTACGTCCGGTGCGCGGGCTGCGACTCCCGCCGGGTCGACCTGGCCACGCATGCCCCGATGCCGCCGACCGCGCTGAGCCGGGCCGTGGTCACGCCGTCAGCGCGATGAGCTTCCGCACGGTGCGGAGGTTGCGCGCCGTACCGGGAACCCCGAGCGCCCGGTCCAGCACGGCCTTCGTGAGCTTCGTCGTGTGCACCCCGCCGGGGGCGTAGTCGATCCACAGATCGTGTCCGACCAGGGCGAGACGCTCCCCCGGCACCAGGCGCTCGTGCAGGGCCTCGAGGGCGCCCGCGGCGGGAGCGCCCTCGAGGAACATCGCGTGCACGAGCTTCAGCTCCCCCTCCGGGAAGGGCTGGGCCGCTTCGGACTCGGCGAGCTCGGTGTGCGTGCGGTGGATCACCGGAGTGTCGACGCCGAACTCCGCCGCGATGAGCGCACGGACCGACGCGCAGGCAGCCGCGGGTTCCCGCGGCGTCGCGCAGAGGATGTTGCCGCTCGCGATGTAGGTGGAGACGTCCTCCAGGTCGGTCGCGGCGGCGAGCACCTCCCGCAACCGCGCCATCGGCACGCGGCTGCGTCCGCTGACGTTGACCGCGCGGAGGAGGAGGACGCTGCGGCTCACGCCTCCGAGCTCTCGAGGAGCTCGGCACCGGCGTGCGCGAGCTCGGCGAGGGCCGCGGCACTGGGTTCGGGCGCGACTCCGGCGACCAGGTCGGTGAGGACGCGGACGTGGACGCCGTGGGCGATCGCATCGAGTGCGGAAGCACGGACGCAGTGGTCCGTGGCGATGCCGACGACGTCGGCCGTCACGACGCCGGCCGCGCTCAGCACCGCGGCGACCGTCGCCCCGTCGTCGGTCACCCCCTCGAACATCGAGTAGGCCGGACGGCCCTGCCCCTTGCGCACGTGATGGGTGACGCCGTCGGTCACGAGCAGCGGGTCGTAGTCGGCTCCGGCCGTGCCGGCGACGCAGTGCACGGGCCAGGAGTCGGTGTAGTCCGGGGTCGTGGAGAAGTGGCCGCCGTTGTCGCCGTCGGGATCGTGCCAGTCCCGGGAGGCCACGACGACCTCGTAGTCGTCGGCGTGGGACGCGAGGTAGGCGGAGACGGCGGCGGCCACCGCGTCACCGCCCGCAACCGCGAGGGCACCGCCCTCGGTGAAGTCGTTCTGCACGTCGACGATGAGAAGCGCTCTGCTCATGCTCCGAGCGTACGCCCCGCGGCCGGGCCCGGAGACGAGGAAACCCCCGGGACCACGAGGGTTCCGGGGGCTTTCCTGAGCCGCTTGTCAGAATCGAACTGACGACCTTTTCATTACGAGTGAAATGCTCTGCCGACTGAGCTAAAGCGGCGTGCGACGCGTGAGCGGCGCGATCACCGATATTACCCTGTCTCGCGCTCGCTCGCGAATCGAGGCTCTCTCACTCGCAGCGCAGGCCGTCTTCCGGCACCACGTCTTCGAGGAGGAACGCCTCCACCGCCTCGTCGACGCAGACGTTGCCCTTGTTGTAACCGGTGTGGCCCTCCCCCACGCGGGTGATGAGGACGCCCTCGGAGAGCTGGTCGGCGAGCGACTCCGACCACTCGTACGGGGTCGCGGGATCGTTGGTCGTGCCGACGACGACGATGGGACCCGCGCCTTCCGCCGTGATCTTCTCGCGGGTGCCGGTGGGCGGATACGGCCACACCTCGCACGGGTCGGGTCCCGACCAGTACGGAGCGATGGTCGGCGCCCCCTCCGCGATCTTCTTCTCCGTGGCCGCCTCGGCCGCAGGGTCGTCCTCGACCGGGTAGTCCATGCAGTTGTACGCGCGGAAGGCCTCGGTCGAGTTGTCGATGTAGGTGCCGTTCTCCCGGCCGTTGTAGAAGTCGGCGAGGCGGAAGGCCGTCGACGGGTCGCCCTGCAGCGCCTCGTCCAGGGCCTGGGTGAGGATCTCCCAGCTGTCCTCCGAGTACAGCGCCGCGATGATCGCCGTCATCAGGGCGTCGGCGCCCATGAGCCGGCCGTCGCCGTTCTTCAACGGCGTGCGGTCCGCGCTCGCGAGCAGGGCGCCGAGATCGGCCATCGCCTCGTCGACCGTCCCGCTGAAGGGGCACGAGCCGGAGTCGAGGCAGTTCTGCATGTAGGCCCGCAGGGCCGACTCGAAGCCCAGCGCCTGCGTGGCGCCGACCTCGAGGCCGGGGACGGAGGGATCGATCGCCCCGTCGAGCACGAGCCGCCCGGCCTTCTCCGGGTAGAGCTTGGCGTAGGTCGCCCCGAGGAACGTGCCGTAAGAGTACCCGAGGTAGTTGAGCTCCTTGTCGCCCAGGACGGCGCGGAGGAGGTCCATGTCGCGGGCGGCGTTCACGGTCGTGATGTACGGGAGGATGCCCCCGCTGTTGGCGTCGCACGCCTCTCCGAAGCCGCGGGCGGAATCGAGCAGCTCGGTCTCCCACTCCGGGGTGCCCCGCGGCGCCGAAGGGATGCCGTAGAGGTACTCGTCCATCTCCTTCGCGTCGTAGCAGGTGACGGCGGTGGAGGCGCCGACCCGCGCGGGTCGAAGCCGATGACGTCGTAGTTCTCGATGAGCGCCGGACCCACCGCGTAGTCGAGGCTTCCCTGGATGAGGTCGACGCCGCTGGAACCGGGGCCACCGGGGTTCGTGAGCAGCGAGCCGATCGCCTCGCCCTCGGCCCGATGCCGCACGACGGCGAGCTCGATCTCTCCCGCTCCCGGGTCTTCCCAGTGGAGCGGCGCGGTGACGGTCGTGCAGTCGAAGCCCGGACCGCACTCGGTCCAGTCCAGCCCCTGGGAGTAGAAGGGAAGCAGATCTTCCGCGACACCCTCGGTGTCCGGGGCCTTCTCCACGGCCGGCTTCGAGGACTGCTCCGGGATCATGGCGTAGAGGCACCCGGAGAGCACGACCGAGGCGGCGGCCAGACCGGCGATGAGCGCCGCGGAGCGACGGAGGCGGGGCAGGGATCGAGTCTTCACGGTTTCCTCCCGCTCGTGACGGTCACGAGCAAACTCTCGAGTGCGAGCAGCGGGGCGACGTTGCGCTCCAGCGCCTCACGGGTCTCGGCCAGGTGGTCGAGCACGACGAGCGTACGCTCGACGCTCCAGGCGGCGGCGAGGGCGGCCAGCTCGGCGTGCAGCTCGCGATTGATGAGATCGTCACCGCGGCCGTACTGCAGCATCACGACATCGCGGAAGAGCGACTGCAGATCCGTGAGGACGCGGTCGATGCCGTCCCGCAGACTCCGCGTCGCCCGCTTCTTCTGTTCGTCCTCCAGCGCGGACACCTGGGCCCGCAGCGCCGGAGGCACGGCCTGCCCCTCGGCGACCCCGACGGTGCGCAGGAGCGCGGCGCGTTCCGCCGCATCCCGCTCGGCCGTAAGTGCCTTGGCGTCTTCCGTCGCCGCCTGGATGATGCGCCCCGCGACCTCGACCGCGTCGTTGACCCCACGCACGCCCATCACGGCGCGGAGCGTCTCGTCGCGGCGTCGCCGGGCGGCGTCGTCGGTGGCGAGTCGCTGGGCCATGCCGATGTGGCGCTGCGCGTGTCGGGCGGCCTGCTCGGCGACGGCCTCGTCCACCCCCGTGCGAAGGCTGATGAGGCGGGACACGTCCGCCACGTCGGGTTCGCGGAGTCGGAGCGACCGCACGCGTGACCGGATGGTCGGGAGGAGGTCGGCCTCACTCGGCGCGCAGAGGATCCATACGGTCTGCTCCGGCGGCTCCTCCAGCGCCTTGAGCAGCACGTTGGACGTGCGCTCGACCATCCGGTCGGCGTCTTCGACGACGATGACCCGGTAGCGACCGGCGGACGGGGCGAAGTAGGAGCGCTCGACGAGGGCCCGTGCTTCGGCGATGGTGATGATCACCTTGTCGGTGCGCAGCGCCGTCACATCGGGGTGGGTGCCGGCGAGGACCTGGCGCATCGTGGCCTCGTCGTCGGGCCCCTCGGCGATGAGCGCTGCGGCGAAGGCATAGGCGAGCGTCGAGCGTCCTGATCCCGGAGGGCCCGTGATCAACCAGGCGTGCGAGAGCGCGGCCGGATCGGCCGAGGCGGCGCGCAACGTCTCGACGGCGGCCTCCTGCCCCCAGACATCGGCCCAGGGAAACGGCGGGGCGAGGGTCGAGGGCATGCACTCAGCCTAATCGGGACCGCCGACGCTCCCACCACCCGCTGACGGGCCGTGCGTCCCGTCGGACGAAGCCCTCTCTGTGGAGGATCAGTCGAAGAGCGCCGAGACGCGGGCGCGGATGCGATCGGCGATGCGCTCGGGCGACGCCGCGGCGTCGATCACGAGGAACCGGGCGGGCTCCGCACGGGCCAGTTCGAGGTAGGCGTCGCGCACCCGGGCGTGGAAGGCCTCCTTCTCGGCCTCCAGCCGGTCGAACGGCTTGTCGGCCGAGTCGAGGCGCGTGCGCGCCGTGCCCGGATCGAGATCGAGGAGCACGGTGAGATCCGGAAGAGCACCCTCCGCAGCCCACAGTGAGAGGTCGCGGATCTCCGTGGCGTCGAGGACGCGTCCGGCGCCCTGGTACGCCACCGAGGAGTCGAGATAGCGGTCCTGCAGCACGATCTCGCCGCGAGCGAGCGCGGGGCGCACCACCGTCGCGACGTGGTGCGCGCGGTCGGCGGCGTAGAGCAGCGCCTCCGCGCGCGGCGCGATGTCACCGCGGTGGTGGAGCACGATGTCTCGGATGAGCTGCCCGACCTCGGAGCCGCCCGGCTCCCGGGTGCGCACGACCATCCGACCGCTCTGCTCGAGCCAGGTGGCGAGGAGGTTCGACTGGGTCGTCTTCCCGGAGCCGTCCCCGCCCTCCAGCGTGATCCAGAGGCCGGGGCCTGCGGTCACGACTCCGCCTTCTCTGCCGCCTTCGCCGCCGCGTTCGCGGCCCGGGTCGCCGCCGCCTTCTTGGCCGCCGCCGAGCGAGCTGCCGACGTGGTCGACGTCTTCGCCGCCGTGGACTTCTTCGCCGTGGAGGCCTTCGCCGACGTCTTCTTCGCCGGCGCCTTCTTGGCCGGAGCCTTCTTCGCGGGAGCCTTCTTCGCCGCTCCCCGCTTGGGTGCCGGACCCTTGGCGCGCTTGTCCGCGAGCATCTGCACGGCGATCTCGAACGTGATGTCGTCCGGGGTCTGTCCGCGCGGGATGGTGACGTTCGTCTCACCGTCGGTGACGTACGGTCCGAAGCGGCCGTCGCGCACACGGATGGGCTTGCCGCTCACCGGGTCGGCGTCGAACTCCGCCAGCGCGCTCGACGCCCGGCGGGCGCCGTACTTGGGCTGCTGGTAGATCTCCAGCGCCTGTTCCAGCGTGACGTCGAAGATCTGCGACTCGCTCTCCAGCGACCGGGAGTCGGCACCCTTCTTCAGGTACGGACCGAAGCGCCCGTTCTGCGCGGTGATCTCGTCGCCCGACTCCGGGTCGACGCCGACCACGCGCGGCAGGCTCAGCAGCTGCAGCGCGGTGTCGAGGTCGATCGTCTCGACCGACATCGAGCGGAACAGCGAGGCGGTGCGGGGCTTGGGCGCGGCTTCCTTCTTCGCGCCGCGCTTCCCCTTCGCGCTGGGTGCCTGAGCCTGTCGAAGGTCGACGACCTCGCCGGTGGCCTCATCGACGACGGCATCGTCGGAGACCGGATCGTTCTCCTGCACGTAGGGGCCGAAGCGTCCGTCCTTGACGACGACGACCTTGCCGTTCTCCGGGTTCACCCCGAGGACACGGTCGCCGGCGACCGGCGCGTCGATGAGCTCCTGGGCCTTCTCCGCCGTGAGCTCGTCGGGCGCGAGATCTTCGGGGACGTTGACGATGCGCGGCTTGGCCTCCGGATCCTTCGGGTCCGTCACCTCGAGGTAGGGGCCGTACTTGCCGAAGCGCAGCGTCGCGGCGTCGGTGATCCGCGTCGAGTTCAGCGCGCGGGCGTCGATCTCGCCGAGGTTGTCGACGACCTGGCGCAGACCCACGTGCGAGTCGGAGCCGAAGTAGAACGACTTCAGCCACTCGACACGGTTCTGCTCGCCGCGGGCGATGGTGTCGAGGTCGTCCTCGAGCGCCGCGGTGAAGTCGTAGTCGACGAGCTCGGCGAAGTGCTCCTCGAGCAGACGTACCACGCTGAACGCCAACCACGTCGGCACGAGGGCCTGGCCTCGCTTGACCGCGTACCCGCGATCGAGGATGGTCTCCGGGATCGTGGCGAAGGTCGAGGGGCGACCGATGCCCTTCTCCTCGAGCACCTTCACCAGCGAGGCTTCGGTGTAGCGCGGCTTCGGCGTGGTGCGGTGACCCTTCGCCTCCGCGGCGGACACGGCCAGCTCGTCGCCGACGGAGACGGCGGGCAGGGACTGGTTCTCCGCGGCGTCGGCGTCGCTGCGCTTCTCGTCGCGACCCTCCTCGTACGCCTCGAGGAAGCCCTTGAACGTGTAGACCGTGCCGGAGGCGGTGAACTCCGCCGTCTGGCCGTCCGCCTCGACCGCGATGGTGACGGTCGTCGTCTCGTACTTGGCGTCCGACATCTGGCTCGCGACGGTGCGCTTCCAGATCAGGTCGTACAGCCGCTGCTCCTCGCGGTCGAGCTCGCCGGACAGCGAGGACGGCGTGCGGAAGTTCTCCCCCGACGGGCGGATCGCCTCGTGCGCCTCCTGGGCGTTCTTGCTCTTCGACTTGTAGACGCGCGGCTTGAGCGGCACCGCGTTGTCGCCGTAGAGAGCCACGGCCTGACTCCGGGCCGCCTGCACCGCCTGGGTGCTCAGCGCCGTGGAGTCGGTACGCATATAGGTGATGTACCCCTTCTCGTAGAGGCGCTGGGCGACGCTCATCGCCTGCTTCGCGCTCATCGAGAGCTTGCGGCCCGCCTCCTGCTGCATGGTGGAGGTCGTGAAGGGCGCGTAGGGGCTGCGGGTTCCCGGCTTGGCCTCGACCTTGGTGACGGTTCCCGCCCCGGCGGCGTCGACGGCGCGCGCAAGGGCCGCCGCCTTCGCCTCGTCGAGGACCACGACCGCCTTCTTGAGCTTCCCGGTGTCGTCGAAGTCGGAGCCGCGGGCGAGCTGGCCGCCGTCCACGCGCACCAGGCGGATGCGGAACGACGTGCCGGTCGCGGCCGCATCGGCATCGACGTCCCAGTACTCCGCGGAGACGAAGGCCATGCGCTCGCGCTCACGGTCGACGATCAGGCGGGTCGCGGCGGACTGCACGCGGCCGGCCGAGATCCCGGTCTTGACCTTGTACCAGAGCACGGGCGAGACGTCCCACCCGTAGAGGCGGTCGAGGATGCGGCGGGTCTCCTGCGCATCGACGAGGGCGTGGTCGAGTTCACGGGTGTTGCCGACAGCGGCCTGGATCGCGTCCTTGGTGATCTCGTGGAAGACCATGCGCTTGACCGGCACCTTGGGCTTGAGCGTCTCCAGCAGGTGCCAGGCGATGGCCTCGCCCTCGCGGTCCTCATCAGTGGCGAGCAGGACCTCATCCGCGTGCTTGAGCGCGCGCTTGAGCTCGGCGACCGTCTTGGTCTTGCGGTCCGACACCACGTAGTAAGGGTCGAAGCCGTTGTCGATGTCGATGGAGTACTTGCCGTACGCCTTCTTGTCCTCGGCCGGGATGTCCTTCTTGTCGGCGAGATCGCGGATGTGGCCGACGGAGCTGAGCACCTCGTAACCGTCGCCGAGGTATCCCTGAATAGACCGCATCTTCGTCGGGGACTCGACGATGACGAGCTTCTTGCCTTCAGCCAAGGGGCGTCCTTTCTTCGAAGCACACCATACACACCGCTATCAGGGGTCGTTCACAGCGGGCGAGGGGTAGAGCCGCCGTCATGGTTCCTCGGGTGGCCCGGCACGAGCGCGGGAGACGGCAGCGAGTCCAGCGTACGCCGCCTCCACCGACACGGTCGCCACATACCCTTCCAGCGAACAGCTCGTCAGGCGCCCGCTCGCCGCGGCGACCCTGGCGGCCAACGCACAGGCTCGTCCGCCGTCGGCACCGCGCCGCTCGCGGCATCGGCGGCGGCGAG